>QZKN01000114.1 GCA_003598175.1 Candidatus Omnitrophota bacterium
AAACCAGGACATACAGCACGATGACGATTACCGCCAGCATTGCGGTCAAGATGTTGGCGAATATCGCAAGAATCGCCGCGCCGGCGAATGACAATCCCGCCGACCAGAGAAAAGCGGTTTTCCCCTTCATTTTTCCGGAGGGCAGCGGACGCCGGCGCGTGCGTTCCATGCAGGCGTCACGGCGAGCTTCCCACCACTGATTCCATGCATTGGCGCCTCCCGCGGCGAGTCCGGTTCCGAGAAAGGTCCAGAGTAACGTGATCCAGTCGATGGATTCACGAGCGGCGAGCAGGTACCCGACCAGATTGGTAACCAAAACCAATGCGGTCAACCTGGCTTTGGTCAGTTCGAGGATTAATCCTAAAGAATTTGATTTCACCGCGCCGTCTTGTAGCGAAATTGCTTGATTCACGAATTGTTTTGGCTCCGTCACGCAAAAATGGATATTCGTTTTTTTAGAAAAAGGATCGATGCGGATCAGCGAGGATGCATGCAACGAGATGGATTCGGCAAGAACCGATTGAACCCGTTTCCTGTCGCTTACACGAAAGAAATAAATACGTATAATAATCAAATGGCTGGGTAATGCAAAACGTTTTTATTGATTTTGGAGTGTAGGTTTCGTGAAAAGCCCGCTTCGCAGCCGCAGGGACTTTTTCTCCGGTGGTTTTCAATCCCTTCTGAAAAGTGTGGCCGACGCGGCGGATTTGAAAGAACCGCTGGCGTTTTTGGGATTGGATCGCACCTATGTTCGCATGAAGCGGCAGGCCATGGCGACCGATTTCGAAGTGCTTTACGGCTCGTACGAAAACGCCAAGGCGCGCGAGACCGGCATGAAGGTATTGGACGAGATCGACCGGATCGAGTCCATGATGAGCATCTGGAAGGAAACGTCCGAACTGTCGCAGGTCAATCGCCGAGCCGCCCAGGAACCCGTGCGTGTAAGTGGGGAAATCTTCGCCTTGGCGCGATTGGGCAAGCAAATTTATGAAGAAACCGGCGGCGCGTTCGATCTCACCAGCACTCCTCTCAGCCGTTGCTGGGGATTTTTTAGCCGTCACGGACGGATCCCGGAACCGGAAAAAATCAACGAAGCCCTTGCCTGCGTGGGAATGCAACATGTCACTCTGGACGAAGAGGAGCAAACGATTTTTTTTGAACAGGAAGGAATCGAATTGACTCCCGCCAGCATCGGCAAGGGAATAGCGTTGGATTGCGCGATCGCCATTGCGAAAGAACACGGCTTGAACAATGTTTTAATCAATGGCGGATGCAGCAGCGTCATTTCGGCCGGCGCGCCGGCGTGGAAGGATGCGTGGCAGTTTCATGTGAGGAATCCGTTCGATGAAAACCACCCGCTGGGGATGGTAAACCTGAAAAACAGAGGATTTTCGTCGTCGGGGAGCAAAGAACAGCATTTTATTCATGAAGGAAAAATGTACGGCCACATTCTCGATCCCCGCACGGGTTGGCCCGCCGATGAAGCGGTGAGCGTCAACGTTATCGCTCCCACGGCGGCGCGGGCGGAAGCGCTTTCGACGGCGTTTTATGTGATGGGGGTTGAGAAAACGATGAAATACTGTGAGAATTACAAAGATATTGGCGTCTTGATTCTGTGCAAACCGGATGAAAACGGTAAGTCTGAAATCGTAACGACCAATTTGACTCAAGAAAATCTGGAGGTATTAACCGCATCGTGTTAACCAAACAGCCTCGGTATTATTTTACTGGTTGGCAGCAATTTTGTCTGGTGCTGCTTCGTTGGAGTATCGGATGGCATTTCCTGCGTGAAGGGTGGGTGAAGTTGATGCACCCGACGTGGACCGCCAAAGGGTATTTGATGGGATCATGGGGGCCGTTCGCCGAATATTTTCGACAAATCGGCAACGATCCCCTGCTATTGCAATTATCCGATATCGCCATGCCCTGGCTTCTCACTCTTTCCGGAATCGGTTTGATGTTGGGTCTCTTTACGCGTATTTCCACGCTGGTCGCCATGGGCCTTTTAGTCATGTTTTACTGCGCCGCGCCGCCATTCGCGTATCCGTATGCGATGGATGCGGCGACGATGACGGATTGGAGTTCGTTTTTCGCCTGGATGCATTACTCGCCGTGGGCCGGTAATCATATCATCGGCAGCGAAGGCAATTATGCGATCGTCAACAAAAACCTCATCGAATTCATCGCGCTTCTTGCCCTGCTCGCAGTCAATTCCGGCCAGATGTGTGGATTGGATCCGCTTTTGAAACAGTGGTTTGGCAAAAAACGCATTGCCGAAGTCGAACCCGGACAGGCCCCGCAAACCCAAGCAGCGGCTTCCTGATTTCAGCATGGATCAATAATTAATCAGTCATATAAAAAAATTACAATAAAGAGAAAGGTTCTCAATCATGCAGCTGACTCAAGAACAACAAATGATCGGCAGACGAAATTTTCTGAAAGCCGCCGCGGTGATTCCGCCGGCCGCGGCTTTTGCGTATACCGCCACCAATGCCGGTCCGGTCAAGGCCGGCGTGGTCGGAACGGGAATGGAAGGCCGGGTGTTGATGAGCGTCGCCAATCCCAAATATCTGTATCTGGTCGCTGCCTGCGACATTCGGCCGGACAACCGTGAACTGGGCCGGAAATTGATCCAAGACAGCGGGCATCATCCCAATCCGAAAGCCTATGAAAAATATGAAGACATGCTCAACGATCCGGAAATCGAGGCTGTCATCGTGGCCACGCCGTTGCATCTTCACGGACCGATGACCATGCAGGCGCTCGAAGCCGGCAAGCACGTGTTCACGGAAAAAACAATGGCGTATACCACCGAAGAATGCGTGCAAATGACGCTGTTGGCCAGGCAAAAAGGCCTCAATCTGCAGATCGGCCACCAACGGTTTTACAATCCGCTGTATTGGGACGCTTATCGAATGTACAAAGAAGGTCTTCTCGGCAACGTGTATCATATTCGCGCGCTGTGGCATCGCAACACCGACTGGAATTACTGGATTCACGTGGTTCCCGAATATCGTGAGCAGTTAATGAAGTTCGATCCGTCGCCTTTCGGGTACCCCGACCTGCCGCGCATGGTCAACTGGCGTTGGTATTCTCCCACGTCGCACGGTATGTGGACCGAGCTGTGCAGCCATCAGATTGCCATCACCAACTGGTTTTTCGGCGATAAGGGTCCCAAAGCGGTTCAGGCTTCCTCCGGCCATTATAAAGTTCAAAAAGATTTCGATCAGATTTTCAAAACGACGCCGCCCGAACAGCGGGTATGGGAAGTCGACGACCGCGAAGTCGACGATCACATCTACGCCATATACGAATATGACGAAGGCCGTACGGTCACCTATTCGGCAATCCAGTCCAACCGCTTCGATGATTACTACGAGGAAATCATGGGAACCCGCGGCACGATCATCCTGACCAAGGAAAACGAGAGTTATCTCTTTTGGGAAGCCGGTTGGGACGAAAAATCCGCGAAGGAAGCGGCCAAGGAAACGCAGGTAGGCATGTCGGAAGAAGATAAAGCCGGCGCGGCTTTCGCCGCTCACGACACCGGCGCAGCCGCCACCGGCGGCGGCGGAGCAGGCGGATTCACCAATTACGAACCGTACGGATGGGAATTGGAAGGTTTCGCCCACACCATCCGCACCGGCGCGCCGAATTTGTGCAGCGGCGTGCGAGGAACCCTCGCCGCGCAGGCCTGCTATGCCGCCCAGGAAGCCGCCGCAAAGAAACAGCGCATAGAAATTCCGGTTCTTAATATTTGATAGACAACGTCTTTACAGATCGAACCCCCCGAAGTTTGTTTGCTCGGGGGGTTCATTTTCTATCCAAGGCGATTCAGCCCATTGTTAAATAGCTTTTGTCGGTTCATGGCGATTCGATCAAAGGAGATTGATGTTGGCGCTGGCAGACGAGATTCAAAAATATTTGCTGCCCATTCTCGGCGAGAGAGTGTCCCGCCGTTTCATTTTAGCGTATTGCGCAAAATATAACATCCAACCGCACGAAATCGGCGACAACGATTTGAAGACGGTTGGCATTTACCTGCGCGATAACCTGCAGTTTTTTGTTGGCACTCAGCGCGCGCATAATGTACTTGAGCAATTACAAAAACAGATGGTGAAATCAAAAGAAATGAATCGCTAAATCGAAAGGTTTTTTTATGCCATTTTATGGATTACTGATTTACATCCTTGTGATGGCAGTGATTCATTCGTTTCGCCTCCTGCCGGAGACGCGAGTCGAAGTGTTTAACGATGCCGTCATCACCGGCGCCTGTTTACTTGGCGCGGTCAATTTTTATCGTGTCTCCACTTTTTTTATTCAGCAAGACGCAGCAAAACGAATCTGGATTTTGGCGTGCATGGCCTTAAGTTGCCACGGCGTCGGTCATTTGCTCTATTCCACCACCACTTTTTTTTCAAATGAAATTACATCCTTCTTTAGTGCGCCTGACATTTTCATCACTTTGGGTGAATTCATTTGGCTGGGATGTTTTGGACTGTATCATCATCATCTCGTTCAAAATGAATTTGTTGATTGCAACAACTATAAATCTATTGGCAATATCATTGCATTATTCCTCGCCGCATTGTTCATCCTATTGAATTTTTATCCCATCCTCATAATCGGAGCCGATCCAATTTGGAAAAAATTGATTTTTTTGATCTATCCTCTTCTGGATGTGGTGATTGCCTATTTTTGTGTGCATCTCGCATTGGCTTTTTTCTCGATGGGACGTTCTCCGCTTTCAAAACCATGTTCCATGCTGGTTTGCGCCTATGCGTTGTTCCTGATCACTGACAGTATGTACTCGTATTATGATATGCACGATTTGTATCATCCATATTTGTGGATCAACATAGGGTGGGGACTGGGGTATTTACTGGTTTCTCATGCTTCGTATCTGCAACTCAAATTGATGAAGCAAATGGAAACCTCATAGGAAACTACTTATGAACCGACAAGCATATTGCTTCATACTTGTTTTTCGTCGTGTATCGAAACTCTCCGGGGCGAAAATCTTCTTTCAATAGGCTCTTCATGTTCCAGGTATCGATCACGTTCATTTGGTATGGCTGATCGCCGGCAAGTTGGAAGCGGATTTCCACATCGGCGTCCGCGACATATGCCAGATAGATTTCACCATCTTTTGAAAATGAGTACACATTGTTGTTTAAGTTTTTGGGATTCCCGTTATCATTTAAAGCGGGTTTCATTTCTTTCACAGGAAGCATCTCCATGAAGGATCGGAAGAATGCGATCCGTGAGGGGCTGTTTCCGTCAAGCAATCCCCCTTTTGCCCACCAGCGCACTTCGGTGGAATCGTCCGACGTGTTCTGAAAGGTATCTCCGTGGGTTCCATACCCACCACTGAGTCCCGCCATCCAAAAATAACTGGCCATTTCTTGCCCGGACAGATTCCCCCAGCCGCTCGGCACGTCGCCTTCGTATCTCATTTCATCGAACAGCAACGGTTTCCGGTATTGATTACGCCATTTGATTGCGTTGTAAAACTGGGAAGTTTGGGTGCAGGTATGCGTGATCCAAGGACGAGAATGATCGTAAAAGTGATCTTCCGAATCATACCAGTTGTGAATTCCACGAAAGCGTTGATGGGGATCCTCGTTTCGGAGAAGAGCGCCGATCCCTTCCCAATCGATGGTTTCTTTGATTTTGGGGATATCCCACTCGTTCGCCAATGACCACCAGACATTCCGGTAGGCGGACAAGCGAGCGATCATGTATCGCACGAAGCGTTCGTTGTTCGCTTTTCCCATCGCCGCGTATCCCCAATTGTCGTAGGGGTGAAACAGGATCACGTCGGCCTGAATGCCGAGATCGAGCAACTGCCGAATCCGTTTGTCAAAGTTTTGGAAAAAAATATAATTGGGGTGGGAGAAATCATTTTTCTCTGCAAACGGATAGTCCCAAGGCTCCGTTTTATTTCCGTATTGATACCATTTCGGAAAAAAACACATGCGGATTTTATTGAATGGCGCGTTTGCCAAGGTGTTTATGGTTTGTTCTTGAATGCTCTGTTTGACGCTTGTCCATTGATACGCCGTGGTTCCGACGGAATAGAACGGCGTTCCATCGGCGTATTCAAGGTAATAGGTGTTGACGATGGCAAGCGGACCGTGGTTGTTTCCCGACGGATTTACGCATGAAAACGAACCGGCGCGGCCATGCAATTCCGGCCGGTTGCTTTGCGTCGTATACGACCATTCGCCCAACCGGTCAGGGGAAAAGCGTATTTTGTAAAGGCCGTCGCCATCATAGAAACCGGGAACCGAAGTCGATTGCCCACCGTTTGCAAAGCTTGCGGTAAACGAAACATCCAAATAAGGATTTCCGGAGACGGATCCCTCGATGCAGAGTTCATAGACGCCCCATCGTTCGATGGCTTCATGTTCCAACGAGTAACCGATGGAGTTCAAGCCGGATGGAATGGCTTGTAAGAACAGGATAGTTACAAAAACAACGGATTGCTTGATTGTCATCGCGATATCTCCCTATTATAATATGGATGCATCATAATTTAAACGTTTCAGTATTGAAAGTGAAGCGGGCAGATAATATGACGGTTTTCGATTGCAGGAAAATCGCTTCCCTTCCCAATCGACAAGGTAGTGACAAAAATCACACGATCGGCACATCGCCAATGCCGAAACGAAACCAATTATCCGATCCGTGTGCGTCAAACATGGCTTTACGTGTCCTGAAATATGCACGCCGGAAGAACTGATGGGAGAATCCGATTATGACTGACCCCATACAGAATGAGTTGTGGTTGATTAAAGACGGTTTGGCAAAGGAATGTGAACATGATCTCCAGCGTCTGTTTGACAAATTGAAGACCGCACAAATGTCAACCCGTAAAAATGTAGTAAAACGTATAAAATCGCATCCGTCGAAAGTTAATCCTCGCTAAAAAATCAGAATCAATGGATGCTGAAAAAATCAATGCGCGGCCACGGTTATACCGAGTCAAAACAACCGGGGTAAATATTCCGGTTTATCCGCAAACGGTGGGACTTCTCCATTCGCAACCTGATAGATGCGCTCGTGCGTTTCACGCGCCGCATTCGTCATCGGTTCATACGGCGAATTGCATACATCCAAAAAACCAATATTATAGTTTTCGCCGTCAAACCGTCCCATCGCCGATTGATCGTACAGCGTGAAATAATGCACTCCCACGCAATACGGATTTGCCGCCGCGTCTTCGACATAATAGCGATACGCTTTGCCGCGATCTTCCTGCGTGCGCACGTGCACCAATCCCGGCGACGGCAATCCCACATCAAGCGCGCCGAAATGGAATTCGCCGATCATCACCGGCATGTGCAGGCGATTCACGATCTCTTTGCAGGTATCGAGGGGAACGTTGGAACGATAACAATTCATGCTGAACACGTCGAAACTCTGCATTCCTTTCACTGTCCACTGCGGGGGCACGCCTTGATAGCGGATGCCCAGATTTAAATGATGCGGATCGACTTTTTTACAGCATTCGCTTAAGGTTTTAAAAAACTTCTCGACCATCAACTCGCTGAAATCAAACAAATCCTTCTTCGCGTTTTCCGTCAATCGGATTTTCCATTCGCCTTCGCCGATTGCGGCGAACGTGGCTGGGATTCCCCACGATTGCGATAGTTTGTCATTGGTTTCGTATCGTTGCTGTAAGAATGCGCTTAATACGTTGCGCGTCTCGCAGGAAGGCGTGGTGAACAACATGCCGGCGGCGGGCGATTCGGACGAAAATCCCCACGTCGGCTCGTTCATCAGAAAATACCCGATCATGGCCGCATCGTCGAGCGTCTCGCGCAGCTGTTGCGCGAAGGATTCCGCATCCTTCTGAAAATCGGGATGATACACATCCGGAAAGTCGCGATAGATGTTTTGCGAGCGAGAAAAGTGGGTGGATAATGGCCGAACGTAAGGAAATTTCGCCTCGCGCGCGATCTGCCATTCCGACCAGTTGGCGACGGTGTTGAATCCGAACGCGCGCAGTTGGGATAAGGCAATCTGAGCCCATTTTTCATGCCATGCTTCCGGTCCGAAGGTTCGAATCAAGTTCGCCCTTAAATAATCGATGGATTGTCTTCCATAAATCGCTTTGAAATCCCCGGTCCGGTCCGGTTGAAACGTCAAAGCGGATTCGAGCCCCTCACAGAACGAATCGATTCCCGCTCTCACGCAATCCTGACCGGTCGACCAGAAAAAGTGTCCGTCAGGATCGACCAGCCACCAGCGCTTGCCGTCGTTATGCACGGCAAAGAAACCGTTTCCGTCGATTTTTCTCTCTTTCCATCCGCCCCAGCGGGTGAAGTGATCCGGCCAATTTTGCGTTGCGGCTGTCGCCAGTTGATCCTGCAAACGTTTGGTAAGTTGTTCGACGGATCGCGTCTTTGCCGGCCAATCGTGAATCGTGCTCTGCCCCATTTCGTCTAGTAATTTTCCTTTCGGCAGCAGCGGCGCTTTCATGCGCGGAGCTTCTTCTTTCCACAAATAAAGCGGCGTCTGACACCAGCGGGCGGGTTGGTCGCTTTTATTGCCGACAATGAGTCGAATACGATCCACCTCGTTCAAATCGATGCGATCTCCGCCGCAGGACGGTTTCAACCATGCGCCTTCGCGCTCCAACCGCCAGCGATTGAGATTGGTAAATTCCATCGGCAGGCGAATGCGCGCGGATGCCTGATTGAGTCCTTTATATCCCATGCGAAACGCCGGACCGTTCTCTCCTTCCTGCAGTTGCATCGAAAATACGACGAGATGAACGCCATCCACCACAATATCCGCGGAAAGATATTTCGCGCCGGCCAACAATCCTTTCGGAAATCGATATAATAAACCATCTCCGACTGCGTTGGCCGCGTACCACACCGCCTCGTCGATGGGGGACTTGTCGGTTTCCTGCTTGAGACCTTTTATTAATTGATTTGGTATTAGTTTTGCCAGTTCTTCCGCCCCCGTGAACGGAGAGACGGCGAATAGAGCCATCCCTGACAATGCATTGGTTCGCACGAAGTCGCGGCGATTGAGGGAAACGAGTTTCTTGTTCATGGAGTGACCTCCGGATTTTAATAATATATAAAAATCAATTATTACGATTTCTTATTGAATCAAATCCAACAATCCTTCTCGAAAAACACAAAAACTGTTTGACTGGTTTCGTGAAGGATCCATATATTTCGAAATCGTTCTCGCCACCTCGATTTTAGGCATCCCGCAGGAATAATATCCTGTTTGTTTCAGGACTCGTTCCAATGCTTCCCACGTACCTCCCGGGATGGCATCCGGATTTCGAAATTTTGCTTTCCGTTCTAAATGACGAGATACTTTCGGATACGCGGTTATAATCGCTTCCATATCACCAAAGAACCAAGCCTCAAGTTCTTCAACTGCCAACCGGTTCAAAACACGAATTGGTTTTTTAGAACCGGAGGTTTTTGTAAAAAATCCTGCCTCCCAGGCAGTGCATTCCAGCCGTTCTTTTTGTTTTTTACAATCTTCTCCATCCTCATCATGCAAAACAACAATCCGAGAATCTCCGGAAAGATATTTTTTATACCCGCGCAAGCGATCCGGTAATTGTTTGAGCAAATCATGCTTCCCCTGGAAAGGATGGATGGTATAGGTTACTTCGGCGCCCAATATCTTAGGCAATAGATTCATTAATGCGGCTTCGGCGGAAGGTTCTTCCACAAGAAATTCAATATGCATTTCCATTACTCCTTCGCCATGCTTTTATGCATTTTACCCTTTCCTTTTGGGCCTCCTTCATTCGTCAGTGGATCTCCCACTTCGAAATAATTTTCCATCCAGAGATATCCGAGTTTTGCGCCCGTATCCATAAATTCTTTGATTCCCTGCATATCGATCGCCCGTCGGGATTGTGTAAAACCTTTTTCGTCGCGATAAAGAACCCAAAGTTCTTTTGGACGCAATCCATTCACAAAATATGGGGAATGAGTAGTAACAAGAAGTTGAGTCTGCTCCGATGCCGTTCTGCATTCTTCGGCCAATTCCGGCAGTAAACGGGGATGTAATTGATTTTCAGGTTCTTCAATGCCGATTAATTGCGGTGGATTGGGATCATAGAGTAGCGTCAGATAAGACAACATTTTAATAGTACCATCTGAAGCATATTTTGATAATATAGGACGGTCGAAGGGTGCATCTTTGATTTGCAGCAACAACCGTCCATCGAACAACGGTTCCGCATCGACTCGTTCCAATCGAGGCACTCGTTTTGATAAAACTGCTAAAATACGATTCAGTTGGTCTTCATGCTGTTCCTTTAAATATTGAATCACGTTGGGAAGATTATCGCCGGTGGATGATAATCTTTCCTGAGGACCGGCTTCGGTAGCTCCTTTCATATTATTCGCACTCAAATAAGAAAGACACCAACCGGTTATAAATCGACGCAATGCGCTGACACGTGGGTGTTTGGCGAATTGTCCCAGTGTGTTCACTGCCAGCATCTCCGGTGAATCTAATTGTTCCGGATTTCGGATATCTTTCTCGTCAGGCAATTCTCCGGACACCACTTCACCAATTCCTTTCTGGAAATTAAGGAATCGGAAAGGCCTTCCTCTAATACCCCTTCTCCATTGCAGCCATTCTTCTGCGACTAAAGGTCCCCTCTCACCTTGATTAATTTCCAAATGATATGTTATCAAAGGAAGTGTTGGCTTTTCACGATATTTCAATTCGATAATGATAGGACCATCGGCTCCCCGTGTCCGCAATTCACTAAAACGCCCTCTTTTATCCCATGCGCGACGTAAGCCCGAAGTGAAACATTCGGAAAGAAATGCAAAGACATCAAAAATGGTTGATTTTCCACTCCCATTTGGTCCGAGAAAAACGGTTAAGGGAGTAATCTCCTTCAATTCCAAATCGTGTAAAGTCCGATAATTCTTTACCCGTAAATATTCGATGCGTGGAATCGTCTGTTGCAACAAACCTTGATCATCCATGAGTTTTTCATCTTCAATAGTATGATTTCTATTCTCATTAAACCATATAATCTATGATTACTCAATTGTAATACTGATTATTCCATGCTTAACATTGATTGCGCATTAAGCTTGTACTCAGCCAACAGGCAAATCAAGGAACGCCGGTGCGGTTTTCGAAGGCTCCCTGCGCAGGATTTACTCAAATCCGTGATCTCTGTTGAGTAAGAATTGCGCAATGTGTTATCGCAAATGGTTTGCATCCGACGGCAGACGCATTCGAAACGTGGTTCCCTGCTTCGGTTGGCTTTCCGCGCTGATGGTTCCGCCATGCAGTTCCACCAGTTCTCTGGCGATGGAGAGTCCCAATCCCGAACCTTTGGCGATTTGTTTGGATTCATTGGTGCGATAAAAACGATCCCAGATTTTTTCACTTTCCTCTTTGGTAAAGCCGATGCCCGAATCCTTTACGACGAATTCGATCGTTTTCCCGTGTTTGGAGAGCGACACTTCCACTGTCCCTCCATCCGGCGTATATTTGATGGCGTTGCCGATCAATTCTCCCATCACTCGTTCCAATTTTCCGCCATCGGCGTGCGCCGTAATGGATTCTTTTCTGATATTTTTAATAATAAGGATGTTTTTTTGCTCGGCGGCCGGTTTGCATTCCTGCATCACATGTTCCACGAGGGTGTTGAGTTGAATGGTTGTCTTTTCCAGAGCAATACGCCCGGATTCAATGCGGGAGAGATCGAGAATGTCGTTCACCAGGGCGGTCAGGCGATCCACCGAGCGCGTGGCTCGCAACAGGATCTGTGTCTGTTTTTCGTTGAGCGCGCCGCCGATGCCCAGCAGCAAATTATCCAACGTGCCTTTGATGGCGGTTAACGGCGTGCGCAAATCGTGGGAGGCTTGCGAAACAAATGAAGATTTCATTTTATCGAGTTTGAGCAGTTCCTTATTCGTCAGCACCAGCCGTTGATGCGACTGCGCCAGTTGAACATGACGGCGAAGCGCGATTCCGGCCAGGATGACAATCAACAGACTTTCCGTGATGGTGATCATCAGAAAACCGGGTTCCTTATACCACGGCAAGAGGACGGAAAATTCAAACGGCGGTTTATTGTTCACTGCTTCCTCGCTTGCGCGCAATTCAAAGCGGTAGGGATCGCGAGGCGGGCGGCGCAATTTATCGATCAAATTCACCACCACCGGTTCGATCGCCTTCCATTCCTTATCCGACAATCCCAGCGCTTCTTTCATGCGTTCGCTTCGTTCCGCTTCCGTGGGCGGAGAAGGACGCCCCCCTTCCCGCATAAACCGATTGCCTTCCCGAGGGCCTTGATCGAACCGCGACGGGGGTTCCTGTATCGCACGATTCTCTTCCCCGGCGTTGACAGTCTTCCCGCCGGCGAATGCAATCATCAGATGGATCGTTACCAGAAACAGCACCAATGTTCTCATCCTATCAGCTCGTTACATGTAGTTATAAAATCATCCCACATGGAATGATTTCCATTTTGCCTGGTATTATATTCACTTCATTCGGTTCGAGATATCCGTTTTCTTTTGAACTTACACTTTTCAAATCACCTAAACCGACAGGATCGATCGATCACAACAAAGGATGAAAATTTGTGGTGCGGACCTCTGGTCTGCACATGCGGGCAGGATGCCCGCGCTCCGGCATTTTCATAGAAACCGTCATGATCGGTTGATCACAACGACACATTTTCATACAAAACCCTGTCCCATTTTTATTAAGCAATTTGTGTTCCACTTTTTGCGATAGAATACACTAAATTTGTTTGTATTCACTGACAACACCACATCGATGCAATCCATTTTGGATTTGGAATTTTGATTCTATACTGAACGGACACATCCATTTCCGAATACCTGTTCGAAAAAGGAAACGATATTTAAAATACCAGTTTATTGATGGAGGATCAGGATGAAAACCCACATAACGCACAATCAAATCTTCTTTTCAACCGGCGTATGGATCCTTGTACTGGTCCTATGCTTCTTTCCTGTGCCGTATGGATACGCCGAGTCGAACTCCACTCTCCACATCGGTTATGCCGACGTTGACATCACTCCCGAACTCGGCGTGACCATGCCCGGCTATTTCACCGAACGCCGAGCGTCGGGCATGCTTGATCCATTGTTGGCCAAAGCGTTGGTTTTGAAGAAAGAGAACACGACGCTGGCGATCGTTGCGCTGGATTTGATCGGCGTGCAAGCGCCATTGGTGGAAGCAATTCGCGCAGCGATCGAGGATAAAACCGGCATTCCACCGGAACACATCTTCCTGCACGCCACTCATACCCATACCGGCGCCACGGTCTCCGAAATCGAGGAGCCATTACCCGCGCAGGTTGCCGCGGCTGTGCAGCAAGCGCTGGAAAACTGCGTTGCCGAATCCACCGTCACGTACGGATGCGGACAGGAACGTCGCATTGCCTTCATTCGCCGTTATTTGATGAAAGACGGAAGCGTGCGAACCAATCCCGGCCGCGCCAATCCCGACGTCGTGCGGCCGATCGGCGAAATCGATCCTGACGTTCACATCATTACCTTCAACGACGCAAAAACCGCGCTTGTCAGCTATGGCCTTCATCTGGATTGCATCGGCGGCACACTGTTTTCCGCCGATTATCCCTATCACCTGACGCAGACGATGAAAACCAAATCAGGAAACGAATGGAACGTGATTTATCTCAACGCCTGCTGTGGAAATGTAAACCACATCAACGTCAACGATCCGGATCAACGCAGCGGATATGATGAATCTCGTAAAATTGGAACGCGGTTGGCCGAAACGGCGTTGAACGCGCAGAAGGAAGCGAAACCGATTGCTATCGACGGTATCGCGGCTCGGTGTGAAACCGTGCAAAGCCCGGTCCGCACAGTGAAAGCGGAGGATTACGAATGGGCGAAACAGGAAATGCAGCGAGATCCGGAAGAAGCCAACAAACGCAAATTCAACGAACGCACTCCCGCCCGTATCATTGCGTTGGCGGAAACGCAAGAGGAATTCCATCCCGCGGAAATCATCGCGCTACGCATCGGTCCCCTCGCCATCGTGGGAATGCCGGCGGAAGTATTCGTCGAAGTGGGGCGCGACATAAAAACGCATTCCATTTTCGATCCCACGTTGACCATCGGTTTGACCGGTGGATCGATGGGATATCAACCTCACCCACGCGGATACGACGAAGGGGGATACGAAGCGACGTACGGCAGCGCGCGCCATGCGCCCGCAACGCCGATTTTATGGAGCGATGCGGCCGGCCGATTGCTTTTGGAACTCCATAATGGAGCGCAATGAATGAATTGCTTTTCGTATTCAAACAACTAATAAAATCGGTTTGGATCGTATTCTTTTTTCTTTTTTCCCTTATCTCCATCCAACCGTCCCTGGCACAGACGCCGCCACATTGGCGTTTTTGGCTGGCGGAAAACGGACTGCGGGAATCCTGTTCCAACGCGGTGTTCGTCGCGCCGGACGGCCATGTTCTCGTCAATCACGGGCATGTCGATCAAATGAGCATTCTCGACGGCTACACGGTCGCCAACATCCCCAGTCCGGGCGTCGGCGTTCCGGTTTACGAGAGCCCGTCCGGTGAGATCTGGTCGGTTTTCGGGGACGGTTTTCAGAAATATGAATACGAACGGGATATTACCGACGGACGTTGGATTCGTTATCCCATTCAACCGAATGGCTCCTCCATCCTGTCCTTTTTTCCCATTTCCGACAATCAGATTTGGTATATCCATGCCGATCGAATGATGCGTTACCATTGCGACGCTCATCAAACACAAGTCATGGTAAATGCCGTGGAAACCAAGCTCGGTTCATTCATCGATATGATTCATTCGCGCGAAGGGGGAATATGGATTGCAGGAATCCATGGACTGGCTCGTGGTCAATCCGATGAAACCGATTCCGATTCTTTCGTTTGGAAGGAATATGTACTGCCACAAACGCTACAAATTTCCAATTTGAATCATTTGCAGGAATGCGATACCGGCATACTATTCGCAACCGCCTTCTCCAGTGAATTCCAACGACATGTTTTAATTCAATTCACAGACGGAGAATGGAAAATTGTCTTTACGGATCCACAAAACGATGTCGCCGCAGGTTGGGGTGGATTCCAAGGCCAATTCTGGATTTTCCAAAATCCATTTGCGCTTTTTTTCCACGAAAACCACCACTGCTCTCGCGTGGAAACAACGAAAGTTCTTTCGCGTGATTTGATCGACCTGCATACGCAACCGAATGGCATTTTCTGGATGGCCACCAGCGAAGGATTGGCGCGGTATGCGCCCGCAACCTGGCGAACTCCCGCAAACATGCCGCGCCCGGACACGGTGGTACACGCCATACGGGAAGACCAAACCGACGCCGTCTGGTTTGCCATGAAAGACCATCTGGCTTGTTGGGATCATGAGAACTGGACGCTTCATCTTTTGCCGCCCGGCCATCAGACGCAGGAACTCCTCACGGAAGACATGACATTTTTGCCGGATGGTCAAATCGCCCTTCTCAGCACCAACGATCTTCTCCTATTTCATCCGCAAACCGGACAATTCAAAACCGTCCGTCATCCCGAATCATGGAAAATCTCTCTTCTCTCATCCGGCGATAAAGAAGGCATTTGGCTGCTGTGCAGTAAAGGCTCACAGTTTCGTCTGGAGCAATACAATGGCCGAGACTTTCGTACCATTCTCGCGCATGAAAGCGGTCAATTTTTCGATGAGAACATCCGCCACATTTATCGAAATCGAGACGGTGATTTCTGGTTTGCCGGTTTGAATGGGCTGGTGCGTTATCAAAATGGACATTTTCATCGGTTCGTTCCATCCGATGGATATACCGATTCGGCGGCGTATTGCATTCACCCCATCGATGAGAAAAACATTTGGGTCGGCGGCAGAGACTGTATTTTTGAATATGACGGAGTTAACTGGTCTTTGGTTCAATCCGGTCTGGACAGCGTTCGCTCGATGATCACCGCGCGCGATGGCAGCGTGTGGGTGGCTTCCGGCGTCGGTTTGCATCGGTTTCATGAGAATTCGTGGATGACGAATTCATTCGAAGATGGCCTTCCCAACGCGGCTGTTTTCGAGGTGTATGAAGACCGCCGCGGCAATCTCTGGGCCGGAACCTCCAGCGGCGTCAGCCTCTATCATCGCGACGCCGACCTCGACGCGCCGGAAACGTGGATCCCGCCGGAAAAAAACTCACGCGAAGTCGCCCCAGCCGGCGCTCAATTCTTCTTTCAGGGCATGGACAAATGGCGGTATACGCAATCGGAGCGTCTGCTCTTCTCGCATCGCTTCGATCAGGAGCCGTGGACGCCCTTCTCGAAAGATACCGTCGTTTCCGCCCATCATTTATCGCCCGGTCCGCATACCTTCGCCGTGAAAGCCATGGACCGAAATTGGAATATTGATCCCACACCTGCGGAATATCCTTTTATCGTTTTGCGTTCGTGGTATAAAGAACCATTTTTTCTTGTTATCCTCACGTTGGGAACGATCCTGTCAATTTTTTCGCTGCGGTTGCATCTCTCCCACCATCGCAATCTAGGCCGGCTCATTGCCGTACGCACGGCGGATTTGAAACGCGCCAATGAAAAGTTGCAGGAGGACGCCAACGAAATCAAAACCGCGTACGAGCAGGTGCTTTCCTATCAGACGCAGCTGCAAATGCTGGCGTCCGAATTGTCGCTGGTCGAGGAACGCGAACGCCGCCGCCTGGCCGTGGATTTGCACGACGGCATCGGCCAGACGCTTGTTCTCGCCATCATCAAACTTGAGGCGCTGCAATCTTCACTCGCGTCACATGAAGAATCCGACGATTTGGAAAAAATCAAAAACCTGATCGACCAAACATTGCAGAATTCCCGAACGTTGACGCTTGAATTGTGCCCTTCCATCCTCTACGAAGTCGGCCTCGAAGCCGCCATCGAGCAACTGGTTGATCAGATACATGCACAGCATGGCATTCGCATCGAAACGCGCATCGATCTTCCCATTCCCCAAGCGCCGGACGATCTCCGGTATTTCCTCTTTCGCGCCATTCGTGAGTTGTTGATGAATGTAGTAAAACATGCGCACGTTCAAACGGCGGCGTTAACCGTTACTTGCGACGCCTCCGGCATTACAATTTGTGTGCACGATGCAGGAATCGGCTTCGATCCACACGCACAACCGGCAAAAACCGTGGGATTCGGCCTTTTTAGTATCCGTGAGCGCTTGACGCAAATCGGCGGAAACATGAAAGTGGAAAGCAAGCCCGACAAAGGAACTTCCATTATCCTTAAAGTCCCTTTTTATTGATTTTTAGTAAAAAAAGGATAGAGCCAGCGTCCCGCCTGCGTCATCGATTTTGCGAAGAGGAATATACACTCATGCACATTACAATCGTCCTGGCCGACGACCACAGCATTATCCGCGAAGGACTGCGCCCACTTTTGGACAAGGAAATGGGGATGAAAGTGGTCGGCGAGGCGGAAAATGGGCGTAAGGCCATCGAACTCGTCCGCGAAAACAACGCCGATGTGGCCATCATGGACATCAGCATGCCCGACATGAACGGCATTGAAGCGACGCGTCGCATCCGCCAGGAATTTCCATCCTGCAAAATCATCGCCCTGTCCGTACACAGCGACAACCAATACGTCGCCCAAATGATCAAGGCCGGCGCATCGGGATATCTTCCCAAAAGCTGCGCCTTTAAGGAACTCGCCAACGCGGTGCGCACCGTCATGGAAAATAAAACCTATCTGAGCCCCAACGTGATCGATTCCGTGGTGAAATATTTACAAAAACCGGAACCAACCGACGACAGCGAGATCACGCTCCTCACCCCGCGCGAACGCGAAGTGCTGCAACTACTCGCGGAAGGCAAAGCCACCAAAGAAATCGCCTCTGCCCTTTTCGTCAGCGAGCGCACCATCGAAGCCCATCGGCAAAATATCATGACGAAACTCGATATTCATTCGATTGCGGAGTTGACGAAATACGCGATTAGTAAAGGATTGACGTCGTTGGAATATTAAAGGAACATGGTAACCAATTGATCATGCGATTGGCATCGATTTTCAAAAATCATTCCAACTTTTGAGGGGAAAGGCGCACGTTCCCGATGCATCACGGACAAGGGAAGACAAAAGAATTTTGGTTTCAATCCAGTTTAAAACCTTCACCTTTCCATTATGAAGTAGGAACCATCTGTTTCGATGTGAGCCTCCTCCACAAGCGAGCAGCAGGCGTGTCGGACGTTTCAAGTTTATGTTTAATACGAGTCCGAATCTCTTCGTCACTTAATCCTTCATATTCTTTTCGCAATTGTGCTTGAATGGCATTTTTCATTTCTACGCAATCGAATTTCTTTTTCATTTAAATCACCTCTCTTGGAGTCCGAATTTCAATAGATCCATATCCCTCTTGCAGATTAATCGAATTGTATTTTCTTATTTTATCCACATGAACAATATGTTTGAAATTCCAACTGACGATCAAATCGGCTTGGGCAACGGTTGCTACAGCAACATGATGCGCATCGTTTATCAAATGTTCTCCAACGATACCAGCCCGATAATATGCATCGCGCAAACTTTCCGTTTCCATGGAAATTTCCACAGATTCCATAAATTCCGGTGACATTTCTCTGATTACTTCTTTCACATTTGATGGAGCCAATTCCAATTCATCCATCAAAATATTAGAAACGATGAGTATGATTTGTCCGCTACGTACTTGTTCCATAAACTTTAAGCTAAACTCAGCGAACTCTTCATCAAAACACCCACCAATCACAGAAGTATCCACATAAATTCGCAAGCGTTTCATCGGATGGCTCCAAAGATAATCTTGTCCTGACTATATTATAGCATAAATCAACGCCTCTATCCCGTAATCGATGGAAACGGCCGATCACGTCGCCCTTTCTTGATTCATCACAGATACCAAAAGACAAAAGAATTATGTTAAATATAAACTTTAGTACCCTTCAGTCTTCAGCCTAATTCCCTTCCCGAAATCGATTTAACAGTTTCACACAAGCCTTTACTCCTTCGATTTCCCCCAATTTTCCCCCCTCATATTCCACGCCGACATACCCGTGATACCCGGCATTGAACACGATCTTCATCATGCGTTCGAAATCAGTATGGATTTCATTGCCTTGCGCATCGAAATCATGGCACTTGGCGCTCACCGCCTTGGCGAACGGCATCATCATTTCCACGGCGCGGTAATGATCGACGTCGTCAGGAAAATTGCCGAAATCCGGCAACGTTCCGAAATTATCCACATCAACCATCTTCATCAATCCAACCAGCCAGTCGGGATGGGAGGAAAGCCCCCAATGGTTTTCGATGGCAACGTTCAAGTTGTATTGCCGGGCGTAATCGCACAGTTCATAAAAACTATCGGCGGCGTTTTTCATAGCCTCTACGGCGGGAACCACGCCGTATCCCGAATTGCAGCGGATCGTGTGACAGCCCAGCACCGCGGCGATGTCGAGCCATTTGTGGTGATTGATGATCGCCTGCCGCCGTTCCTTGAAATCCGGCGCGTACATGCTGCCTTCCCCGTCGCACATAATCAGGAGAATTCGAATACCTTCATTTGCAGCGATTTTTTTCAGTTCTTGCAAATAATCATATTGCGGAGACGGGAAAAATGAATTGACCAGTTCCAGCCCCGTCGCTCCGGCCTCTCTCGCCAGACGCGGTTGATCGATTTGCTTGATTTGCCCTGCTTCAAACATCCGGCGCCATGACCAGGCGGCCACCGAAATTTCGAATTTTTCTTTCACGGTATCCTCATTTCCTTGTCAATTTCTCCTTCGATCCCCTCGCCTTCATAAAACCAGATTTTCCCTTTTAATCGCACCGTTTCCCCCGGCGGGCAATCCGGCAAAACCGGATCGGAATGCAAACAGGGGACAGCTTCGTTGCCCCAACAGAGCCCACACTTCTCCCACACGGTCAAAATCCAACGATTCCCTGCTATTGATCGAACCGCCGCGACCGGTTTGCGCAAAATCTTATTCTTATTTATCAATTCGTTGAAATCAGGAGCGCCTTTCAGCATGATGCAAATCTGCGTTCTCATACTCGTTAACGGTTCCGGCGTTCCGTTCCGCAGCCACAATTCCATCTCGACGCGTTGTTCGGCAGGCCGAATCGTTGCGCCGAACGCGATTCGGTTCGGCAATTCTCGCTCATAAGACAAACTCCCGTCCCCATTTCGCGTCCAATCGATATTGGGAATTTGAATTTTTTTCTCATCCCAAATCGTGGGAATATGGGTATGAGCCAGATACGTCAAACCCAGATTACTGAAGATCGCTTCCGGCAGATCGACGACGATGTAACCAGCGTTGGTCCACGGCAAAAAAATTCCCGCTTTCGTTCCCCGCTGCGGATCGATGGCGCCATCCTGGAAACCGATGCGCGGATGCCTGCCGCCGGGATATGGCAAAACGCGTATCGGCTCTCCATCCTGATATGCGAACGGCGTCGTATCGATTTTCAATTCGTCTATCTGTCGGTCGACTTCGCTCGCGTCATAGCCGGTTACCGCTGATATTTCCGGCCAGGTGTATTTATAAAAACGGATCATCGTCTCCAGCCAATAGGCCAAATTCGCCTGGGTGGCCTTCAATTCAATCTCGGAAACACGGCAAATGCTTTGCTCGGTTCCGTTTTCACCCGCCGTTGCCCTTTGCGTGATAATGAGTACAAGCAGAAACACCAATACGAACCTATTCATACCTCTTTGTAAGTATTTCATCATCGTTTCACCTAAATTTTATATGAAAAAATTGTGGTGCGGGCTTCCAACCTGCGCGTGCAGACCGGAGGTCCGCACCACAACCTATTTTTATCCTTCGTTGCGTCCAATTGGTCCTGTAGGTCCATATCAAGAAAAACGTGGGTAGAGCAAACGTCCCCGCCTGCGCCGTTCCGCAAGCAAGACGCTTGCATTAATCACGAAAATTGCACCAAAGCCATGGTCCTGCAAGCGGGACGCTTTCTCTACCCGTATTTGTAGTATCAACGTTCCGTTATCGCCTGGCTTGATTCCATATTTCCATCGGAACCACCCCATGCGCCGCATCGGTGACGTGATTCATGCGATTCGTCGGATCGATGGGCAGGCGGCGTTCCTGCATTCGTTTGATCCGTTTGCACGCCAGATGGGGGCGATTATTTTCCAAATTCCTCTTAAATACCTGTATTTTTCCATAATGAAACTCACACGTATCGAGATAATCGATTCGCCGTTTTCGCAGACGGAGATGAAGCAGATCCCCTGTCGCCAAATAGATTATTTTACCATAATTATAGGCTTCCGGCGTCACGTGCCCGATCGCGGCGCCGTAACTGACTCCCGAATACCGGCCGTCGCTGATAACCGACGCGATTTCTCGCAGGACCGAATTCGAATTGATGTGCTGCATGGGGGTAAACATTTCCGGCATGCCATAGGCTTCCGGCCCCACGCCCGCAATCACGAAGGCAATGCGCAGTATTTTTTCATCAACTAGGAGTTGATAGAGAAAATGGCGATTTTTGCGCAACTTCAAATTCTGTCCGCGTTTTCCTGCGTTATGTTGGTAGAGGTGCAATAACATTTCCTTGGTCAGATTCGATTCATTCTTGAAATCCTCAAGAAAATGATCATTCAATAAATGTTGAATGGCTTCCTCTTCACTTTCGCAATAACACACCACGGCGACTTTTTCGTCGAATTTGTTAAGTTGCTCCTCCGACATCCCGCTGATTTTCACGACGGCTGACTCAAAGATGTTACCGGATAAGACATCAATTCCACTGATCTTCCGGCGCGGTTGCGAAAGAATGATGGGATTTACTTTCACATTCTCGGCGGAAAGGTTCTTCGTTTGTAGCAGTCGCTGCGCCCACGTCATTCCTGCCATCGTCGGGGCATCGTCAACAATGGGAACCTGGTTTCGCTTCAATTCATACAAGACGGTTTCGATTCCGGCAATCCGACCGTCGCAACATTGCTGCGCCAGCGCAAAGATGTCTCTTCCTTCCGTCAAACTATAATCGAACAGGTCAGGAATCCGCGTTTTCCGACGAATTTTATCATACTCGTGAATGGAAAACCGTTTTCCGGCATAAATCATGGCAGAAATCAAATGCATCATCAAATTCGTCGAGCCGCCCATCGTGCTGTGCACGCGAACGGCGTTTTCCATATTTTGAATCACGATGTTGGACACGCTATACGTGGGATCGTTACAGACGGACAACATCGCTTCCACCGCCGCATCGACCTGTTCGAAGGTTGGCGGTTCGATCAGGTAGGCAAGGCCGGGATGCACGAATCCCAATGCGCACGTCAAATGCCGGCAGCTGTTGCCGGTTCCGTTGAACGCGCAAACGCCTCCCTTGCGGTCGCAGGTGCTCACCGCCAGTCGTTTTTCGAAATCCTTATGCTGCTCGTGGGTCATGATTCCCGCCTGCACGGCGCGCAGAAACACGCCTTGAAACGCCTGATTGGATGAACATTGCAAAATGTAAAACATCGTGTCGCGCAAATCCTTGCCGATCTCTGCAAATCCCATATCCGCGGCGCGATCCGCCACGGCCAGCAATTCATTCCTCAGCGCATTAGGAATCGTCCCCCCGCGCAACACATGCGCGGGAGCGAACGTGGCAAACACCGGCGCTTCGTTTCTCATCCGGCGCGAAACGTCGAGCGCCGCCAGCCCGTTCAAGACGCCGAACGGCGTTTTATCGCAGCCCTGAATCACGAACGCGCCGTGATACGAATGCCCTTCCATTTGATTGACAACCATGGCGCTGACCAGATTGCGCGATTGCAGCGAATAACACATGCCGTGGTTGCTTTGCGCCGTACCGTCGCAAACGACAGGGATGCCGAACACGAACGGCACGCCGCCGCGATTCCATATCGAGATGACGGCCTTGAGCAGGGTTTCGTGATCCATCACATGCGCCGGGTGATCGGGAGAGCCGGTGATGACGGCAATGCGAGGCGCGTTGTATTCCAACCGATCGAAAACATCTTCCAATTCGGTCTTCGTTTCGAGTCCGAGTTCCTGGCGCGCGCGATCCAACGTCATGGCAACGCAAATACATTCATTCGCCTCGCCCTGCACTTCCCGCGAGTAAGGATTCGTTCCCTTTTCAATCCGCAATCGCGGCATCGGCTTTTTTTTCGGCATGATCAATCCTCATTCGTGATAGTAAACTTCCCAATCCAGATAATGGCTGAACGCTTCCGCGAGAATATCCGCCGTCTGCGAAGCGTTCATGGCGACGTGATGTTCGAATCCGTTCATGCAAATATACTGCATTAATTCCTGCAGGCCGGGAATTTCCACCACGGCGCGGCTGCCGAACGTATCCAGCGGATCGTCGGTAAACTCCCCTTCGCAAACGTAGGCGCGAATCATCCCCATCGCATCGTCCGTGCTGATGCGAGCGAACGTGACCGGACCCGCCGGCGTGCGGCCGGCAATCGCGCCATGCGTACACTGTTCTCCCAACGTGACGGCGAGAATATCCGCCGGTTGAATCCTGCCGTCGGGCAAGAAACATTTGGCCCAATTGCCGCAGTGGAACAAAATACATTTGTCGTAATCATCGCCGTAATTGTTATTCCAATCCGCCAGCGCGCTGGGTTGGTTCGACGCCAATTGCAGGGCATACATGGATAGAGCGCCAGTGACGTCCACTTCGCAGGCGCTGGGCATGAGTTTCTCACTCATGATGCTCATCAGCGCGCAGGCGTTGACGCCGTAATTCTGCTGCAACGACGTCCAGCACTGAATCGCGGCGGCGTCCAGATCGAGCGCTTCCATCCATTCGAGGATTGCCGCCGCCAGTTTCGCCATCAACACCATCGACGCTTGCGGAACCTTGCCGGCGTCCGCATACGCACGGATTTCCGCCAATTTGGCTTTTACCTTCGCGTCGTCGTCCGCTAATTTATGCGCCTTTCCGAAAATTTCAGAAAGGTCGATCGTGGAAACGCTGACGCCCGATTCCTGCAGCAATTTCTCGCTGTAGCGGACCGTATTGAATGCGTTCGGGCGCGCGCCGATCGCTCCCAAACGCGCGGTCCTCACGCCGTTCACGACTTTGCAGACGCCAATAAAGTGTTCCAGATCCGCGCGAAACTCATCCGTTAACGGTCGAACGGTATGCAAGTCGGTCAATGAAAACGGAATCGCGTATTGCCGCAAATTATTACAAACGGAAATCTTGCCACAAAAGGCGTCGCGGCGGCGTTCGACGGACATGGCGTCAAGATCATCGGGATACGCCTGCACGAGAACCGGCACATCCAGGCCGGATAGTTTCAACGTTTCGGCCACCCCTTTTTCATCGCCGAAATTGGGCAGCGTCACCAACACGCCTTCAACGCGGTCGCGTTGAGATCGGAACAAGTCAGCGCAGCGTTTGGCGTGTTCCCACGTCTCCACCGCGCCGAGTTTGGTATCGTTTTCACCGAGGATGATCGGCTCGATGTCCATTTCCCCGCATAATTTCAGAATATCCTGGCGGCCTTCGCTGATCAAACGATCCGGGAAGAAATCCCGGTTACCAACAATTACAGCCAACGTTGCTTTCGGCATGGTATTTCTCCTTCACTTCTTTATCATGTGTTTCTTGAATATCCACTTTACATAATCAATGGGCATGTTCATGCGGCTTCATACAAAACGATCCCTTCCCGCATAGCTACTCCCAAGACATGATTAACAGAATCACTCATTTTTTCCACCTCATCCTGTGAAAACACCAGAATATCTTTGGGAACACGAAATCCAGCCAATGCTTTCCAAAGACGAGTTGCTTCTCGAAGACGGCTTCGCTCTTTGTGGAACGGTGTTCGTTCAATGATCAGGAGATCAATATCGGAATCCGGTCGGCAATGTTTCTTTGCACGAGAACCAAAGAGAATAATGCGCAGTGGATCCACTTCATTCACGATAACCTGCACCATTTCATGAAGTATTTTTTCATCGACAGGATAGCAACGACTCATTTCTCAACCTCGTTCGGGCGGCAGGGGCAGCGTTATTTCTGCCCTTGTTTGGATTTCGTTATTTACCCGGTTCAAAAAATCCCTTCTCCGCGTCGTCCATCACCAACACCCAATCATTCCCGCGTTTCGGCTCGCCGGGCGGATCAAATTTCTTCGCTCCATCATTCGTAAATGTTCCGATCAAGGCAGCCGTTCCTTCGCGTGGATCAAACCACCAGGCTTTTACCTTTGCTCCACTGATTTTCCCCATTTGCACGGTAAAGGAATGCCCATAAGGCGTATAAACGAAAAGATAGTCATCTCCCCGCGTCGCCTGCAGGCGTCCCGCGCCTTCTCGTTGCCCCGCGGTAATGATCGCCGGATCGGGAACGCGCGTCAGAAATGGACGCGATTCGATTAGATTCCGCACATGCAACATATCCCACGCCCCCGGCAGATCGAGCACGTCGTACCAGTTGTTGCGGGCGGAGGAAATGGGCTGGCGTCCCGGCGCCATCATCTGCCAGATATCGTGGCAACCGTATGTATGGCCGTGCGCCCCCGCGAACAACGCCCAATACGCGGCCTGCCGCACATCGAAATCGTTGAACCACCCATTTTCCGGTTTCCAATTGACCGGATGATCCTCATACCGCGGCTCCCCGTCCATACACGGCTTGATCGGCGTACGTCGATAATCCGCTGCAACTTTTTCATAATTGGGTAAATCAAAATGCGAATGGCCGGATTGCAGCATATTAAAATCGAGCCAGGAATCCTCATGAAACCACTTCGCCGACGTCTGACCGCCCTGCGGATGATAGGTCATCCGATGATTTCCACCGTCGCCTTCCGCGATCCCTTTCGCCATCGCCCGCCAAATCCCTTCCACCTGATCCGCCAGCCGGTCACCTCCCAAAATCCAAATGATGTTGGGTTTGTCTTTATAACGCGATCCCAAAAATTTACCATAAATGCGTGCATTTTCTTCCGTGAAGACGACGGGACCTTTCCCCCACGCTTTCACGACTTTGTCGCCCCATGTA
The DNA here is from genome assembly GCA_003598175.1 of Candidatus Omnitrophota bacterium. Classification (GTDB taxonomy): domain Bacteria; phylum Hinthialibacterota; class Hinthialibacteria; order Hinthialibacterales; family Hinthialibacteraceae; genus SURF-12. The sequence continues at coordinate 26,072 of QZKN01000114.1, forward strand.
GGCAGCATCCCCATAAATATCCCTTTTGCTTCCGCCGTATTCACGATGAAATCGACATGTTGGAAATAAGCCTCATTCGGTTTAATGGGATTGTTATCAAGCAGAGGTTTGTCTCCATACGCATTGGGCGTATCGAGTCCGTCCAACTCGGCTAAAACTACTGCCTGGATCACGGTAAATCCCTGCGCGCGTCGTTTTTCCAAATAGCGTTCCGCCTCTTCACGATTCAAACGATGAAAAAGTTCCCACGCGGTGTCGCCCAAATAAAAGAAGGGAGTTTCATCTTGGTGCGCCAGAAAACGTTTGTTTTCGGCAACCTTCAATCTGCCATGTTTGAAGTCGACCGATACGCCCTTCCGCGCCGTTTCGGCTTCGCCGGTATTTGTCCATACGCCTCCAATAACCAGAGACGCGACGATGGCGAGCATTCCATTTCGCATGATTCGATGCATTGATTCTCTCCTCTGAAAAATCTGTGCTCAAAGTATAATCGGTATTTCTTCAGCCTACCGCGACAAACGATACATGTTCGGTAGTGATACTTTGTTGGCAACCAATTTGTATGAAAATCTCAATATAATAAGTTAGAGCGATTTTGTATAGCAGGCGGCGCGGATTGGAATCCGTAATACTTTTCATTTGTCGATAGCGGACAAAAAAACCGGTTTTTCATCGTTGAAAAAATCGATGGCCATCAGCGTGACATCGTCCTCCAACGGTTCGATTTCGAGAGGGCGATCAACGAAATCTTCCAACGCCTGCATGATGGCGTCAAGCAGGTCTTCGGGCGGCAAATCGGCGTTTTTTCGTACGATGGCTTCCAGCCGTTCTTCACTGAAAAAGTCTTTTTTCTCGTTATGGGCTTCGATGATTCCGTCCGTGTAGAGCAACAGACGGTCGCCGGGCTGAATTTGCACGATGACTTCTTCGTATATCGCTTCTTCCATGATTCCCAACGGCAGTCCGCGATCGACGGCTAATTTTTCCAAATTATTATGATCAGCGCGATATAAAAACGGCGGCGGGTGGCCGGCGACGGAATAGTGGAGCTGATTCGAGGCGAAATCCAGGCATCCCAAAAACATGGTGACGAATTCTCCCCGGCGAATCGTGTTCAACAAAACGTTATTAAGGGAACGCAAGATGGCCACGGGCGACGTCATATGGGGAATCATGGAATGCGACATCGCGCGGGTAATGCCCATAATAAAAGCGGCCGGCGTTCCGTGGCCGGACACGTCGGCCATCAACACGAATAAGCGCCGTGGATCGGAAGATAGATAATCATAATAGTCGCCGCCGGTTCGTCCGTTGGGAAGGTAATAGGAACGAATGAGGCAATGGTCAAAGTCTTTGGACGGCGCGGGTAGCAATTTTTTTTGCAATTGGGCGACGACTTTGAGTTCGTCGTCTATTTGCGCATAGGCTCGACCCAATTCTTTCGAAATGGTGCGCAAACGGAAATTTTTCTCCTCCAGATCTTTCGTTCGTTCCGCCACTTTCTCTTCCAGTTCCTTGTTCCAGTCTTCAATTTTACAAACGTATTCTTTAATTTCCAACTCGCGGCTTTGCAACGTTTGCGCCATTTGGTTGATGGCCTGATTCAGCAATTCCAACTCGTCTCCGGTGCGTAGGGAAGGCGTGAAGGTGAAATCTCCTTTCGAGATTCGCGCCACGCGTTCGGCAAGAATCTTCAGCGGGGCGGTAACCCCCCGCGCCAGTACATATCCGATCAACAGAGTCAGACAAAGAATAATCAGGCTGTTTCCGAGAACCGATTGGCGTAATCGTTGGAGGGAAAGGTACGTGTCTTCCAGTGATCGTAGAATCAAATACCACCCTTGCGAGTCATGAGAAACCGGCAGAGGCGCGGAGTAAGCGAGATACGATTCATGAAACAATTCGATGACCTGCGGTTTGTCCAACACCGATCTTCGATTACTGCGAGACATGTTGGACCACGTGTTTGACAAATCGATCATACGCTCCTGTTCCAGCGTGGACGAAATGATCCGATCCCCTAAAATAAACCCGATATGATAATGGCTGCCGCGCCGAAGCGTTTGGGCGAGATGTTCATCCACGGGAAAACCGAGAATAATGCTGCCAATCGTCTGATTTCGTTCCTCATTAAAAACCGGCGTGGATGACAAAACGAAAATATGCGGCGGATCGGAACTGCCGAAGGCGATGTAGGCGGTCGTGGGAAGTCCGTTATGTAAAACGTCCTTCAGTTGCGGAAAGGAGAGAAGAAACTGTTGAATTTGATCGATGGGCATGGATAAATTGGCGTCCTCATCCTTTCCGAGAGGGAAAATTCCATCCACTACCGTTCCATTTTTATCCGTCACAATGACAATTTCGCGGCGTTGATCGGCGGGAATCGCGGAAACCAAAAAACTTTCGACCAGACGGCCATCGGCCAGCGTTTCCAATGCTTCCCGCACATAAATCTGATCGGCCAATACCCGCGCTTCCTTTTCCAGCGATTCGATTTTCAATCGCAATAAATTGTAAAACAGGGTTTTCAATCCTTCGAATCGCAACGTCTCTTCTTGGACAAATTGATTCGATACAATCGTGTTTACACGGGAAGCTATTTGCTGTAATAACAGCACGAACAAGAACAGAATCAGCAGGTATATCTTAAATTGAAAGGGAATTTTGATTCGAATCATTTGTTTAACTTGTGTATTTTTGCATCCTGATCGTTTATTGACTTAAGATTAAATTCAATTAACCTCTCATGGCAATGGTATGTACAACTTATTGCAAATTTTCTGCCAACGGACAAGGGCAATGGTGCATTCTTCCCCACAAAATAAGAGATATTCCTATGGTTGCGCTATTTCACGGCATAAATCTTTTCTTTTTGTATTGTTATGCCTGTTGGTTTTTCCCGCTTATGTTTATCACAACCAAATTCGTGTGAATCTTGTTCGCTGGGACGCAATTTACGCCAATTGGCCCTCTATTTTTTATTTGTTCCGTCCCTACACGGTCTATGCTCACGTATTTGATCTTGTTTTCATTCTTTTCATGGCCTTTATCGGATACGGCCTTGGCGTTTTGTTGTTGCGATGGATTGGATACGAGAACGTATCTTTACCAAGCGTGGCGCTTGCGATTCCGTTCGGGTGGGCGATTCTGTCGTATGTTCTGTTTTTTCTGGCGCTGTCACAGATTTTGAATCGCATGACAATCGCACTTATTTTCGCGCTTTTCCTTTGGGCCAGTTATCGAATTCTGATCGAAAAGTGGAAAGAATTGATTCGCCATTGGCGGGCATGGAGAAACCGGGAAGAGAAACGTACGCATGAACTGTGGATTTATATACTGTTGATTGCGGTTGCCGTTTTTTTTGCGTTCGTTTCCTCGCTCATGCCGCCGACTCAGTCCGACGGCTTGCGTTATCATGTAACCGTTCCCAAACTGTATCTCCAACATGGCGGATTTGTGTTTTTACCAAACATCGCCTTTTCGAATTTTCCATTTTTAATTGAATATCTGTTCCTGATTCCGCTGGCGTTCGATTCGATTTCGGGCCCAAAACTGATTCATTTCTGTTATTTTCTATTCACTCTGATATTGGTCTATCGTCTTGGAAAGGCGATTGGAAACACGAAAACGGGTGTTCTCGCGGCCTTATTGCTGGCCACGACTCCCTTCGTTCCCATTTTTGCATCCTGGTCGTTCATTGAATTCGGTTTGACCTGCTACATGGTTCTCGGACTCACGATTTGCGTGGAGTTGGTCGAGCGTTTGCGGGATGGTAAATGGGAATCGCTTCGAAAATCGGCTATTTTGCTGGGAATCGCCGCCGGTTTGGCTGTGAGCTGTAAGTATACGGCGTTAACCATCCTGTTTTTTTTCGCGGGCGCCGTTTGTTTGGCATGGATCAGGCGCGTTGACCATTCTATTTGGCGGCGGGTGAAATTGGCGGGGATTGTACTTGCCGTTGCCGGTATCACGGCATCGCCCTGGTTTGTTAAAAATGCAATTCTGTTGGGAAATCCACTCTATCCCTTCGCGCGAAACACTTTTCCCACGCCGCATTGGTCGGAATTCAATGCGACCTTCTTTTCGTATCATGCAGGCATCAAGGGCAATCTGAATGCGGTCAGGCAATTGCCGATTGTGGAAAAGGTTGTTGATTTTCTCACCTTGCCGATTCGCATCACGCTTTTTCATGGCGATCGAAGAGAAACGGATCTATTCGGAGCCTGGCCTTTGGGTGAAATCACGTTTCTGCACGGTCAATTCGCATGGCTGCCGCCCGATGAAGGATTCGGCTCCTGGCCGTTAGGCGCAATTTGGTTGATTTTATTGCCCCTCATTTTATTGGACTTGCGATGGAACCGCCGGATGCGATTGCATCTTCTTTTCGGCGCGTTTTTATTTCTTCTGTGGGCATATACCTATCGCGACACCCGTTTTTTACTCCCTTCGTTGGCGGTTATTGCGCCGCTTTATGGAAAAACGGCGGCGGCATTGCTGGAAAAACGGCCAGGGAACCGTTGTTTGTTTCTCGTTGTGATCCTGTATGGCCTTTCCGCGACGACCGGTTTATTGTTTATGCCGAGGACCTACGAACCCTGGCTGGTCGTCAGCGGCAAGGTATCGAAAGACGACTACCTCGAAAGGGTGACTCGATTCGAGCACGAACCGAATCAGGCGTTTCGATTTCTACGCGAGAATACGAAAAAAGATGATCTGGTCCTGCTGCATGGCATCGATCAACCTTTCTATTGTCCCAATCGATTTATCGGCGCGGATTGGTTCAATACGGATCCTTTGATTGCCTGGTCATGGGAGAGTATGACCGTGGAACAACTCGTATCTCGTCTGCGAGAGGAGGGGATCCGCTATGTCGTTCATGATTACGGGAAAATTCGGCAATATTTCTTTTATTACCGATTATTTCGTCTGCCCCCGGCGAAAGGGACGGCCTTGTTACGGGAATTTGTCGGTATGGAAAGAACGCGTGTGCGTTTTCCTTATCTTTATCTCGAATGGCAAAACCGATTTCAGCAGCGCCTGGCAATGGAAGAGGATAATTCACCCAACATCAAGGTTTTGCATGGCTTGCTGGAAGGCCGCACGTTGAACGAAGTATTCCGGTACGATAAAAATCCGACGGACCCGCATGATGGAATCGTGATCATGGAAGCGCCCTCCTGGTTCAAAGACGAAGAGGTATTGAATTGACAATTCTTTGCAAATCATGTTATCGTTCGAATGATAAGACGAGGTTTTTTCGAAAAAATGGATGCGTTTGGCTGTTCCTGGCGGAGAGACGGTGATCGTTGAATGATTCCATACAGCTTTTTCGCAGAAATCATTGGTCTTTTTTAAAAAAAGAATGTACGATACCACGAATGAGTATTTATATATAAATCATGAGCGGTTGTTAGAGATCATGTCCAGAAACATTATCATTTTAATCGTAATCATTGCGGTTCTCGGTTCTCTTGCCGGATTCATTGCCTTCCAGGTCCACCGGAAATCGGTCATTTCGCAGGGAGAACTCCTGTTCAAGCGAGGCGATTATCAAGGCGCCATCGAGTATTTGGGACCGAAAGTGGAAGGAGAGTCGTTCGCCGCCGAAGAACGGCTTCTGGTGGCTCAATCTCTCTATCGGACAGGCGAATACGGCAAAGCGCAGGAAGTTTTAGTTCCTCTTCTCCAATTCGGAACGGAAGATCTCCGCGCTCTCGCTCTCTCCGGATGGTTGTTTTTAAAACAAGGCTCTTACCTGAACGCCCAAAACAAATTTCTAATGTTGAAAGACAAGGGCAACGAAGCCGAAGCCGAAGCCGGTCTGGCCGGGGTTGCATTGCTTCGCAGTGAAGGCCGAAAAAAGAACGATTTGAACGAGGCGGAAATGCATCTTCGCGAAGCCATCCATTTGGACGAAACCATTCCGGAAGCCTACCTGCTTCTTTCCGATCTCAAAATGCTCCGACACGATTATGAAGGAGCGATCGACGCGGCGCGGAAGGCTGTCGAACTTGTTCCTCATTGGGCGGAACCGCATACCCGGTTGGGAAAAGCCTATTTGAGCGCAGATCGCAGCAAAGAAGCGGAAGAAGCGTTTAAAAAAGCGGGAGCGTCCGAACTGGAAACCCGCTTTTACCTTGGGCTTTCCCTCTATTTTCAAAGTCGTTTTGAAGAATCGCTTGTCATTTTCGATGAAATATCCGATTCGGACGCGGGGATTGCCAAAGAATCTCTGGTTACTGCCGCCAAAATCCGTTTGCTTATGGGTGAAAATGATGCGGCGGTGAAAAACCTGAAAGCGGTGGTGGAACGGTTTAAGTTGGATCCGGTTACGGGAATGCAATTGTATCAAATCCACAGCCGCCGCGGAGAGACACAGGCAGGGGAAACCTTGTTGCGGGAAATCGTATCCGGTTGGCCTTTTGTAAGTGAAGCGCAGTTGGAAATGGGCAATTTACTGCTGTCCCGAGGCGATTTCAAGCAATCCTACAATGCATACAACGCGGTTTTTGATACCGATCAGACGAATTATTGGGCTTATTATAATCTGGGATGCTTGTCATTCCTGAGGGGAGATATCTATCAGGCGCCCGATTATTTTGAAACGTCCTGCCGCGAGTTTGACGATTTCTTTCCCGGTATGGTCAATATGGCCATGAGTTTTCTCGCGCTCGGACGTGAATCGGATGCTCTCATCGTTCTTCAGGATCTGGCGCGAAAATACCCCGATAATGCCATTATTCTCAATGCGCGAGCGCTCGAGCGTTTTCATGCCGGGTATCCGGAGGTCTCGCTTCAACTGATTCAGGAATCCCTGAATGCGCATCCCGATCAGCCGCTTCCGTTCATTATTCGGGGAGAAGTTCTGATGAGATTGTATCAATTTGAAGAGGCGCGTGAGAGTTTCAAAATGGCGCTTCAACTTGATCCGGAGAATATACGGGCTCAAATCGGCATGGCGCATTCATCCTATCGCCTGGGATTGTTACAAGAGGCGGCAACGATGTATGCGAATTTGCTGCGGCGGCAGGAAGAAATGGATTCGGCTTTATTTACCGAGGTGCGAAACGGCAATGCGTTAATTCAGGCGCGAAATGCGGAGTTGGCAGCCGCCGTCAATGAGTGGGAAACCATGCGGTCTCTTTCGGAAGTAAGCCGGCAGTTGGCGGCTGTGAATCGAACGTATGTATCCGGCGCGCAGCCGACCGAATCGGATATCAACCTTTTGAAAACAGCCGCTCAGGAAAAAAATCCGCTTCCCGAAGCCTTGTTTAATCTTGCCGGTTTTGAAGAAATGACCGATCAGCGCGATGCGGCTGCGGCAACGTATAAAGAGTTGATTGTTCGATTCGAATCGTACCTTCCCGCTCTTTATAATTACGCCAATTTGCTCGGCCATAACGGACAGTATGAGAGGGCTGTCGAGTTGTATGAAAACGCGGGAAAAGGAAATCCGAATCGAGTGGACTTGATGAATAATAAAGCGGTCGCGTTCGATCGATTATCGGATTTTGATCACGCGGATCAGCTGTTACAGAAAGCGCTGGATATCAATCCCAATGACGGCGTGGTGCGATTTAACCAATTTAATCTGGCATTAAAGATCGGAAATCGCAAGAAAGCCGAATCGATATTTACGCAAATGAAATCCATGGCCATGCCGATAAACCTGTTGCGCCTGGCCGAAGGTTTGTTGGAGGCGGACCGGCAAAATTGGGCGCAGGCGGAGCCTCTGTTTGCCGCCGCATGGGAAGACGATAAAACGAATGCGCATGCGGTCTTGAATCACGGAGTTGCGCTGGCAAAATTGGAACGCTATACGGAAGCGGAGCAAGCGCTTCGAAAAGCCAGGGATCTCAATCCTTCGCTTCCGCTCACCCATCGTTCATTGGGCCTCTTGTACTGCCATATGGGGCTGTTCGAGGAAGCATTGGAAACTCTGCGTGTTTCCCTGCATCTCGATCCGACGCAGAACGATGTGGAAAAGATCATCCGGCAGATTCAAGGCTGGCAGATGTGATGTCCGTTCATCCACTCCACCGGTAAATCCCGGTTTCTTTTTTGCCAGTCTATGGGAAAATGGAAAAAACGGTATAATTTAAGTTGTCAACGATACGTAAAGAACCGGATAGAAAACCTTCCATATCCTTGACGCATATTTCTGTAACAATATATACTTCTTAAAATGGGAAAGAATCAGCATCTTATATACCAATCCAAGTACGCTTTTTCCCCCAAACTATACGGCAGGTGACAATCAGAGATGGCTGAACAAAATGAGAAAACGGCGCTGATCAACGGAATTCCACCTGAAGAAGAGCAGGAAGAGAAAAATTATCAGATCGAGGAAGAAAGCGCGCAACGGCTTCAGGATGTCGACTTTGCCACCGTCGAAGTCGATGCGGAAGGCATGTTGGAATCGTTGGCCAAACAGGCCAACATGGAAATCATTCAACTTCGCCGCCGGCGGCTCTTGCCGGAAACCGTCAATTTGTTGCCGGAGAAGTTGGCTCGTCGCTTCAATGCGATCGTCATCGATAAAGAAGATTCCGTCATCACCGTTGCCATATCCGATCCGTTCAATCTGGACGCCAACGACACGCTGGATTACTTTTTCACCGGTAAAAGCATCAATTGGGTGCTCGCGCGAGAAAATGAAATCCAAATCGCCATCGAGCGCTATTATAAAAGCGATCAGGCCATGGTCGAGGATATGTTGAACGAGATCAGTGAAGATCAAAGATTTGGCTTCGAAAAGGGCGGCAAGTCGTATTCGGAGATGCTGAAAGAGGACATTAGTGTGGATGACGAAGGTCCCATTATGCGCCTCGTCGACCTGATTTTCGAAGAAGCCGTCCGTTTGCGGGCTTCCGATATCCACTTCGAACCGTTCGAAGACAAGTTCATCATCCGTTTTCGTATAGATGGCGTCCTTCACGAAATTCAGTCGCCCAGTAAGAAATTGCAAGGCCCCATTCTTTCCCGTTTGAAATTGATGAGCGGAATGGACCTTTCCGAAAAACGGGTTCCGCAAGACGGTCGTATCCAGAAAGTGATATTGGGACGGCAATTCGACTTTCGTGTGTCCGCGCTTCCCGCGCTTCACGGCGAGAGCATCGTTACACGTTTGCTGGAACAATCCGGAGTTCTGCTCGGATTGGAGCAAATCGGATTTCTGGAAGATAATATTGAAAAATTCAAGAAAATGATCCGTCAGCCTCACGGCATCATTTTGATGACCGGACCGACGGGATCGGGAAAAACAACAACGCTTTATTCCGCGTTGAACGTCATCAACAATGTCGACACCAAGATCATCACGGTGGAGAACCCGGTCGAGTATCAGATCGAAGGTATCAACCAGGTGCAGGTGAACGAGGACATCGGCCTGACATTCGCGCTGGCGTTGCGCTCGATGCTGCGCCAGGCGCCCAACGTCATTCTCGTCGGTGAAATCCGTGACATGGAAACCGCTGAAATCGCCATCAGCGCCGCCATGACCGGGCATTTGGTGTTTTCCACGCTTCACACCAACGATGCGCCCGGCGCCAATACTCGTTTGGTGGAAATGGGGATCAAACCCTTTCTCGTTTCTTCCGCGATTCAGGCGATTATCGCCCAACGTCTGGTTCGAACCATCTGCAAGGAATGCAAGGAAGCGTATGAAGTCGATCCACTCGTAATCAAGGATCTCGGTTTCGATCCGGACGAATACCAAGGCTATAAATTTTATCGCGGCAAAGGATGCGAGAATTGCAATTACACCGGCTACAAAGGCCGAACCGCCATTCACGAAGTGTTGGAAAACTCGGACGAAATTCGCGATTTGGTTTTTCATAATGCGGGAAGCGACCAAATCCGCGCCGTCGCTCGCAAACAGGGGATGAGAACCTTGCGTGAAGACGGTTGGAAGAAAGTCCTGCGAGGCCATACCACGATGGTGGAAGTGGCTCGTATTACTGCCGGCGATGAAATATAAATCCGTGATCCATATTCTTATAAATCTTTAGAGGTTGCAACGATGGCAAGTACTCAAAAATGTAAAATTCAAATGGAAGATCTGCTGAAAATCGTCGTGGAACGCGACGCCTCCGATCTTCATTTGCGGGTGGGACGGCCTCCCGTCATTCGCATCGACGGACGATTGGAAGACCTGGGAAATGAACCGCTCACGCCGGATGATACCGAATATTTGATGAATAGTATTTCTCCTGACATGCATCGCGAGGCCATTTCACAAATCGGAAGCGCGGACTATGGATATGCGTTTCAAAATTTGGCCCGGTTTCGCGTGTCGATCTTTCGGACGATGGGAAATTACGGCATGGTAATGCGCTTGATTCCCTCGCGAATTCTTTCGTTTGAGGATTTGGGTTTGCCGCTGGAAGCGACAAAGGAACTGTTGCATCGGCATCGTGGACTGGTCCTCGTGGTAGGACCGACCGGTTGTGGAAAAACGACAACTCTTGCCACCATGTTGGATTATATCAATCGGAACCGGGATACCCATCTTATTACGATCGAGGACCCCATTGAGTATTTTCACCCCCATCGCCGTTCCATCGTAACTCACCGCGAATTGCATGTGGATGTTACTTCCTTTGCGGATGGTTTGCGTTCGGCTCTTCGGCAGGATCCCGACGTGATTCTGGTTGGGGAAATGCGCGATACGGAAACCATGCAGGCCGCCATTACCGCAGCAGAAACCGGGCACTTGGTTTTTGCCACGCTTCATACCAACAGCGCCGCAGCCACCGTCAACCGCATCGTCGATGCGTTTCCCACCAACCAGCAGGAACAAATTCGCATGCAGCTGTCGGTTACCTTGATCGCCTCCATTTCGCAGGCGCTGCTGGGGCGCGCCAGCGGTAAGGGACGTGTGGCTGCCTACGAAATCATGATCATGACTCCCGCCATCGCGAACCTGATTCGCGAGCGGCAGACGAACCGTATCATATCCGCCATTCAAACCGGTGGAAAACTCGGAATGATCACGTTGGATATGTTTTTATATAATCTTTACAAAAAAGGGATTATCACGGCGGAAGACGCCGTCGAACGCGCACACGAACCTGATGAACAACGGCAAAAAATTCTGCATGATTAAACGTGAATCCGCCAGATGGTTCGAAACCCGTTTTGCCGGGAGCGAATCATCCATTGAATGATTGGGTGATCGCCCAAACGGAAGCCCCTCGCAAGAGGAGCAAAGAGTGAAGATAAAACAAAAGGGAAAGGGTATTGAACATGCTGGGACTGGGACGAAAAAAGGCTCCACTAAAGTCACCTGAACCCAAGACGGAAGAAGAGCGGAAAAATGAATTCCCTTTAGACGAATTTCCCGTACCTGAACAAGCATCGTCTTCGGGTTCGGGGGATGGCGACCGGGAATCCGCAATTATCTCGCTGATCCATCAAGAAGCGGCGGGGATTGTCGGCGAAGTGGAAACCACATCCACTTTGGTTGGAGAGGAAGCCGGCCAGGCGGTGCGGGATGCCGTGCTCGAACAGGTTTCCGCAGTATCGGAACAAGCTCATTATACCACAGAAGAAGACCTTCTTTCCGTATTGGCCGGCCAGGTCGGTATGGAAATGGTCAAAATCAGCAATTACGCATTGGACGAGGCCGTCCTCAATCTGGTTCCGCCGGAACTGGCTCGGCAATATAAGATTTTTCCGGTCGATTTGGACAAAGAAACCGGGACGCTCGTCGTAGCCATTTCCGATCCATTGAACGTCACGACGCTGGATGATTTGCGCATCTGGCTCGATCATAATATTCGCGGCGTCATCGCAACGGAAGACGAAATTCAAGGGGCGATCGACGAATATTATGGAACCGGCAGCGAATCCGTCGATGAGGTGCTCCATCAATTGGATGCCGCGGATTTGCAACTCGACCTAAAAGACGATAGTTTTGGTAATTTGGAAAAGATCGTTCACGAAGCGCCGATCATCAAATTGGTGAACCTGATTCTTCTGCAGTCGATCAAGGATCGGGCCTCCGACTTGCACGTCGAACCGTTCGAAAATACGCTTCGCATCCGCTATCGTGTGGATGGAATCCTGCACGAAACCGTTCCGCCGCCTTCGCATTTGGCCAATGCGATTATTTCTCGTTTGAAAATCATGGCGGGGATGAACATCGCCGAACGCCGCCTGCCGCAGGACGGTCGCGTCAAACTCGCCATGATGGACAGAAACGTCGAACTTCGCGTCTCCTCGCTGCCCACCGTGAACGGGGAGAGCGTGGTTATGCGTATTCTCGACAGCAACACAATGAACCTGGGCTTGGAACATATCGGCTTCCTGCCGGATACTCTCGAAGTCTGGGACAAAATGGTCAAACGCCCAAACGGAATCGTGCTGGTTACCGGACCGACCGGTTGTGGGAAGACGACGACGATGTACTCGTCTCTCAGTCGCATATTCAGCCCCATGCTCAAGATGATCACAACGGAAAATCCGGTCGAATATCAAATGGACGGGGTGGTGCAGGTTAACATCAACGCCGCAGTGGGCTTGACCTTTGCGCGTTGCCTGCGCGCCATTCTTCGCCAGGATCCCGACATCATCATGGTGGGGGAAATTCGTGACCTGGAAACCGCGCAAATGGCTATCGAGTCATCCCTCACGGGACACCTGGTTCTGTCCACGATGCATACGAACGATGCGCCCGGGACGCTGACCCGTCTGATCGATATGGACGTCGAGCCGTTTTTGATCACGTCAGCCGTTGTGGGAGTCTTGGCTCAGCGTCTTGTCCGGAACATCTGTCTTGATTGCAAGGAACTCTATAAACCGGACGTTGGTCTGATACGCGAAATGGGCTTTCAACCCGAAGAAGTGCAAAACATCAACTTCTTCCATGGCCGCGGTTGCTCGGAGTGCAACTATACCGGTTACAAAGGCCGAACCGGCATTTTCGAATTGTTACAGTTGTCCGAACCCATCAAGGAGCTGGTTCTCCAGCGCAGTTCCAGCGCGGCAATCTTTCATCAGGCGCGCAAAGACGGTATGCGGACCTTGCGGGAAGACGGATGGGAAAAAGTCGTTCAGGGCGTAACCACGATTGAAGAAATTTTGGCCTGTACCGTGCATTGATTCCGCTTCGAATCGATGAAAATCATAAAGGTCGGCAACTACCGGCCTTTTTTTATAGTATAATTCAAACAAAGGTTTTTCTTCTTTCTCGACGCGATCGGATTTGGTTTCCTGTTGTAGAGGAGCAAGAGGGGATAACGAATAAGGGAGAACAAACTATGCGTTTGCGAGTGATAGCATCATCGATTTTCGTTTTTGGGATGGGCCTTTTCTTTTCTTTATCCATCGCGGCGCAAACCAGCCGCAACCTTTCCGCGGACGCCGCCCGGGAGGAAATCCTGGCTTCGAAACCTGCGCTGGAACGAATACTCCTGGAAAATATCATACCGTTCTGGCACCCCCAGGTGATCGACGCCGACTTCGGCGGGTATCGGCTGAATCATGACAAAGATGGCAAATGGAAAGGCCGAGGCAATAAAGGCATCGTGACGCAGGCGCGAACGGTTTGGTTTTATTCCCGTTTGATCAACAGTGATTATGCCAAACCGGAATATCTTGACGCCGCGCGCTACGGATTCAACTTTCTCTCCGAAAAGATGTGGGACAAGCAGTACGGCGGTTTTTATTGGGAGGTGGATTCGGCCGGCGCGGTGATGACGAAACCGGACAAACATTTGTATGGCCAGGCCTTTGCCTTGTATGCCCTCTCCGAGTTTGCCAAAGCATCCGGCGATCGCAGTGTGGAAGAATTTTCGCGTAAACTGTACGATTTTCTGGAATTTTATGCGCACGATTCGCTCAACGGCGGATACCACGAATCCTTTCGGCGGGATTGGTTTACGTTGCCGATCACGATCAACAACTATATGAGCGTCCCGCCCAATTTAAAACTGATGAATACGCATCTTCATTTAATGGAAGCGCTGACGACTCATTATTTGGTAACCAAAGCGCAGACGGTGCGGGAACGCCTGATCGAATTGATTTTTATTGAAAGCAATTCCGTGGTTCGCAAAAATCTGGGCGCTTGCACGGACAAATACAATCCCAATTGGATCCCGTTGCGTGGTCCCAGTTACGATCGCGTATCGTACGGTCATGACGTCGAAAATGTCTGGCTGTTGATCGATGCGTGCAAAGCCGTGGGCATTTCCAACGGTCCTTTCATGGATCTCTACCACACTCTTTTCGGCTATTCTCTTCAATTTGGTTTCGATCAGAAGAACGGAGGATTTTACGATTCAGGCGCGTTCCGCACAGTGGCTGACCGGCGTGACAAAGTCTGGTGGGTGCAGGCGGAAGGTTTGGTAGCCGCTTTGAAAATGTATCAACTGACGGGAGAAAGCGTATATGCCAATTGTTATCTGCAGACGCTCGATTGGCTGGTAAAAAAGCAGGTGGATTGGGAAAACGGCGACTGGCATTCCACGGTATCGGAAGACGGAACGCCTTCGGGCGACAAGGCGGGATTGTGGAAATCGCCCTATCACAACGGACGCGCCGTTCTCGAATGTCTCGAGATCATCAAGACTCTTTCAAAATCCTGAACCGGGTGTAAGAATCCATGGCAACCATTCATATTCTGTATCACAGCGTCAAAGGCCATACCGAACGGATGGCGGAAACGATTGCGGAAGGCGTCCAAACCGTCGGGGGGTGCTCATCTCGCCTGATTCGCGTGGAAGATGCGATGCGGCAACACGTTACCGGATGTCAGGGGCTGATTCTCGGTTGTCCGACGTATATGGGAAACGTAAGCGCGTCCATGAAAACGTTCATGGATACGGTTCTCAGCCCGATTTGGCTTGACGGCGGCATTCCCGGAACCGTCGGTTCGGCTTTTACCAGCAGCGGCACACTTCACGGCGACAAGGAATTTGCCTTGCTGGCCATGCTGGTTACCATGTTTCAATTGGGAATGACCCTCGTCAGCCTTCCCCCCACGATCATTCGCGAAAATCAACATCTGGGATACTCGCACGGCGTCGGCGTCACCACCATGAATCGACAGCCCGGCATGATATCCACCGAAGAACTTGCCGTTGCTCGCCGATTGGGAAAACGAGTCGCGGAAGTGACGCGTCAAATACACGGATGAAAAAAATAATTCCCTATTCCGCTATAGGGTGAATTGAACGAAGTGAAATCCACCACTTCGAATTCCCGAATGGTGGGATTCATTCTATTCATCCCACCCTACAATATCAAACATCATTGGCTACTATAAAGGATATTCGAAACCGAAAAAAACTACCGACTATTAAAAATCATCATGCGCTCAACGATCCTGATCACAGACGATGAACTGAATACACGCGAAGGATTGCGGAAAGCGATCGAATCCGAGTCCCGCAAGGTCGATGTGGCCGCCGACGGGGACGAAGCGTTGGACAAAATCAAGAAAAATAACTACGACGTATTGATAACCGACATGCGGATGCCCGGCATGGATGGCATGACGCTTCTGCGGGAAGCGAAAAAAGAAGCCCCCGATCTCGGCGTAATCGTTCTGACGGCGTATGGCACCATCGAAATGGCGGTGGAGGCCATGCGATGCGGGGCCTATAATTATTTGACCAAACCCGTGAATCTCGATGAATTGGAAATGCTGGTCGAACAAATCCTCGACAAACGCCGCATCGAGATGGAAAACGAATATCATCGTGAACGAGACGCCGCCGTCGAAGGATTTGAAGGCATCATCGGCGAGAGCCCGCCCATTCGTTCCCTGCGCGAGCGAATCAAACAAATCGCCCCTTCCAAAGCCACCGTGCTGATCACCGGTGAAACCGGAACCGGCAAGGAACTGGTCGCGCAGGCGATTCACAATTTAAGTCCTCGAAAAAAACGGCTTTTCGTTCCCGTCCACTGCGCCGCGCTCTCCGAAAATCTGCTGGAAAGTGAACTCTTCGGCCACGAGCGGGGCGCGTTTACCGGCGCGATCAAACAGCGCAAGGGGCGGTTCGAACTGGCCGATCAGGGAACCATCTTTCTGGATGAAATCAGCGAGATCAGCACGGCGATTCAAGTGAAATTACTTCGCGTCCTGCAGGAAAAGGAATTCCAGCGAGTGGGAGGTTCGGAAACCATTTCGGTGGATATCCGCATCCTCGCCGCCACGAATACCAATCTGCAGGAATTGGCGGAAGAAGGGAAATTCCGCGAGGATTTATACTATCGGTTGAAAGTGGTGACTCTCGACGTGCCTCCCTTACGTGAACGCGTCGACGATATTCCCCTGCTTGCGCATGTGTTCATCAAACGATTCGCAAAAGAAAACGCAAAGGGAATCATGGAAATCTCGGACGAAGCGATGACGAGCCTGAAGAAATACCACTGGCCGGGAAACGTGCGGGAATTGCAGGGCGTGATGGAAAGCATGGTGATTCTCGCGACCGGCAAGCAGTTGGAAATCGACAACGTTCCCTACGAAATTCGCCGGGATTCCGACGTGAAACCGGAGGTTCTCGTAACCGGCAACGTGACCTTGTCGGATATCGAGAAACAGGTAATTTTAGAGACGCTGGAAAAATACAACGGAAACCGAACCAAAACCGCTGAAGCGCTCGGCATCGGACGAAGAACGCTAATTCGCAAAATTCACGAATACGGCGTTTCTCACTCGGACGACAACGACAATTCGGATTGAAGCGGAAACCAATCGGTTTGTTGTCGAGGAAAATGACCATCATGAACAGGTATATCCCCATTTTGATTCGTTTTTTGTTTTTTGGACTTCCATGCATTGTTGTCATTCCTTACACGGCGACGGAAGAATTCGCCTCCGCCATCGACATTTTCGACCTGGCTTCCACCAAACATGCCGTCGTCGCGGAAGGACAGGGATTCTTTCCGGTTTTGAATCGAATGGATGATACGCTCATTGCCGTATTTCGCGCCGGCGGCGGGCATCTCGGACGCGGCGGGCGGCTCGTAATGAGTCGTTCCACGGACCGCGGCGCGACCTGGAGCGCGCCCACGGTGATTGTGGATACGCCTCAGGATGATCGAAATCCCGCGGTTGGGATTATCCCTGGCGGACGCATCATCGTCGCCTATCACGAACAGGGAAGCTATACCATCGAAGGCAAATACGATCCTTCCTTGCATCGCGCTCGCTGCATGGCGACCTATTCGGATGATCAGGGGGGGACGTGGACGGAACCGAAACCGCTGGGGATTCCCGGTTTGGAAACCTGTTCCCCTTACGGACGGATCATTCAATGGACCGATGGCTCATTACTCATGAATGTGTATGGACCCTACACCGATTTGGTTCCGCGAATGAACGATGTCGATAAGAATATGAATGATTATGCGTATCTCGTGCGCTCCTCGGATGCGGGAGTGACGTGGAAAGAGCCGTCGCTGGTTGCCAAGGGCCACAATGAAACCGCGTTTCTGCCGCTGCTGGACAATCGACTCATGGCGGTATCCCGTTCGATCGGAATGGCAAGACTGGATATGATCCTCAGCGAGAATGCCGGCTATTCCTGGTCGTTTCCCTTGCGGGTAACGGGACCGAAACAGCATCCGGCCGACTTGGTGCGTCTTTCGAATGGGTCGATCCTACTACTGTATGGCGACCGCAACATGGAACGAAAAGTGATACGCGGCATGATCACCCGCGACGAAGGCAGGACGTGGGACATGCAAATCACAAGCATCTTTTCCCGCCCGGTCTTCGGCGATTTCGGCTACCCCAGCGCCGTCTCGTTACCCGACGGTCGTCTCGCAGTCATGTATTATTGGGCCGGTCTCGCCAACGACAGCTACGACGGCGAAAAAGCGCGCGCTTACGTCAGCCTCGTCGATGAACTCGAATTCATCGACGCATATGAGAAGAAACTTACGAATTGATTCCTGCTTGCCAGGGATAAAACCGGTTCGCGTTTTCTTGCTCTCATCACGATCATGGAATTCGTCAAACTCGGTTTCGAACAGCAGGAAATTATATCTCTTATCAATTTGTGACTGACGTTTCCACCGGACGAATTGATCAGGCTGATTGCCTACGGTTCGTTGGGATGACCGGTATCCCAATCGTTGGATGGGCGCCCCCGTGGGTGTTCGAGCAAATTGCGCTGAATGGTCAGATTACCCGCTCCGCCTTGCGCAAAAATGGAGCTGTTCGATCCCCCTTCGTTTCCAAACGAAAGAGGCCCGCCGATACGATCCCAAAACGTGACGCAATAGTCTTCGACGACGATGTCATGCCGTCCGCGTTCAATCGAAATGCCATGCCGCGCCGCGTTTTTGAGCTCGATGCCGCGCAGGATCACGTAATCCGCATCGGTGATCGCGGTACAATCGGCGGCGTTGATCACATCGATGGTGGTTTTCGCGCCTTCGGCGGGTGTGATGAGAAGATAAGCGTCCGGCGCGCCCGATTCTCGAATCGTTATCGGTTCATTCAACACCCCATCCGGCAAATACGTTACCTTTCCTATGGGAACTCGGTCGGTTTTGGTTCGCGTCTGGAACTCGATTTGCTTTTCCTCGCTCCGCAGCCGGATCTCATAGTTTGTGTCCGGTTTCAAGCCGATGTTGCTTCCGCGATACTCCTGATTGCGCGCGTCGCGCCACCGGCTCAACGCGGTCTGCCAATTGTCCGCCCCGCTTTCGCGATAGCGCACTTCACATTCCCCGTGATTCTGCGATGGATAATAAATACCGATGCACTCGAACGTCGTAACCGCGTGAATCTTCGCCTCGTCAGCCGCAGCGAACGCATAAATCTCCGCATAAAAGAAACACAGAATCGATAGACTCAGAAATGAAGTGACATGGAATTTCATTGCAAAATTCTTTCCGCATTGAACAACTGCTTGAAATGGGTATTCATTGGTAGCATATCGCTCGTGATCCATAAAGTCGAATGCACAATAAATCCGACGAAAATGTAACGCCGCCGTCTCGGCGGCTTTTCCGGAAACCTACACCAAAAATTCGATTGGCGTAAAATACTCATAATGAAATCAATTGATTTGCAGGTTGCCATGAAACAGAACACAACGTTTTCTCGATCCCATCCCGCGTCGCAATCGTTGGAAGAACGCCTGAAACAGGCGTTGCAAAAACGCGAGCAAATCGAAAAGGATTACAAAGACCAAAAACAGAAATATTGGACCATCCTTTTCATCGACGTGTCCTATTCCGCCAAACCCATTTTCGAACTGGGGGAGAACGTCGCCAACACGATGTTCGATTTGTATCAAAAAATGGTGCGCGGTGTCCTGTTGAAGATGGGCTCCTGCTTTATCGAAGCCGGCGGCGGTCCGCAGATCGTCTGCTGTTTCGAAGATCCCGCTGCCGCCGTCCTTGCCGCCGGCGCCGTGCAAACCACGATGCGGGACTGGAACAAGGAACAGGACGAAATTCTTCGCATCCAACCCGCCATCGGCATTCATCAAGGCTATATTGTGTATCAAGACGATCTCATTCATCAATCGAATACGAACAACATGGCCAAACGAGTGCAAACCGAGGCAAAACCGGGACAAATTTTCGTCTCCTCGCATATGGCCGAAACCCTGGAAGGGGATCCCCGTTTTACGTTTCGTTTTTCTCATACCGCCAATTTAAAAAATATTCCCGAACCGCAGGATATTTTTGAAGCCGCGCTTCGGACCCAGGTTTCCATCGATCCCGACACGGCGTTTGCTGATAATGCGGAATCCGCCGAGGCGACTAAAAAATCAATAGGGGGAAAAGTCGCACATCAATGGGTGATGGTGTATATTGACGTGTGCGAATCGACGAAGAAATTTTGGAGTTACGGCGACCGTGAGGCCAGCGAATTGATTCGCCAGTATCAAGTTTTGTGCAAAAAGATGTTCGAGGACAATCATTGTTGCTTCGTGCAGTCGTGCGAAGGAGATCAAATCGTGGCCGCGTATGAGTTGGATGACGCCGACGGAGCGGCGGTGGCGTCCATCAATATCATGCAAGGATTGTTTCGCAGAAATGTGAGTTTGCCCCAACACAAGCAAGTACGGGCCGCGATTGGCATTCACGTCGGTGAAATGTTATTCGAGGGAGAGGAATTGGTGCAAACGAAAGACATGCGCGTGGGGAAATCCATCCAATCATTGGCGACCGCCGACGAGATCCTGTTGTCGAAAGAAGTATTCAGCCTTTTCTGCGAGGTGGTGCGGCAACAAAACGAAGCCTGGGGAAAGAAGGAATTCGCCGGTTTGCCGGGTGAATATTCGATTTATACCATGAAATGGTTTCGCGCGCCGGCAAAAGTCACTTCCTACCGAAAACCACAAAGCGGTCCGCGAAAACCGCGAAGAACCACTTTTTAACCACGGATTCAACCGAGAAAACGTATTGCTTCTTTACGCGATCAACAAAAAAGCCCACCGTGCAACGGTGGGCGTAACATCGCGGATTCATTTGTTTATTTTACATTCGTTACGTCATTCCAATGCAAGGATTGGAATGGTATCCGTTTCGCCGATGCCGGATTCGAAAAGTAAATCATCTGCATCCAGGACGGGCAACTCAATTCCACCTGACAACGATTCATCCTGATCCTCATCGGTGATCTGAAAAGCCGGAACCTGGTCTTTTATGCCGTTCGGATGCGCATATTTGCTTTTTTCTTTAGCGGAAAGCCAAAAATCCGCCTTGAGAAAATCGCCAAAATTGTAGAATTTACGCGTCATGCCAATGCGGAATTTGTAATCCGAACGTATGGTTACCTCGCTGGTGCGATTGCTGTGGTTAAACACGTCTCCACGGCTGGGAAGAATGGCGTAGTCGATCGCAAACGCCTGATCGCGAAATACCTTGCCGGCTCGCAGCGGGCGCAAGACCGTATTGTAGAAATTCGCGGCGTTTTCCGCCGTATCCGAGATGAAGAAGTCGAACTTCGCGCCGATTCCCAGAGGTAATTTTCCGGCGAAGTGGTCATTTTGCTGCTTGATTTCGGTTCTTGGAGTGAATGGTTGATTGAGAGCGGGCGTCGAAGCAGTCCCTTGCATCGGCGCTTTTTGCGCCGTTTGCGATGTTGCGCAACCCATGCCCAATCCTATCGCACATACAATAAGTGAAAATAAACAGAGAACATGGAGTCGATTCCAACTTGAAACACAAGATATGTTATCCATTTTACCCTCTCTATTCATGCAAGGTATATATATTATAACAAGCAAAACCTGTGCCTGCTTTTGGTATTGGATCGAATAATGGACACTTTCCTGATCCGCTTATACCTTATCATAACCCAACATCATTCATCACACAAATTTTTTGAATTATTTTTCTTGCCTTATCAAGCAAATAACACTTCCACCAATAAGAATCAGTCTTAAATAAATGGATACATGTCCTTATATAAAAGTGACATATGTACTGATCACTCGGATTGAGATGCGCATATTCTTCAGATAAATTATTCCAAAATCATCATAGAAAACTTTTGCAAGTAACAATGATTTCAATTGAATCATTGCAAATCTCTTCATTATATGCGCCTGTCTCTGACTTATCCTTATTCATCGTAGTGTTTATAATCACAACTAACAAGTCCAGAACGATTCATATTATAATATCATAACAATATGCGATTAAACCTTTCTTTAGTTCCTTCGCCGGTTCAAATTATGCGGGACCTACTCGGCCCTGAAAAAACTTATGTCGTGGGCGGGATTTTGAGGGACTCACTTCTCGCCTCTTTTCCCACACCTATGCAAACGATTGAAGTGGTTAAGGGCAACGATTGGGATTTGGCGACGCCCATTCGGCCACGGGAAGTGCTGTCGCGGCTGCGAAAAGCCGGAATCACGGCGGTTCCGATCGGCATCGAGCATGGTACGGTTGCGGCAATTTTTTCCGGCGTGCAGTATGAAATTACAACGTTTCGCAACGATCTCGAATATCGGGACGGGCGTCATCCGATCGTCCAATTCGCGGATTCGATCGAGGAAGATTTGAAACGCAGAGATTTTACTGTCAACGCATTGGCTCTGGATCTGGAATCCGGTGAACTGATCGATCTATTCAACGGTATTGAAGATTTGCGCGCTCGGCAAATCCGCACGGTGGGAGATCCGGAATGCCGTTTTCGCGAGGATTATTTGCGAATGCTGCGAGCGGCGCGCTTTGCGGGAAAATTGCATGGAACGATTGAAACGGTTACTTTTCTAGCGATACGGAAAAATGCCCCGTGGATTCGCCATGTGTCAGCCGAGCGGATTCGGGAAGAAATCTTGAAGTTGCTGGCCTATGAAAAGCCTTCGCATGGATTTGAGTTGATGCATGAATGCGGATTGCTCCATTATGTTTTGCCGGAATTGGAGGCGGGATTCGGCGTCCTGCAAAACCGTTTTCACTCGCACGACGTGGCGCGTCACATTTTGCTTTCCGTCGATGCCGTCAGCCATAAATACCCCTTTTATCGCTTTGTAACGCTGCTGCACGATCTCGGCAAGGTTCCCGCGAAGCGTTTTTTAGAACGCAAGGGTGATTATGTGTTTTACAGTCATCAATACATCAGCAAACGCATGGGCAAGCAAATCATGCGACGGCTGCGATTTTCCAATAAAGAGATCGAACAGTCTACTTCAATCGTAGAAAATCATATGTACAATTTGAAACCGGATTTGTCGCAATCGGCGACGCGGCGCTTTTTGCGGAAATTGGGACGTGAAAACGTGGACGGTTTTTTACGCATGAGAATGGCGGATCGCAAAGGCAATTTGCTGAACAACGAAGGCTATGAAAAAGGAATCTTTCATTTTCTTCGCAACCTCCGCAAAATCGACCGCGACGAAGATGCATTGAAAGTGCGTGATTTGAAGATTTCCGGCTATGATTTAATCGAAATGGGATTGAAGCCCGGTCCGATTTTCTCGACCATCCTCGATCAGTTGTTGGAAGAAGTCCTGGACGACCCATCGCTCAACGATCGCGCCTGGCTGCTCGCGCGAGCGAACGAATTTGCCGCGGAATTCAAACAGACGGGCAAAATCACGGTTACCGAACGCGCCGCGAACCGGGACGATGACGAAGACGAGGAAGGGGAAGAAAACGATCAATCCCAATAGTCTTCGAAGATTTCCTGACGATACAAATCTCCTTCGCCCGGCCGAATCCGCAATTTACGCGATCTCCATATGTCGCCGTTGGACACCAAGCCATTCGAGGCGCGGTACGGAGTGGCGCGACGGCCAATGTACCAATCAAACGTGTCTCCGTCCGGCCCGCAGGCGAAGAAAAGATAATGCGTGCCGATCGGCGCGTTGGCGCAGCCGCGATCTTCGTAACCATAAAAAAGTCCATTGGCGAACGGATCCTGCGGAATCGACGAAATATAGGCGACCGGCGTGGTCAGGCGCGCGTAAATCTGGCCGTTGAAAAAGTTATCGCCTAACGCGCCCTGCGTATTCACATTCGCCTGCTGCGGCGTCAGGCCGAAAAAGTGATACCCTTCCTCGAATTCGCAATGTTCGGCCTGTCCGACATCATTTCCATCGATCAACCATTTGCCGGTATCCATGTGCCGTATAACGGCCTGATCGTCCAACATGCGCACGTCGGATTTGGTGCGCGCGATTTTGGCGCGAATCTGCGCGTTGAGAAAATTGGGAACGGCGATGGCGGCGAGAATGCCGATGATGGCCACGACGATTAACAGTTCGATGAGAGTGAACGCGTTTTTCATGGATCGATTCGTATTCATACTCTTCTCTCGTTTTAATATATCGATCATGCCGATGATCGTTTCGATTTTACAATAAATCAATACTAAAATCGATGGCTTGCGATGGATTTCAATGCAATGGGGACCTCATTCATTAAAGAAAGTATGGTTTGGCAGGATTCCTGTATTGACTCGAAACACAGAATGAGTATTTTGTACCTACAAATCGACGGGGGGCCGTACATCGATTTGACCTTCATGATCGGTTGATCACAACGAAGGATGAAAAATTGTGGTGCGGACCTCCGGTCTGCACGTGCAGGCTGGAAGCCCGCACCACAAAATTTTCACATAAATTTCAAGAGACGAGGAAAAACCATGATCGGCGACCGGCAGGCCATGATTGAAAATTTATATCAATATCAAGGACAATACACACTCGAAAGCCGTTTGTATAAAACATCCGTGAGTTCGTTCATGAACGGCATGTTGGGGGAAGATTTGCAGGAATCCGGCTGCATTACCGCGATCGCCATTTTTCAGCCGCACGATAGCGGCAAAGCCATGGTCAGCAGCAAGCAAAAGGGCATCCTGGCAGGGTTGGAAGAAAGCTGCCTGCTTCTCGACAATTACCGCTCGCAAGTGAGTTATCATCTGGCGATGAAAAATGGACGGTTGATCCGCGACGGCGATGCGTTGGAAGCGGATGAAGATCCGATTTTGTATTTGGAAGGAATCATTATCACCATTTTGGAAATCGAGCGTACGCTTCTCAATATTCTGCAACGGATGAGCGGCATCGCCACAGAAGTACACGAATTGCAGCAAGTCATTAAAAATTGCGGCTCCCACAGCCGACTTGCCGCCACACGAAAACTGCAATGGGGACGGATGGACAAAAAAGCGTTCATCGTGGGCGGCGGACTCAGCCATCGCCGTGGATTGTACGACACGATGATGATCAAAGATACGGAAATCGATTTCTGGCAGTACCTGGACGATTCCCAGGTTGATCAGAATACGAACGATCTGCGATTGAAATGGGTTTTGGAGAGTGTTCAGCGCTGCTGGAATCAACGGCAGAATTCGAAAGGACTGATTGTCGAAGTGCAGTCGCAGGAGGAGGCGCTGGTCGTGGCTCGCACGCTCAAAGAGTTGCAAAACAACCGATATTATCCCTGTTCGATCATGCTCGATAATTTTTCGCCGCAGGAAGTCACTTCAACTCTCGAGCAATGCCGCGCGGAGGGGACGTATGATTGGACGTTATTCGAGGCGTCCGGAAATATGCAGGGGGAACGAATCATACAATTCGCGCAAACCGGAATTGACGTGATTTCGACGGGAAGCCCGACGCACTCCACCAACGTGCTCGATATTCATATGAAAGTACTGAAATGAAGGAGTCTTACCACGGAATCGGCGCTTGCGCTCCTAGTCCCGGTCCAAGAAAGACAGCATTCCACAAAAGGCGCGTGGTTTCATCGTAGTATCCGCGTTCATTGGGTTGATAAGGGAAGAGTATAATCTGCCCTTTCCCCTTTCCTTCGCGGGTGACATACGCCGCTTTGGCGTAACGCTTGCGCGCTTCGGGCCATAGCAGTCCGCTGACCCGAATACTCAGTTCGTCTGTGAAGCGAACCGGAGTTTGCACGGGAGATTTGGCGAAATAGGAGCGGGATTCGTTCACCATGACGGCCAACGGATCGTTTACACCGAAGGCCAGCCAATGATCCGGGTCTTTTACGCCTCGCAAGAACGCGCCCTGTGGGCTGAAACGGCGTTCCCAGGCATCCGCGCGTTTCAATTTGTCCTTATCTTCACTTTTCCTTTCCACCGCGTCGGTGGCTTTTTCGATTTTGGCGGGGCTGTAGTCCCACACATCGGCCTGGCTGGCGGTGGCATGCAATGCGTTTTCTTCCCGTTCGATTTCCTCCATATAAACGTCCAGCTGGTCCAAAATGTCGGCGCGTTCGCGAACCGCGGACATGTTCGCATTTGGATGGGTGAGAAGGGAGACGGCCGAACCGATTGCGATCAGCGTTCCGCCGTTTTCCACCCACAATTTCAACGGCTCCAAACCGCCTTGCGCGCCGCCCATCCATGCGGAGGGAATAATCAGAACGTTGTACTTGCGCAGATCGAGGCTGGAAATGCGGTCAAAGTCGAGTGAAGAAATGCGGGTACGGTATTTGCAGTCCAACAAATCCCATGTCGCGCCGTATGACGTGGCGCTCACAGTTCGTCCCATGAAAATCCCGATGCGGGGAGTCTGCAGCAACGAAAAATATTGTCCGCCCAAATCCACTCCCTGCAAATCGAGGGCGGTGTCGGCTTTAGAAATTCGCGCGCCGGTATCCGCGATGATTTGTTGAAAATCCTCGTCGAATCGATGCGGATTTTCCACGTTTCTCAATAAAAAACTTCCTTTTACAAATTTATTTTCGCCGCTTCTAAAATCGCGTTCGGCTACGTGAATCGCATACCCTTTTTCAAGCAGCTTACAGATGGCAAAGGTGGAGGCGTCGTCATTTCCTGGCAGGATATACCCGTATTTCGGCCGTTCCGGCGGGAAGGGATTCTCTTGTTGTTTCACAGCGGAAATCCGAGTTTTCGCAATGGCAATTGGAAACGTGGCTTGATAACAGCGCACGCCATACGCGATCGGCATCGACCAGGTGGATTGATCGTACATGCGCGATTCGTTACGTTTTTCCAGATAATACCGTTCCTCCGCGAGAAATTCGTCCTTCAAACGCGGATCGAACTCGAACACGGCGTTGATGATATGCTTCTGTGGTTGATCGGTCGGTAATATATAGGTCCCGGCGGGTAATTCTTTTTCCGGCAGGGATTCTCCGAACGAGTTGACGAGTCCGGAAACGCGAAATGATTGGTCGGCGCCATAGATTTCAAAGCCTTGCCACAATAAATTATCGATCAGTTTT
This sequence comes from Candidatus Omnitrophota bacterium, assembly GCA_003598175.1. GTDB lineage: Bacteria > Hinthialibacterota > Hinthialibacteria > Hinthialibacterales > Hinthialibacteraceae > SURF-12. The sequence goes on from QZKN01000114.1 coordinate 52,715, forward strand.
TTCTCCCGCCCCGTATTGGCGCCGGGTTCGATCAAATAGGCGTGAATTTCATTTTTCTGAGGCGGTTGAACCGTTTTTTGCCGTTCTTGATAATAGTCCTGTAAAAATTCCCCGCGATGTTCCGCGAGAGTCGTCAAGTTGGCGAGCGAGCTGGTGAAGTGATGATGCACGGATTCGCGATAGGTCATCGTCGCGCCATCCGCGCGGCGAACGGCGGAGCCGTGGACGCCGGCCTGTTCATACAGAATTTGCAGCGCGCCGCTATACGCGATCCATTCGGTGTAACCGGGATACCACATGTCCAGCCATTCGCGCGTGTAATAGCTCCAGCCATGTGTATCGAACGCCTTGGCCTGATCTTCCGCAAAGAGGGTTTGCCATTTGTGATGCATGGGAGTGAGATTGTGGTTGATGGGTTCGCGCGGCGGAGAGAACAGATAGGTATCCAACGGTCCCATTTCATGCGAATCGACGAAGAGTTGCAGCCGCCATTCCAAAAAGGATTGAATCCGCGCGCGGGTTTCCGGTTGCGAGAGGATGAAAAAATCCCGATTGAGATCGTAAAAGTAATGGTTTCCCCTCCCCCAGGGCCACATGCCGGAATGTTGGGCGCTCTGCACGTCGGGATTAACCACTTTCCCATTAAACATGCGCATTTGCGCGAGAAAGCGTTCGCGACCGTCGGGATTTTGCAGCGGATCGATCAATACGACGGTTTCCCGCAGGATTTTTTGCGTGGTTTCGTCCTGACCGGCGGCGAGTTGATATGCCAGCCAAATCGCGGCGTCGGTGCTGGAAAGTTCGTCGCCGTGTATGCTGTAGGCCATCCAGGCGATGGCGGGAGTGGTTTTGATCCGTTCTTCCGCTTCCGCATTGTCTCGTAATTTCCGTGGATCCGTCAGTTTTTGGATGTTCGCCTTGATTTCGTCGAGTCTGGCCATGTTCTCCGGCGAGGAAATGGCGAGCAGGATCAAATTCCTTTTTTCGTGGGTTTCGCCGTAAATATACAACTCGATATTCTCTTTTTGGCCTGCCAGCATTTGAAAATAAAAGCGCGTTTCCGCATACGTCGCCGCCCGGCTTGCGAAAGGATATCCAAGAAACGCAGATGGAGTTGGAATCTTCTCGTCGTAAGAACAATGTTCGACAAAAGGTTTGTCATATGGATTTTCATTTTCAAGCGCCTGCAGATGCAGAGAGGCGACGATGAGTATTCCGGTCATCAAACAAAGACGTTGGAATTGAAAAAATCGCTGGTTATTCATGTGCTCCTATTCCTTTCCCGAATGCTGGCAAAAAATCACAATGTCTTTCATGAACATCATAGACCCGTCGTCACAACGAAACTAGTTTTCATTTCAAGCAATCATGAAAGCGATCTACATCCCCCCTCAGCATTACGAAAAGGTGGGGCTTTTGATTCGGAAGCGGGTGACAGATCAATCAAAAGGACGGGAATGGTAAAGGGGGATGAGCATAAATCCCAACTTGTTTTTTTTGTTGTCTCGGTTAACATGAAATTATTAGTAAATTAAATGTTTGGTGGAACTATGATCCATTTAGAAAATATCTGTTCACTTTCGGATTTCCAGCGAAATACCAAAACGATTCTGGAACGCCTAAAGGAGACCGGGCTCCCCCAAGTGTTGACCATCAACGGTAAAGCGGAAGTGGTAGTTCAGAATGCGGCTTCCTATCAAAAAATTCTCGATACGCTGGATCGTTTGGAAGCCATTGAAGGGATTAAACGTGGACTGGAATCCATGAAACAAGGAAAAGGTAAACCTGCGGATGAAGTGTGGCAACGGCTGGCGAAAAAATTTGACATTCCGGCGGACGTATGAAGTACAGCTTGAACCATGACGGGTTCTATTTTCAATCGTTCAACGGCAGGAATTTTTCCAAAAATCGGTCCATTTGATAGCAGCAGCGATCATTGACGACTTGTGCGAGATCCATCGTGTGCGGCCAACCTTCAAATTGATCATAAAGATAAGGAATGCCGAGTTCGCTTAATTTGTCGGCCAGCATATCCGCCTGATCGATGGGAACGGTGGAATCGATGCTGCCGTGGAAAATCAGGGTGGGCGGATCGTCTTGGGTCAAATAGGTAATGGGAGACGCCCGGTGATAGAGTTTCGGCTCTTCATCGTATTTTTTTCCGGCCAGGAATTGGTGCACAACACTCTGTTTTTGGGCAAACGGCGTGGTCAAATCGACGGGACCGTAAAAATTGATCACCGCCTGCACACGGCTGCTGACTCCGGAATTGCCTCCTTGCCCTTCCCATTCTTCCACGTCGGACGAATACCCCACCATTAAGGAAAGGTGGCCGCCGGCGGAATTGCCGCTAACGGCGATTTTATCCGGATCGACGTTATAGGTTTTCGCATGGGCGCGCAGCCAGCGAACGGCGCATTTGGCGTCTTCCACGGCGGCGGGAAACGGCGCTTCCTGCGAGAAGCGGTAGGCAATGGACGCGGTAACATAGCCCTGTTTCGCAAAGCGGACCGCATAAAACTTCATGTGGGATTTGTCGCCCCCTTTCCATGCGCCGCCGTGGATAAAAATAATGGCGGGAACCGGTTTCGCGGTTGCTTTCGGTCGATATAAATCCAGTTTCAGAGAACGGCCGCCGATTTTTCCATATTCGATGTCGAGTTCCTCCACGATTGAATCGGGAACCGGAACATTGGCCGCATCGATGAGTTTCACCTGGCCGGTAAAGATAGCCGCTTTGATCTGATCTTCGTTTTGATATCCTTTCGGTATGGGGGGAAGGCCGTTTGCCGGATTCTCACTCGCAACAATTCCAGCAGTCATGTTTACGCAACAGAACAAAACAGTCAGCAATAATATTTTTCTCATCCTATTCATTCCTTTTTGTGAAAAGATTAGCCTGATTGATTTTGTCGTGGTTTCGCGTTATTTTAAAGGGTGTGGAAACACGCATTTATTTGGCGCCGTATGGGAACATTGTTGAAACTCACCGGACGATCGAAGGGCAGAACGGCGCGTTGACGATTCCCGCGCGGGAAGGGATACGGCAGTATTGAAAATTGAGTACGGTAAAGTAAAATAAGATGGATTTCAAGCGGATGCATTGGTACGGTATCCGCTTTGCATATCGATGCATCGTCATCGATTCACATTTCGTAAAAGACGAATGAAAACAGAATCTGCATTGTTGGTGATGTGGAGATGTTTTTTTGAGGCTATACCCTTAAATCGGGTTCTTAACCATATTTGGATGCCATGCCCGACGGGTAAGGCTGAATGGATGTGCAGGGAACCCACCTGTTGAGACAGGTCTCGAAAAATCTCGCACACGGCAAATGCGGACTGTTTCATTCCCGGCGGTTTTCGTTCCTTGTAAGAACGAAGCCGCTTTTCTTTTGCGTGGAATTGAGATACGATGATGCGTAAAAACCACGCCTTTTGAGGCGGATGATTTCACGAGGAAATTATGAAATACAATACAACGATCGCAGTGGCTCTGTGTGGTTTGCTTCTTCTTCCCGTTGCAGTGTATCCGCAAGCCGCACAAACCATCGGTAAGAACGTCGAAGCGCTGTTGCAGCAAATTCTTGACAACCAAAAGCAGATGCAGACGGACATCAATCAGCTCAAAGAACAAATGACGGCGCGCGAGAAAGAAATCACCCAGTTGCGCGAGCAGTTAAAACTGCAAAAAAGCATGGTGGAGGAAAAAGTGCAGGCGATCGCCGAAAAAACCGATAAAGTCGCCGCAACCGGCGGCACGGATTTCTATTCCGCTCGCGTGCAGTACGAAGTCGCCCGCCAATTGCAACACGACGTGATTTTCAACGTGCGCAAAGGAGAACAGAAAGCGTGGTTCGAGCGCGTATTGGTGGAATTTCAAAAAGTCGTCGACAATTATCCCGACGCGCCGGAAGCGCCGGAAGCGCAACTACGCATCGCCCGCATTTACCATCGCTATCTCGACGATCTGACCCAGGCGGCGAAAGAATATCACAAACTGATCGACGCCTATCCGAACAGCCCGCCGGCAAAGGAAGCGCAGAAAGCGCTGGATCGCATATAAGCCGCTTCGGTTTGCCGTCAATTCGTATTGTTTCCGAGTTCTTGACTGGATGCAATCACAGATTTCCAGTTGTTACGCCGATTTCAAAGTAAATATCATTTCGGACGCCAAGGGTGGATTATTTGCATGCAGGTTGGTATCACGTAACATCTTCATCTGTGTCGTGATCAACCAATCATGTGGATTTATCGGAAAATGCGCCTTGTAGGGGCAGGTTTCAAACCTGCCCCTACGTGGTATTTTCATCCATCGTTGTGACTTTTTAGTCATGTGGATTTA
>QZKN01000189.1 GCA_003598175.1 Candidatus Omnitrophota bacterium
CATATATCGAATCAAATGGAACGCGGTCCATGGTTCGGGATAACTTTTGTGCTCAAACAGAATGTATAAATGAACATCCGAATCGTCTTTCCGTTTAATTTTGTATAACAGATCGGAAAAATGGTTTTGTAGAGAAGCATCGATAAAGGACTCTTTGCACACTTCCAGTGTTTCAAAATCCAGGTACTCTACCATTTTGTCCGGAAGAATGTTCCGCAAGCAATCTTCCACCACTTCTCGCCGCGAGAAGGTTTCTTTGAAAAACCGATCATGAGGTTGAGAGAGAATTGATGTTGCCATGATCAATATTCTTGTCTTTTTAATTCGGAGGTTAGTTTATTCAATAGGAGAAATCTGATATCGTTTATCTCAATTTCGCGGCATTCGATCCTGTAAAGATATATCATAATTCGGGAAAAGTGAAAAGGGTTACCACGGAATTTGTTTTCACAAATTGTCCGCAATATCTGAAAATAGTCAACCATGATTGCAAAACTCCGCGTTTTTTATCTCCTGTCGTTACGGCTTCCGTGGATGCAAACACGGAATCGGATGCGGAATCCATCTGCCGATGATATTCTCAAACACCTGATTCTGATTTCGTTTGCGTTCGGCGTCGGCTGGGCGGAATATGCCTTATTTCTACGTTTTTTTGAGTTGCTCGAACGGATTCCAAGCGGGTTTATCCTGGTTTTGCCAAAACTGTTTTCCCTGCTCGGCTCCTTTCTCTTTGCCTTTCTTTCCTATTCAAGCATTTTAACGGCGCTTTCAGCCGTTTATCGGTCGGAAGATGTGGATTATTTGTTGGCAAAACCGATGCCGAAAAGCGTATTGTTATTTTATAAATGGTGTGATACGGCGGTTCGCAGCAGCATCACCGTCATCCTATTGGCCATTCCGCCCATGATCTCTCTTGGCAGGATCGTCCATCCGCCATTTTCATTTTATCCGGGATACCTTTTTTCCACCCTCTCTCTCGCCGCCGGCGCGGTCAGTTTGGGAATGCTCATCGCGATGGGATTGATAACGGTCTTTCCGGAAAAACGTATGCACCGGAGTTTGGCGATTATCGGCCTTTGTCTCGTGGCATTGATGATCACGGGAATGCGATTTCTTCATCTCGAAACGTTATGGGGAGAGGAAGCGCTTGCCAACCCGTTTCTGGCGTATCTTGCGACCGAGGAGGATGGATATTTACGCTATTCGCCGGGAATGCTTTTTGCAAAATCCGTGTTGCCTTTTGTTTGGGATTCCGGCGTTGGAACATTGTGGTGGGGAGGAAATGCGCTGATCGGCGTCGTCTCCATTCTTTGCACACTGTATATCGGAAATAAGATATTTTTCAAGGGGTGGTGCAAGTGCCGTGAACATTCGGACGCTGAAATACGCAATCAGGGAGAACAAACGTATTCTGAACGTTCGTTTCATTTTTTGCCGGAAACGCTGACAACGTTGATGCAAAAAGACTGGATCGTTTTGAAACGCGATCCATCCGTTTGGACGCAACTGTTCATGATGATTCCTCTCGCCGGAATCTATCTGCTCAACTTGACGTTTCTCCCACTGCAAATCGATGAGTTGTCACGCTTTTTCGTCGTCGCCAATGTTGGATTGATTGGTTTGATCGTGTCTGCGGTGAGCGCCCGCTTTCTGTTTCCGACCGCTTCTCGCGAGGGAAAATCGATCTGGATTCCATTGAAATCCCCTATATCTCCCTGGCGGTTTCTCTGCCAGAAAATCCTGTTCTCAACTCCGCCGATATTACTATTAAGTCTGATTCTCCTTATCCTATCCTGCCATATCATGAACGCATCCTCGGCGTTATTTCAATGGAGTCTGTTTTATGGATTCTGCATGTCGATCATGATTTGTGTATTGGCCGTATCCTTGGGATTTTGTTTTCCCGCTTTCGAATACCGTCATATAGTGGAAGTCTCGCTGGGCAAAGGCGCGTTTCTCTTCATGATCACGGCGCTGGCGCAAACCGGAAGTTTTGTTTATATCGGATTGCGATTGGTATTCACCCATCCGGAAGGTCCGCTCCCCTTTGTGCAATCGTGGTTGATCATCTGGCTTCTCGTCTGGTTCGGAATGACGTGTTTTTGCGCGGGGTTGGGAACGTATCGATTCGGCAAACTGGAAGTATGAGCGGGACACGGTAAAATGAAATGTTCAAGTCAAACTCTCGAAAAAGGAACGATCATGTCGATACACGTTTCGAATTCCCATAGAATTGGTTTCGTTGAATCTATGCTTTTTTTCACGTTCTGTATACTGTATCCGATCTCGGGATTTCCCCAATCGGTTGTTCGGTTTGATGGAAATCGATTTCTTGAAGTGAATGATCAACCGATTTTCGTGATCGGCGCATATGATTTGCCGTCTGGCATGACTCTACGCGAGGGGAAAGCCATGGGATTCAATCTCGTGCGCGCGCCGGCAAAAAAGGAATTTTGGGACGAAGCGCATGAACCCGGACTTTTTGTCTGGCATTCATTCGGTGTGCGCCTTGATTTCGCTTCCGAAACCAACGCCGACAAGAAAGCATCGATTAAAAGCACTATCGAGACGTTTTCTGCCCATCCCTCGCTGCTGTTTTGGGAAAGCGTGGATGAGCCGGCATGGACGGATAAAAATCCGGCAAAAGCGAGAACCATGCCGGAAGGATTGGTGGAAGGCTATCGCTATTTGAAATCGCTGGATGCGAACCATCCGGTCTATCTGAATCACGCCCCGCGAAATATGGTTGAAACGTTGCGGCGCTACAACGACGCCTGCGATATCGTTTGCGCTGATATTTATCCAATCGTACCGCGCGGGATGCGAACGACCTATGCCATTACGCCCGACGGACGGCACGGCGACCTGCCGAATCAAACGCCCAGCTGCGTGGGGGAATTCGTGGACAAGATGAAACGCGTCGCCGATCCCGATCAAGCGGTATTCATCGTATTGCAGGGATTTTCATGGGAAGCTGCATCGCGAAAAGACAATCCGGACAAAGCGTTGATCGTTTATCCATCATCTCATGAATCCCGGTTTATGGCCTATAACGCCGTCATTCACGGCGTCAATGGATTATTGTATTGGGGATTGCATTCGGTTCCACGCGAGCATCCGTTTGTTGATGATTTACGACGTGTCTTGAATGAACTGCAAGCCCTGACTCCCGTTCTGGTAAGCAAAGATACCCTTCCCAATCCGAAATTAACCTATCATGAAAGAGGATCCACGATTGCGGCGGGGATCGAAATGCTTTGCATGAAAACCGAGGACGGGATTTACCTCTTGGCCGCCAATACGAGCATCGATCCGGCCGCGGTGGATTTCACGTCCTTGCCGCCGGAACTGAAATCCACCGAACGGTTGAAGGTATTGGGAGAGGATCGCATCGTTGAGATTCGCAACGGCACATTTTTCGACGAATTCGAGGGATTGGCGGTGCACGTGTATAGGAATGATAGTCCATGAATCTTTTCTATTATTCAAATCTATATATAAAATTCTTATATTTAGTTTCACGGATCGGTTTCACCGATTCACGGGCTTCATCAAATAGCATGATTTGTCCAATAAATCCAACTACAATGGAACCAGTCGTCCGTCGAAAACCGACTGCTGAAAAATCCGGAAAGGTCCGACTCGATGAAAGAACTTCTCGATTTTGCCGTTGAACTGGCCGAAAGGGCGGGCGAAATCACGCTAGAATATTTTCGGAAAGACATTCAGGTGGAAATCAAACCGGATCATTCGCCGGTGACCATCGCCGACCGTTTGGCGGAGGAAATGATTCGCCGGGAAATCGAAAAGCGATTTCCTCAGGATGGCATCCTCGGCGAAGAATTCGGTGAAAAAGCCGGAACCTCCGGTTATCGCTGGATTTTGGATCCGATTGACGGAACGAAATCCTTCATCCGCGGCATCGCCATGTACGGCGCCATGATCGCCGTCGAGAAAGACGGAGAAAGCCGGATCGGCGTGATCCGTTTTCCTCCCAGCCGTGAGACGGTCTCCGCCCTACGTGGACACGGCTGCTTCTGCAACGGGGAACGGTGCAAAGTGTCCGACGTGGATTCGCCGGCGCAAGCGATGATCGTGGCCAGTTCGTTTAATGATATTATCAAGCATCAAAGCGAAGCCTCGTTGCTCCGTCTTCTTAAAGAAACAGGATTACAACGCACGTGGGGTGATTGTTATGGGTACTATCTGGTCGCCGACGGCCGGGTGGAAGCGGCCATCGATGCTCGCATGCATGTTTGGGATGTCGCTCCCTTTCTTCCCATCATCGAGGAAGCGGGAGGCAGAGTGACCGACGTGTATGGAAACGAACCTTCTCTTGCCATGACAAGCATGCTGGCTTCGAATGGGAAAATACACGATACCTTAGTGAGTTTCTTTCGCGAATAACCGCCCTTTCGCTTTTTTTCTCGCGGATTGTCGGGGCAAACGCCTTGAATCAAAACTCCGGCACTTCCAGATGCTCTTTTTCGATGTCCTTGAAATATTTGACGGTTCCTACCTTCAATTCCATCGTGGCGTCCTCATCGCAGACGATGATCCCGCGTTTGTGCAGCTGCAGCATGGAAACCGTCCACATATGATTGACTCCTTCCTCCACGACTTTTTGCAGCGCTCTCGATTTGTGAATCCCGTTGATGATGATCAGGACTTCCTGGGAATCCATCACGGTTCCCACTCCCACGGTCAACGCCAGTTTGGGGACTTTATTGGGATTGTTATCGAAAAATCGGGAATTGGCCACGCGCGTGTTATACGTCAACGTCTTGATGCGTGTTCGAGACGTGAGGGAAGAACCCGGTTCGTTGAAAGCAATGTGCCCATCCGGTCCGATTCCCCCCAGAAAAAGATGGATTCCTCCCATCGTTTTCATTTTTTCCTCGTATTGACGGCATTCCTTTTCCAGGTCCGACGCGTTTCCATCTAGAATATTGATATTCTCCGGCTTAATATCGATGTGGCTGAACAGGTGGTACCACATGAAATAATGGTAGCTTTGCGGATGCTCCTCGCTCAGTCCCACATATTCGTCCATGTTGAAAGTAACGACGTTTTCGAAAGAAACTTTGCCTTCCTTATACAGATGAACCAAATGTTGATAGGTTCCTTCCGGCGAAGAACCGGTTGGCAATCCCAACACGAAGGGCCGATTCGCAGTCGGATTGAACTCATTGATTCGCTTGGCGACATAATAGGCGACCCATTTGCTCAACGCTTCATAATCATCAAGAATGATTATTCTCATTCGGAAAATTCCTCCTTCAAATTATCGTATGTGCTGGAATCCATATATCGATCGACGTGGTCCGAACGTCAAATCGATTCTATACGATGAACGATAGTGGTTTCCTTGTCAATGGATTGACCGATATTTTTTAAAATTCAACGACATATGAAATGCCCCCGAATTTCACGAAGGCAAATAATACCGTCCGGATATTCCGCTGGGTTTGTATTCGGCGTACCTCTCGTCAATCACAGTCACCACGTCTTCCATCGTCCCACAAAACGGACCGGGAGTTTCCATTTTCAAAGAGGTCAGGGCTGCCGCGTAAAGGCAGGCTTGTTCGGGCGAAGTTTTAAAACGGCAGGAACAATAGGCGGCGAAGCAGGTGTCTCCTCGGCCCGTTCTTCCCGACAAATTTTTCGATGTAAACGGATAACGATATACTTCTAATTTGGCATAAACCAATACGCCGGAGGGACTGGTCACCATGACTTCATGTGGTCCCCAATCAAACAGAATCCTGGCGGCGGCTTCGGCATCCTTTTCGCCGGTCAGGATTTCCGCTTCCGCCGCATCCGTTTTGAAAAAGGTGATATACGGAAGGAGGTTTCGTTTTTGCTTCCAATCCTTGAATATCATCTGTCCGTTTTCGTTTACTCGTATGAATCCCTGCGCATCGGCGGCGATCCGGCCGTACGGGGATAAGGCCTTGATCAGCCTTGTGGGAAATTCGCCCTTCATCAATCCTCCCAAATAAATAATAGTCGCCTCCACACCGTTGGGGATATCACTCAACTTGAACGGATCGGCGACGCTGATGGCCTCGCATGTTCGTTTCTCGCGGTCGGGAGTGAAATAGGTATTGCGAATGGAAGTGGTCTGGCGCGATGGTCGATAGACATAGGGGACATCGTGTTTCGAGAAGATTTCCAGCGCGGAACGATCATTTTCATTCAATTTGGTCAACGCCAGGACGTTGGCGCCGAGACGTTTTGCCGTGATGGCGGAATAAACGACGGCGCCGCCAATAGAAAATTCCCGATTCTCCGGCGTTATGTTTTCGTCTTTGGATACATGTCCCATAATTAGTAAATTGTACTTACTCATGGCAGTTTCTCACTTTTTTCGATGATGAGATATCACAAGAATGTCAACACGGTTCCAATCGCAGACACAGATCTCCTGCCAACCCTTCACAGGAAACTTTTGGTGCAATGGCTGCAAATTTCGATTTGGTTTTGGTTGGCGGTTTCGTGATACATACGCATTTTTTTGTATTCGACGCCGTTCCAAATTTCTTTAATGGTCACGCCATCGTTGATATCGCCCAATTTCACTTTTCCGTCAAAATCGAGGCAGCATAACGCGACATCGCCGTTCCACAAAATCGTAAAGGTCCTCCATATCCGGGAGCACGGTTTGCGCAAGCGTCCGTTATTCGATGCTTCGATGGATTGATCTCCCCAATTATGGATTTTGCCGAAGGAATAAGCATCCACGATTCCTTTCAGACGGTTCGCGGTTTTATCCTTGTCCGATGTCGAACAGCAGGCGACGATTACTTTCGGGCCGGTTCCGTTGCGGCGATTGCGCAATGCAATAAAATGTTCAATGTTTTCGACAATTTTATCGTATTTCAAACCCACGCGGATGGCTTCGAATTCTTCTTTGGTACTGCCATCGATGCTGATCTTGATTTCATCGATTCCACTTTCGAGATATTGCGCGGCGCGATCGCCGGAAAGCAGGAATCCGTTGGAAAACAGTTTGACTTTGGGAATACCTTTGTCCTTCGCATAACGTATGCGGTCGGGCAACCAACGATCAAGCATGGGCTCGCCGAAATTGTGCAAGTGGATCGCTTTGCAGTGGTTTTCCGCACATTCGTCTATGATCGCGCGATACAACTCCTCCCGCATGACGCCGAGCGGACGCGTCATCCTGTCGCGCGGGCAGAAGATACATTTCGCGTTGCAGGAATTGGTGGTCTCAATGCGGATCACGGGCGGAAAATCGGAGCGGATCAGGTTGTACAATGCGCCGATCGTTTTGCAGATCAACCGATCCGCAATTTTTGTCTTTACATGCATCGGTTTTTATGCCAGCTTTCATTATTCATGTTTATCGGTTTGGGACGGCAAGGAAGCTGATTATTTTTTCAAATTGTTCCAATTATATTTTCCCTGCGCTATGGAAACGGGTTGAACATGGAAGAAGAATTTTTAGAAACGATCCTGTCAGACGATACTGGTTCTCTTTTTTTCCTGTTCTTTCCCATTATGATTGCATCATTGTATACGTTTGACATGGATGGGGAAGGATTTTCTGGCTTCTGCGCGCACTGCAAGCCCTTGCCGCAGTTCATCGCCTGATTTCCGGACGGGCTCGTTCTCGCCGATTTTAATTTCGTATTCGACGCCGGATTCGACGACGAACCATTCCGGAAATTGATTGATGCGCGGATAGTCCGCCGGTAAATTGAGAAATTCGCGGTGGCGGGGGATATCGAAAATGAGTACACCATTCCAAATCCAATCGCAGTTCAAGGTGACATATAATTCACCGTCGTTTTCAACCGCCCCAAACGAGCAATCGGCGCGCCAAGGTTTGATTCGGATCCCCTGCGTTTTCCACAGCGCATACATCAGGGCGGTGCGGGCATAATTGCCGTCGCCGTGCCAGCCTTCGATAATGCCGTCGTCTCGCTGCTTGTTCAGCATCACGTCGGCGCTGTAATCCACCCACGCGAAAGCGCTGTCGATGGGAATGCGATTGAGCAGATTCAAACCGCCTTCGATGGCGTCGGCGTAGCCGTCCGAGCCGCCGCCTTCCCACGGATAATCCTTGTATTTTTCGATATTCGTCAAGACGTTGCGCACGGCCTCGTAAAAACGCGGTTCCTGGTCCAGCTGCGCGACGTTGAGAAAGGCGTTGTAATCGTAACCCCAATTATCGGATAGAGAGTCTCGTATGATTTCACCGGTTTGCGGATTGACGACTTCGTATACCAATCCGTCTTCGTTCATACCGGTTTCCATGATGCGATCGAGCATTTTGTGAATGCGTGGACGATAATTGTCTCTGCGTTCGGAATCGGTGTGAGCGGCGAGAAAATAAGCGCCCGCGAGCCCGTCGATCACTTCGCAGCCGTGATCGTCGAGTTGCAGTCGGTCGCCGTCTGTCGGCAGGTGTTCCTTGAAATAATAATCCGCAATACGAAACGCCCATTCGCGATAACGTTCATCTTTCGTCATCCAATACAGGCGGCAGAGAATCTGCAATTGTTCGCCATTGACTTCGTGGCTGGTGGACGGGATTTTGCCGAAGGGAGTATCCACCGCCGCGTGTTTCCAGATCGATTCGTTGATGCCGAGCATCCGTTGCGACCACGGACTCTCTCCCAGCCATTCGGTCAAGGGAATCAACCCATCTTTGACATATTCCGAGCCGCCGAAAATCAGACGATTCATGTCGACCTCGGGCAAGCGGAAGGTCTGTGTGGCGAAATCGAAATCATCCGGCAGGTTGTCGACGCGGTTGGTCAGTCGTTGCTCGGCTTCCAGCATCTGCCGCATGGTGGTGTGGAACAGTTCCGGCTCCAGCATCGCCGTGGTCAGCACCATGAACGGGTAATTGTCCGCGGCGGAATCCTGCGCGTTCCAAAAGAAGGATTGCGTCAGATTGCGGGGAATCAGGCCGGAGCCGGGATCCCGATGCGCCAGCCAGCCGTGCACGAATCGCACGCAATGCATAAAGGAGTTTTGGGCTTGTTTGCCGTTGCGTTCGGCAAGAGCAAAAAGGTCTTCATCAGCCGTCGCCGGCAATGGGAACAGCGGCAAGCAAATAACCATGCATATCAATTGTAGGACAATCTGTTTTTTCATGGCGGATACCTCCTCAACGAGATGGTTCGAATGATTATGATTCGGTATTCATTTAAGTTGGACGGAGTGGAAAAATCAACATGGGGAACAATGCATCGTTGAAAGAAGAAAAATTGCGTCTAAAAGCGCGACTGGATTCCTATCCTTTTTATCGTTTCACGATAGGGTAACGTTGGAGGACAATTATGATATAATAAAATTCAATTCGTTGATAAGAAAGTGGAATCATGGCCGAAGGATTGAACGTTCGCATTTCCGGGAAATTACACAAATTAATCGAACAGCCGTTACTGTGCAGCAGAATAGGTAGAGCCGCCGTGAGATGAAACAGTCAAAACCCAATCTTCAACCCTATGTCGCCGCGCTGTTTAAGGAAGCGCAATCGAATCGCAACCGTTTGGCCAAATTGGAACGGTGGAACCGGATTCTCATGATCTTCATGGTGTTGTTGATTTTGTCGGGTGGTGTTTTTGTTTATTTAGTCGTCTCGCCGAACAAAATCATCACGGCGCGGCAATATATCGCCGCAGACGAAGCGGGAACGTATCGCGGAATTCTTGGGCCATCGGGTTTGATTGTATTGGACGAAGCAACGAAAAAGAAGGCGCAACTCAGCGTGCGGCAGGACGGTTTACCGGTTTTAACCTTGTTCGACGATGCGGAAACCATTCGCTGTGAATTGTCTCGGGAAACCGATGGGATTCCGCATTTGCGTTTCTACGACGAAAAACAGAACTTGCGGGCATCCTTACAACTCACCCTTGACGGCGAATTTGGATTGATTCAATTCGATGACACAGGAAGAGAGACGATTCTGTATCCTCCCATGAAGGAGGAAGCGGACGCGCCGAAAATCGAAAGCGCCACTTCCGTGATTCCACTTCAATGAAATGCCGCCTTCGAATAGGATCAAGTGAAATGGTGCGCCGAGGTTCAGTCAATTTAGACGGATCTTGAAAAATGCAAGACGGTAGTGCTCATGGAAAAAAAATGCATGCATTGTGAGTTTTGGAACGTTTTGGACGTCGCTGATTCGAGCCGAAGGGAAGGCGAGTGCCGGAAATATGCGCCGCGAGTACGAATGGATGGAATCACACAGGGTAGTTGGCCTTTAACTGACGCCGATGATTGGTGTGGAGATTTCCAACTCCATTCGCGATTCAATCGATGCAATCCGCAAGACATTCATTGATCGTAATGTGATGCGACGGCAGTTTTGTCGGTGGATTTCACTCTGTTCAATCCACCCTCATTTACGAAAACGAGCCAGGCAGACAAATCCTTGAATCGATGAATATGCGATCTCAGAAGGAGCGCCCCTGATGTTCCAACAAAAATGCAATCGCCGCGATTGCTTAAAAACGCTGACACTCTCCGCATCGGCAATGGCGATTCCCCCAATCATTCAGGCTGCAGCCGGTAGCCGCAAACCCAACATCGTCCTGATTTTCACCGACGATCAAGGTTACGCCGACCTCGGTCTTTATGGCGCGCGAGGATTTACCACTCCTCATCTTGATCAAATGGGCCGCGAAGGCATCCGTTTTACGGATTTCCATGTCGCTCAACCCGTCTGCGGCGCTTCGCGCGCCGCGTTACTGACCGGTTGCTACCCCAACCGTATCGGTATGCTGGGCGCGCCCAGCCACAATAGCAATCACGGCATCAGCGACGGCGAAATGACCATCGCGGAAATGCTCAAGCAGCACGATTACGCCGCCGCCATTTTCGGCAAATGGCATCTGGGCCATCATCCGCCATTTCTGCCCACGCGCCACGGCTTCGACGAGTACTTCGGTCTGCCCTATTCCAACGACATGTGGCCTTTCCATCCCGAAAATCCGGGCGGGTATCCTCCATTGCCGTTGATTGAAGGCGAAACCGTGATTCAGGAAAATCCCGATCAGGCCAAATTGACGACGTGGTACACCGAGCGCGCCGTCGATTTTATCGAACGCAATCAGGACAAACCATTTTTCCTGTACGTCGCCCATAGCATGCCGCATGTCCCGCTTTTCGTCTCCAGGAAATTCAAAGGCAAATCCGAGCAGGGCATGTATGGCGACGTGATCATGGAAATCGACTGGTCCGTCGGCCAGATTCTTGCAGCCGTAAAACAGTGCGGACTCGACAACGATACGCTGGTCATTTTCACATCCGACAACGGACCATGGCTTAGCTACGGCGATCACGCCGGATGCGCCCTTCCGTTGCGCGAGGGCAAAGGCACGACGTGGGACGGCGGCCAGCGCGTCCCCTGCATCATGCGCTGGCCCGGCAAAATCCCCGCCGGCGCCGTCTGCGACGAACCGGCCATGACCATCGACATTCTCCCCACCCTCGCCGAACTGGCCGATTGCCGACTGCCCGATCACGTCATCGACGGCAAATCCATCTGGCCGCTCATGGCCGGCGCTCCGAATGCCGAAACGTTGCACGACGCCCTATATTTTTATTGGAACGATAACCTCGAAGCGGTCCGCAGCGGTCGGTGGAAACTCCATTTCCCCCACAAATACCGCACCCTCGCGGGCAAGCCAGGCGGAGTCGGCGGCGTCCCCGCCAAATACGAGCAGGCCGAAACCGGTATTGCCCTCTATGACATGAAAACCGATATCGGCGAACAAACCAACCTCGCCGAGCGTTATCCTGATATTGTGAATTGTTTGGCGGAGAGGGGAAAACGTTTCGACGAACAATTGAAACAGACCAAACGCCAGGCGGGAAAAATCCATCCGTAAACCTCATCGCCGACATCCTATTTATAACCGCCGAGACGCCATGGAGGCGATAAGAATATTTTTTATAGTAATTGGGTCGTGTTAAAATTTATAGATGAATGAGGTTTGAACGCGAACGTTATCCCCGTCGTCTTTGGAATGATATTTCGTATCCCAATACGACACTTCCAATCCCCACTGAACCGCTTCACTCCAGGCATAGAAGGCATTTCCGAAGATGGACATATTTCTTGTGCGGTCTCCCGCGTTGAGATCGGAATTCTGCGGATCATCGATGGTCACGCCCGAGGTGAACGTCCATTTCGACCAGGGGCCGGTCGACAACGCCGCCCATCCTCCCGTTGCGGCAATTTCATGCAACAGGAGTTGATTGACGCCCTGATTAATGCCGCCCAGGTAGGCGTCGAGATTTTCGCCGGTCCACAGTTCCCCCTTGAATTCCAGTTTTTCCATAAGAGGCAGGAGCAAATCCAGATTCATGGACCAGCTATCGAAGTCCCGGCCATGATCCAATCTGTCGATATCGTATTCTTCCTGTCCCCAATGCCCGGAAACACCAACTTCCACGGGCTTTTTCAACCACAGGGGAACCGTATACGCCAGGCGCGCCTGCATGGAGGGGAACCCGGCATCCTCACCCGTATCGCCTGGATGGAATCCCCATGTGTCCCCGATTGTGCGGGCAAGCGCGGCCTGGAGAGAAAGCGAGGAGGTCTCGCTGACGTTCCAGCGTTTCCGCGCTTGCAATTGCGGGCGGCGATACCCGATATTTCCCGTCCACCAGCCCACGGAATAATTCAAGGTGGAAGGAACCAGAGGCGAAATAACATCCGCGGTTTGTCCGGCCAACAGACTGAAATCGTAGTCCGGCCAATCCAATTGGAGGTAGGCGTGACGCATCATGGGATTGGCTTTGTTTTCCGCTCCCCCGCCGTAAAAATCGACTTCGACGCGTCCGCTGGCTACCGCATTGCCGAAGGGGGCGTCATGAAACCGAAGTCCGAATCGGGATTCACTGGCGGTGAGATTGAATTGGTCATCGTTTCTGCTGTCGTCTCCGGAAATGACCCACCGATTGAAGTTACCCGCATCGGTCCGGGACGTATCGTAGGCGGCGTCCAATTTGAAATGCCCATAGAGATCCGCGCCGAACTTGCTGCGAACCGCTCTGGTTTCTATTTGATTGACGGCGCCCTCGACTGAATCCACTCGCTCGTTTTGCGTCGTATAGGATTTTTCCTGCGACTCAAGGCGCTTTTCCAGTTCCTGATTTCGTTGTTCCAACTCGTCGATTCGTTTTTGCATCGCATCCATGCGCTCCAGTACTTTTTGAAGAGTGGAATCGTTCTCTTCCGCACCTTGGACGGCATAAGGCAGCATTCCGATCGTGATGCATAAACCAAATACCGCCAACCACCATTTGCCCCTGCCGGGATTGTGTTTTGTTTTTTTGATCATTGTCTGATTCCCCATTCGTAGAAAATGTTAGGTAAAAAAACAGTAAAACACCATTTTTTATAGCAAATAACATGCCATTTTATGAATAAAAGTGGGATTATGGTATTTTCTTGTTACGTAAATACCTGTAAAATATAGATATAGCATGGATTGCACATTCTTTTTGATCAGTTAAGGTTGGGAAATATTGTTGATTGTATTAGGAGATTGAAAGAGTAACTCTATGAGAGTAACGGACACGATTACAAAATGTAATGAAATAAATTACTGACTCACCTTACGCACGCACACTTGCCATTATCCTCATTAAAGGCTGACCTTTACCCATATTATTTGATTTTGTCTTTGTATCATACCCCAACGGGGTTATAGAAGACAGCCAGCGGGCAACGCCCCTGGTTACGATAGTATATAAACACATCAGCCCTGAAAGGGCGAAATAACATGTCTGCCCACAAACATTCTTTCGCCCTTTCAGGGCTTGAAAACCGTCGCAATCACTTTTCCAGGGGCGTTGCCCGCTGGCTTTCCTCTTAAACCCCGTCGGGGTTAGTCTTTCATAAACTCATAGGGAATAGTAAGCCTCTGCAAAGGAACAAAAAATGTCTGTCTCCACTTATAAAAAGAACTCTATCCTGCTTTTCATTTTTTTGCGTAAGGTGAGTTACTGAAAATACGCTTTAATTAGGGAATGGTAACTTTTATTCAATCCACAAAAAAGCCCAGCGGCTCAGGCGGGGGCAGCGTTTTGGTTCGGCGGGATTCGTCCCAGGCCTGATTGATGGCGGCGTGCATGTCCCAGTATTTCTGGATTTCCTTATCCCACAATGCCAGCGTGCCTTCGAGGTTGTAAGGGGTGTTGCCGCGAAGCCATAAATCCTTATAGAGCGCTTTCAGATTTCCGGTCATGAAGATGAGATCGTAGATGCGGCATTTGTTGGCTTTGGTGGATGCGCCGAGTTGGATGGCGGCCAGCCAGATTTGCTTGGAGTCGTTGGAATTGCGGGCGGCGCGGTAAATGCGGCTCATTTCCGGTCCGTAGAGAAGTTTGAGTCCGGCCAGGTCGAGGCGCAGGGCGGCGTATTCGATGAAATCAAGCAGGTCCTGATTGCGCAGGGATTGTTGTTTGGCGCGATAGAGTTGTTCGAGGGCGTTTTCGGCGTGCAGCCGCATTTCGCGCAGTTTCGGTTCCCACTCGACGATGCGTTTTTGGTTGGCTTCGACGAACGGATCTAGCCAGTGCAGGCGGATGGAACTGCCGGAATAGAGCGATTCGGCGATAAGTTGGGATTCGAGCATTTCGTGGTACGCATTCAGAATCTCGCCGGTCTCATCGCGGTGGAAGCTCCACGCAAAGGCTTTTTCGAAGTTCTGCAAATCGGGCGTGCCGGATTGCCAGCCGGCGGCCGCCCCATACGCGAAGCCGTAATAATTGAGACTGTGCAGTTCCTCACAGGTATCGATCCACAGCGTGTTGAGAATTCCGGCGGCGTCGAATTCTCTTCCTTTTTTCATGAATTGATCGATGACGGTCCGCATTCCCTTAAAATTCGGGTAAATCTGCATCCAATTGCGTACGCCGGGGCAAACCACGAAGGGGAGATCGGCTTTGGCGAAGGGTTCAACCAACGGACCGAAGTCGTCCTTGCGTTCGAAATAACTCCACGACATCATGCGCGTGTCTTTGGCGATTTTATCGATGATTTCGGGATGGTTGAGGATGATATCGCCCCAGACTTCGGGAATGCGTCCGTATTTGCGGATGATTTCGTGGATGCGGTGGGCATGTTCGAGATAGATTTCGCCTGCCGGACGATCGGGAAAACGTTCGCGGCTGCGGCCCGTGCCGAGTTCGTAGGTTTCGTCGCCGCCGACGTGGATGTAAGGCGAGGGAAACGTTTCCGCCAGGTATTTCACGCAGTTTTCAATGAATTCGTCGACGCCCTCGCGGCCGGGCGAGAGTTCGCCGCCGTGCGGGATTTCGGCGAGGTTGGAATATTTTTCCATCCGTAAAACATTATGCAGATGGCCGTGGAATTGCACGCAGGGAACGATTTCGACGTAATTTTTCAAGCCTTCGGCCACGATGTCGCGCACATCGTCAGGCGTGTATCGCCCGCCCGGCTCGCCGACGAGCGGCTGGTCGGGATATTCCAGCGTGTCTTCGGAATAGAGGTAATAGCGGTTGATTTTCAATTCACCGAAGGTGCGAATGAAACGTTTGACAGTGGCGACGTTGGGTAAGGTGCCCTGGCTCGAGTCGATCATGACGCCGCGAAAGGCGGATTCGGGCCAATCGACGATACGCACGCAAGGGACGCTCATACCTTCCTTTTCTTTTGTGTAAATCAATTGCAAAAACGTTTGCGCGGCGTAGAACAGCCCCGCGCCGGTTTTCCCCGCCAGTAAAACGCGGGTTGGCGTGATTTCCAAAACGTAACCTTCCTCGGTTTGCGGTTGCTCCTTTAACGGCATGACGGTCAAAGCTTCGGATATTTGCTCATTTTGTCCGATGATGCCGGGAAGAATATAAGGCGTGCGGGTTTTTCCCATTGCCGTCGTCAACTCGCAGGGCGGCTTGGTGATTTCAGCCACGCGCCGCTGTATCAGCTCAATGGTGTTTTGTAAATCTGCATCAACCGCATCGGAAACCACGATTTTTGTGTCGGCGGTTAATGAGAAGACGCCTTCGAGGCGTTCGACATGCCGCGGTTGCGGGAGCAACGGCATGATGTCCTGCGCGAAATTGGAAAGGGAACTGAAACAAGTCACAACCATGATAATCGTGAATGGAATCGTACGAATCATTGAAATTCTCCTCATTTTCATACACAATTCGAATGGGTCTATTGTTGCAAAAAAATGGGGAAAGAGAAAGGTATTGGGAGAATTTGAGATTACTCATTTGGTTGTTTCCATAGGGAAAAGATGGATAAACGTTGGAGAATCCATAAGGAACTATACGTTACATCCTTGAGTTTTATTGAAATAAAAGTTGATTTTTATTGATGCTATTTACAGATTCAGACTTGATTATGCACTGTAAATTGGTACAATGACTCTACGATGAAAAAATGGAATGTCACCATTAAAAAGTCGGTTATCAAAAAAGTTGAACGGTTACCACAAGGGATACTTAATCGCTTGGCTTTTTTGATCAGGGAAATGGAATTTGAAGGCCCTGTACGTGGAAATTGGCCGAATTATTCGAAATTAGGTGTTAACAAACATCATTGTCATTTGAAAAAAGGTCACCCCACTTATGTTGCTGTTTGGGTGGAATGCGAAAAAGATATTCATATCGAGGTGATTTATGTCGGAAGTCATGAAAAAGCGCCTTATTGAAAAAGAGAGTTGTATTATTCACGCTAATATTCCCGCTTCAAAGTGGGATGATGCGATAAAAGCAGTACAAAAATTAGGAGGCTACGTGATAGAAGAATCTGTTCCGTGGCGAGAGGCATTTCCGCCTGGTTATTTGGAGAATGAACCGGCGGTTCTATTAAAAGGGGCGCGCGCACGAGAAGAGTTGACGCAGGAACGGCTTTCCGCAATGACAAAGATTCCCCGACGGCACATTTCGGAAATGGAAAATGGGAAACGACCGATCGGCAAGGAAAATGCGCGCAAATTGGCGGAAGCGTTAAAAACTAATTATCGAGTATTTTTGTGATTTTCCGGCTGGTGAATCCAATGGCGCGCTGCGGTTTTGTGTTTTATAACGTTCCAGTAATTGCGTCAATTGGCTGACAATTTCAGGATATTGGTCGTATACGTTGGTTCGTTCGGCAAAGTCTTTCTGCATATCATACAATTGAATCGGCGGCAGCCCCAATTCTTTCGCCTTTTCCGGCCGTGGATCGCTCCAGCCGCCGGATCCGGAACATAACACCAGTTTCCAATGTCCCTGTCGGATGGAGAACGAACCGTCGATGGAATGATGAACGATGGCTTCGCAGATGGGTTTGTCTCGTTTTTCTCCTAACAATGCGGGCAGAATGTTGTAGCTGTCTTCCCCCGCGTCTTCAGGAAGAGAATCGCCCACGATTCCGGCGCAGGTGGCCATCAAGTCCGTCAGGCAGATGATTTCGTCCGTCTGCGTGTGCGGTTTGATTTTTCTCGGCCATCGGGCGAGAAAGGGGATGCGGTGGCCGCCCTCGAAAATATCCGCCTTGTATCCGCGAAAGTGATAGCTGGGATGGTGGCCGACGGCGGCCAGTTCTTTATAATCCGCGCGCGGCGAGCAGCCGTTGTCGCTGGTGAAGATCAGAAGCGTGTTGTCTTCCATGCCATGACGCTTCAAGGCGTTTACGATCTGTCCGACGGTCCAATCGACCTGCAGGACGAAGTCGCCATAGGCGTTGGTCCCGCTTTTTCCTTTAAATTCGCTGGTTGGCAGAATCGGCGTGTGCGGAGCGGGAAGCGGAAAATAGAGGAAAAACGGATGGGGTTCATTTCTCTGCGCCTGACGATCAATGAAAGAAACCGCTTTTTCGGTCAATGCAGGCAATACGTCGATGTGTTGAAAATCCGCGCCGGTGGGGCCGTCGCGCCAGAATTCCTTCTCATCGTTGTTTTCCGTATGGCGGTCGGGAAGGGAAGCGACCTTGTCGTTTTCGATGTAAACGTACGGCGGCATGTCGAGAGAGGCGCTGATCCCAAAAAAGTAGTCGAATCCGTTGGCGTTCGGACCGTGTTGGATGGGTTTTGTATAATCGACGTCCCTTGTATCGTCGTCGCTTTTCGCCCAGTTCATGCCCAGATGCCATTTACCGATGCAGGCGGCGGCGTAACCGTATTTTTTGAGCAGCGACGCGACCGTCATTCTTCCTTCTTCGATCAGGTGGGGAGAATAGCCGTCGAGCACGCCCTTTTTCAAACGGCTGCGCCAGCAATACCGGCCGGTCAGGATGCCGTACCGCGTGGGCGTGCACACCGCCGAGCCCGAATGGGCGTCGGTGAAGGAGATGCCTTCCTCGGCGAGACGATCAATGTGGGGGGTATGAATTTTTGAGTTCTCATTCAGGCAGGAAAGATCGCCGTAGCCCAAATCATCCGCCAGAATGTAAACGATATTGGGGAGAGCGGAATGACTGCCTTGATCCAAGGCGTTGGCCAGGCCGGAAAGATGGATTCCCGCTATTCCATAGCCGATCGTACGGATGAATTGACGTCGTTTCATGGCATTTTTCTCGATATTTGCGAAATGTTGCGCAATGCGCGAGAGGGAATAATCAACAAGTCGTTTTTCCCAACGCTTCCAAATCCGCCAAATCCTTCATTCTGCCGATAGCCCGTTTATTGTTCACAAATTGGCGCAGGCCGATGTAAAATACCGGCACGTTCCCATACACTCCCACGGTTTTTTCACTATCCGCTTCGTTCCAGGATACGCCGCTGATGGATGTCAGGAAATCCACACGCGCGGGGGGGACGCCAAGTTGAACGACCTTATCGGGAAGAGAAAAATCTTCGTGTGTGAGTCCGCTATTGCCAAATCCGAAAGCGTCGAGGGCTTTTAAGATTTTGGACGCATTGTCTTTGTCAGCGAGAACAAAAATATCGATGTCGCCGGTATAACGCGGCGCGCCGTGAAAAGCCAGCGCGTATCCGCCGACGATCATGTATTTCACATCATACTCGTTCAATAACACGAGCAATTCTTTGAAGTCGTTGTTGATTTCCATGTCGCTGCTTTCTTAATACTTCGACGGCTTCAATCCGTTCTTGCGGTGATTTCGCAAGCCAATACTCCAAATCGTTCCGCGCATCGGTACAATCAAGCAGGGAACCTTTTTTCACAACTTTTTCGATCATTTTATTCTTCTGATGAAGTATAAACCGATATTGTTTCGCTTTTTGAATCATAATGGGCTGAACTCAATGAGATGTCAAGAAATATCTGATTATGGAAGAGAGTAAATTCTGACGGATTGACAAATGATGCGTTCAAAGTCCCCTCTTTCGCAAATCGGTTTCGTCAAGTCCCAGATGATGGCCGATCTCGTGCAGAAGCGTGCGCTGCACTTCGTCCTTCATGCGGCGCGGGCTGTTCGCATAACGTTCGATGTTCTTTTTGAAAAGGATGATCGCGGGAGGGTAGATGGGAGAGGAAAAGAACGTTTGGTGGGGAAAGGGCGTGCCTTCATACAGGCCCAAAATGCTGTGACGGTTATGGCCGCGCAACCGCGAGAGTTGCTCGCGGGTGGGGTAATCCTGAATGGTGACGGTGACCTGCTCGAGCGCATGGCGGACATCCGGCGGCAGTTCGTCCAAAATTTCGTCCACGAGTTCGATGATTTCTTTTTCGGTCATGGCAGCAGTATATAGGGGTTAGGGATTAGGGGCTAGAGGCTGTGATTTAGGGGATTTTGAGTGAAGAACATGGAATGACTTCAATACCGGCATCGACAGGTCGGTAAAAATATTGTAATTTCCAATCGGAAAGATACGTATACCTGGGGCCAGGCGAAACCGGACCGTGCCTAATTTCGGCCTTTCGACAAGCAGGCGTAATTTTTGATCGATGGTTCGAATAAGCCTATCGGCGGTGGAAGGATTTCTTTTGGCGATGGGGGAATCCCATAACGCATCAAGATCATGCCTTGCGGCAGGCAAGAGGGTGATATTTGCCATCAGGGAGTGAGATCTCCTGTCCGTGTTTGAAGGCGTTCATGTCCCCGTCGAATGATATCTTGTACATCCCATGGTTCCGGCTTTCCACTATTCAATCCTTCTCTTATTTTTTTTGCGTAAATACGCATCTTCTTTTAATTGGGCTTCAATGGCTTCCCGAACGAAATCTTCAATATTCGTGTGCGCATCCTTCACGACATCTGCAATTTTACTTTGTAAATCGTCAGGCAGTGTGATATTCATAACCGCGATACTCCTGCAAAAAAGTGCTTTTTCCATTAGATGTTTATTATTACTATTTCGACAAGTATTCGGAATCTCTCCTCTCCAAATCGCCGAATGAGACCCAAATCCCTAAACCCGAACTCGTTCCGTTCGTCCGGTTATCCAATTCCGCATCTGCCTGGCGAGAGATGTGACAGCATCGCCGGCGGACACCATCGATGGCACGACCACGAGCGTGAGCAGCGTTGCGACGGCGAGGCCGAAGATCACCGCAACCGCCATCGGTCCCCACCATTGCGAGGATTCGGAATCCACCTGCCAGGTTAAATTGCGAAAATCGTAACTGATTCCCACCGCCATGGGCGCCAAACCGAGAATGGTGGTGATGGCCGTCAGCATGACCGGGCGGAAGCGCACGATTCCCGCTCGCACCAGCGAGTCGCGCGCGGATACGCCGCGTTCCCGCAATTGGCCGACGTAATCCAACAAGACGATGGCGTTGTTCACGACGACTCCCGCCAGACTGATCACCCCGATGCCGGTCATGATGATGCCGAACGGAGTGTTTGTTACTAAAAGTCCGATAAAAACGCCGACGGTTGCCAGAATGACGGACGTTAAAATGATGAACGGTTTATAAAGCGAATTGAATTCGGTCACAAGGATCAACATGATCAGCATGAGCGCTGCAATAAACGCTTCGGAAAGAAATTCCTGCGCCTCTTCGCGATCTTCGCTCTCGCCGCGGTATTCGAGTCTATATCCGCGCGGCAGTTGTATCGCCGTGAGTGTGTTTTGGACGTCGGTTAACACATCGGTGGCCAATCTCCCTTCCACTTCTCCCTCGATGGTGATTACCCGCTTTTGATCGGAGCGCACGATGGTTCCGAGTCCGGCGGATAGACGGATATCCGCGATGGAACTGATCGGAACATAGCGACCCAACGCATCGGAAATCATCAGATTTTTTAAGGCGTACAAATCCTTGCGGCGATCAAGCGGAAGTTGAACGATAATATCATAATCGTCGTTGCCTTCACGATACACGCCGGCTTCGATGCCGCGAATGGCCGCTTTGACGTTTGTGGCCACCACTTGTGTGTTCAAGCCCAACAATGCGGCCCGTTCCTTATCCACATTGACCACGATTTCCGGACGCGCCACCACGTAATCATCCTGAAGATTGACCAGACCGGGAATTGCGCGAATGCGTTCCTTCGCCTCGCGCATGATTTGTTCCAGCACATCATAGGATTCGCCGGAAATTTCGATGCTGACCGGCGCGCCGGTCGGCGGTCCCCCTTCTTCTTTTTGAATCTCGATATCGGCTTCGTAAATCGGAGACAAGGTTTGCCGCAATCGAGCAATAACCTGGCTGGAAGGAATTTTACGGTCTTCGATGTCGACGAATTCAAGCATGATGCGCGAGATGTCCGGCGAGTTTCCACTGACCATTCCGAAACTTTGCATGCTGGACCCGGTCGTGCCGATATTGGTGATAATGCTTTTCACTTCGTCGTATTCACTACTCGGTTTCTCCACTCGCCGGGTCATTGCATCGGTTTGGTCCAGATTCGTGCCTTTCGGCATCTCGATATCGATGTAAGCGCGCTGCGGTTCGACTTCGGGAAAGAATTCCACGCCGGTTCCGAAGCGGACGTAAGCGGTGACGATGAGAATCATCATGCAGAGGGAGCAGAGTAATGTGTAGAAAGGACGATCCACCGCGCCTTCGAGAAGATGGGTATACCATATGACGAGTCGATTCTTGCTGTTTCCCGGCGAGAGGCTTTTTGCTTTGACAAACAAACTGCATAGCGTGGGATTGATGATCAGGGCGACGAACAGCGAAGCGGTTAATGCCACGATGACGGTTTTGGGCAGGTAGGCCATGAACTCGCCGACGATGCCCGGCCAATACACCATCGGAAAAAACGCGGCGATGGTGGTGGCGGCGCTGGCGATGACCGGCCACATCACTTCGTGAGTGCCGACGATCGATGCGGTGAGCCGGTCTTTGCCTTCCTGTCGATGGCGGAAGATATTTTCCACGATGACGATGGCGTTGTCCACCAACATTCCCACGGCCAGCACCAGCGAAAACAAAACCACCATATTCAGCGTCAATCCCATTAATTTCAAAACCATGAACGTGATCAGCATGGAAAGAGGGATCGCGGAAGCGACGAGAAGAGCATTGCGCAGCCCCATAGAGAACAGCACGACCAGCAGAACGAGAATCAATCCGGATAAAATACTGTTTTCAAGGTCGCTCACCATGATGTTGATATCTTTCGACATATCGGTGTCGACCGAAATTACGGTTCCATAGGGCGTGGATTGTTGATATTGATGGATCAATGCCTTGACCTGATCCGCGATTTCGATGATGTTCTCACCGCTGCGTTTGATGACGCTGACAGTGACGGCTTCATGGCCGTTATAGCGGGCCTTGGTTTTCGGTTCTTCGAATCCGTCCTGCAGTTGCGCCACATCGGTCACGTAGACCGGCACGTTGTCGTTGGAAAAAACGATCAATTTGCGCGCTTCTTCCGGATTTTGAAATTCGCCGGGGATTTTCAGGAGATAATTTCCCACGCCGATGTCCATGTCGCCGCCCGGTGTGTTCAGGTTGTTGGAACGAACGGCCTGCATGACCTGCGTGACGGAAATGTTATATGCCGCCAACCGTTCGGGATCGTAAACCACTCGGATTTCCCGTTCCAATCCGCCGGTGACCTTTGCTTCCAGCACCCCGTTGATGGTTTCCACGTCATCCGCGAAATCGTCGGCGATTTCCTTCAACCTGACCAGGCCGACCGGACCGGAAAACACGACGTTCATGATGGGAAACTCGGCGAAATTGATTTCTTTCACGAACGGATCGTCTTCCAGATCGGACGGTAGATCCTTTTTCGCTTCGTCCACCTTATCGCGGACTTTTTGCAGGGCCGTGTCGATGTCGATGCCGGAATCATATTCGATGACGATGGTGGAAGCGCCTTCCGACGAATACGAACGAATTTCCTTGACCTTGCTCAACGAGATCAGTTTTTTCTCGATCTGAATGGTAATCTGGCTCTCGATGTCGGAGGGAGCGACTCCTTCGTAATTTGTGGTAACAAGCACGTTCGGAATCGTGATATCGGGAAATGATTCGCGCGGCAAAACGACGTAACTGTAGATGCCGGCTATGATCAGAATCACGATTAATACGGATATGGTAGTACTGTGGCGTATGGAAAATTCGGAAGGCGTCATTGCAGTTCCTTATCGATGCTGAAAGTCATGTGTTGAGGAATTATTTCCATCACTTCGACCCGCTGGCCGTGAACCAGATCCTTTTGCCCCACGACGATGACATGCTCATTGGTGGAAAGCCCTTGTGTAATTTCCACTTGATCTTTTTCCACGGCGCCCATCGTGACCGGCCTTGCCTCCACCGTTCCTTCTTTTTCCACGAAAAGAATCATGCCGCTCTCGCGCTTGACGAGAGAAAACAACGGCACGATCAGGGCATTGGGAATCTGTTTCGTAATGAGCCGGGTGCGTACGATCATGCCGGGCCGTATGCGGTGGTCGGGATTGTCGAGCCGCAGCGTCGCTTCAAACGTGTTCGTCAACGTATCCGCCGCATAGGCAATGCGTTCCAATACCGCGGTTCGCTCCTCGTTCAAACCATCGATAAAGACGACGGCCTGTTTTTGCCTGGCAACGGCATCCACATACAATTCGGGGATGCCCGCCACGATCTTGACGCGATCGATGTCGAGTAGTCGCGCGAGCTGAGCGCCCTCGTGCATATATTCCCCTTCTTCCACGTCGACCCGGTCGATGATTCCGGCGATCGGCGCGGTAATTTTGCCCTGGGAAACTTCCACGTCACAGCGGCGCACCACAGCGGCAGCCTGTCCTTCCGCCGCCACGGCTTCGTCATATTCCTGGATGGTGACGTCGCCCCGTTCGCGCAGTTTTTTTCTGCGTTCGAGTGTTTTCCTGGCCAGTTCGTGGTTGGCGATGGCTTCGGTCTGTATGGCAAGACGGGAACGAAGGTCGATTAGAAACAATTCCTTGCCTTGCGGGACGTGATCGCCTTCCTTCACGTGGATTTTTTCGATGACGCCGGGAATCACGGCGCCCAATGACACGTCTTCATAGGCCTTGACCATGCCGGGAATGAGAATCGTTTCCTCCAGCGCGCGGGGTTCCACCATCATGGCGGTAACCCGTTTTAACAGCGCGTCCTTCGTGAATTTCGCGATTTCTTCTTCCTGTTTGTCCATTTTCGAAGGGATCATGGACATGACAAACAACGAGCCGAAAAAGAAGACAATCAGAATCAGGTACAATGTGATACGGCGTAGCATGATTTTTTTTTGAAATCCTCGATTTTTCAATAGTCTGACGATAGCAATACGAATCGTTTCCACAAAAATTCCGTGTTACGATGAATTGGATGATATTGTTTGACAAGCGATTCCTCTGAGCATAAACATGTAAATATGATCTTCAAACCGGTCCGGCATGGGACCGCCGCGAAGCAGCAGTAACAAATAAATGGTGATTTCTCCCCAAAAATGCATGACGTTTTCTTCCGCGGAATCCTTGTTCCCGTATCCCTGTTCGATTCCTTCCTGAAAAAATTGACGCAAGATCTCGAAATGGCGTTGTTCCAAAGCGAGAAACGATTCGGGCGGACGATTTCGCCGTGGTCCGAAAAAAGTCATGAAAATCAAACGAATTAAATCCTCTTCTTCATTTTGTTCGCAATCTTCAAAATAAAGGTGAATGATTTTTTTTAATTTGTCCGGAAACGGAGCGGAAACTTGCGTCGTTTCCTCGATCAAGCGAATGAAGGTGGAATAGGCTTCGTGAATCAGAGTGACAAAGAGATCCTCCTTACTCTTGAAATAATAATATAGAACCGGCTTGGTCACGCCGGCGGCCTCCACGATATCGCGAACGCTGGTTCCATCGAATCCTTGATGCGCAAATAATTTTGTCGCCACAGATGCGATGTGAGAACGTGTGTTTGCAGGTTCGGCAACGGGATTTTGTTCATTCATTTGATTTTTTCTAAAAAAGGTTCCTTTTCAAGCAATTTTTTTAGTGATATTTGTTACCATGAAAAGAAATTCAGCCCTTCTTACCTACCGGTAAGTATAGGGAAAGGAACATAAAAGAAAAGTGGCAAGGAGTAATTTTTTTTGCCCCTCGCAAAATGAACGAAAGTCGAAGAGAAGAAGATTTTCCACATTCTTTTTCGTTGCCGGCGTTGGCGTTATACCCATACACTTATTGTTTCCACTTCAATGGCAGGATAAATACTCCTGCCATGTTGATGACGAGGTAATTCAGCCGGTTATGTATCTGTTATATATGGGGAGTAATAAAGTAATAAAACTTGACAATCAGACTATTTCTTTTATGATCAACCATAAATCGATAGAATAGATAGTGTTTTCGCTATGATTTCTCAAAAAACGAAATACGCGTTGAAAGCCTTGATTTATCTCGCCAAGTGTTATGGCGAGGGGCCGATATTGATTGCGGATCTGGCGCAAAGTGAGAATATCCCGAAAAATTTTTGGAATTGATTCTGCTTGAACTGAAAAATCTCGGTTTTCTGCGCAGCAAAAAGGGCAGGGGAGGAGGCTATTATTTAGGTCGGCATCCCGATTCCATTACCATTGGCCAGGTGATTCGCGTTCTGGACGGTCCTTTGGCGCCGGTGAGCTGTGTCAGCGTCACCGCCTATGAACACTGCAAGGATTGCCATGATGAAATATCGTGCGGATTGCATATGGTCATGCAAAAGGTGCGGGATGCAACGGCTTCCATTCTCGACAACACCAGCCTCAGCGACGTACTCAAGCAAATCGAAACGGCGCGAAACCGTAATCAAGAAGAATTGATGTATTATATATAAACCGGAATCAATTTTTCACCGTCCACCACGTCAGGTTCGCTAGTTTTTCCTGATTCGGTTTGGGGAAGAGATAACTGGCGAAGTAGCCGACGACGAACGCGACCATGTTGCTGAAAAAATTGATGATGAATTTGTGAATGCGGCTGGAATAGGCTTCGGGCAGCCATCCGAGTTCACTGAAGGTCAACCAGATTGTCACCAACACGGTCAAAACAATTCCGATTGCCGCGCCCTGGCTGTTTGTGCGTTTGGAAATGAAGCCGAGAAAGAACAATCCGCCCAAACCGGCGGAAAAAATAGCGGCGATGAAGAATCCGATATCCAAAATCGTGTCTTCCCGAATCTGCGTCAGCAGCAGAGAACAAATAATCATAAGAACTCCCGCCAGTGCGGTTACGAAGCGGGCCACATTCAAATAATGTCCGTCCTGCCGGCCGGGCGCCAAATGGCGGCGGTATAAGTCCGATGTGATTACCGTTGCGGAGCCATTCATGCAAGAATCGATTGACGACATGGCCGCAGCCATGACCGCCGCGATGACGAATCCGGCCAGGCCGAGGGGCAACTGGGTCAAAATGAAATGTGGAAAGACCTGATCGCTGCGGAT
This sequence comes from Candidatus Omnitrophota bacterium, assembly GCA_003598175.1. Taxonomy (GTDB): domain Bacteria; phylum Hinthialibacterota; class Hinthialibacteria; order Hinthialibacterales; family Hinthialibacteraceae; genus SURF-12. The sequence continues at coordinate 26,726 of QZKN01000189.1, forward strand.
TTGATCGACAATCGTTTCAGGAAACGTCTGGTAATACACCCACAAACACGTGCCGACGAACATGAACGTGGCCCAGACCGGAATGCATCCGACTCCGCCGATCCACACGGCATTGCGGGCGGCCTTGTCGTTCTTTGCCGCGCAATAGCGTTGAATTTTCGTTTGATCGGAAGCGAATTCCTGTAAAAACAAGAATAAGCCATTCAATACCAACACCCAGAACGTGTCTTCGGCGAAATTCCATTCAAACGAGAAAGCCAAATCGAATTTCCCGTTTTCCAGCGCTTTCGCGATAACCGTTCCCGGACCGCCGGGAACTTCGATGAAAACGGTGGCGATGCAAAACAATCCGCCCAACAACAACACGATGGTCTGCATCACGTCCGTCCAGATCACCGCTTCGATGCCTCCAAGAACAGTATAAATAGTAACTAAAATTCCCATCACGATAATAATGGAATACAAATCGAATCCGGTCATCGATTTGACGGGCAAGGCGAGCAGAAAAAGAATGATGCCCATGCGGTAAAATTGCGCGACCGACCACATGATGCATCCGTACACCCGCGCCCATGCGCCGAAGCGCAATTCGAGATATTCATAGGCGCTGACCAGTCTGGCTTTGCGGTAAAAGGGGACAAAAAGATAAATGGCGGCGATGGCGGCGATGGGAAGCATCAAACCGGGAACCAATCGGCTCCAATTCATCGCATACGCCGAGCCGGGATAAGCGAGAAACGTAACGGAACTGATCGCCGTCCCCAGCATGGAAATTCCCACTGCCCAGCCGGGGAGCTTACGGCCCCCCACGAAATAGCACTCCGTGTCTTTCAGACGAGTGGAGCACCAAAATCCGATCAGTAAAACCGCTCCGAAATACAAAACGAGTGCAAACAAATCACCCCACTGGATGCCAACGGCTGTTTCCAATTTTCTTCCTCCAACATGGATTCATGCAACATATACCAAAAACGGGGTGAACTTCCAGTCCCATGAAAACAATTTTTCATTTTTTGCTACTATTATGGCAAGGGGAATTTCGGCGTATCTTCCACCTCTCATCGATTCCGATCGCGATCACCGAACATCGCGCGGAGTTCATGGCGTGTTCGACTTGTGGTAAAGACGACAAATTTAGGGCGTTCGAGAGTCGCTACCGGTCGATTCCGTTCACCAATCGAACGCGGGCGTAACGCAATGTGTTCCCCTGGCTGCCGATTCCGTACAAATCAAGCAGGTCGGATGGCTTCGAGCCGCCCCGTTCCGTCGCGGTGAAGAAAGATCGGAATGGATCCTTGAACGAAATGGCGACTGGTTTTCCGATGGCGGGTAGAATTTGTTGAATTTGGTTTTCCTGAAACGCCGTTCCCGAGCGATCCACTCCGCTGACGAACGTGACGGCATACAATCTTCCGTCCGGCGTGGCATGAAAACGCGCATAATGAGGCTGCGGCGTGGACAATCCCTCTCCGCCGCAGGTTATCGTGAATTTTTTCTCGATGGTTCCGTCTTTCACGACTGCGCATTCCAGCGAGGTGGTCATTTTCCTATCCGGAAAAAACCGATCTCGCATCAGGGTATTTTGCACCGGGCTTTTCAGGTAAAGCAGATAGGCGGCTCCATCGTTCGCCAGCCACAGATCCAAATTGCTGATGTGTCCGGCGGTTGCGTCCACCGTTTCGATTTCGATCGGTTCGCCAAAATTCGTTTTTGCCAAATCGGGCGACCAGCAAAAAAACAGACGACGAAACACATAATCCCATTCCCGCCCGGTTTTCTCTTTCTTATACACGCGCCATTCCTCGATGGGTTCCACGATGTCGCCGATTGCCATCACATAACCGGCTCGCCGGCGTAGAGCGACCTGCGGATAGCAGGAACGTATGGGAAATGCGATTTTCCCGTTTGCGATCCACTTCCCCGCGTCGTCGCGCAGGCACCAGAACTGATCGCCGGTCTTCGCGTGAATATTGAGCGCCAAAAGTTGATTCGCGTCGCTGTCCGCGGCGATCCCTCGATACGAATGATCGGTAAAATAGGTCTCTTCACTCCACGCGGGATGAATCGACGCAGGCGGGTCCTGCGGCGAAGAACAGGAAAAACGCAACAATTGCGGATCACAAGGGCCGTATTGGACGCCCGCCGGTTGGGTGGAGGGATTGATGGAAAGAAACAGCGATTGATTCGACAAAAGCGCCAGCGGACAAGGTTCTCGTTCCCGAAAACTATCGGCGGCGGCATGCAAGGTCCAACCGGACGTCGTGCGCTCGAACAGTCGCCAGCGGGTATTGCAAAGCGGCGGGATATCCTCGCCGGTTTCGTTGATGCTGAGAAACACCCGCTCTCCGTCGCGCGCCATGACCGGCGCGCCGTAACACCAGAGCGGTCCCGAACCGTTATCCGGACTCCGATACGTCAGAATATCCTCCTCCACCTCGACGCGAGGCGTCACGGCCCATAATTCGCCGCCGATGTCGAGCAGGAAAACGATTTCCGATAATATAAGGAAGTAACAAACCGTCATTCCCATGCGTTTCATGATGTCGGCTCCTCATGAAGTTGGTGAACATCTAATTTTATATACGTAAGATTTACTATGATTTTGATCCATCCATGCGCTTTCATTGTATGGAGGATCGATGGATTCGCCAAGTGTTTGCCGCACCGTGTATGGATATCTATGAACCCAACAACACTGTGGTCCGGCAAAGCCGCTTGAATTAATAGTATGGATCGATATCTGTGTATGGTGTTCGCTCGATTGACCTATCGGGAGAGCCTGCGCGAGATTGAACCCTGTTTACGTTCTCTGCAATCCAAACTGTATCCTATCGGCAAACGAAGCCATGCGACCATAACCTAAAAACTGATCGTGGCATCGGTGGAAAGCGGTGTACGAGACCTTATTTTTGGAATGGTGAGAGTGATGAAATCGACACGGTGGGTTTCGCTTTGCTCAACCCACCCTCCTATTTTTACAACTCATTCGAAGAAACCGGGGTGAATTTCGTAAAGGCGCTGGTTTTGTATTTCATGGCAACGGCGATCAGAAAGATGACCTCCGCGATCATGTAGGCGAGCACGTATTTTCCTCCGCCCGAACCAAAGCCATAGCTGTGCAGGCCGGTGGCGAGGATGAAGTTGACGCCGTACCAGGTCATCAGGATCAGCCAGAAGCCGAGGACGGAACATACGGCGACGCCGAAATCGCGCAGCCAGCCGGTGTGGCGGGCGTGGAGGATGGCGATGTAGCCCAAGAGGGAGATGAGCGCCCAGGTTTCTTTCGGATCCCAGCCCCAGAAACGTCCCCACGATTCGGCGGCCCAGACGCCGCCCAGCACGGTTCCGGCGAAGAGGAAAACGACTCCCACCTGCAACATCCGATAAAGAAACAGGCTCATCTGGGCGAGCAAATCGCGGCGATGGGGCAGGTAGAAATAAATCCCCAGATTCACGTGCGCGAGTCCCATCGCCAATGCGAAGGCGCTGTAACTGAGCGTAATGGTCAGCACGTGAATGAGAAGCCAGTAATTGCTTCGCAAAACCGGCACCAGCGGTTCGATGTTGGGGTCAAAAGGCAGGAGATCGGCTAGAACCAACATACATACACCCAATGCGGAAGCGATGGTTACGAACCAGCGTTCGCGATATACCAACTCAAATATCAAGGCAAAGGCGATGATTCCCCACCCTACGAAAACGACGGATTCGTACATATTTGAAACCGGCGGGCGTCCGGAAATCAGGCTGCGCAGAAGCAATCCATACGTATTCAGAGCGAATCCCAACACAAATATGGCGAAGGAACTCCAATAGAGCGCGGTTTTTCTTTCCAATCCAAAGGAAAATAAGAACAGCAGGAAGGCGATGAGATATAAAATCCACGATTTCAAAAACGGGCGGAAGTGGTTGTAATGAATTTCCCGCTCCATTTCCTTTATTTGCGGATAAATTTGCGGATTGAGCTGCGCCATTTGTGTTCTGAGTTGCAGGCTGGCCTGCTCGAAGGCGGAAGCGTTGGCCTGACGCACGGACGTGATCAATCGGCTGTAGGTTTCGCGCATCGCGCCGAGGGTTTCCTGAGAATAGCCGTCGGCCTGTGAAATCGTATGCCAGGCCGCCTCCTCGTCGGCGCCGGGCGGCGGCGGCACGATCGTCAATTCGTTGCCGTTCATCACTTCTTGAAACAGCGACAATTGATGGAAAATGGAACCGAGTTCGCTTTCCAGACGATCCAGTTTGATGTTTCTTCTCTGTTTTTCGCCGATGCGTTCGAACGCTTGCTGCAGTCCGGCGTTGCCGGCCAGCTCGTTGAAGGAATAATGATTGCGCGATTGATCCAGGTCCAATTCGATCTTTGCGGGAAGATAATCGATGCGGATCATTGTTTCGTGCGTCCATTCGGGAAACGCGAGCAGGGAAACCAGCATGGCGACATGATCGTTTTTGTTGAACCGCCAGCGGCCGGTAATGGTTTTCATCGTTTCGCCGGCGAAGGTGTCCAACGGTTTATATCGCCCGTTGTTGAGGATGGGCAGGTCGCGCAACGCGTCCAGTGGAAAATGATTGGGTGGTTCAATTGCCTGTGCCGGCAACAATACGACTATTGTGAGAAATGCGAATACACTTGTCCGCTTCAATGTGGTTCTCCTTACTCTAAAAGCTTTCCGAGGGAGGCGCTTGCATGAAATTTCGTTTTTTCGAAACAAACATAATGATCATGCCGATTGTCAGCACGATGGAGCCGAAATAAATGATCGGCGTACCCGGCGCGCGGGCGACGCTGAAAATGGATTGATCCGGCTCTCCGTTCCTGCCTTTTTGGTAACTCGATTGATATACCAAAAAATGATTATAGGCCAACGGATTGTTCATATAAATCTTCCGTTGTTCGTTGATGTTGTTGTCCGGATCGATAAGCATGACGTCGCTCTCGAAACGCGCGGGACGATTGGTGCCGGGATAATTGGGCGCGTTGAAATCGATCAATTGCAAAGTAAAGCCCAGCGGGAATTTTCTCGGGCCGAATTCGACGGTGCAGGTCTCGCCGCCGACCGTCATTGACACGGGAACGCCGAAACGAGCGTATTCTTCCGCTGTTTCGCCTTTGTATTCGAGGCGGATGCGGACGATGGGGTCGTTATGCATTCCCATCGCGCGCCCCCCTTCGACGATGTCGTGCGTGATTTGCGCGGTTGGTATGAAATCTACAACTGTCATATGAATGTTGTTCCAGGTTGTGTCGAACGAATCCCCCTTTTTGATCTCTCCTGACGCTAATTGTCCGGCGAGGTTGGCGGCGCGATAAAACAAATTACCGCTCGGCCCTAAAAATATTGTAACCAGATTTTCGGACACGGATGAATCCTTGATCGGGTAATTGAACTGCCCTTGCAGACCGCTCAACGATTCGTTTTTGCCATGAGAAGAGCCGAGATCGGGGAAAAGGGAGAACGCGAGGTGGTTTTCGACGCCCTGCGGTCCGTGAAGTTCGTATTTCACCGCCGGATTCAACTTTCCGCTTTCGTGATTGACCAATTTTCCATCGTGAATCCCCGCGCGGGGAACGAATTCAATCAATTTTACGATGAATTGCGCGTTGTTATATGCAAAGGTATGCGGCATGGCTGTCAGATGTTTCAACGGGATGGTTTGAATCACGTTATTTTGCGCATCTTTCAGAAGGATTTCTCCTTGTGGGTCGTCTGCGGATAGGTCCGGTTTTATTTCCGGCGGATTCAGCCGTTCCAACAACGCTTCCTGCGTGGGAATCCGTTCGAATAGGACCTTGGCGATTCCCAAATCCAGCGATTCCCGGCCCGGTTGATCGAGCATCAGCCACTGGGGCGCCATGCTTGACGAGTCGCCCGCCTGCGTGAACAGGATACACACCGCCGGATTGCCGGATTGCGGATCGCTGATCACATTTTCCACCGTTCGCGGATTAAAAAAGTAGCGATCCACATAACACGTGATGCCGGAATCGCCGATTGCGTATTGAATTTCCTTATTTTGCGGGATGCCGTCCTGGATAAACCACGGATTCAAATCTTCTCGGACATGCAAGCGTGGCGCTGTGACAGACAGAACGATATCCTCCAAACGAATCGAATCGGCGCTCTCCCCTTCCAAAAGCGCCAGCGTCCCTTCCACTCCGAATTTTCGGGTAACCAACGAACCGAGCAGAATGATGATGATGCCTGTATGCGTAATGACAAAACCGATATGATGTTTTTTCCAAGGAAAGCGCTTCAGCGCCGAGCAGGTGACGTTGACGCCGAGCAGAAAGAGGTATAGATCGAACCACAACGTTTTATAGATCAAACGTTGCGCCGCTTCCGTGCTGGTACTCGATTCGTAAAAGGTCGCCCAGCTGAGCATGGCGGCGAAAATAACCAGCAGAATGACCGCCAGCTTGAGCGAAGCGAGAAACTCGAAAATAATTGCAAATATGGATTTTCGTTGTTCATTCATGTTTATAAACTATACATAGTGCAAAGATTGTGAAGACACAGCAGGACGAAAATAGAGTATAGCGACATGTACCGCGCGTGATAAGCTGAATCAATATCAACATGGCGATAATTTTAGCGAACATACGATTCATTACAATACTTATTCCGCGTGTTCCGCGTTTTTTGCCGATTGTCCACATCATGAATTGAACCGGAGAGCAAGGTGCCGTCCATTTGGTCTTATTCCGATTACGCCAACCGTGGTTATGGTTTGTTCAAACGCCGCATTTTCGAAGCGATGCGAAAACAAGGCTGGACCACGATTTTGGCCGAGGCGTCCCTGCTGGAAACAAGTGCGAAATCGATCCTGCGCGAGCATCTCTTTCACCATCCGGCCGAATGGATCTTGTTGATCAATCAATCCGCCGAACAATTTTATGAATATCTCGAAATTCCCCGCGATCGCCGGCCGTTCACGCAGAAAAAGATCGTCTGGTATCTGGACGATCCGCGATTTTTCGTAACAAAGCCGTTTGAAAAGCATGAATACGTGTTTTGTTTCGATAAGGCCTATGTGGATTCTCTCCGTCCGTTTCAACCGCGCTATTGCGGATTTTTACCGCTGGCGGCGGATATGATGCAATCGGGAAAAGCGGAACGTCATTTGACATGCGAAATCTGTTTCGTCGGCGGCGTCATCGATCAATCGGAACGACGATCGCAGTTGAGCGAAGAAATGAAACAATACGTGGATCGCATTGTCGAATATCAACTAGAGCATCGGGAACGCTCGTTTCAGGAAATCGCGGAGGAAATTCCCATCGCGCCGGGCAAACAGATCAACATTCCCCCGCAAGTCGCTCACTATTTATATTGGGAAGCCAACAACCGTTACCGGCTGCGGGTGTTGGAGTCGTTGCGCGATTACGATTTACGGATTTATGGAAATGAGGATTGGGAAAGGTTGCTGCAGGATTCGCCGTTGCGGGAGAATTTTCGCGGCCTGGCGGATCCGGTGAAGGAATTGCCGCATCTGTTTGCTTCCGCATCGATTAATTTGAATATTCATAGTATTCAATGCAGAGGCAGTTTGAATCAACGGGATTTCAATGCGCCGATCGCGGGCGGATTTCTGCTGTCGGATTGGACGCCGGCGGCGGGACTTTTTTTTCAGCCAGGCGTGGAGGCGATTTATTGGAGCGGCATCCGCGACCTGCGGGCGAAAGTGGCGTATTATTTATCGCAGGAAACGGAGCGGAACGCAGTGGCGCTGCGGGGACGGCAGAGAGTTCTTGCCCATCACACTTACGATGAGCGGGTGATGCGGATGTTGCGGGTGATTTATGGCGAAACGGATGATCTTATGTGAATGATTTTTCGGGGCGAATGATTATTTGCCCCGACGCTTTGCCCGCATTCGCCTAAACGACTTTCCGAGGTATAATTCATTTTCCGATACAACATAACGCCATCGGCTGGGCCGGGCGGCAGGGGCAGTGGTTTTTCTGCCCTTGTGGGAATCGATCCTGTTTTTTAGATTGTTGGGACAAAGAATGACTCGCAGCCGTTTATTGGGAATTGATATCGATTCGTTGACGCGGGAAGAATTCTTGAAACGAATCGATGAATTTGTTTCTTCCGGACAACCCCATCAGATCTGCTATTTGAATGCGGATTGTTTAAATAAATGCTGGTCCGATCACGCCTATCGGGAAACCATCGCTTCGTCGGATCTGGTCTACGCCGACGGCATGGGAGTGGTTTGGGCTTCCCGCTTGTTCGGTCATCCTCTGCCGGAACGATTGAATGCGAACGATCTCCTGCCTGAATTCTGTCATCGGGCCGAACAAAAGGGGCATCGCATTTTTTTGCTGGGCGGGGAAGACGGCATCGCGGAAAAATCCGCGAAAGACCTGCGCCGCCGTTATCCGAATATCCGGATTGTCGGGTATCGCAACGGGTATTTCGCAGAAGAAGACGAAGCGGACGTGATCCGGCAAATCCGTGATGCCGAACCGGATATTCTGATCGTCGGCATGGGCGCGCCCAAACAGGAATTGTGGATTCGCCGCCATCTGCAGGAGTTGAATGTTCCGGTTGCGTGGGGCGTTGGCGGATTGCTGGATTATTCGGCCAAAGGCTTGAAGCGCGCGCCGGAATGGATGCGAACCTCCGGTTTGGAGTGGATTTGGCGCCTCTGGCTGGAACCGCGGCGATTGTGGAAACGATATTTGTTGGGAAACATTCTCTTCACTTTTCGCGTCGGCTTTCTGATTTTCGCGGATGCGATCCTGGCCGGCGTCGCCTGGCTCGCGGCCTATTACGTGCGCGCGAACATTATCCCACAGATGGATTTTCTTCCCTATTATTTCAGTAAGGATCTCAATCCGTTTCGTCATTATCTCTATGCGCTTCCCGTAATCGTCTTCACATGGATTGTCATTTGCGCGTCGCTGGATCTCTATCGCCGTCAGTATTTGCGCACGGCGCTGGATGAACTGACGGCGATCGTGAAGATGGTCTTCCTGTTTTTAATTACGTCGATGGCCGTTGCATTTTTATTGAAAGAATTGGATCTGGGCCGCGCGGTGCTGTTTTTCTCCGCCATGCTGGCTTTTGTTTTTCTCGTCACCTCCCGGTTGATCTGGTCCCGGTTGGAAAAGACCCTGTTTCAGGAAGGAATCGGTCGCATCCGCGCTTTGATTGTGGGAACCGGCGAAATGGCGCAGCAGGTTGTGGAACGGTTGCGCCGTCAACCGGCCGGTAAATATGAAATCCTCGGTCTGCTCGACAATCATCTGGCGCCTGGCACACTCCTGTACAATCAACAAGTGATCGGTCCCGTCGACGAATTGGCCGAATGGGCGAAAAATCTGGCGGCGGACGAGATATTCTTCGCCGATCCGCAAATGAAGAAGCGGGATTTGCTCAATCTCGTGATTTCCTGTGGGGAAAACACATCGGTGCGTCAATATAATATCCTTACGGACATGTTCGGCGTGATTGCCGACAATGCGTTTTTCGACGACGTCGACGATATCCCGTTCAAAGTGCTGCATCAGGGAAAACTCTCGCCGCTCGAACATACCTGCAAGAGAATTCTCGATATCGTGTGCGCCTCGACCATGCTTCTGATTTCATTTCCGTTTTTTCCGATCATTTGCCTGATGATACGGTTCAGTTCTCCGGGGCCCGCCATTTTTCGCCACAAACGGATCGGAAAAGACGGAACGCCCTTTACGATGTATAAATTTCGAACGATGTATCAGGAAGTGAACGAATATCAGGAAGCGCCCATCCAGAAAGGCGATCCGCGGATTTTGCCCATCGGCCGCTGGCTGCGCCGCACCAGTCTGGACGAACTGCCGCAGTTATGGAACGTACTGAAAGGCGAAATGAGCATGGTGGGGCCGCGCCCGGAAATGCCGTTCATCGTCGAATCCTACGAACCCTGGCAGCGCCGGCGTTTATCGGTCTTGCCGGGCATCACCGGCCTGTGGCAAATCAGCGGCCGGAAGGACCTGCCCCTCCACTCGAACCTGGAATACGATTTTTATTATATACAAAACCAGTCTCTGCTGTTTGATTTGATCATTCTTCTGAAAACGATTCCGGTGGTTCTGTTCGGCAAAGGAGCGTATTGAACGGCCCTTGCCATCCGGCGCTCACGCCGGGAAGAACAAAACGACGCGACTCGTTGTTGTCCAGAGGAAAGAGTCTCACGCCAGCGCCTTTTCAACGGACTTTTTCATTTTCGCCAAACCGGTTTTAGCCACGTCCAGCGCGTCCTGTTGCCAATAGGCGCGATTAAACAATTCCAACGAGAGGACGGTTCGGCCGCCGGTCGCATGGATATCGCGCAGGATTTGCGATACCGGCGCGACGCCGTCGCCGGGAAAGACGCGGTCGCCGTCTCCGATGGTTTCGCGCGGCGGGTCGGCGGGATAATCATTCATGTGGAAGACGTGCATCGCCTCGGCGCGGAGCAGCTTCAGGCCGTGGAAGTCGCCGCCGCCTTTATAAATGTGAAAGATGTCAAAAAGAAGACAGGCGTTGGGGTGTCCACTCTCCATGGCCACATATACCGCTTGCCCCATGCGATGCAGATTTTTGGAGCCGCCCCAGATTTCCAGCTGCGGGACAACGCCCATTTGGTCGCCCAGTTCCAAAAGCGCGCGGTAACGCTCCGCCGCTTGCAGCAGGTCCAGACCGGGCTGATTCGTCGCGCCGGCGGGCGCGGCGGCAATGCGCGTTCCGCCGATTTGCGCGAGAGCGTCCATATCCCGTTTCATGTTTTCCCATCCTTTTGCCCGTTCCGCATCGTCGTCCACGACCCATTGCGAAAAGGTAATCGCGCTTTCCACCGTGAGATGGAGATCCTCAAGGCGCTTGCGCAGATCGCTCAAGGATCCTCCATTTTTTACGTATGCATAAATGGAATCGAGCCACGGTTCGATGGCGTCATACCCCGCTTGCGCTGTGACTTCGATTTCTTTTACCAATCCCAATTTTTGCCCGCGGATCGTACCCGTATTCAGGCAATAGGCAAAACCGGAGCGTCCGGGATGGCCGGATTTTTCCGAAGAGGAATTCGCTGCATTCGAGAATGGATTCGCCAATGAGGCGGCGACGGCCAGACTCGATGCGGTGAGGATTTTTCGTCTCGAATAGGTTGCCTTATTCATAATTTGACTCCTGATGAAAAACTGTATGATTATTAGTTCCTTGGGTTGATAGGGTTTTCCGGAACTTCATCCGCTCCGATCGTGGGATTTTCGTCTCGCGCATCTCCATCGATATCATCCTCCACGTCCGCTAACCGTAGCGCTGGATGGATCAAGTTTTCAAAATCACGAACCAGATGCAGATTCCCGTTCGTTGGATCGGCAAATGTAGAGGTGAAGTCGCCGATCTGGTTGTGTCGGATATCCATTCGGCTGTCGGATTCGATCCGTATGGGCGGGCCGCTGACCAGATTGTTCATAACGGCGAGTCCGTCGTTGTCGTGTACGATGCGGATCAACCGTTGCAAACGGTTTGCCGGATCGTAAATTGTATTGTTGAGGATTTTGCAGTCTTTCGTATAATCCGCAAGAATCCCGGTTTCCGGCGTCCGCGTGATAAAATTGTTACGGACGATAAAATTCGTACAGTGAACGCGGCTCATCCCCTCGCCGATGCCGCTGGAATTGCCCAGGGCGACGCCGAGATCGCAATCGATGATGATGTTTCTCTCAACAATGCAGTCTTCGCCATGATGCCACAGGAAGACGCAGCCGCGGCCTTCGCGGGTGCGGCCTTGAATGCCGAGGAAGACGTTGTCGCTGATGGTCCAGCGTTTGGCGTACATGGCGTCGATGCCGCCGATGTAGTTGCCGTTAAAATTCTCGGGTGTGTCGCGCGGATCGTCTTCGAAACGTTTGGCGTGATCGTTATAAAAAAGGCAGTATTGAATTTTGCAGTCATGCGGGCGCGTTTCATTCCGGTTTTCTTCCGGAACCCGCACGCCTTTGACTCCCCGCTGCCAGATATTATGAATGATGCAGTTGTAGATCGTGACGTTTTGCACGTTCGTGTCGGAATTGATTTTGAAACCGTTCCATTGGATGTTTTGGATGGTCAGATCGGCGATGGTCACCCCCGAACAGCGGGAAACGCCGACAAGTTCGCCGTGTTGGCTTTCACTGCCGTCCAAAATCACCTTTTCGCGATTGCCGGAAGCACTGCGGAGGGTGACGTTATCGGTATGAAGTTCAAAATATCGGGGCATTTTATAAAGCCCGTCGGTGAGCAGGATCGTATCGTTGGGTCTGGCGGTTTCTGCCGCTTGAAACAGTTCCGGGACGGTTTCGACATGAATGATGTCGCCATTTGGTTGCGGTATTGGCGGGGCTTTGGGAAACCAATCTTGCATTGGAAGGGAACTTGAATTCGAAGCGAAGAATGCAGGACTGAAAATGAGGAAAAGGGATAGCGCAATCGAAACCTTCATTCTTTTTAATCTCCGAAAGAAAGATATTTTTATCAGTCTTGTTTTTTCATTGCTACGATGATGGAACAGAGAGATTATTGCGGTGATCGCAAAATTGAACAAGATGCTATTCGAAATTGACAAATGGAAGAGTGCAAGTCATTTTCGATTTTTTTTTCACTTTTTATTTGGTTTCGACGATGTCAAACGGAATTCGAGCGGACATCGGACCGGGAGGGTAGGAAAAATTGCCGGAAGTGATGTAAAAGAAGATTTCGTACTCTCCGGGAAGCAGTTCTTTGCCGACAGTGATTTCGTCTGTCATTGTTCCAAACGGTTCGAGGCTGATTAATTCATTGGAAAAAGGATGTTTGTTTTCTATCTGTGTGAGATCGTGCAATAAAGTCGGAATAAGAATCTGGCGGCAGGCGACGCGGAGCTGTTGATCCGCCGGTTTTAGGGGACGAAAGGAATAATGATAAAGCCAATATGCTTGATCGTGAGGATCTTTGTAATTGATCGCACTGTTCGGGAATGGCGATTGGGTAACGAGCACAACCGCTAAATCGTTGGTTTGCAACGTGACTTTTTCACTGGATGCATTGTGCAGTTTGAGATGCAAATGCAGTCCCTTGCCTAAAAAAGCGCCTCGTTTCCGTTTGGGAACAAGGCGCTTTGCTATTTTGACAATCCCAACTCTTTCATCACCTGCTGCAAATCCTCCCACACCTTGCGTTTGTCGTTGGGGGTGCGCAGGAGATAGGAGGGGTGGAAGGTGGGCATTACCTTGACGCCGTGATAATCCCGCCATTCGCCGCGCATTCGTGTAATCGCCTCGTTGGTTTGCAATAAGGTTTGCGCCGCAAATTTCCCCAACGCCACAATGACGCGCGGCCGGATGATGTCCAATTGTTGCAGCAAAAATGGTTCGCAGGCGACGATTTCATCCGGAGCGGGATTGCGGTTGCCGGGCGGATGGCATTTGACGACGTTACAGATATAGACATCGTCGCGCGACAGATTCATGGCCTGGATCATTTTTGTCAGCAGCTGCCCGGCTCTGCCGACGAACGGGATTCCTTGTTTATCTTCATCCTCACCCGGTCCTTCGCCGATGAAAACCAATTCCGCGGTCGGACTGCCCGCGCCGAAAACCACTTGCGTTCGTTTTTGGCAGAGTTTGCATGCCTTGCAATTTTTGAGGGAACGTTCGAGTTCGGTCAGGCGCTGTTTTTTTGACTTGAGTTGCGCTTTTACATCCGACGGCAGATACAGCGTATCCATTCCCAACGCGCTCATTTGCTCGATGAAAAGTCGAATGCCTTCGATCGGATTGTTTGGTGAAGCAGTCATGATAATCAGGCACTATATTCTATGATTTTAATACAAAAATCTCCCGTAAAACCACCTGTTTCGGTCGTTCGTAAATTAACGTGGCGCGGCGGTCGGTCGATTGAAATTCGGCGAACGGATCGAGGATCGTGTAGCCCAGCAATTTGATCTCACGCAGGATCGATAGAACGCCTGTTTGCGTCGAATCCTGCAAACGGAAGCGGGGCGTGATAAAAACGACGCGCCCGCCCGGTTTGATCGCCGCGCGAATTTCGCCCAAGGCGCGAATATACAATGGCTCCAACTGATGGGAAATCTTTTCGAATTGCGTTTCATTCAATGGTTGCGTAACCGGCGGGCCGAGATAAGGCTCGGTTACGCAGGCGTCGAAATAAAGCGGTTCGCAAAGAGAATGCAGACTGCACGCATCGCCGTGAAACACCCTGATTTTATTATGCAAATCTGGAAACCGGTTTTCCAGCCATTTGCGGTTTTCCAGCGAGTCGTTCACGGCTTTTTCGCTATTGTCGAAGCCGGTTGCACCCAATCCGGCAAGACTCGCTTCCATCAAAATCCCACCCGAACCGCAGAAGGGATCAAGGATGGTTTTCGTTTCGTCCGTGCGGGCAAGATTGATCATCATGCGGGCAAGTTTCGGCGGCAACATCCCGCTGCGGGCGTCTCGTTGGGGACGTCCGTAATCCCGCTGCGAGAATTCTTCATACGCTTGAATGCGCTTTGTCAGGCCAAGGATCAACGTTTGTTGGCCGTCGAAATGAAAAACGATTTCCAGGCCTTTTTCGAGCAGGTTATTCTTATCCACTTGCGCGCCGGACAGTTCCACCCGCTTTTCATTGGGATCGGGCAGGACGAAACGACAGGAACACTCTTTTTCCCGCAGATGGTTTTTCAGTCCGACGGCGGTTTCGTGCAGGAGATTGTGAAGTTTGCGCGGAGATTGTGCGGAACTGTCGCCGAGAAACGTCAAGCCGAAGATCGCTCGATGTTCGCTCGACATCAGAATGGAATCAAGTTTGGCGGCGAGTATCGATTCGACAAGGATATCAGAGGAAACGCTGTTCCATCCCTCGATTTTCAGCGTGTGGATCACTTCACACAGGCGTATGGCGCCGCCCAATTCGTTGAAAATATGATGGATTGTTTCTTCGGAATCGGTCTTGCAAATCACGGCATTAGGCAATCGTTGCGGGGAATGAAGCGCGCCCCCAAAACGCGGGTTGACGCCAAGAATTTCCGCATGGGATAAATCAGGACAATGTCCGAGCTGAAAAAGATAAGTAGGCATGGATATTTGTGTATTCTGAGAAAATGAGGGGGCGCGGTTTGCCGCGCCCCTGCTGTTTCACAGGATTATAACCGCAAGTTCAACTCCACAAACGGTCGTGCGAATCGCGGCGGTCCCACTCGCTTGTCGCTTCGAAATAACCGGGTTCGGCGAGATGCTCCTTGATCACCTCTTCGTTGAGTTCCACTCCCAATCCCGGCGTTTCGGGAACGCGGATGTAGCCGCGTTCCATGATCGGCTTTTCGATACCCGTGACCATGCTGTCCCACCACGGGACATCCACGGAATGGTTTTCGAGGACGAGAAATCCCTGCGTGGCGGCGGCGCAATGCACATTGGCCATGCAGGAAACCGGCGTGCCGGCGAAGTGCATGGCCATGGGAACGCCCTGCTCTTCCGCATAGTCGCCGATTTTTTTGGTTTCCAAAATCCCACCCGACGTGGCCAGGTCAGGGTGGATGATATCGACGGCTTTGGCGTCGACCAGTTTGTTGAATTCCTCTTTCAAATAAATGTCCTCGCCGGTGAGCGTGGGTACGTCGATGGAATTTGTGATTTGTTTCCACAAGTCGGTATATTGCCAAGGTACCATGTCTTCCAGCCAGGCCATTTGATAAGGCTCCAACGCCTTGCCCAGTTTGATACAACTGTTAACACCAATGTGGCCGAAATGATCCGCCGCCAGGGGAACTTCATAGCCAACGACTTCACGGACGGCGGCGACGTACTCCGCCATCAACTCGATGCCTTTGGGCGTGATTTCAATGGCGGTAAAAGGATGAGGCGTGTTGAATGTGGCGCGCGGAGAGCGGCCAAGCGGACGAGTGACGGTGTTGGGAATATCCCGCAACAGACCGATGCCCAAATCCATTTTGAGAAAGGTGAATCCCGCTTCGAGTCTCTTTTTCATTCGTTCGGCGTACACTTTGGGATCATTGGACATATCGGTGTCGCAATACAGGCGGATACGGTCGCGATATTTGCCGCCCAGCATTTGATAAACGGGAACGCCGTATGCCTTGCCCGCCAAATCCCACAACGCCATTTCCACCGCGCAGACGCCGCCGCCCTGCCGGCCGTGATGGCCGAATTGCTTGACGGTTTTGAAAAGTTTTTCCACATTACAGGGATTTTCGCCCAACAAGCGGCTTTTGAGCATAAGCGCGTACTTCTTGCTGGCGCCGTCGCGGACTTCGCCCAAGCCGGATATGCCCTGATTGGTGTCGATGCGGATAATGGGACAGCGCATAGGCGCGTCTTTGACCACCGCCACCCGCAGATCGGTGATTTTCAGCTCCGACGGGCTGGAATTGCGATTGACATTCTGCGTGGCGTAGGCGATCTCCTCTTCCATCGACGCGGCGGCGAACGCCATTGAGATTCCCGCTGTTTTGAGAAACGAACGCCTCCCCATTGCTTGCTTCAACAATCTTTTCATATGCGACATACCCTCCTTTATTGTGGATGAAAGAGAATACCGTTTTTCCTCTCCCAATCCAAGATCATGAGGGGAAACGTATATTGTGAAGTTGGCTCCACCCTTGGATTTCACTGCAAATTCTGATTGGGATATCCCGTCCGGGATGGAGACAGTATCGGTTCACGATCCGGTAAAATCCCGTCTTCCCTTCTCATGAATTCAGGACTACACTTCCTCATTCACCGGCAGGATCGTCGTTTCATGCAATCGAAAGGATGCAAAAATGGACAACTTTTTCTATCACAATCCGACGAAGGTGATTTTCGGCAAAGAAACCATTCCGCAAATTGGAGACGAGATCAAGAGACGGGAATGGAAGAAAGTGCTGCTTCTGGCGGGGGGCGGATCGATCAAGACAAACGGCGTCTATGACGCGGTAATCGATTCGTTGCAATCGGCCGGAATCGAATGGGTGGAAGTGTGGGGAGTGCGCGTCAATCCGCTGCTGGAAAAGGTATATGAAACAATCTCCACAGCGAAACGAGAGAATGTCGACGCCATCCTGGGCGTTGGCGGCGGCAGTGTGATCGACAGCGCCAAAGCGGTCGCCGCCGGCTGTAAAATGAATGACATCTGGACGGCTTTTAAAGAGAAAATCGAAGTGGAAACGGCGTTGCCGGTATTTTGCGTCTTGACGCTTTCCGCAACCGGGACGGAAATGGATCCGTTTGCGGTGATTACCCACGAGAAAGAGAAGAAAAAGTGGCCGATTTCCGGTCCGGCTTTGTATCCCGTGGTTTCCATCATCGATCCGAGCGTGCAAGCCTCGCTTCCGGCGATTCAGACGGCTTACGGCGGCATCGACGCCATGTCTCACATCATGGAATTTCACTTTATGGGGACCATCGAGGAAACGACGATTGCCCTCAACGAAAGTTTAATGCGCAGCATTATCAAAACTGTCGATCGTTTGCAGGAGAATCCGGCGGATTATAACAGCCGCGCGAGTCTGGCCTGGGCCACGACGTTGGCGTTGAACGGGATTTCGGGAATCGGTTTGAAAGGCGGGGATTGGGCCACGCACTTCATTGAACACAGCATCAGCGCATTGTATCCACACATTGCCCACGCGGGAGGATTGGCCATCGTGTTTCCCGCGTGGATTTTACATATGCAGAATTACAATCCGCAAGGCTTTCAACGCTGGGCGCAGCAGGTGTGGAACGCCGGCAGCGTCGAGACGGCGGTGGAGGCCATGCGCGCCAAATACAATCGATGGGGAGTCGTCACTTCCCTCTACGACGCGGGCATTCCCGCAAGCGAGATTCAAGCGCTTGCCGATAACGCCTTTCAGTCGAGTCCACTCGGCCAATTGAAAATCCTGTCCCGCGACGATATCGTATTGATCCTGCAATTGGCGGCGTGACGTCACAAAACGACGCCGCCACGGAGAACCAGCAATGCGTAAATGGATACCTTGTTTTCTTTGCCTCGTTTTTTCGCTTTCTCTCGCTCATGCCGGACAGCACCATTCATCAGAACCGCCGATTCTGGCAAGCGTGAAAAAAAAGATTCAAACCGTGCTCGATCACATGGACGGTCAACTCGCGAAGGCCGCCGATCGCCTGGGGAAAACCGGATTTGACGAGCCTCAAACTCGTGAGATTCTACAACGTTTATTCCAATCGACTCCGTATGTGGTTGACGCGTGTACGGTGGATCGAAATGGAATCATGCGGATGGTTGAACCGCAGGCGTATCAAAAGCACGAAGGCGCGGATATCAGCAAGCAGGAGCAAATTCTTCGTCTGCATCGGACGCGGAAACCGGTGTTGAGCCAATCATTTCGGGCGGTGGAGGGATTCGACGCGGTGGATTTGGAATGGCCGGTAATTGCAGAGCAAAACGTGCTGATCGGATCCGTGAGTCTGCTGATCCGACCGGAATCCCTGTTAGGCGAGCTGATCGTTCCGGATGTAAAGGGCTTTCCCGTGGATTTCTGGGTCATGCAAACGGACGGCCGTATCCTTTATGATTTCGACGTCGAGGAAATCGGACGGAATGTATTCAGCGATCCTATTTATCAACCCTTTCCGCAACTGCGGGAATTGGGAAAAACGATTGCCTCGCAACGCACGGGAAGCGGTCAGTATACCTTTCTCGATCAGGGATTGAAGAAATCGGTCGAGAAAAAGGCGGTGTGGGAAACCGTCTCGTTGCACGGAACCGAATGGCGACTGATTATGACGCAGATGATGAATGAACCAACGGCTTCCGTAACCAGAAACCTGGCGCAATTGGGCCTGGATTCAACCGACAAAGCGCTGCAGAAATTGGCTCATAACCCTGTCTTGCACAAGAGTATAAAAACGCAGGATAAGGAAAATATTTTGTCCCTATTCAAACAATTTTATGATGAACATCCCGGCCTGTATTCCATTCAGTGGATCGATAAAAACGATATCAGCCGCTATGGTTATCCGCCTCAGAATAGCTTGTGCGATTATGATTACACCGAAAATCGGGAATCCATCGATAAAAATTTTTTAATGGCCGTGATCGAAAAGCAAGAGGCTTCTTTTGAATTTACCCTCGCCGAGGGATCGGACGCCAACTGTTATATGTGTCCGATCAACGATGGAACGCATTATCTCGGGTTGATTTATTTTTTACGCATTAAACCATAACCCCACCCACCGTTGAAACGGTGGGCTTGCTGCCGTTTACCCCCGTGGAGGCAATTGATAATCCATACTCATTTTTATATATTGTTGCGACCTGTTTGGTCATGATGGTTATATTTGAGAATATTGTGGCGCGGGCTTCCAGCCTGCGCGTGCAGACCGGAGATCTGCACCACAATGTTTCATCCGTCCGTTATGACCAGCCGGTTGCGGTTGCATTTCCCGATCAGGCAGCTGATTTCGTAATTGATCGTATTCGCCCTTCTTGCCAATTCTTCCGCGAAAATCGTATCATTCCCTTGCGCGCCCAGCAGTGTGACTTTATCGCCGATCGCAATGCTGGGTAGGTGCGTTACGTCGACGGTGGTCATATCCATCGAAATCCGTCCGATGACCGGGCAACGGATTCCCCGGATCAATACATCGGCGTTGTTCGAAAAGTCGCGGAGATAGCCGTCGGCGTATCCGATCGGCAGAGTGGCGATTCGACGTTCCCGATCGAGGATGTAGGTCATTCCGTATCCGATGCCGGCGCCTTTGGGAACGTCGCGAACCTGAACGACGGTAGTTTGCCAGGACATGACCGGTTGAATCCGGGGCGGAAGAGCAACATGCTCCGACGGCGTCATGCCATAGGAGGCGATCCCGACTCGCACCATACTTTTCCAGCTTGGCGGGAAACGCAGACAGGCGGCGCTGTTGGCGGCGTGATATACAATCGACGGCGGCAACCATTCGGATATCGCTTGAATCTGTGATTCGAACCGTTCCTGCTGTTCCAAAGTGATCCGTTCGGATTCTTCGTCGGCGCAGGGGAAGTGCGTCATGACGCCTTTGATCATGATGCCGGGAAGTTCGCAGGCGCGGCGGATCATTTCCCGCTGCAATGGATAGGAAAATCCCATACGTCCGATGCCGACGTCCAGTTTGAGATGGACGGGAATTTTTTGTTGTCGGCGTTCTCCCAATTGAGAGAGAAATTCGGCGGAAGGGAGCGAACCGACGCATTCTTCGACGCGCCACTGTCGCGCTTCTTCCGCCTCTTCGTACGTTGTGGGGCGAAGGCGGATAACGGGGCATGTCGGATGATGGGCGCGGACGGCTTCCGCTTCCCAATTGTCGACGATGGCGAGAACGTCCGCGCCGGCGCGAAAGGCGGCGCATGAAATGGACTGCACTCCATGGCCGTAAGCGTCCGCTTTGACGACGGCGCATAACCGACAGGAAGGGGACAGCAGCGATTTAAAAAAACGGATATTGTCTTCAAACGCTCGCAGATCGATGAAAACCCGTGTAAGATGAATCATGATGTTGAGTACCGACTTGTTTATTAATTTGAATCAATAATACCAGAAAGAAACCGATCGGATTCGATCCATATTCATTTTTTATAACGATATGATCGCTTGATCACAACGATAGATGAAAATGTACTCCTTTTTCTCCCCCCTCAATCCCCCGTCAACGGGGGAAATGGGCTCCCGCCCCGTTGACGGGGAGGGTTGGGGAGGGGGATATTTTCATGTAAAAGTGATCCGATTTATCATAGTATAGTTGTTTCAAATACAATTGATGAAATTGTCGATACCATCAGATTTATGAAGGATGCAATCATGGCGCATTGTACGGATGCTTTCGGGCGGGGATGGAGCCATATGATTCGGTTGTTGTTTCAACCGTTTCGTTTTGTTTTTTGGTTGAAAATGGCTATTCTCGTTTTATTGATCAATGGTTTTTCGAGTTCGAACCTGTTTCAATATCGCAGTCGCGACCCCGCCAATTTTCAAGAACTCGATGCCATGGCCGATCGGATGCTGGAAATGCTGCCGTTCGTCGTTCTCATGGTCGTTTTGTTGTTGATGCTCATGATCGTACTGGCTTTTCTCGCATCCGTGGCGCGCGTGCTTTTTTATCGAGGCGTGCGGGACGGCGTCATTTATTTTGGACGGTATATTCGCGAACATCATTCGGCAATCGTAAGTTATTTTTTGTGGAATGTGATCTTTACGATCGTAATCGTTATTTTTCTTTTTCTCGCCGGTTTTGCTCTCGTATTGGTGTCTCTTCTGCTTGGCGCATGGGAGGGAGACACAACCGGAATTGTGATCGCGGCGACGCTGGGGCTTGGATTTGTTTTTCTGCTCCTGATGCTGGCGATTGTGTACAGTGTGCTGCTGGATTCGATGGTCCTGCCGCAGATGATCTTGAAAAACCAAGGCATTTTCGCCTCGTGGTCGAATGCGATGGGAATGGCGTTGGAAAATTTATGGGAATTCACCGGATACGTATTCATCCGTGTCGCTCTGGGAATCGGAGTCGGGATATTGATGTTCATTATCGGGATTGTAATCGGCATGTTTTCGTTGGTATTCATGATTCCGTTGTCCGGCGGAGGAGAAATCGGAATGGCGGCGACCATCCTTATAGCGATCATCCTATTGCCCGTGATGTTCGTCCTATCCTTTTTCCTGCTTCCGATTCCCGTGTTTCAGGATGCGTACGCCCTGGCGTTCATGGCGGAATTGACGGGGGATGCCGCGTATGAGCCGGGAGGGAAACCGACGCCCGAAACCGTTCGCGACATGCCGTCTCTCTCCGGCGCTCCGGTTGGATCTTCCCCGATGTCCGCTTTCACGCCGAGTCCGTCCGGATCGATCAATTTTAAAGATATTCCCGTTTGTCCCGAGGATGGGATACGTATATCGCCCTTGGAAAATAGAAAGGAAACTGATTTTCAGAATAGCGAGGAAGACAAGCCTGATCTCTTGACAAAAGAACCACCGCCGGTCCCACCGGATGGGCGGCGGTGATTCACGGATAGTCAATGATGGGAAGGAAATGTCCGATTACCCATCGATAGCGTTCAAGGCGTCGGCGTACGCTTGAAACGTTCTTTGATCAAACAGCACGAAACGGACCAACGTAATCAACGAATTCTCGAGTAAAAAAGAATGCACTGTTCGTAAGGCGATTGGCGCCGCTTCGTTCACCGGATATCCGTAAACGCCGGTGCTGATGGATGGAAACGCCACGGTTTTGACGTGGTTTTCCACCGCAATTTCAAGACTGCGGCGATAGCAGGATGCAAGCAATGCGGCTTCGTTTGCGGTCCCGCCATGATAAACGGGACCGACGGTATGAATCACGAATTGGGCTTTCATGTTGCCTGCCGTCGTAATTTTCGCGTCGCCGGTCTTACAGCCGCCGAGGTTCCGGCATTCCTCCAGAATTTGCGGGCCGCCGGCGCGATGAATCGCGCCATCCACGCCGCCGCCGCCAAGCAGACTGGTGTTCGCGGCATTCACGATGGCGTCGGTATCCTGTTGCGTAATGTCGCCTTGAACCAGTTCAAGAAAGGAATCGGCTATCTTCTTCTTCATTTGGTTTGGATGAAACTCTTGACATCCTTTACGCCTTCCGAACTTTGCGCGATTGCCATCGCCTGTTCCTTGGCCAGGACGGTTGCGACTTCGCCTTCCAACTGGACGCCGCCTTTGTTCACGATAATATTGATTTCAAAGGGGCCTTCCGGGCCGGCGGGCGCTTCGAGTTGAGTCTTGATTTGATTGGCGATGGTTTGATCGTCGAGAGTCACTTTTTTTGTGGACGCGCAACCAATCAACGCGATACAAAAAAAGCCAACGGTTAACAATAACATGAAACGGCGAAGATTCATCTTTTCCTCCAACGTCGTGAATATGGTTCTCGAGTTGTGTCGAGTAAATTGCTATAGGACTATGATACGAAAAAAAACTCAAACCGGCAAGATATGGTTCACGGATTCCGTCGGGAAAGCGAAGAGTTTTTTGCTTTTCGTCCCGTTGCTCTTCTGTGTGAATTGTGGAACGGTGCGCCTGCACGCCCGGTATTCGGGTCCCTTGCAGCCTCCACCGGATTTCGCGGCGGATTACGCTTATCCCGCCAATTGGTCGGCTGCGCCCGCGGAGGAGCAGCCGAAGGATTGTGAGCGATTTCTCATTCAACTGCCGGACGACGATCCATCGAAACAAAATCCCATTCTCGTTGATTATTACCGCTGTGAAGGCAAAGGGAAACGTCCGGGTATTCTGGTTTCGCCGATTCTCGGCGGGCGCAATCGGATCGCTTCTCATTTTGCCCGTTTCTTTTCGCAACGTGGGTATCATTGCATTGTGGTTCACCGCCCGCCGGATTTAACGACGGAAATTGCCGATCCATGCCAATTTGAAGAGCGTCTGCGGAATGCGGTCATTCGCGATCGCGTCGCGTTGGATTGGTTTTGCCGCCAACCGGACGTGTCCGCCAATGCGATCGGCAGTTTCGGCGTCAGTTATGGCGGCATTAAAAATGTAGTGCTCGCAGGGGTGGACGATCGATTGCAAGCCCACGTGTTTGCATTGGCGGGCGGGGATCTGGCGTCGATTTTCGTCGCCAGCAATGAGAAAAAACTGATTCGCATCCGCGAAAAGCTGATCGAAGAGCATGGTTGGAATCTCGCGCAGACGGAGGAAGAACTGCATCGGACGTTTTTCACGGAGCCGCTGCGATTTGCGCCTTTCGTGGATGCAAGAAAAACTCTCTTGTTCCTCGCCAGAATGGATGCGACCGTGCCGCGCAAAAACGGAGAACTCTTGCGGCAAAAGTTGGGATTTCCGAAAACCGTTTATCTTCCCGCCGGACATTATTCGGCGGCGTTGTACACGGGGATCATCGGATTACCATTCGTGGAATGGCAGGCGTTGGGATTTTTTGACGCTCATCTCAAAACGCGGTGAACACATATGAATCCACATGACCGGTTGGTCACAGCGAAAGATGAAAATGCTTGCGGTTCAAGATGCGGACGGGACGTCCGCGCTCCCACATTTTTATATAAACCGTCATGACCGATCGGTCACAACGATAAATGAAAATACCTCGAAGGGGCAGGTTTCAAACCTGCCCCTCCAGCAAATGGAGAACATACCATGAGGACCTTTCAACAAATATTTACCCTTATTCTTTTCACCGTTGCTTTCCCCTCCTCTCCCGTTTCGAGTGATGCGTTTTTTCCCGTCGGGGTGTGGTACGGAGGCGGAAAAGCCCGCGCGCCGATGCTGGCGCGGGCGCCGGCCGCGGAGCGGGAAGCATGGAGGCAGGATCTGCAGACCATCCGCTCGCTGGGTTTTAACAACGTCAAATGTTGGATCGATTGGGCAACGACGGAGCCGGAGAAGGGCCGGTACAATTTTGACAACCTCGAGCAGTTGCTGCGTTTGGCCGATGAAGTCGATCTGCGCGTGATCGTTCAGTTTTATATGGATTCCGCGCCGGAATGGCTTGCCGATGCGTTTCCCGACGCCAGTTTTGTCACGGAAAAGGGCGTTGCGATCGGCTCCCAGGCCGCGCCCGGATTTTGCATCGATCATCCCGGAGTGCGTCAGGCAATGCAAAAGTTTTTTACAGAAACCGGAAAACGTGTGAGTCAACACCATTCGTTTTATGCCTTCGATCTATGGAGCGAACCACACATCGTGAATTGGGTTTGGTTTAACGAAACCGTGGAGTTTTGCTTTTGCCCACATACGCAGGCGCGATTTCGCGAATGGCTGCAAGCAAAATACGGCTCGCTGGATGCGTTGAATCGCGCCTGGTATCGCACCTTCACTCGCTGGGATCAAGTTCAGCCGCCTCGATTCGGAACAATCCTTTCGTATTCCGATTTGATCGACTGGAAGACGTTCATTGCCGACAAATTAAAGCAGGATTTGAAGATGAAAGCCGACGCGGCGCACGAAGCCCGGCCGGATATGCTCGTGAGCAGCCATTCCGACGCTCCCGCGGTGCTGCTGAGTCCGCTGTCCGGTTATGGAAATCCCGACGATTGGTGGATGGCGCAAGTGGTGGATCATTACGGAACCTCCATTTATCCCAAACATGCATCTGCGAAAACGCCGTGGAACGTCATCAAACTTTGCGGCGGTCTCGACGGCATCCGCTCCGCCGCGCGCGATAAAGGCTGGTGGATCGGAGAATTGCAGGCGGGACAGGGCGCAACGGGCGTGCAGGTCGCCGACGCCGTCGACGGCGACGATTTGCGGCTGTGGGGATGGACGGTGATTTCCCGCGGAGTGCGTTCCATCAGTTATTATGCGTGGTATCCGATGAGTTCGGGCTATGAATCGAATGGGTACGGCATGATCGAACTCGACGGGACGGTGACCGAACGGGCCAAAACGGCGGGGCAATTCGCAAAGATTATCGATTCGAATCGTGAATTGTTCGCCGCCTTGCGTCCACAAAAATCGCAAGTCGCGGTGCTCTATAACCGTCTGGCGTATATGACGGGGGGAAATACCTTCGGGCCGGGAGTCACTGTCCGCAATTCGTTGATGGGCTTTTATCGCTCCATGTTCGAACGCAACGTTCAAGTCGATTTCATTCATCCCGACGAGATTGTCGCCGGGATGGCGAAGTCATACAAGATGATTTATCTGGCGTATCCGCTCATGCTATCGACGCCGGTAACCGAGGCGCTGAAGGACTACGTTCGAGAAGGCGGATATTTAGTCAGCGAGGCGCGACCGGCGTGGAACGATGAACGTGGGTTCGCCAACGAACGCATCCCCGGCGGCGGACTGGATGACGTATTTGGCTGCCGCGAGAGCGTGCTTCGTTCGCCGGACGTGATCGAATTCCGATTCGAACCGGATTTGCCGGGATCGCTCGCGCCGCTTTCCAAACTGACCGCGCGGGGAAGCGTGTACGCCGAACATTTGGCGCCGTTGCGCGATACGACGCGCGTGTTGGCTCGTTTTGCGGACGGCGGCGCGGCGGCGACGCTGGCGAGCTATGGAAAAGGTCAGGCGTTGCTGATCGGTACATTTCCGGCGGCGGCGTACGAGCAGGAGCATCACGCCGAGACCGGCCGCATGTTGCAGGAACTGGCCGCTGGGGCCGGCGTCGAACCGGCCATTCGCCTCGACGGCGCGCCCGGCGAAGTCGAAGCGCGATTTCTCGAATCCGAAGAGGCGCTGTTATTGATTGGGATCAACCATTCCAGCGAGCCGCATACGGTGAATTTCACGATTCCGCATAAGCTCAAAACGGACCAGGCGCGGAATATGGAAACCGGCGAATGGATCCAATTCCAGAAGTCTACCGAGGAAATCCGCTTGGCTCATGATTTCGCTCCGCGCGATGTGTGGGTTGTTCTTTTTATGAAATAGTAGGGTGGGCTGCGCTACGAGCTCATCCTACATAGCTTTCAATCCTATCGCTCAACTCCAGCGATTCCTAACCGTTCTCCACTCTTTCTATTCTACGATTTTCGCGCCTTTCGTGCTCCCTTCGCGCTTTTGTGATGCAAACGCCTCTGAACCACGAAAGGCACGAAATTACACGAATCCACGAAAGAATCCGGCCTGCCGTGTATGCATAACCATCGTTATTGCTTCACCATTTTGCTTTTATAATAATTTTTCTTTTTCGCGCCATTCGTGCTCCCTTCGTGCTTTCGTGATTCAAACGCCTCTGAACCACGATAAACGCGATATTTCACGAAGACACGAAATTGTTAATTATAACCTTTTTCTCTTTCCGCCAACCTTCTCGGTTCCCCACAACGCCAAGTGAATATTGCTGGGCTGCTCTGCGCTTCGAGCCCACCCTACGTAGCTATAGGGTGGGTTGAATGGAGTAAAATCCGCCGCTGCTGTAGTCAAAATCCACCGCAATTCAATCCCGAATGGTGGGATTCTTTTTATTCATCCCACCATTCAACACAGCGTTGTTTCATCCATACGTAATTTTAATTGACGATCCGCTTGATCTCCAACTTTTTCGATCCGAAATTAAGCAGTAAGGCGACTTTTCTTTCGCTTGCACGTAAATAAGAAAGCGTTTGAACAAAATCGATTTCCTCCAGGCAGGATTTGGCTTTGATCTCCACCAGGCAATCATTCACGATGAAGTCGACTCGGCGCATTCCTATTTTTTTACCTTTATAATGTATAATGATATTTACTTCTCTCGAAAAATCCATATAGCGAATTCCCATTTCATGTTCCAGCGCGCGTTGATAGATGACTTCTTGAAATCCGGGACCGAGTGTTTTATGCACTTCCAGCGCTACGGCCAAAATGTCAGCGGTTCCATCATTAAATTGTTTCCCGACCTCTTTCATGGGATCACCTGATTTCATTCCATTTTTAAAGCGCTTGAAATTCCACTGTTACGTTTGAATCACGAAGGGCTCGATATTTCACGAAACCACGAAATTTAGTACTACTGATTTCCAATCCTATCAATCAATTCCTGCGATTCCAAACCGCTTTCCACTCATCACATCTTGCTATTTTCGTGCTTTTCTTGTCCCTTCGTGTTTTCGTGATTCTAACACCTCTGAACCACGAAAGGCACAAAATTGCACGAATCCACGAAAGAATCCGGCCTGCCGTGTATGCATAACCATCGTTATTTCTTCACCATTTTGCTTTTATAAAAAATTTTCTTTTTCGCGCCTTTCGCGCCCCCTTTCGTGCTTTCGTGATTCAAACGCCTCTGAATCACGAAGGGCGCGATATTTCACGAAGATACGAAATAGTTCCCTACCTCTCCCCCCGTTCTCTCCATCTTACATGAGCCGGAGTACGGCCACTCCGTTTGGCCGACTCCGGCTCATTCCAGATTCCGTTCTCTTCGTTTCTGCTCACCGCCACCTTTTTTTAATCCACCAAGTGTCCAAGTTACCAAGTATTAAGGGTACGACCTCCGGAGGCGGAAGCCCAAGAGGTAGTCGGCGTCGCCGGGCGAGAAGCCGTAGCGATTCGCCGACCGGCAGGACCTGGCGTTGTCGCCCCAGTGGCCGCCCCGTAAGACGCGGTACGAGCCTCCTGCTGGTCCCGTCGGATTCGTATGAGTATTGTTTTCATAATCCCCATACCAATCCTTACACCACTCCCAAACATTCCCACTCATATCATACAGCCCCCACGCATTCGGCTTCTTCTTTCCCACTTCCTTCGTCCCTCTCGGATTGTTATTTCCATAATACCACGCATAATCCTTGATTTCCGTGTAATTTAGGTCATTCCCCCAATAAAACCGCGTCGTCGTCCCCGCTCGGCACGAATACTCCCATTCCGCCTCCGTCGGCAGGTGAAATTCTCCTTGCTTCAATCCATTTATTTTCTTGATAAACTCCTGGCAATCATTCCACGAAACATTATAAACCGGATAATCATTACCCACCCCATAATCCTTTGCCGGATTTGTCCCCATCACCGCCTGCCACTGCGCCTGCGTCACCTCATATTTCCCCAGGTAAAACGGCTTGCTGATCGTTACCTGATGTTGCGGACCTTCATCATTATCTCTGTCTTTCTCACTACTCGGCGAGCCCATCGTGAATGTCCCCGCCGGGATCAACACCATCTCCAAAGGCTTAGCATTCGCAGACAATCCGGGAATATTTATTATAATTTCTTTTATATTTTCATTCAGTTTAAAGAATTGGTCTCGTTTGATTTGTTCGGCAATCCTTTCTTTCTCAACCCTTTCTTCGGCAATCCTTTTTTCTATAGCATTTTTTTGGATTTTCGAATAAATGGTATACAAAATACCGAATGCAATGAATATAAAGACTAATCCCTTAACCAATTTTTTCCGATTTCTTATCTTCCTTTCCATCAACTCCTTTGCCTGTTCAATGAAAACTTTGTTTCGCGGGTCGTTGATAAATCGACGCAAGGCGGCAATCGTTCCGCTTTGCTTCAAGAATTCCCATTCTTTTAATTCCCGCGCGTTCTCCAACTCCCAGATTCGTTTTTCGGCCTCTTTTCTATGTGTTTGCAGTGGAGATTGTTGGATATAAAATTGATACGCATCGACCGTGTTTGTACGGACAGCATCCTGCCACAATTCTTCCTCCTGCTTCTTTTGACGCGCTTCCGTCAGATACCGCCCGCCGATCACGTATTTCTGCAGATAGGTTTGATAAGCGGCAATCGTTCCTTCCTTTTCCGTTTCCTTCCAGAACCGATCTTCTTCCTGCAATTGACGGGTGATTTCGTCGATCCGCGCTTTCGCTTCCTCGACATGAGCGCCGCGGGGAAAGGCTTGCATGTAATTCGTGTAGGCGGTACGGGTTTCCACGGGATGATGAGGATTGGCGGTTGCTCTCACCTTTTCCCATGCTTCCCGATCTCGTTTCTTCTCGTCTTC
>QZKN01000121.1 GCA_003598175.1 Candidatus Omnitrophota bacterium
TCTATTGAAAAACAGCCAACGTACACGGCGTTGCCCGCTGGCTTTCCTCTTATACCCCGTTGGGGTAAATTCTATTGGAAAAACAGCCAACGTACACGGTGTTACCCGCTGGCTTTCCTCTTATACCCCGTTGGGGTAAATTCTATTGAAAAACAGCCAACGTACACGGTGTTGCCCGCTGGCTTTCCTCTTATACCCCGTTGGGATTGGTCTTTCACGAATCGATCACTCCGTTGTTTTTCATCATGAAATAGAAGATATCTCTCATTGTATCTGCTACATCCCATAATGCGTATGTTTTACATGTCTCTTCCTGTAACGAAGTCACTTTTAAGTTTGGCATTCCGCAGGGAACGATCTGTTGAAACGCCTCCTGTTGAGGCGTGATGTTGATCGAGCAGCCGTGAAAGGCGAATCCACGGCGGATGCGGACGCCGATAAAACCGATTTTGCGATCCTCCACCCATACGCCGGTTTTTCCCTCGATCGTATGTGTTTTGATTTCGTACGCATTACACAGGCTGGACATGGAATTTTCGAGAAAGCGTAGGTAGGCGTGAATCGTCATAGTTCTTTGGCGCAAATTCAATATCGGATAACACACCAGCTGGCCGGGGCCGTGATAGGTCGCCTTGCCGCCGCGCGGGCTTTTGTGAATGGAAATTCCGCGGTTCTCATAATCAATCGGAGAAAAACTCAAGTCGGATTCATCTGCTCCGGTTCCCAGCGTGATGGTGGGAGGATGTTCGCAAAAGATGAGCGCTTCCTTCCCTTGCGCGACGAATTCCTCCTGCCGACGGGCGGTTTCCGCATACGCAATGGACGAATCCCAGCGAAGAACGGGGAGGGAATAATCAGAATCAAGCGCCATGAATCCGTTCCCCAATGCTGTCCAGCGCCGCTTCCATGATGGACTCGCCGAGGGTGGGGTGAGCGTGAATGGTTTTGCCGATTTCTTCCGCCGTGGCTTCCAGATTTTTGGCCAGAACCAATTCGTGGATCATTTCCGTGGCCTCGCCGCCGACGATATGCGCTCCGATCAGGCCGCCGTATTTTTTTTCGAAGATCAGTTTCACGAATCCGTCCGCGTCGCCGGCGGCGATGGCGCGACCGCTGGCGCGAAACGAGAATTTGCCGAGGGTATACTCGATCTTCTCTTCCTTCGCGCGCCGTTCGGTGTAGCCCACACTGGCCACTTCCGGCTTGCAGTAGGTGCAGCCGGGAACGGAGTTGTAATCGATGCGATGGGGATTCTTTCCGGCCATGTGTTCGACGGCGTGTACGCCTTCGGCGGATGCCACATGCGCCAGCCACGGCGGCCCGATGACGTCGCCGATGGCGTAAATCGTGGGAACGGAAGTTTGCATATGTTCGTTGACGGAAATACCGTTTTTATAGGTTTTGATTCCGACTTTTTCCAATCCGAGACCGTCCGTGTTGGCGATCACGCCAACCGCCGCCAACGTTACATCGGCGGTTATCGTTTTTTTCGCTCCGCCGACTTCATATTCGATCTTTACTTCCTCGCCGTTGCGAACAGCGGAAGAAACACGCGCGCCGGTTTCGATTTTGACGCCTCGGCGTTTGAAACTCTTGGCGACTTCGGCGGATACTTCGTCATCTTCGACCGGCAACACCCGATCCAGCGCTTCCAGAATGGTCACTTCCGAACCGAGGCAGGAATAATAATAGGCGAATTCCATACCGATCGCCCCCGCGCCGACGACAACGAGCCGTTTGGGCAAGGTTTTGAGCAGCATGGCTTCCTTGCTGGAGATGATTCGTTCGCCGTCGCGTCGGATTCCCGGCAAATCGCGGGGGTGGGTTCCCGTCGCGATAATGATGTGGTCGGTTTGAATCCCGGTGGTTTTTCCCTCCGTCTCCACTCTTACTTCTTTCGGTGAAACGATGCCGGCGGCGCCTTTGATGTGCTGAATTTTATATTTTTTAAGGAGATATTCGACGCCGTTGACAATGCGTTCGGAAATGCCGCGACTGCGATCGACGATTGCGGCGAGATCGTAACTGACGTTGTCCGCTTTTAAACCGAACGTCCCGCCTTTTTTTAACTTTTCGTATAATTCGGCGCTTTTCAGCAGGGCTTTGCTGGGAATGCATCCCCAATTCAGGCACAATCCACCGGGCCGGTCTTTTTCCACGATGGCCGTTTTCATGCCCAATTGCGAAGCGCGAATGGCGGCCACATATCCGCCCGGTCCTGCGCCGATGACGGTTACATTTACTTTGATTGATTGTTCCATGATTGCCTTCATTTGCGTCAATATCGCAACAAGGGCAAGACGATGTTGCCCTTGCCACCCAGTCTACGCCCGTTCATACGCGGGTAGAGCAAGCTTCCTCGCTTGCACGAACGGCGCAGGCGGGGACGCCTGCTCTACCAAATTAAGATGCAGACGGGACGTCTGCGCTCCGAATAAAAATGCGGACGGGACGTCTGCGCTCCGGCATTCATTATAAGCACAGCGCCATCGGGTTTTCGAGGATTTTCTTTATTGTGGCCAGGAAGCGCGCGCCTTCCGCGCCGTCGAAGACTCGATGGTCGCAGGACATCGTCAAGGACATGCGTTTGCCGGGAACGACCGCGCCGTCTTTCACAACCGGTTCGTCGCGCACGGTTCCCACCGCGAGAATGGCGGCCTGCGGCGGATTGATCACCGCGCAAAAACGGGTGATTCCCATCATGCCCAGATTGCTGATGGTGAAGGTTCCGCCCGACATTTCATCGACGGAGAGTTTTCCTGCCTGTCCCTTTTCCACCACGTTTGCCCGATCCAACGCGATTTGGCCGATGGATTTGCATTGGCAGGAGCGGATAACCGGCACCAGCAGGGTTCCTTGTCCTGCCACGGCGATGCCAATATTCGCCTCGTGAAATCGACGGACGGACGCGCCGTTGAACTGGCTGTTGATTTCCGGATGACGGCGCAGCGCAATCGCGCAGGCTTTGATGAGAATATCGGTCAGCGTGATTTTTTGTTCCTCGCCTGCGTGCGATTGCAGTTGGTTTTTCATTTCTAAAAGCGCCTGGGCGTCGACGTCGATTTCCAAATAAAAGTGAGGAACCGGGCCGAGGCTTTCCGGCAATCGCCGGGCCATTGTGGCGCGGATGCCGGAAAGTTGGATATCTTCGTAGGTTAATCCTTCGCCGGCGGTTGTCGGGGCGGAAACCGGCGCGGCCGCGCCGGGAGTTTGCGCCAGATAGGCTTCGATGTCGCGTTTGATGATCCTGCCGCTGGGGCCGCTGCCTTGAATCGTCCGTACGTCAATATTTTCTTCAGCCGCTATGCGTTGCGCGACCGGTGAAACGCGAAGTTTGCCGCCCTCCCCGGACGGTTTCGTTTCCGGCGCGGGAGCAGCGGGAGCAGGGGAACTTGTGGCAGATACCTCTGCCTCGGATTTCGATTTCGGCGCGGCTTGTTTCGTTTCAGCAGAAGCAACAGTCCCGCCGGCCAGGGCTTGTTTTGTCATTTGTTCCACATCTTCGCCCTTTTTTCCGATGATGGCGATCGGGCCGCCGATGGGAACGGCGGAATCCACGGACGCAAGGATTTTCAATAACGTTCCGTCATCGAAACATTCCAATTCCATCGTGGCTTTGTCGGTTTCCACTTCGGCGATGGCTTCGCCGGCTTCGATTTGATCTCCCTCATTTTTGATCCATGAAATGATTTTGCCGGTGGTCATGGTGTCGCTTAATTTCGGCATCTCGATTAACGTCGCCACGATTCGTTTCCTCTCTTTTTAAAAATTCCTAAACAAATATCCGTTATCTACATAAATATCTTCAAAGGAGAAAATCCAATTTCATTAATTCAGAAAAGTATTGCGTCAAAACCCTGAAGGGGTTGAAGAAGATAGCCAGGGCTAACAGCCCTGGTATGATTTTCGCAATCAAGCGAAGCCCTGAAAGGGCGTAAGACACCCAGTATTCTAACGCCCCTTCAGGGCTGGATTCGAGATTACCTTCTTCCTGGCTTTCTTCTTTCGCCCCTTTGGGGCTATATTTATAATAATAAAAATCTCTTAAAAGACAGAAAAACAACGACTTTCATGACATAAGGAACATATCTATGTGTTCTCTCAAGACTGTCCTGAGAATCTATGTTGGAATATCCCTACTCAATCCACTACTCTTCAAAATAGCAAACTTTTTTCACAGCTTTGATCACTTTATCCGGATTCACCGTTACGGCTTTTTCCAAATTGGCCGCGTAGGGCATCGGCACGTCTTCGGCGGTTACGCGCGCAGGCGGCGCGTCCAATTCGTCGAAAATGTCTTCGGTTACGCGATAGGCCACTTCCGCCGCCACGCCGCACATCGGCCATCCTTCCTGCACGATGACGACGCGATTGGTTTTGGCGATGGATTCATACACCGGTTCCAAATCCAATGGACGCAGGGTGCGCAGATCGATGATATCCGCCTCGATTCCAGCTTCCTTCGATAGTTTTTCCGCCGCTTCCAGGCAGACGTGCAGCATTTTCGAGTAAGAAACGAGAGTCACGTCGCCGCCGTCTCTGACTTTGTTGGAAACGCCGATCGGCGTGAGATATTCGCCTTCGGGAACCTCCCCTTTCCAGCCGTACATGACTTCACTTTCGATGAAAATGATCGGATTTTCATCCCGAATCGCGGATTTAATCAATCCTTTGGCATCGGCGGGCGTGGCCGGCATGACCACTTTCAATCCCGGCGTGTGGACGTAAAACGACTCGATCGATTGCGAATGTTGGCAGGACAGCTGATGCGCCGCGCCGCCGGGTCCGCGAATGACCATCGGGCATTTCAGCTGGCCGCCGGACATGTAGAGCATTTTGGCGGCGTTGTTGATGATTTGATCCATCGCGATGATGGAAAAATTGAACGTCATGACCT
This sequence comes from Candidatus Omnitrophota bacterium, assembly GCA_003598175.1. GTDB lineage: Bacteria > Hinthialibacterota > Hinthialibacteria > Hinthialibacterales > Hinthialibacteraceae > SURF-12. Next base: position 4,898 of record QZKN01000121.1, read on the forward strand.
CAATTATGGGGCGCAAACCCACCGTGGCCGCGCCGACGCCCAATCCGACAAAACTATTTTCCGTAATGGGCGTATCGATGACGCGTTTGGAGCCGAACCGATCCAACATGCCTTGAGAGACTTTATACGCGCCGTTATAAACGCCGACTTCTTCGCCCATCAAAAAGACGGATTCGTCCCGCTCCATCTCTTCCGACATTCCCACTCTGAGTGCTTCTCGAAATGACAGTTCCACCATGATCGTTCAGTTCCCTTCCACCAACACGTCTTCGTACAGCGTTTCCAATCGCGGAGCGGGCGCTTCCACGGCCCGTTTGACGGCGTCGTTGACTTCCGCTTTCACTTCCGCATCGATTTCTTCCAGCGTTTTTTCATCCGCGATGCCGTTTTCATCCAGATACGCCACCAAAATCGTGATCGGATCGCGTTTTCGCATTTCTTCCACTTCCTCTTTCGTGCGGTAATGCGAATGTACCGGATCGGACATCGAATGGCCGCGAAACCGGTAGGTCAACGCGTCGATAAAAGTCGGTCGATGTTCGTTTCTGGCCTTGTCGACAGCTTGTTTAAAACATTCGTAGGTCGCGAAAAAGTCCATCGCATCCACCGCCACGCCGTCGATGTTATAGGCGCACGCCGTGCGTCTGGACAATTCCTCCACCGCGCTGGCCCGTTCGATCGCGGTTCCCATTCCGTAGCGATTATTTTCGCAGATATACACGATGGGAAGATGCCACAGAGACGCCATATTCATCGATTCGTGCAGCGTTCCCTGATTCATCGCAGCTTCGCCGAAAAAACAGAGCGTAACCTGATCCGTATCTTGATATTTGGAAGCGAACGCCATTCCCGTGCCCACCGGAATCTGGCCGCCGACGATGCCGTGTCCTCCGTAAAAATGATGGTCCACGTCGAATAGATGCATGGAGCCGCCTTTGCCGCGCGCGACGCCCACTTCCTTACCGCACAGTTCTGCCGCCACCCGCATCGGATCGGCCCCACGGATCAACACATGACCGTGATCGCGATAGGAGGTGATCATCATGTCATCTTCGCGACAGGCATGTTGGGCGGCCACGGCGATGGCTTCCTGGCCGATGTACAGATGGCAAAATCCCCCGATTTTTCCCTGCTGATACAACTGGGCCATTCGTTCCTCAAAGCGGCGGAGGAGAAGCATCTCTCGATAGACGCGCAGCAATTCCTCTTTGGAAAAAGTATTCTTTTGGCTTGGTGCTGTCTTTGAAGCAACCATGTTCAAGACCCTTTGCATGTATGTTTCTAAAGGATACGCCTGCCGACGGTCGGCGTTAAGTATCTTGTTTCCAACACGATAGATAATATTTTATAGGAACAATTTAATAAACGCATTCGTGAAAATGATCATAATTCCGGATAAGGAAAGCACAAGGGCAAATCGCTTCTCAGACGATTGCTTGACTCTCCCTACCGGCTTATTATGATAGCCCCATGTCCGTTTTCATGAACCGTACCGACCATTCTCTCCATTGATCAATGGAATCCGGTCGTTACGCCATTTCCCGGTTGAGGTTTATTGTATATGTCGGCGTCCCGTTTCGTCCACCTCCACGTTCATTCCGAATACAGTCTGCTCGACGGCGCCTGCCGCATCAAAGAGCTGGTCAAAAAAGCCAAACAGTTGAACATGAGTCGCCTGGCGTTGACCGATCACGGCGTCATGCACGGCGCGCTGGAATTTTATCAGAAAGCCACGGCGGAAGGGATTCATCCCATTATCGGCGTGGAAGCCTACGTGGCGCCGGGTTCGCGTTTCGACAAAAAAGGCGGCGGCGAGTACAACATCGACGACTTGAACGATCGTACGAATTTTCACCTGATTCTCTTGGCGAAAAATCACGAGGGCTACAAAAACCTGATGCGCCTTTGCTCCATCGCCCAGCTGGAAGGATTTTATTACAAACCCCGCATCGATCGGGAAGTGTTGCGCGAATATGCCGACGGCCTGATCGGCATGTCCGCCTGCATGAAAGGCGAAGTGCCCTTTTTTCTCCTCGAAGATCGCTATGAGAGAGCCAAAGAACTGGCTCTTGAATATCAGGAAATCCTCGGCGAAGGCAATTTCTATCTCGAAGTGCAAAGCAACGGCATCAAGGAACAGGAAAAAGTCAATCAGGCCTTGCGCGAACTATCCCGGGACACGTCGATCCCGCTGGTCGCCAGCACCGACGTGCATTATCTGAATCCCGAAGACGCCGCGACGCAGGATTGCCTGATTTGCATCGGCACCAAAAAAATTCTCAGCGATACCAACCGTCTGCGCCTCAATACGAAAGAATTGTTTCTGAAATCGGGTGAAATGATGGCGCAGCAGCTGCCCGAATTTCTCGACGCCATCGAAAATTCCGCCGTCATCGCGGAGCAATGCCAATTGGAACTCACCTTCGATGCGACCAAACTCCGCATGCCGAAATACGAGATTCCCGCCAGCGAAAGTACCCACGTCGATTATCTCCGCAAATTGGTGTATCAAGGCGCGAAAGAACGATACGGCGAAGTGACGCCGGCCATCGACGAACGAATTCAAAGAGAATTGGAAGTCATCATCGGCTCGGACTTCACCGGGTACTTTTTGATCGTCTGGGATTATATGAACTTCGCCCGACGAAACAAAATATCCATCGGACCCGGCCGCGGCTCCGCCGCCGGCTCGGTGGTGGCGTATAGTCTGTACATCACCGATATCGATCCGATCGAACACGGATTGCTGTTCGAGCGTTTTCTCAATCCCGAACGCATTTCCCCGCCCGATATCGACACCGATTTTTCGGACAAGCGCCGCGATGAAGTGATTCGCTATTGCCAGGAAAAATACGGCAAGGATCACGTCGCACAAATCGCAACGTTCGGCACCATCAAAGCCAAAAACGCCATCCGCGACATGGCCCGGGTGATGGGCCTTCCCGCGGTGGAAGGCGACCGCATCGCCAAACTCATTCCCGACGGCCTCGACGTCACGCTGGAAAGCGCCTTGGCGGATGTTCCCGAATTGCGGCGGCTGCGCGAAAAAGACGCGACCCATCAGGAACTGTTTCGCCACGCTCTCGCCGTCGAAGGCATGGCGCGACAGACGTCGACTCACGCCGCCGGCATCATTATCGCGCCCGACGCATTGTGGAAATTCACTCCGCTCATGCGCGGCGCGAATAAGGAAGAAGACATCTCCACCCAATATTCCATGAAATATCTCGAGTCCATCGGACTCCTGAAGATGGACTTTCTCGGCCTGAAAAACCTGTCCGTCATCGACGACGCCGTTGAAATCATTCATAAACGTTACGATTCCACTTTCGCTATCACGAAAATTCCCTTCGACGACCTGAAAACGTTTCAACTTCTCGGCCAGGGAAAAACCAACGGCGTCTTCCAGCTCGAATCGACGGGGATGAAGGATATTCTCCAGAAAATGCAGCCATCCACTTTCAGCGACATCGTCGCGCTGTTGGCGCTGTACCGCCCCGGCCCGCTGGGCAGCGGCATGGTGGACGATTTTATCAAGCGAAAACGCGGCGAGGCGGAAATCGCCTACGATCACCCCACGCTCGAACCGATATTGAAAGAAACCTACGGCATTATCCTTTATCAGGAACAGGTTATGCAGATCGCTAATGTGATCGCCGGTTTTTCTCTCGGCCAGGCGGATATCATGCGGCGCGCGATGGGCAAGAAAAAGGAAGACCTGCTTTTGAAAATGGAGAATGAATTCTACGAGGGCGCGGAGAAAAACAACGTCAGCCGTCAAGTCGCGCAACGGTTGTGGAGTTTGATCTTCAAATTCGCCGGCTACGGTTTCAATAAATCCCACAGCGCCGCCTATGCCGTCATCACCTACCGCACCGCGTATTTGAAGGCGCATTACCCCGACGCCTTTCTCGCCTCTCTGCTCACGACGGATATGAACAACACGAACAAACTGGTCAAATATATCAACGAGGCGGATGATTACAATCTCGACGTGTTGCCGCCGGATCTGAATCAATCCGACGACGTGTTTACCGTTACGGACGAGGGCATCCGCTTCGGCCTGGTCGCCATCAAAAGCGTCGGCAGCAATGCGGTTCGCAGTATTATTCGGGAACGCGAAAAAAGAGGCCCTTTTAAATCTCTTTTCGATTTGTGCGAACGTTCCGAGCCCAAATTGCTGAATAAATCATTGCTGGAAGGACTGATTCGGGCGGGCGCGATGGATTCGTTCGGCCATCATCGCTCCACCTTGTTGGCCGCATATCCCTCGGCCATCGAACGCGCGCAGGGCATTCTCAAAGACAAAGCCATGGGGCAGGAATCTCTTTTCGGCGATTTGGAGGAAGATGAAGAGGATCTGCAGGAAACCACGCTCACGGAACTGCCGGAACTCGATCAAACCGAAATTTTACAATACGAGAAGAAATTGCTCGGCCTCTACATTACCGGTCATCCTCTCGCCGATTTGCAGAAGGAACTGCGCATCTTCGCCCGCGATCAGGCGGGAGAATTGATGGATCGGAAAGAATTGGGGAAAGTGCGACTGGCCGGCATCGCCGCCGAAATCAAGAAGAAAAAAATTAAAAGCGGCGATCGTATGGCCACGTTCATGCTGGAAGACATGAGCGGGGCGGTCGAAGTGGCCGTGATGCCGAATTTGCTCGAACAAAAAGAATCGATTCTTAAGGAAGAAACCATTATGATTGTGGACGGCCAGGCCAGCCAGCGCGGCGACGAAGTGTCTGTCCGCGCGGATAATTTAATGACGCTGGAAGAGGGGTGGAAATTGTTCGTGCGGGAAATTCACATCAGTTTCGCGGCGACTTCTCTCGACGACGAGCGCCTGTATCGTTTCAAAGGGCGTTTGTTGGAATCGCCGGGCGAAATTCCCGTCATTTTGCATATTCAAATTCCCGACGTGGGCGTGGTCGACTATCATTTGGATCCCTCCTACAAAATTCAACCCAGCCGCGAGTTGAAACTTGTGCTGGAAGATTTGTTCAAGGACGGCGCGGTGTATTTTAAAAGCGCGAACGGGCAACAGACGCGGCAGGAGTACAGTTATCCCCACTAAGATATTACAATCATCATGGAATCGCCACTGATTATCAGATGATGACGAAGAAATGAAATAAGCGACAGCCTTAGAATGGGTAAAGCAAGCGTCTCGCTTGCATCAAGGCGCAGGCGGAGACGCCTGCGTAACCTGTGTTTATCAAAATCCAGAGTTCCTGATTTGGCGGATTCTCATCTGATACCAATTTATAGATTAGCCGTAAATCGGCGCCGGGATAAAGGGTTTCGGTGGCATTGAGTTCTTCGGCCAAAACCCGCGCGGCTTGATCCGACAGGTGGTTGGTCAAGTGATGAAGCCGGACGGTCAAGGTTTTCTCTTCCTCGTGGGGAATCAAATCCGCTTCCGTCGTAAAGATTTCACGGATCAAGGATCGCGCATCATTCCGTTCGAATCCGTCGAATGACGAAAAACACTGCGATAATTCGCCACGGTCTGATCCTCACTGAACGGATTCCCCGGTTCGCTGCCATCACTGTCGACATGGCTTAACGGGTAACAACTTTTGAACATAATGATCGTGTTTTTGCCGGAGGCGGCGTCAAATTTCCGTATTCCTTCCAAATAATCGTTGAACCACAGAATCCAATGATTCATATTGGTATGATCACCAGCAACATCGCCTAACGAAGCGGGGCGGCCCGAATCGGGAGTCAGAACATCTCCATAATAGATATCATTGACTTCATCGATGTAGTCTTTGGCGTCGAGCACGGAGCGCAATCCGTCGTTCAGCCAATTTTCACCACACGAATGATGAAGAAAAACCAAATCATTCTGTTGCGCCATCGAAGGTGGGAGATTCCCGAGAAGCAAGAATCCGACGAAAAGTATCTTCCATACGTTCGTTGTTTGAATCATTACACGTTCTCCTTCTTTAAATTCTTGATCGGTTCCGTTAAATTTGTCCGAGATTTGGTGATCCATCGAATGTTGCGAATGTTGCGAACTGATTCATCATAAAGAGAAAAGCGCATACGAGGAGAATTCGATAACACATTTTAAACCATTTGAAAACATGCAATCAACAAAAAAGCGAGGATGCGATACTATTTCAACTCGAGGAGAGAGTAATAAAAATGGGAAAGTAGAATCGCGCCGAGGAAAAAGAATTTTTCGCAATCCATTGTTTTTTAGCGTTAGCAAACATACCATCGTATGAGGAAGGAGTGAGTATGAAAATCTATATTTCAGCGGATATGGAAGGCATAAGCGGTGTGGTATCCTGGGACGAAACGGAGCGCCCCAATTCGGATTTTGAGCGATTTCGCAAAATCATGACCGATGAAGTGAATGCGGCGGTCGAAGGAGCGCTCGCCGGGGGCGCCACGGAAGTTGTGGTCAATGATTCCCACGATTCCATGCGGAATATCCTGATCGAACAGCTTCATCCCCGCGCATCGTTGATCAGCGGAAACATCAAACGGTTATCAATGGTGGAAGGCATCGACGAAAGTTTTGCCGGCGTTTATTTCCTTGGGTATCATTCTGCCGCCGGAACGTTGCACAGCGTACTGGATCATACCTACACCTCGCGCGTGCATCGCGTGTGGATCAATGGGATCGAAGCGTCGGAGTTTATCATTTTCAGCGCCGTTGCGGGATATTTTGGAGTTCCCGTCAAATTTCTCAGCGGCGATGATAAAGTGTGCCAGGCGGCGCGCGATTATTTCGGCGATATCGAAACCGTTGCGGTGAAGAAAGCAATTTCCCGGCAATCGGCTATGATGAGTCCGCTTTCCGTTGCGCATCAGGAAATCCGCGCCGCCGCCGAACGGGCTGTTTTCATTCCCGGTAATGTGAAGCGATTTGAACCTCCTATCACCCTGCGGGTGGAATTCGCCAGCACGCGAGAGGCGGACAGCGCATCCATCGTTCCGCTGGCTTCCCGGCTGGATGCTTTTACTCTTGAATATACGCATGACGACTATCTCGTTATTATTGATGCTCTACTGACAATGTGCCGCTTATCCGCCACATGAAAAAACATGATATCAAATCCAAAACAACGTAGACGCAAGCAACTGGAAAGCCAAATCGAAAGATTTTCCAAAATAATCGGGCAATTGGAGACGCGAAGCAACCGTTATTCGTGGGCGCGGCTTTTCGTGTTCACGTCGGGAGTGATCGGCGTATATGCCATGTTTAAACTGGCGCCCGATTTATGGGGCTGGATTACATTGATGGCTTCCGCTTTCCTTTTTTCTTTCCTTGTTTGTATTCATTGCCGCATCGAAAGGGGAATCAAACGGCATACGATTTGGCGTCAAATCAAACGAACTCACATCGCGCGGATGCAATTGGATTGGGAGAATATTTCCCCCACGTATTTTCATTCGCCGGGAGAGCCGCATCCGCACGAAATCGACCTGAATTTGACCGGGAAACGCTCCCTTCATCGATTACTCGATACCACAATATCGCAAGAAGGCCGGCGGCAATTGTATCGCTGGTTGATCAATACGAAGCCCGATCTCGACAGCCTTCGACTTCGCCAGGGTCTCGTGCGGGAACTTGCGCCGCTTTCGAATTTTCGCGATCGCTTCCGGCTTATCGCAAAATTATCCGCGCAAACGCCGGATCAGGAGGGTTGGGAGGGAGAACGACTGCTTCTGTGGTTGGAACGTCATACCCACCATACGTTTTCAAAGCCGTTCCTGATTTCACTGTCGTTTTTGGCGGTCACGAATGTGGTTTTACTAATTCTAACCCTATCATGGCAGATCCAGCCGTTCTGGATGATCACGTTTCTGGTTTATATTGCTTTATATTTGATAACAATACGGCAAGCAGCCCATCTTTTCGGGGAAGCGTCTCACATCGAGGAACGTTTAAGGACATTCAAGTCTCTGATGCGTCATCTGGAAGTATTCCCGTATGAACAAAACAGCCAATTATCTCTGTTCTGTGAACCGTTTTGGAACAATGAAACGCGGCCATCCCATTTTCTTTCCCGCATCGAGTGGATCGTCGGCGCGGCCGGATGTTCCCAAAAGAACCCGGTCTTGGGATTGATTTTAAATGTCATCGGTCCGTGGGATTACTATTTCGCATATCAGCTGGATCGATATAAACGAAAGATCAAACATCAGTTGCGCGTCTGGCTGGAACGGTTGTATGAGCTGGATGCGCTTTGTTCGCTGGCAAATTTCTCCTACTTGCATCCCGACTACGTATTCCCCACGCTTCATTCCTCGGAAAATCAAAACCGGGGGAGTGTATTTGCATCCCAAAATCTGGGCCATCCTCTTTTGCCTGACGAGAAACGAGTCTGCAACGATTTTTCCGTGGAAACCTTGGGGGAAATCGCAATTGTCACCGGCTCCAACATGTCGGGAAAGAGCACCTTTTTGCGGACGCTGGGCGTGAACCAATGCCTCGCCTTAGCCGGCGGACCGGTGACGGCTTCATTCTTCGAAACCATCCTGTTTCGCCTGTTCACCTGCATCAACGTGAGCGATTCGTTGAGCGATGGACTGTCTTCTTTTTATGCGGAAGTGCGACGATTGAAAGAATTGCTGACCGAGCTCGAAAAGGAAGATCCACGCCCGCTATTTTTTCTGATCGACGAGATTTTTCGCGGCACCAACAACAAGGAACGGCAGATCGGCAGCAACGCTTATGTTCGCGCCTTATCGCAGGGGCGCGGAGTCGGCATGATCTCGACACACGATTTGGAACTCGTCCATCTGGCCGACGAGCTGGACGGTATTCGCAATTATCATTTTCGCGAAGACGTGCACGATGGGCGAATGGCGTTCGATTATCGCTTACGCGGCGGCCCTTGCCCGACGACCAACGCCTTGAAGATCATGCGGATGGAAGGATTGCCGGTTGAATTGTTGCATTCATGACTGTCATGAGCGTATTTAATGCGCTTTCTGCAATAATCCTTCTTATCGTAAAGAATAGCGTTGAATTATCGTTTTTTTTTCTTTTCTTCCCTTTACCCTATCACTTCTTCGAGAATAATGACTCGATTTTAAAATTGATTGTTTTATGGAGGATTGAAAACATGAATACTCGGATTCGGGTTTTTGTAGTATTTGATTTACCAAAGTTATTCAGAATGGTTTTAATTGCTTCGTTCAGCCTCGTGGTTTTTCTGCTTTCATCATTGCCCGCGCATGCAAACCGCGTGATGTCGATGACCCTTGCTGAACTCGTGGATAAAGCGGGGCAGATCATTCAGGGACAAGTGGTTGATGTGTCTTCCGGCAGAGACGAACACAATCTTATCTGCACGTGGACAACCGTCCGCATCGATGACGTATTGAAAGGGAACATAGCAACCGAAACGATTACCTTCAAACAAATCGGTGGGAAAGATGAGGAAACAGGAACGATCAATACGATGTTGCCCACAAAATTTACTATCGGCCAGGAGGTTGTATTGTTTTTGTACGGCAAAAGCAAATGGGGATTTTCCGCGCCGGTCGGCTACCAGCAGGGAGTTTTCAACCTATATAAAGATATGCAAACCGGCGAGTCCAAAGTGAGCAATGGCATGTCAAAACAAGTGTTGTTTCAAGAAACCCCTTTTCAGAAATCAAGGAAAGCAAAGTATGATTCACAAAAAAGTTCGATCCAATCAGCGATGAAGAATTGTGAAACCCTACACCTCGACGAGTTCAAAAACAGCGTTAGGCAATTGGCTGCTTTATTTTCCAAGTAAAATAATAATAGAAAAGGGGATCTATCATGTACAACGTTCAAAATATAATTGCATATATAAAATCATTCACTCTCCTGATTGGTTCAATCATTACTTGCATTCCGGCTATTGTCTATGCAAATGGCCCGTTGATGATTGAGAATGGAATTCCTGTCATCTATCCGTCGGTTCCGGTTTCGCTGAACATGGATCAAGGCCCGCTGGGAGAGTTAACTCGCACGGAAACAGTAACCATGTTCCGCCAGGCTTATGGCGTATGGTCCAACGTAACCACGTCGAAATTTCAATTTACGGAAGGCGGCGCGCTGACTCAGGATTACACTGCCGACAATTGGCCGGAAGACGGATGGGACACATTTGCCGACAGTGGACTGAATCCGGTCATTTTCGATAATGATGGAGGTCTGACTGATTTACTGAATGGAGAAGGCGCCAAAGAGGAGATTTTTGGCTCCGCCGGCTCGAATGCGAGTCCGAATCAAGCCGGAATCTATGTATACGTGAATGGAACGGTTCTGTTAAACGGTTGGTTTCTCACGGATGCGGCCGGCGAGAGCAAACAGACGGCGGAACAGTTTCTGGCAACGACAATTCACGAATTGGGGCACTTTCTCGGTTTGCTGCATACGCAAGCGAACAAGCATTTGGCGTCCGATGGTTCGGCAAACAACGATGCGTACATCCCGGTTATGTATCCGACAAATGTCGACGATGACAAAATGATGAATTCATTGCGTTTTGATGATCGGGTCTGGCTTTCCATGCTTTATCCCAAAGCGGATGGATCGTTTGGCGCAAATTATGGCGCGATCAGCGGTCAGGCGAAATGGGCGGATGGTTCGGCGATGGTCAGCGGCCACATTACAGCGCGGCTTGTCACCGATCGCAACAATACCGTTGTTTCCGGGGACACCGATTATCTAAAAAAGAATGACGGAAGTTTTTATCTTCCCGGCCTTCCCGCAGGTGAATATGAAGTATGGATTGAACCCATCCCAACCGATTTTAACGAAGGTTCTGCGGTTGGCCAACACGCGGAAAGCGCCAATGATGTTGCATTCACCAAACCTCCGCAACCCGAATTTTATAACACCAGCGAATCCGCGAATGCTGCGACGGATCAGCCCAGTTTCGCAAACGCCATTACCGTGAATGCCGGCCAAACAACCCAAATCCTGTTTCATGCCCGAGCGATGCAGAATGAAGTGGAACGTGATGTTTCTTTTAAACCGATGGCATATAATGTCCCGGAAATCGGCTATGCAATCGGTTCGGGGCCTCCCAATTATGGAATCGTCGTGGATGATAAAATCACCGATTTCACCGTTACCGTCAAACCGGACGGCAACAGTAAGTTGGCGATGTATGTCAAACGAAATCAGGCAGTAACGCCGTCTAATGACAGCGATTACATCGACAAGGTCGCCGCTGCGCAGAACGGGCAAACCATCACCCTGACGATGAACAAAAACAGTGCTTCTTCCACCGGCGGACCTACGCTGCAAAACGGATTGTATGTATTTGCCGTGAATGTGGTTTCCGGCAGCGCGAACGATTCGTTCACAATAACCGTTACGAGTTCCGCCGCCGTAGAGCCTACTGCGACGCCGGCAACCACCAACACGCCGATTCCAACGTCGACGCCGGTTATTCTTCCCACTTCGACGCCGTCTATCGTAATTTTTATTCCCACAAATACTTCAACCCCTATTCCCGTACAACCAACAAATACGGCAACTCCAATTCCTGTCGCACCGACTTCCACGTCCGTTCCCATCGTAGCGACCAGCACACCCACTCCTGTACCCACAACCGTACCGCAAGCAACCAGTACGCCGACGCCGACTCATACTCCCGCGCCGGCTGCCACGTCCACCCCCACAACGACTTCAGAGAAAAGAGTCTATATATACGACAATCCGGGCGACTCCATGGATTTGACCGGTCAGACCGATTTCGATGCGGTGGACAACCGCAACATAACGATTGCCTGGATTGGCGAGCAGGGAAGCGCGACAGATTGGCATATTTATGTGCGAAAAGGATTCGGCGGCGCGAAATTCCTCGGCCGGACCGCGTCCGGCAGTGCGAAGAGTTTCAATTGGGCGGCCGGAGCGGCGAATCTCGACGCCGAATTCGCGAATGGACCCGATTTCAACTCGATGTATACATTTCGCGTGATTCGAATTGATGGCCAGCTGGGTCCGGACGACTATTTCGACATGAAACAACCGATGGGATTCAATGCGGAAGGCGGCAACGCGGTTACGATCTCTCAACCGGCCATGCCGAATCTCAATCCGGGTCAGATTGTGGTTTATGACGATATTCTTGGCGGCAATGATCTTGCGCCGATGGGTTCTACCGGTTCCGACGCCGACGACGAGAGCGCACGCGCGATTCAAATCGCATGGAATTTCGGCCGCGACGTCAGCACGGTCAACGAATATCACGTAATGGTCAAAGTGGACGGCGGAGATCCCCAATTCCTCGGCCAAACCTACAACGGCAGCCTCAGCTATTTCTGGTGGACGCCCAATAATCTGTTCCGCACGTCAAGCGCATTTGCGGCGGGACCGCAGAGTGGCCATACGTACCAATTTTTGGTCATTTTGAGTCCGTTTTCGGGAAATCGAACCAATCTCACGAGTGGAACGTTAACGTATACTGTGAACAGTTCCAATTAAGCGGTTCCATTGCGAAAAAAATGTAATCTTTTCAGAAATAAGACTTGTCTTTCGAACGCCGGACAGCGCGCCCATTTAAAAAATCGCTTCCGGCGTTTTTTTTATTAGTCATCATTTCTCAATTCACGATGATAAAGAGAAAGAAACAAATGGATCTGAATGATTCAAAGTGAAAACAATCGTATGCGAAATTGGTCTGATTCGACCATATTGAGTAAACGAGATATACTTCTTACAGCAAAATCTATACTTGTTTTCATAATTATGTTCAGATTCGGTTTCCGTTCATCATCCTGAATGCTGGGCGCTTCGCGTATGCTTGACGAACATAGTTTTGACAACCGCTCCAGGAGAATTATTATGAATAAAAACTACTTGTTTTTTGTGGTCATTGCGCTTGTGATTGTCGTTATTGCCATCAATCCGGCAGTCATGGCGCAGACCATTCAACCTATCTATCGCGCCGCTTTCGACGATGCGAATTTCAACGCCAGCGGCTGGAAATTCCTTCCCAGCGGTACCGGTGAATTTCAGCCCGCCGAGGTTGCCATCGGATTAATCCCAACCAGTTCCGTTTCGCCGGACATATCCAACGGACGCGGAGTCATCATCACCGCTCTGGCGGGACAAGGATCGCTGGTGTACGGACCGGTGATTCCCGTGCAGGATAACCTAGTTTTACTGCGCCTCTCCCTTCATGCGCTTTCTGCGGGTGGGAGTCTGGCGATGGGAGCGTTGGACGTCTCGCCCACGGGTTCCCTGGCGACCATCGACGGGAGTGTAACCTATGCCATCGAAACCGACAGTGGTTCTTTTACCAACGATTATCAGCGTCTTACTGTTTTGTACCGTCCGAAGAGTCGCGCTCTGATTCCGGTGTTTCAACTCGCGGTGAATCCCTCTTCCAACGCCGCCGCCGTCATTGCCATGTTCGATAATTTCGAGGTCATCCCGTTGAACGCCAACACCGTGACGGAACCGGCCTTGCAATCCGCGTTGGGGATTACGATTCCGACCGTTCAACCGACTCCGACGCCGACTTCGCTGCCATTTTCAACTCCGACTCCCACACCCACGCCAATTTTGGGACAGGGCATCGTGACGGAATGGCTCTACACTTTTTCCCCGACCGACGACGCATACGACGCCCTGTCGCCGCGAATTGCCTACGATCACCAAACCATATACGCAATCGTTGCGGCGGATCAAACCGGCGGCTTTCCGGATATTCTATTGCGAGACATCGATTCGCAAACCGGCGAAGTCACCGAACCGGCGACGGTCAACGAAACATTCGAGGACACGGAAACGGAAGCGCCGGATATCGCAATCGACTTCGGCGGAATCCGCCACGTCGTGTGGTCGGACGATCGTAGCATCGAAAAGTTGAAAAGCATTTATCTGGCGCAGCTTGACTCATTCGGCCAGCGGCTGGTGGAGCAGGATTTCGAGGCCAATATTCTTTTTGAGGAGACCAACGCCATCGATCCGGCGCTGGCGGTCCGCGACAACGGCGATACGGTGATTTGCTGGACGGACGACCGCAGCTATTTCATGGACCTCTACATTCGCCGAGTACATTGGGCGGGAGACCGTATCGAAACGCTGAATCAGGAAGATATTTTGGTCAATATTCCACGCGAAAGCACCAACGTTTCCCATCCTGACATTGTGATGGACGACAATGGAAAAATAGCCGTGGTCTGGTCGGACGATCGCGCCCGGTTGGATGCACAAAAGCGAAGCGACATCTACGCGGCGTTCTTCTCATTCGACACGTCGCCGGACGCGGAAGGAAAACTGCCGGAAACGATCGTGCGTATGCAGCTGAGCACCCTCGATCAAATCCTCGATCACGCCACAAAACCACAAGCGGCGCTGGCGAATGGACGCGTGGTTGTGGTGTGGGAAAATTACAATCCCTCGACGGGAACGCAATCGATTCATGGCACGGTGACCAACATGAATGGGCAATTATTGCAGGGAGAATTCATTATCGATGGCGGCGCGGCTGCCCGCTCCTTCGCGCCCACCATTACCGCTTTGAACGGCGATTTGTTTATGATCACGTGGTACGACGAGGCTACGAAAAAGGTCTATGCGCGGATTTTCGACGCGGGAACGCATCTGTTCATGACAAATCCGACTCTGATTGACGAAGACGTGAACGGCCTGAATGCTCTCGGCATCGCAACAGACGGCCAACAGGAATTTTTCACGGTGTGGGATGCCTTGTCCGGGCCATATCACGACCTGTTTGGCGCATCCGGCCGCTGGGCGAATGGAATGGGCAAAACGGCGGCGGCGCAAACCGTTTCGTTCTCCGACGCATCCGTCAAAGCCCACGAAGCGAAAGTACAGGCGGAAAAACGTAGAATGGCTCGCAACGAAAAGAAAATCCGAGCCGAAAAACGTTATTCAGATAAACGCCGATAAATCTTCTTCCCCGGTTTTCCCTGTTGCATGACTCGAAGGGCGCCGGAAAATGCGCCTTTCGAGTCTCCTCTATTCACTTCCGGTGAAATCGAAACCTGTTTTCGGATTCATACGTCTTTGGCCGGTAGGAAAGATCACTCGATTCGTGGCTTTCCATTCCGTGGATCCGGTTGATTCGTCATCAACCATGAAGTATTGACGATTTATTGGTTTTCATGCTTTTAATAATCCGTTCACGAAATCCGATAATCGTCAGTCCGACAATTTCATTCCTGACCTCATCAAAACAGACAACAATCCCTTCACCAATATCCGTTCCAACCGCCATCCGCGGTTCTCCGATGGATAGGTAAAGCACGTCGGCTTCCTGATCGAACTCCCAATTCAAAGGGGTTTTTTGCTCTAAAATCTTCAACGCTTCCATAGTATTCTTCTCCTTGGAGAAGGATGATTGGAAAAATAAGCTGTCAAGACAAATCCAATATTCGACAAAAAATCAAACCGTCAGTGGAATATTACAAATGGATGAACGAGGTGCAAAGAGAGTACGAGCGCAGGGATGACGGCGTATTTTGGGCCCACCAGGATTTGAACCTGGGACCAACCGGTTATGAGCCGGTGGCTCTACCACTGAGCTATAGGCCCTGCCAGGAAAGTAACAATATACTTTATCTTGAGTTGCGCGTTCGTCAATAGGCGGCGACGCCGTATAAAAATTCGTCGACCGGGCATGTTTTTCGCCTTTACGATAGATGGAAACCCTTTGGCTTTTCGCCGGGCGCGCTTACTATTAACCGTAGATTATTTTACTGAGGTACAGATCAGATCATTATGGGTAAACCGGATTTGTTGATTGTCGGCTCGGTGGGATTGGATACCATTCATACCCCCGCCGAGAAAGTGGAACATGTGCTGGGCGGCACGGCGGTCTTTGCATCGTGCGCCGCGAGTTATTTGTGCAATGCGGGAATCGTCGGCGTGGTAGGCGACGATTTTTCGTGGGATTATGAAGCGCTGTTGAAAGACAAACGGGTGGATTTGACCTGCCTCGAACGCGCGCCGGGAAAAACGTTTTTTTGGGAAGGCGCGTATGCGGACGATATGAACGAGCGCGCCACGCTCGACACGCAGTTGGGAGTTTTCGCCGACTTTTCACCGAAAATTCCGGATTCCCACCGATCCGTCCCCTTTCTTTTTTTAGGCAACATTCACCCGCAGCTGCAATTGGATGTGTTAAACCGTATGACCGACGCTCCCGTCATTGCCGCGGATACGATGAATTTTTGGATGACGGATACGCTGGAATTGCTGAAACAAGTGGTGCGCCGCGTCGATATCATGCTGGTCAACGACAGCGAGGCGAAACAATTCACCGGAAAAACCGATGTCCTCACGGCGGCGGATGCGATTCTCGGCATGGGACCGAAGATGGTCATCATCAAAAAAGGGGATCACGGCGCGATGCTCTTCGCGAAAAAACAGATTTTCGTGGTCCCGGCGGTTCCGCTGCGCACCGCCAAGGATCCCACCGGCGCGGGAGACACGTTTGCCGGCGGGATGATGGGCTATCTCGCCAAAATGGGGAAATGCGATTTCACCATTATGCGGCAGGCCATTGTCATGGGAACCGTTATGGCGTCGTTTACGGTCGAGGATTTCAGCGTCAATCGGCTCGCGAAAGTCGACGGCGCGATGATCAAACAGCGCGTCGATCTGATTCGTGAACTGACCGCTTTCGAGGATATCCGATTATAATATGAAAACCGACTGTCGCCAGCCGGCGGTCTGCCTGGAACGAATTCGGATGAAATATTCCATCATTATACCCGCATACAACGAAGAAACCCGTTTGAGTGATACGGTTCACGATTACGCCGATTTCGTCCAAAAACATCCGGAAACCGATCAGTTCGAAATCCTGTTGATCGTGAACGGTTCGCGTGATAAAACCGACCAGATCGCTCTGGAATTGGAAAAAACCTATCCGTTCATACGGGCCTGGGCAACGGAAGACCGCCTCGGAAAGGGAGGCGCCGTGCTGCAGGGCTTCGACCTGGCGCAAGGCGAAATCATGGCTTTTTCCGATGCGGACAACTCGACCGTGGCGGAAGAATTAAAAAAACTGATTGACCTTGTCGAGCAAGGCGCGGCCTGCGCGATCGGCTCGCGATGGCTGCCGGACAGCGAGCAGATCATCCGGCAGCCTTTTATACGGCGTCTGGCAAGCCGCGTGTTCAATCTGATCGTGCGAATGCTGTTCCAATTTTCGTACCGCGATACGCAGTGCGGCGCCAAGGCGTTCCGGCGCGAGGCGATTCAAACCATCCGGCCGCTGGTTCGCTCAACCGGTTGGGCGTTCGACGTGGAATTGATCTGGCGGCTTCGTCAGGCGGGATTCGACGTTATCGAAGCGCCCATCCGCTGGAGAGATAACTCTCATTCACGCATTCGCATGCATCGCGATGCGCCTTCCATGCTAATTGAACTACTTAAATTACGTTTTCGATCATAACCGAGGATATAGCCGATGATGGATTTGAATCGAATTCGCGACGAATTTGAATTGGTGCGCAACGGGACGATTTTTCTCAACCACGCAGGCACATCTCCGCTTTCCCGGCGTTGCGCCGACGCGATGCAATGGGCGGTCGAGCTCAATCGAACCATGCCGCCAGACGCCTGGGGCCAATTTCAACAGCGTCTATCCGACTGCCGCAATTTGCTTGCGCGAATGCTGAATGTACAGGCAAACGAAATCGCCTTCAGCCGCAATACGACGGAAGGTATCAATTGGATCGCCAACGGCATCGATTGGCGTCCGGGAGACCGCATCGTTACCATTCGCGGTGAATATCCGGCGAATATCTATCCGTGGATGCGTTTGCGTGAAAAGGGCATTACTTTACATCTCATCCAGCCCATCGAGGAACGTGTGACGTTGGAACAAATCGAAAAAGAACTCGTTCCCGGCACACGTTTGTTCACGATCAGCTTCGTTCAATTCGCTTCCGGCTTTCGCATTGATCTCGAAGCGGTAGGGGAACTGTGCCGTAAAAAAGGGGTGTTGTTTTTTGTGGATTTGATTCAAGGCATGGGCGTGTTTCCTCTCGACCTGAAGAAAGCGCATGTCGATTTCGCGGCGGGCGCGTCGCAAAAATGGCTGCTTGGGCCGCAGGGCGCGGGCTTCTTCTATTGTCCACACACACTTTTCAACGTGATTCAACCCACCTGCGTCGGCGCGGATACGATGGCGGAGCCGCTTCCTTATCTTCATTACGAATACGAACTGCGCGCCGATACCGCGCGATTCGAATATGGCACTCCGCCGAGCATCAATTTAATCGGATTGGAAGCCGCGTTGAATTTATTTGAGGAAGCGGGAATGGAAAACGTTTGTGAACGGGTGCGTATTCTCACGACTATTCTCGTCGAGGGCGCGCTCAAAAAAGGATTCCACTGTCATTCGCCGCGCGGCGACGACGAATGGTCCGGCATCGTCATCCTGACGCATCCACTCCATTCCAATCAAACAATTCTAAAACAACTGGAAGTGAAAAATATTCGCGCCACCGAGCGGGAAGGCCGCATCCGCCTCGCTCCGCATTTTTATCAAACGGAAGAAGAGATGACCCTCGTCGTGGATGCGTTATAGATTCCTTAAATTTTAAAAAAGCGAGAAATATGGGGAGAGCAAGCGTCCCGCTTGCATTTGTGAGAAGGGTGGCAAGCGCAGTTTTTTTTGTGATATAATTATTGATGACTCCCACATGCGAGATAGAGGATAATCATGGAAAAATTTGATTTAGAGAAAGGTTTTCAGGAAATTTGGAAATTGTATGAGGCAACAGACAGGCGTTTTGCCGAAACGGATAAGCGCTTTACCGAAACGGATAAGCGCTTTGCCGAAACGGATAAGCGCTTTGCCGAAACGGATAAGCGCTTGGATCAACGAATTGCCGAATTGCAGGAGTGTATAAAAGCAACGGATCGGCAAATGGCAAGAACGGATAAAAAAATCGAAGATATGTTTGGGAAATGGGGGTTGTTCGTTGAAGGACTTATCTATCCGTCAGCGAAGAAAATGTTTCAGGAGAGAGGGATTGAAGTCGTTCATGTTTCCCAACATGTCAAAGTCTCCCGCAATGGCCAGGAAGGAATGGAGATCGATATATTGTGTGTGAATGGAGATTGTGCGATTCTCATCGAAGCCAAAAGCACACTCGGCGTCCAAGATGTCGATGAACATATCGCTCGTCTGGAAAAATTTAAAAAACTGTTTCCCGAATATGCCGATCGAAAAGCGCTCGGAGCGGTTGCCGGAATTGTCATTCAAGAAAATGTCGATCGGTATGCCTTTAAAAAAGGCCTATTCGTCATTGCACAGAGTGGAGAAACGGTGAAGATTATCAATGATGCGCATTTTATACCGAAAGAATGGTGAAATTTATACTACTTTACAATATTCCGTTTTCATGCAATTACCTTTTTTAGGCAAATCGCGGGCGTTTTGATTACACCAAACGAACATATTTTTACAATTGTTATAGTAAGACGGCAGTGATGAAATTCTGTATACTGTCCAAGTCACTCACGGCAGTATCTTTGTAATCCGGTGATTACGAAAATTGAATCGGTAATTTCGTTTTCATGCCGCCGGCCATGCGATAGGCAACCAATCCGTCGCGATCACCGTCGGGCAACGGTTCCGGATCAACCTTCCTCTCGTTTTACAACCAATTCACCCTCACATTCCGATGGGAACTGTATTTCGATTTCACGATCGCCCAATTTGCCGTGTGAAATGAAGCGGATCGGTTCCACGGTCGCCGAAGGACAATCTTACAACTTGATTATTTACAGATTCGGGCGATAGTAATACCATCATGGGGCGATCGGAGGATAGAAACATGCCATTGCCGAAATGGAAGGAACGGTTCACATACGACGATTACTGTACCTGGCCGGATGACGAGCGCTGGGAAATCATTGACGGCGTCGCGTACGATATGTCACCCGCGCCGATTCCGGTTCATCAGCGGATCGTATTGAATCTTGCAGGAATGATACGTGAAATCCTGAAAGGAAAAACGTGCGTCCCTTTTATATCGCCAATCGATGTGGTTTTATCAGAGTATGACGTTGTCCAGCCGGATATCGTGGTCGTTTGTGATCCGAACAAGGTCACCGAGAAAAACATCCAGGGCGCTCCTGATCTGGTTGTCGAAGTATTGAGTCCATCCACCACAAAAAAAGACCGGCGGGAAAAGCGCAATCTTTATGAAAAACATGGTGTGAAGGAATATCTCCTCATCGATCCGGACGGTTTGTATGTGGAGCGGTATCTGCTGCAGGAAAACGGCCGGTACGCCATCGGCGAGATCATCGATGCGCAGGAGAAATTGGCGTTTCAAAGCTTGCCGGGCGTGGAAGTGGAGTTGAAGGAAGTGTTTGAAATCGAAGCACCCGCGGAAGAATGATAAGGCGCGTTTTGCCCCTGTCCGATATTTCCCCTTTTCCAAGAAGCCGCCGAAACGGCGGTGGTACGGTTTATTCGAACTCGGATTTGAAGTGGGAACCGGTGTAGTGAAAACCGGAATGATCGGTTTTTGCGAGGATATTCTGCGCTTTTTCCAACAGCTGATCGATCGAGGCCTGTTCCTGGCCGGATACCTGCAGTAATTCGTTGGCGATATTGATGGCGGTGAGCAGCGCAATTTGAATGGAAGGCGCGGAGGGGGCGCGTTCCCGTAAATCGTGAACCATTTCCCGCACATACATCGCCGCTTTTTTGACCGCTTCCGGTCGTTCTCCCGCCCGCAGCTGTAGTTTTGTGCCTAGAATTTCAATGCTGATGATATCGGATTCAGGCATGGTTACACCTTTTTCGCAATGATAGAAGGAATGGATACGGATGCAGTCTATACTATTTTATATTACGAAGCAAAACAACACGGCCCGAAGCGACCGATTTGATTATTGCTCGGAATCCGACTCCATCCGTTCGATCTTGTCGATGATGGCTTGAATACGGTTGCGAATCTCCGCGCGGTTGTCGTCCTGTGAAGAAATCTGCTCCGCCAAATCTTCGCGTTGACGTTCGCTGTCATCCAGCGCTTTTCTCAGGCTGTCGCGCTCGAGCTGCAGATCACGATTTTGATTGACCAATCCCTCGACCCGCTGATCCAACGATTCCAAAATTTCCATTAAACTTTCAAGAGTCATAATAACACACCAATTCCATGAAAAATGTCACTTCACCATGCCGCGCTCACCGTTTCATCGATGAACCTGATCCATTTACTCTTACGAACGCAATTGAACATCCAGTTTTGATTGTAAACGGGTTAAAATAGTATCACAAACCGCGTCGATTGTCTCTTCCTTCAACGTTTCGACAGCCGAGCGGTAGGTCATGCGAAAAGCCAAACTGACTTTGCCTTGCGGCACCTGCTTGCCGCGATAGTAATCGAATAAGGCGAGTTCCTCAAGAATCTCTCCGCTCTCCTTGCGAATGATGTCTTCCACCTGCCGCGACGTGATCTCCTGCGGAACCAATAGCGCCAAATCGCGTTTGATTGCGGGGAATGCGGAGAACGGCCGATATTTGATCGCGGACGCGCGCAACGCGTCGGAGAGCGGATGCAGATCGATTTCAAAAACCAGTACGCGACCGGTCAGTTCATATTGTTCCGCGACAGCGGGGTGCAATTCCCCGAAATAGCCGATCACGTGTTTTTTCTCTTCGATGACGGCGCCGCGTTTGGGATGAAGGCACTTCGGCCCCGCAAGCAGGCGATATCGGCGTAATTCGGATATTTTCAGCATGCCTTCAACGACGCCTTTCAGATCGAAAAAGTCCATTTCCGTTTTGGAATTGCGCCATCCCGAGCCCGGATTGCCGACAATCACTGCCGCCAGCGTGTGCTTCTCCTCGACTTCGCCGTTGGCGGGAAGATAACGCCGGGCAAATTCAAACAAACCAAAATCGCTGTTTTGATGCGCCATGTTGTGTTTCGCGCATTGCAGCAGAGCCGGCAGCAACGTGGTTTTCATCACCGCTTCATTCGATTTGATGGGATTGAGCAGTGTGGTTTTGTCGTTGGCGATGTCGCCGGCTTCGAGCATGAATGTTTGAAGAGTATTCGGATCGGCAAAACTTAACGTGACCGCTTCGTCCAGGCCGGCGTCGGTCAAATAGGCGCGAAGTTGTTGTGTGAGATTTCTGTCGATGGCGCGCGGTTCGGGCGCTTTTACCGGCGCGACCGGCAACGTCGGCGTAAAATTCTCATATCCATGTAACCGCGCGATTTCTTCAATCAAATCCGCTTCCCGCCGCAGATCGTTGCGGAAAGCAGGCGCACGCAGTATTATTTGTTCGCCGTTCTTTACCTCCACCGTGCAATGCAGAGAAAGGAGGATGCGTTCGATTTCCTCACGCGGTACGGATTTGCCCAACAAACGGTCACAAAACGAGTAGCGTAGCGTCAACGTGCGCCCTTTTAAATCATTCAAACGTTCGGCGTCGGACGAATCCGCGACGCCCATTTTACCGGCCACCGCGCCGCCGGCCAGTTCCACGATCAACTGCGCGCAACGCCACGACGCGGGGATGACGGTCTCGAAATCCACTCCGCGTTCAAAGCGATAAGAAGCTTCGGAGGATAGTCCCAACCGTTTCGAAGTGCGGCGAACGGAAGACGGATCAAAATAGGCGCTTTCCAGCAGCAGCGATGTGGTGGATTCGCTCACCTCGCTGTCCAGACCGCCCATTATACCCGCCACGGCGACGGGATTTTTGGCATCGGCAATGACCAGCATCGATTCGTCGAGTTCGCGTTCGTCGCCATCGATGGTGGTGAGTTTTTCTCCCGCTTTGGCGCGGCGCACGACGATGCGTTGTTCTTCTAATTTGTCCAAATCGAATGCATGAAGCGGCTGCCCATATTCCATCAACACATAATTGGTGGCGTCGACAACGTTATTAATACTACGAACGCCGCAGGCATCCAACCGTCTGACCATCCAATCCGGCGAGGGACCAATATGAATGTCTTTGATAACCACGGCGGTATAGCGAAGGCATAAATCTTCATCTTCCAGGGTGACGGATGGAATAAAATCGGGTTCGTTTTGCGGCGGGATCGGCCAGGCTTGTGGCAGGCGGATCGCGCTATTGATATAGGTTGCCACTTCGCGCGCGACGCCGATCACACACAGCGCGTCGGGTCGGTTGGGCGTGACGTTGAGATCGAAAACCGTTTCGTTCAATCCCATTTCGTCGATCAGTCGCGCGCCGATTTTATAGGATTCGGGCAGAATCATGATACCGCTGTGATCGTCGCCCAAACCGAGTTCGCGAGTGGAGCATAACATCCCTTGCGAGTAGATCCCGCGAATTTTACGTTTTTCGAGTTTAAAATTACCCGGCAAAACCGTCCCGATGTGCGCCAGCGCGACGGTATCGCCGGCTTTCATATTGCTGGCGCCGCAAACGATTTCGTATTCCTTCTCGCCGTCGGCGACCTGACAAAGCGTCAGCTTGTCGGCGTCGGGATGGGGTGAGGTTTTCAGCAGTTTCGCCACAAAAATATCTTTGATCGGCTCGCCGGGCGACTCCATCCCTTCCACTTCGAATCCCCGCATCGTCAACAGACGCGCCGTTTCTTCCGCCGGAGGGATATTGTCAACCAGTTCTGCAAGCCAGGAGTATGGAATTTTCATTATTCGACCATCGAAAACAAGATTTCAGAAGCATTGCCGATTCAGAAAAGGGATCCTTTCGACCAAACATAAGTCCCTTACATCATTTTATTTCTGCCAAGGTTTCCGCTATGAATCATTCTGAAAGAGGCAGCCGCAGGTTAATCTTTTGATGCTATAAGCGAGCAGCAGGAGCGTCAAGTGTTGCAAGGGAAAAGAACGCATCTCTCTTTTTTATTCGTTGTTCGCGGCTTCTGCCGCTTCGGTGAGCCGTTTCAACGCCTGATTTTCCATCTCTCTCCCTTCGATTTTTGTATCATTCCAGCATACAACCAAATCCAAATCGGGCATGACAACCATTGCCCGTTTCCCGTCGTGGCCGAAACAACCGTAGGCGTCGGGATGCGCATCCGGCCAATGGCGCTTGCCTTCACGGTCGATGCCGTTGATCCACCACGCATAACTGTAACTGCCGAAGTGATCGGTCTGGTTGTTGCCCCCGCCGATGGATCGCTGGCCGGGAATCATATCAGCGGATTCTCCCGCTGTTCGCGGGATGGAATTGGGAAGCGGATTGCCAGTCGCCATCTCCGCATATTCCCGGCGGATGAGTTGTTGACCGTTCCAATATCCTTTCCGCAGATATAACAGACCGAAACGGGCGAAATCACGAACCGAAATAGCAAGACGGCCCGGTCGATTGTCAATCCCGAATGCCAGGAAGGTCGGATTGTCCTCACAGCCGAGTCGATCGGTCAGCAGGGGATGCAACACTTCTTCATCGACGCGCTCCCAACTCGATTGATACACACTTAAAAAAAGCGTATCAAAAAAGAGGGCCATATTGAAATCGCTGTAATCATAGGCCTCGCCCGGCCGTTCCCGCACGCCGTAGCAGGAGGTCTGACAAGCCAAATGCCGCCATTGGATCTTTGAATCCTTGTCATGTAAATCCGCATTCAACTGGTTCAAACGCGGCTCGAATCGGGCGACGTAGTCCTCCATATCCTTGATTTTCCCGTCTTCAATCGCCTTGAAAAGAAAATGGGTATACCACGGCTTTACCGCCGAGGCGACGTCGATTCTTCTGCTTTCGTCGCCCCAATGAAAGACCATATACCCATTTCGCACGACGCAGCCGTGTCCTTCGGCAAGTTGAGATAATTCGTCCAGTCGTTGCTGGTTCAATCCGACTGCTTCCGGCGTCTTCTGTTCCCAATTTTTACCGGGATAGACATCCGCCGAAACCGAAAACGCGAGCGATAGGAAAAAAAGGAATGAAAGTTGCTTCATCATTACAAAATCCCTCTTTTTTACGAATCGGGCATGAGTTCCGAAATGGTGAAAATCGGATGATAGGGAAGCCCCGCTTGTGCGAACGCTTCCCGTCCCCCCTGTTCGCGGTCGACGATGGCAAGGACGTCGAGAATTTCCGCTCCCGCACTCTTCACCGCCTCCACCGCCTTGAAAACCGAACCGCCGGTGGTAATGACATCCTCGACGAGAACCACTTTTTTGCCTGCGATATCCGCGCCTTCGATTTGTGATTGCGTCCCGTGTTTTTTCGCTTCCTTGCGCACGATAAAAAGTGGAATCGGCTGTTCCATGATTTGGCTGAGCGCTGCAACCGCGCCGACGATCGGATCCGCGCCCAACGTCGGCCCGCCGATGGCTTCGATTTCCGTTTCCTTCACGCTTTCAAAAATAAATTGAGCGAGACAATAAAGGCCTTCGGGATCGGCGGTGGTTTTCTTTCCATTGATATAATATGTCGAACTTAAGCCAGACGTAAGAATGAATGGTTGGTCCGGCGGCGCGAATTTCAACGATTTTTCGATGATGATCTCTCGCAAACGTTGGCGAAGGGCATGAAGGAGTTCCTCTTTCGCCGGATTTGTGGAAAAGGTGGAGTCATTTGTCATGTTGAACCATCCTTACTTTAGAAAACCTGCATTAAGCGATACTTCTATATACCCATTTTCATGTTCAATATCAACAGACAGTCGAGTTGTTGGTAGAAAATCAACAAGAATTCCATCCGATTTTCTCGATACGGAGATCCGAATCGTTCTCCATCACCTCCCATGTGATTTCCGGAATCCGGCCTTCACCCGCCCGGCGGAATGATTAGAATAGAAGCAAAGCACATTGTCATGGAACCACACATTCGTAACCATATTGGATTATACCGGATTGCGACATTCCCGGCGTTATGCTTCAGCGCGGGGATCGCTTTCCTATTCGTTGAGATTCTCCCTTTGCGGCGCGAATCGATCCCACATTTCAACGCCGTTGTCACGGTCCTGGAAGCAATCCTGGCGTTGCAATTGATTCTGGCCTGGACCCGTCGCCATGACCGGTTTTCCATTCCGATCATTTATTTGTTCTCCTTTTTGTATTGCTTTCGGATTTTATACAGCCAAGCGCAGCAAACCTCCGCATTTTGGGGATTGCGCGCCGCGGAAGCGCATAATCCGTTTCTCGGTTTTTTGTGGTACGGAATCGGCATTGTTCTGCTCCATCCGACGGCGTTCTCTTTTTTTCACCACGGTTGTCAGCAAATCACAGCGTGGGAGAAGTGGAAAAAGACTCTTGGCCTGGCTGGTTGGTTGCTCGCGCTTGCCGTCTGTTTTTACTTTTTTTTCTCCCAACATATTACCCGCGACGGCGCCGACTGGATTCTCCGCACGACCAAACCGGTCTGGCATTTGTACATGCGTGAACCTCTTACGATCGGCCTTTATCGCTGGATTTTTCTCGCCGCCAATCACATCACATACGTCAGCAGTTATCAAGTCATTTCTTTTTTATCCATCATTTCCGGCATATGGTCGCTGTTCTGGCTGCATCGGTTATTCCAATGCATGACGCCCGATTTCTTTTCCCGGTTCGTCGGGTGGTTACTGACCTTGGCGTCGGGTGGAATGATGTCGCTCTTTTTCGGGCATGTGGAGGTGTATCCCATCTTCCTCACCGGACTCGTTCCCGCCTTGTTTTATGCTGTCGAATATCAGCATGGAAATCGATCCATCATGCCGGCGGCCGTCCTTTTTTCCATTGCGTTCTTATTGCATTTATCGGCAGGGTGGCTGCTCCCGGCGTTTTTCCTGCTTCCGTTTTTGAACGATCGTTCGGACCATCGGTTGCGTGATTTTTGTATTTTTGGGGGGACGTTCACCGTTGTACAAATTTTGTGGTGGGGCGGATTGCTCGTTTTTTTCTACGATTCCGATTGGTTTCGCATGTTGGCGCGTTTGCGCGAGACGTTTTTCGTGGGGCCGGACCGCGCCATGTTTCTGCCCTATTGGGCGTGGCTGGATTCCTTTCATTTGTGGGGGCTTTTCAACGAATACCTGTATCTGACCGTTCCCGGATGCATGTTGACGCCGATCGTACTCCGCGCCTTTCTGATCAATCGAAACCGGGAATCCCTTTTTTGGTTCCTGCTTTTTGCCGGTTATTTTCTTTATACCTTCTTTTGGAATCCCGACCGTGGTTTTCCCGAGGATTGGGATTTATTTTCTCCGCTCGTTCCGCTTTTGCTTCTCTTTCAATTCCACGTGTTGCTTCTTGCGAACGTACGGCGAAGAAACGGATCCACGATACCCGAAACTGCGGACCGGCATCACTCCACATCCCTCGCTTATCTTTACATCGCGGCGTTCAGCGCGCTGCCGTTCGTTTTCGCTCAAATCTGGTATCATCACTCGGTTCCCTTTATCCATCAATAAGGTGAATTTTTTTAAACCACAATCATATTCAGGGGTAGAGCAGGCGTCTCGCCTGAACGAACAGTGCAGGCGAGACGCCTGCTCTACCCATCCTGCGATTCGCCATCACTGCAAAATTACAGCATCTCGACCGTATACCCGAGTTCCTTCAATTCGTGGACGATTTCATGGATGTGGTCGCGGCCGCGAGTTTCGAGTGTGATATCGAGAAAGGTCTTACCCAACGGCGCGTTCATGAAGGATCGATTGTGATACACTTCGAGAACATTCGCCTGTTTTTTGGCAATCCGGTCGGAAATCACCGCCAACTGGCCCGGCGTATCCGCCAACTGAATGCGCAGCCGCGTCATGCGCCCGTCTTTGATCAATCCCCGTTCGATAATCCTGGAAAGAATGTTGATGTCGATATTCCCGCCGGAAAGGATCAGCGCCGTACGTTTATCCTTCAGCGGCAGGTCATGGTAGGTTAGCGCGGCCAATGGTGCGGCGCCGGCGCCCTCGACTAGCGTCTTTTCCACTTCCAACAACGTCATGATCGCCGCGGCGATTTCCTCTTCGTCCACGAGAATGATGTCGTCGACGTATTTTTGAATCACCGGAAACGTCAGGTGGCCGACGCTCTTGACGGCGATTCCATCGGCAAGGGTCGGCGACGGTTTCATGGGGATGATTCGTCCGCTATCCAGCGAGACTTTCATCGCCGGCGCTTCTTTTGCCTGAATGCCGTATAGTTTGCAGGAGGGATATTTTTCCTTGATTGCCACCGCAATGCCGGAAATCAAACCGCCGCCGCCGATCGGCGCCAAAACCGCGTCCGGTTCGATCCCGTCTTCGTTGATTTCCAGGCCGATGGTTCCCTGTCCAGTCATGACCTTCTCATCATCGAACGCATTGATGAACACCATTTTTCCCCGTTGCTGCCGGAGAATGGCCTCTTCATACGCTTCATCATAATTGCGTCCGTATAAAATAACGTTTGCCCCGTATTTTTGGGTGGCGTTGACCTTATTAAGAGGGGTATGTTCCGGCATGAGAATGGTGGATCGGATGCCAAGGCGAGTCGCATGAAATGCGACCCCTTGCGCATGATTGCCGGCGCTGGCGGCGATGACTCCGCGCGCCCGTTCTTCCGCCGACAAGCTGAGCAGCTTGGTTAACGCGCCTCGTTCCTTGAATGCTCCCGTCATTTGCAGATTTTCCAGTTTCAAATACACCCGACTGCCGGTCAACTCACTTAAACTCTGCGTAAACACACAAGGCGAGTGATAAATTTCACCCCGAATGAGTGGATACGCTTCCTCAATATCCCGATAGGTGATCATGACCATACCTCTGAACGATATTTTTAACAATTATAGTAATAAAAAGCAAATTCGTCCCTCTCCCTGTATCCCAATGATGTTTCCCGTGCGGTTTTCATCACATGAAACCGTGCAATTTAAATACAGGTGTAACATTTATATATCAAAAACGATTGAAGGGTACATAGCCAATCGACTCGATGTCCCTATTATATTCAGTTTTCTTGCCGATTTTCAAAAAAAGCAATTCTTTTGTGAAATTTCCGCTTCCAGCCCTAGAAATATTACATGTATCATACTAATATTCTATACGTGTGTGTTCTCATCACATTTTTGAGTCCAATGCGGAAGAGCCATTTGCTTCTGGCGGCGGATTTAAGAATGGTGAGGAGATACGTATGCCGTTTTTTGATCATTCCTTTCCATAATTATTCTTTTCATATTCTCGATACGATCTCATTTTCAACCGGATCAATTGTTGACGGGTTATGCTTTTATCTGCAAATTCTCAACATTGGCAACGAAATTGCATTATGATTTTTCGATGTATTTTGGAATGGAATATCAATATACGCCATGAAACAATACAATATATGATACGGGGGAACGGACTATTTTCATGTATTTTTTTTCAAAATACGGAGAACACACACACCATCAGCCTGTTCCCCCGCCTTCTTTTTTTGGTGTTACAACGACTGCAAAAAAACGATACTTGATTCAATCACAATTTTCAATTTTTAGCAATTCGTTGTTACATTTCTTGCTATTCGCAGTTTTCATAGAACCTTTCATTGAGAGCAAATATCAATTTGAGAATTTCATTTTGAGAAATCCGGAATATTGTAATTTTGTAGGATTTCATGAACTGTATGGAAATCGCCCATAAAACAATGTAATGTTCCAAAACTTATCATATTATAGCATGTTTTCTGGAGAAAAATGATAAAAATGAAACACCTCAACATTATCACATATAAACAAAATCGGAAATTTTTTCCGCCGGGCTAAAAAATTCGGACATTTTTTTCCGTGCGGTGGTCTGTATGAGTAATGGGAAGTGTTGAAATAGTCGAGGTAGGAGAACAATAGTGTTCAATGTGGATATGATTGGAGTATTGGCGGTTTGTGTCTTCGCTCAATGTGTGACAGGTCTCCTGATCGTTGAAATGATCCGAATGCAAGGAAACCGAAAAATCCGGATTTGGATATCCGCGCCTTTTTTTCTTATGATTCTTCCCTGCGGCGTCGAAATGTATCGCCTGATTGTCAATCACCCCGCACATCTTCATCATTCTTTTCCCACGTGGTTCTCCTTCATGCTCCTATCGTGTGGAATTGCCGGGATTGTCGCATTCCTGTTTTCCATTTATCCAGGTGTTTATAAAAAAAGCAGGAATCCATTGATTTATCTCGACTTAGACCCTATCGCGAATTCGCTTTCCGACATGATTTTCATATTGGATGAACAATCTCGATTTTGTTACGTCAATCCATCATTCGCCATCCGTCTGGGAATAGCGCCAAACGATGCGATTGGACGAACTTACCAGGAGTTGTTCCACGAAAAAAAAGATCCAATGGATTTTTGTGTTACACAATGCGCCATATCGGATGGGGAAGAACAAAAAAAGGAAATTTATGATACCCGTTTGGGAGGCTATTTTTCCGTTACCGTATCTCCTTATCATGCCGCTGATGGCGCAAGAATTGGCTGGCTCCACGTTTTCAGGGACGTATCGGACCGCAAGCGGTTGGAAATGGAACAGGAAAAGAAAATCGTGGAATTAACACAGATCCTGGCCCATACAAAAACCTTACAAGGAATCATCCCGATCTGTTCCGCCTGCAAAAAAATTCGTGAAGAGAAAATGATTTGGAAACCGATCGAAGAGTATATCCGCGACCATACCGATGCGAATTTCAGCCACACGCTCTGTCCGGAATGCGCGAAGCGATTGCATCCGGATTTTTTCAATGATTGATGGGAGCCCGATCCGCCGAGAGTATGCCGTCGCCTCATTTTTTCCCCACGGTCAAAAGATATTCCGCGGATGCCAGCATTCCCGGATCCGTGCAACTGCTGAGAACGAGATGCAACAGAGCATTCCATGCAGCAACGTCTTTACTAATTGCAGCCAATTGCTCATCCATAAAAGACGCCAGACCGTGAGTGGACGCCACTTCCACCAGCCGGATCCCGCTATCGTTCAACCATTCACGAATCTCTTCCGGCCGGCAAAAATACATATCCGGAACGCGCGCATGGGTGGACGTACCGGTTGCGAGGATTTCTTCCAACGCTTTCGGCGTGTGCGCCACGATATCCAAAAACGTATGGGAACGCAACGCATCCCGCAAGAAACTCCAGCGAGGAATGATCGTCGCGAATAGCGTTGCATTCGGTTTCATGACGCGGGCGCATTCCCGTAAACAGGAAATGCGATCATCCCGTTTGGGCAGGTGATAAAGAGGCCCCATGCAAAGCACGGCGTCAAAGGATGCGTCGGGCAGGAAATCCAGACAGCGCGCATCGGCCGCCGCCACTCGATCCACCTGCTTGGCCACACCGGCGGAATGGATTTTATCGCGCGCCAGGTTGACGGCGGCCTGCGACAAATCCACCAGCGTGAGTCGATATCCGCGCCGCGCCAACGAAATCGTATAACGACCCGGCCCGCCTCCCAAATCCAATATTTTCCCCGATGCGGGTAGATATTGATTCAAAAAAGAATGGATCACTTCAAATTCCATTCGCCGATACGGGCTGTTCACCAACCGTCGCCATTCATTTTCCGCGTTTTGATCGTAGTACTCACAAACCGGATTTCTCATGATTCTCTTTTCGATTTGTTATCCAATTGATTGTACCGTTTAAAAATAGCAATCGGAAACGGTTTTGGCAAAGGCAATCGGGGCCTGTCATTTCTCGGTTTTGAAGGCGCAGGACATTTCCCTTTTTTGAGGGAAAGCCATTCAAGTTTGCATTTCTCGCGCCGATACTTGGCATTGCAACAGGATGAATCGGAATACGATTCAAGAAAAGCGTTCCACAAACGGAACGGAAAAAGCAAACGAAAAAAAAGAGTAAAAAGTCTTAAGATTGAATTTTGGTTGTCGATAATCCTGAGTGATCCCGCACGAAGAAACGATTTCAGGAGAAATCTCGCGGGATGCAAAAGAGAAACAAAAAGAGGATTATCCGGTCCATTCGGCTCGGGGATGAGCCCATGAGGTAGACCGCCTCATCGTTGGACGAACGCACACGATTACATTCCTTTTCCAGGACGAGAGGGAATCGTTCACACCTGACAAGGATTGTCGGGCTTCAAGTATCAGGGAGGATACGAATCATGAGTATCACACGTATCAACAACAACGTTGCCGCCATTTCGGCGACCCGGAACCTGAACGTCACCGGAGGGAGTCTCTCGAAAAACATCGAGCGCTTGTCTTCGGGGCTTCGCATCAACCGGGCCGGCGACGATGCGGCGGGACTCACTATCCGCGAACGACTACGGACGCAGATTCGCGGCACCAACCAGGCGATTCTCAACGCACAAAACGGAATCAGCATGGCCAACACCTCGGAAGCGGCGCTGGACTCGCTTGTCGCCAGTCTGCAACGCATTCGGGAACTGGCCATCGCCGCCGGCAACACCGGCAGCAACGATTCCGCATCCATTCAAGCGATCCAGGACGAAGTGTTTCAACAGATCGACGAAGTCAACCGGATTGCTTCCACGGCTCGATTCAGTTCGCGGCTTCTCTTCACCGGCGATAATTCCAATACCACGATGGTCCGCGCAGGTCAGGACGATTTGGGTGTGCGCATCTCGGTCGATCCCAATGCGAGCAACCTGCGATCCGGGACGTCCATTTTGAATATCATCAAGACGGTTGAGGGATCGGAAAACATTCTTCCGTACCAAAAAGAGGATGGGCAGGCCATTTACGCCACCGGCATCAAAGAAGCCACGGATATCGCCGTAACGGCAGCTCGATTTATTCGCGATACCCCGAATACCGGCGCAACGGTGAATACCCCGTTGTCAACATTGGTCTTCGATGGAGTGTCCATCAATAATAATGATATTATCGCATTTCAAGGCGTTCTTTCGGATGGCGTCACATCTTTTGCCGGTGCCTTGAGCGTCAGCACGGGCACGATGGCAAACCTGATCACTCAAATTCAAAGAGCGATTGATAATGCCGAAACCGCCCTATTCGGTGGAAACGCAGCGGATATTCCCGCCTCGTTCATCCAGACGCATGTCAGTATTCCCGCCGCGGGTACTTCTGTCTCGCTGGGCGGCGGACGCCTTCGTTTTCTCAGCGCTTCCGCGACCGGAACCAGCGCGACCACCAACGCCAATACGACCATTGGTATTTCCCAATTCCAAATCAATTTCAGCGTCATCGACAACACCGGCGATCTGAAACGAAAAGTGGATTCAACGCGTGACTACGTTAGCGGGCAATATGTCGGCGGCCAATATGGCAATACGCTTCAGGCCATCACCGGCTCGACATTCGATACGGGAAGTTTTGAGATCGAAGTGTCCGATGTGGTTCCGCCCAACCGCCGACAATTGGAAACCCGGCTGGTATTTCGCGACACCGCCGGTTCGATTTTAGGACGAACCTCCAGCGTCCGAATGGCCGGAAATGTAATCCTGAATGGTACTTTCGTCGGCGCCGTTTTTACCGCGGGTGAAACCGGATTTACTCTGTCGGCTAACGATACCTTTACATTTCAAGGGACCAACGCGGATGGCAGCACGTTCGAGACTATTTTCACCCTTTCAAACGCTGTTGCGACGGATACGGATTTAGGCGATGGTCAGTTTGCGACGCTTGAAGGTTTGATCAACGAGCTGAATAACCGTGACCGCACGTTGGGAATCAATGCCGCCAATGACGAACAGAGCAGTTTTGTCGATTCGGTAATCACGTTTACCGGAAACGGCACTTTGAAATTGATCGATGATATCGCGGATCACTCACAGTCCGGATTCTTCATGGTTATCAACGATGCAAGTTCCACCAAAAGCTTGACGGACATTACGGATCTGAAAATCGACGGCAACCCGGAAGAAGCGACCATCTCCATCAACGGTGGACCGCGCCAACGTGTACGAGTCGGCGACATGGTTACGCTGTATGGGCCCGAACCCACAAAATTCGGCGATCAGCAACCTCAGCTGACCATGCGGGTTGGCGCGGGAATTCGCACGGCAATGGATGACGCCATCTTTACGCAAGGCCGGGATACAGCTATTATTATTGCCCAAGAATTCGTAGGATCGTTGAATGGCGGCAAGCCGGTCGCCTTCCAAAACGGCGACAAGAATGTGTTCTTCGAGAGCGGCGTCAGCGAAGGTGTGGCAGAAACCCTGTATCTGGATTTCGACGCCATTATCGACATCACCGGTCCGCCCACTAACGGTTCTTCCAATTCCGGACGCGCCATTCTTTTGTCGACGGTGAATAATGCATTGAACTTCCAGGTTGGTCCCTTCCGGGGACAGGATTTGCAGCTGAACATCGCCGACCTGCGGGCCGATAACCTCGGCTATGGCCGCGGCAGCGGACAAACCGTCTCTATTATCAACGTAACTACCGTTTCCGGCGTCAATCAGGCTTTGGATATCGTCGATAGGGCGCTCGACCAGGTCAGCCGCACCCGCTCCACCCTCGGCGCTTTCACGAACCGTTTGGAAACCACCATCGGCAGTTTGTCCGTCAATTCGGAAAACCTGACGGCTTCCGAATCGCGTTTAAGCGACGTAGATCTGGCGTCCGAAGTGTCTGCGTTCACATCGAATCAAATACTGTTCCAGGCCGGAACCTCTGTCTTGGCCCAGGCGAATTTCTTGCCGCAAGGGCTTCTATCATTACTTGGCTAAAAAGTTACCGAACATACGCGCTCAACTTGATCAATAAGGCAGTTCAATTGGACGCGGGGTGGAGAACTACAGCTCCGCCTCTCCACCCCGCAAATAACGAATACAAAGTGACTATGAATACAAATGCAGAATATGGAAGAGGTTATGTCAGGAAAATGAACCACGCCTGTGAAGCATACATTCTCATCGCTTCGAGTGTTTCCCGATCTTCAATGGAAGAGATCGGCGCAGTTCTCGAACCGATGAAAGGCTTACAGAGCCACAATGACCTTCAATGGCAGTTCAAATCATCGCGGGGTGGAGCCACACAGCTCCGCCGCTCCACCCCGCGCGAATCGAATCGCGTGTGCGGGTGACGAATGGAAGAAACGGCAGTGAGTAAAAGGGGTCATCGTTTCGAGTTTTTTCCGATTGGGAAGATTTGCGATCGGCGAAACCCTTGAACCGATGACGATAAACAGAACCGAACAAGTGCATCGTCATACAAACAGTGAGGATCGGAGGATCACGGCGAATGATGAAAATGTCAACGTTTGACAATGCGGACAGGATGCCCGCGCTCCGGCATTTTCACAGAAATCGTCATGATCAAAAGGTCCCAACAACAGCAGGAATACGTATCGCCGCCGAAACGGCGGCATTCCCGAATTGCCGGCAAGGCGCCGGCGACACGAAGAATGGAGATTCAACATGAATTGGATCAATCAGACCGGTTATTTGATGCTCGGCATCAAAAAGTACATGGCTCGTAAACTTCGCCGATGTTCCGTGAGAGATTTGGCTTACGCATGATTCGAGGGTGCGAAAACTCGGATCGTTTGATAAGTAAATATCGAAGGAGCACGAGAATGAACAGGAACAATCTCTTTCAAAAAGCCTTTCCGGCGTATTGTGCGAATACGGCCGAAAGGACATGGCGCAACGGAAATCATCGGGTGCGACCGATACTCCACATTGCTATCCGACGGACTGCTTTCTTCTTCCTCCGTCCGTGGGATGGAGTGGAGATTCCGAAATGCCGACAGAGAGAAGGTTCCGGTTCCGGCGAGATGAAAAGAAGAAGCGGAGGATTCCTTCAATCCTCGGTATACCGCGAAGGTCCGGCGGGAATGATTTCCGCATTGATTCGGTTCAACCATCCGGAACGCCATCGCGCCAAGGATTCAGGAATCCTCCATTCCCTTCTTCTCGAGAGCGGATCAGGAAATCCAGGAGTGCATTGATTGAATAAACCATGAATGAAAATTCAAATAAACATATAGATTGCTATGGTTTTGCAGCGCCCGAACAATGGTTTTTTCGTGAAGATGATTGGTTAACAAGAAATAGACTGGATTGACAACGCGTCTATCGTTCCATTCTCGACGATTCGAACAGGGAACATCGGACGGATAAAGATTCAATAGAAAAAAAGTAGGAGGAGGTTAGCACCGTTAAACAGAACTACATAACCCGTCTTTCATTCAATCCATCGATTGAATGAACCAGGCTGACCACCTGAGCCCGACGGGATGGACTCCACATTGGCTTCCATCTGGTGAAACAGGTTTATTTTCGTGATTGCAATAATGGCAATTACCCAAATCAGGAGTCATCCGTGAATCGCGCCGATTCTACAGCACCCAACCCGGATCGGCATGAGAAGCGGAGACGCTTGAGAAAATGACAAACAACAACCACTCGCGCCGGTTGTTTAAGGATGGGGATGCCGGGGCGAATCACTCGACGCCCCGGCATTCACCCAACCTTCCCACGCTGCAGCGCCCAAATCCGGCAGCACCCGAATTCACTTGTTTTCCCGGCGGAGTTGGTTTCTCAATAGACGGGGATTTTTATCCCCAACCCAAAACGGCACGGATGCCGAATGTTCAGCTCAAGGAGGAACCTAATCATGAGTATCACCAGAATTAACAATAATGTGGCAGCCCTGAATGCGAATCGGAATCTCAACGTAACCGGACGGTCGTTATCGAAATCGATTGAACGGCTCTCTTCCGGCCTTCGGATCAATCGCGCCGGAGACGACGCCGCCGGTCTGACGGTGGCAACGAGAATCCGATCCCAGGTTCGCGGATTGGATCGCGCTATCATGAACGCCCAGGACGGGATCAATTTGATCAACGTGGCGGAAGGCGCTCTGGAAGAAGTGACCAGTCGTTTGGACCGGATCCGTGTACTCGCCATTCAGGCCGCCAATACCGGTGTAAACGATCTTCAAGCCAGACAAGCCTTGCAGGATGAAGTCTTTCAGAGTATCGACGAAATCACTCGAATCGCCGAGACCACGCAATACAGCACCAACTTTTTGCTGAACGGAGACTTCAGCGTTGATTCCCAAATCAAACCTGGCCAGGATGGAGCGCACCAATTTGGAATCCATATTGATAATGGTCCGGGCTCAAACACGGTTGAAAGCGGTCGGAGTTACCTGAATGTCATCCGCACTCGCACCGGCTATGAATATCTCATCGCCGGCACGGATGATAATGGGGAAACAGCCACGATGCACCTCGGCACCCGGAATATGACCGACATCGCGGTTACGCTGGGCCGTTTTTCCACAACCATCGGACTGAATGGAACCGCGGGTGTTGCCGCCACAATGCTTGGCGTCAATGGCTCGACCAACGGTTTCTTCAACGGTGTATCCATCCATAATGGCGACCAAATCGTTTTTCAGGGCGTACTTTCGGATGGCGTGACAAAATTCAGCGGTGTGATGAGCACAGGCGCGTCCTTTCAGATCGGCGTTTCCACCGATACCGGCGCGACCAACCGGCTTTTGGGTATCATCAACAACGCCATCGACA
The DNA here is from genome assembly GCA_003598175.1 of Candidatus Omnitrophota bacterium. Classification (GTDB taxonomy): domain Bacteria; phylum Hinthialibacterota; class Hinthialibacteria; order Hinthialibacterales; family Hinthialibacteraceae; genus SURF-12. The sequence continues at coordinate 42,224 of QZKN01000121.1, forward strand.
GAGCCGAAGCGGCGCTGTTCGGCGTGTCCGCCGCCAGCGTACCGACTGCTTTCCGCACCACGGTAACCCTGGCTTCCGCGACTTCGAGCAACCGCGGCCGGCTGCAGCTGGTTTCCAGCCTGGAAGCGATCAATTTGTCTTCCATCGATATCACGCTGGTGCGCGGCAACAAGGTGGTTACGTCATCAAGCGGCGTCACCCGCTCGGGCCCGATCGGTACGGCGTCGGTTCTTTCCGGAGGCGGCCAGGTCGGGAATTCCGTCACCGCCATCACCGGATCCACTTTTGTGGACGGGATGTTCTCGATCAGCGTGGAAGACGTACAAGGTCCGGTCAATCGCGTGGTCGAGGGGACCATAAAATTCCGCAATCACAGCGGAGCAACCATTAGCCGCACCGCCTCTCTCGTCAGCGCGAACGTGGGTCTGAACTTGAATGGCTCCTTTGTCAATGGAATCTACACCAGCGGAGTGTCCATATCCCACGGCGATACCATCTCGCTACGTGGAACGGAAGCGGATGGCTCCACCTTCCTGGCCGTCTATTCATTCAGCAACGCCGCCAGTACGGATACGGATTTAAACGATTTTCAGTTTGCATCACTATCCGGTCTGATCTCCGAATTGAATTACCGCACACGCGACTATACGGTGAACTCGGAAGACGGGAAAAAATCCCGTTTCGAAACGGCGATCTTCACGGTCACCGCCGACGGCAGGCTCCAATTAATCGACGATGTCGGCCGGAATGACTCCAAATTAAACTTCACCCTGGTCTTCAATGACAGTACTTCCCGCGCAACGCCCAGCTATACCATCACGGACGATGCGGTCCTGGTTAAAGAAGGTTTTGCCGAAACGGCGACGCTGCGAATTAACGGAGGACCGGCCATCCGCGCCGAGGCGGGAGAACTGGTCACGCTCTATGGGCCGGAAGCCACAAGGGAAGGTCAAGTGCGAGGACAAGTCACGCTACGCGTCGGCTCGAATTTGAAAATCGGCGTCGATTATCTCAAGGTCGAAGCCCAGGAATTCGTCGGAAAATTGAACGGCGGCCCCGCAGTCACGTTCCAAAACGGCGCGCAAAACGTGGTCTTCATCGACAACGGTAGTTTCAAGGAAGGGGTGGCGCGTTTTCTCACCTTCGATTTCGATACCATTCTCGATATCACCGCCGCGCCCAACGGGCAAGCGGATCCGGGGACGACGATCATCATCTCCACCGTCAATCGTTCCATGAATTTCCACATCGGCGCATTTGCCAATCAAAGTTTCCGCATCAGCGTCGGAGATTTGAGCGCCCAAAACCTCGGTTTTGGCCGGGGAAGCGGCCGCACCATCGAAAATATCGACGTGCGTACCCTATCCGGCGCCAATGAAGCGCTGAAAATCGTGGATGCGGCAATGGATCAGGTGAATCGCACCCGGTCGTTACTCGGCGCGGGGACCAACCGGCTGGAAGGCACGATCTCGAATCAGAGCATCGCTTCGGAAAATCTTCTGGCGTCGGAATCCCGTCTGCGGGACGCGGACATCGCTCTGGAAAGCTCGAACTTCGCCAAAAACCAAGTTTTGATTCAAGCCGGAGTTTCCGTGCTGGCGCAGGCGAATTTCCTGCCGCAAAGTTTTCTATCGCTTCTCGGATAAACCAACGGTTTGATTGGAAGTAAACTGAGGGACGCTGGACTCTGAATAAAAGGAACCAGGCAGAAACAAATAAATAATAATGAAACGAATCAGGAGATGATCATGAATGAAGTCAGGTGTCCCGTTTGCAATAGCGTCGAACATCAATCGTTCTGGTTTTGGGAAAAAGAGGACAAATTGATGCGGAATTGGGCGCTCGATACGAAAGTACACTTTTCCATCTGTCGCAGTTGCGCCGCGATCTTTCAAAATCCGGCGATTGCAGGGTCTTCTTCCGATGAACTGTTCGCGGTGAATTGGAATATGGAAGCGGCTTCTCCCTTGCCCTCCGACGAACCGGTCGATTGGATTCAGCAATTCGGGAACCGGGCGAAAGTACCGGGAAAGGCGCTCGAAGTGTATGCACAAACGAAACGTTTCGAAGGTTTTTTACAACCATTGGGGTGGGAAGTCAAAACCATTGGCATCGATCGTTTACTAAAAAAACCGGACAAAGCGAATTTTTCCACCGCAAGCGAAACCGTCGAATCGGACACCCAAGATCCGTTCGCTTTTACCAGCGGCTTCGATCTGGCCTCGCCGATGGAGGAAGAACTGACCGATTCCGATCAGTTTGACCTGATTTTTTGCACCGATGTGTTAAATCGCACTTCCCGTCCCGTTGACGTTCTGCATACACTGCGAGGCCACGTTAAGGACGACGGCGCCATTCTGGTCGAGCAAGAGAATCCGTTCACTCTGCCGCGGGCGGGGAAAATCTGCCTGACCAGTGAAGATACGTGCCTGCTCTCTTTTCACTCGCTGGTTTATGCCATGTATAAGGCAGGTTTAACCAATGCCGCGGCGGAAATTTGCGGCCGTACCCGCTGCCTGGCGACGAAGATCGATCCGCAACCGGATGCCGACGCCGCTCAGCTCGTCCCGCCGAAAATCTGGGAACAGATATTGTTCAAATTTCAGCGGAATTATTATTGGGCCTGGGTCAATTCTTACCTGGAAAATTATCAGGCGCAGGCAGGCGTCAATCCCGCCGCGCTGGATACGGCGCGCCAATCGTTGCATCAAAATCCTTTTGATCTCCATTGCATCCGGGATGTGTGCGGCGCTTGCCTCCTGTTCGTCGAAGAGGTCACGATCCTGCGCAACTCGCTGGCGGAAGACTGGCCGATGACCATGCATCGCATTTATGAAATCTTAAAAAACGACTATGCGCTGTACGACCTGTTGCGGCGAGGTCCGCTCGAAGGCTGCGGCACGTTTGCCCATATCGAACGCTTTTATTTCAACGACAAACTGATTTATTTAACGACACCCGATTATTTCAAGAAGTATTTTAGCGAAGAGGAAGCGCGGCGATTGTGCGACGCCATGATTCAAGCGGGAAAAGTCATCTGCGGACAATTGAGTTCCTTTTTATGAACCTGGCCGCATCCGAAAGAAAACCATAAAAAAGTGAAAAACAGCATGGAGCAATGCAAAAAATAAAAACCGGAGGAAACACAATGCCCCACAAAACCTATGATGACACTTCGTAGCCGACGCGGCTGAACGGCCGATTCAATCCAGCACGATCATTTCGCCGAAGTCAAACTCTTCCATACGCAGGTACGGTTAGGGATAGAGGCGAGTTGCGATTCATGACTAAATTCGTACAAAAATAGAATAATTATACGAAAGGATGATGGCGTCATGTTAACCAACGATTTCTTTTTCTTTGTGTTCGGAAGTACATAGCCGGCCGGGAACCGTATCAAAAAACAGGATAAAGGCCCTTGTTCAAGAAAAGTTCATTTTACCGTCCGACGGTAAATCAAAATGGAATAGATCAAATTTTTCAATTGATTTTTGATTGATCGATCTTTTTCCCTTGTGCGAACAAGCAAAAAGATCAAAAGAATCTCAAACGAAAATCGTAAATTGGGAAAGGAGGCGGTCGTCGTAAACGGATGTTTCGCAATCCGGCGAGGCCTTGGCGGCGCGTCAGGCTGACAACCTGGACGGATGCGGGTTGCATGAACAGGAACGAAGGAAGGGACGAATATCCCCGTTCTCCAAGCGGGAACTCGATGGCATGGCCGGAACACGCAAGGCGTCTCGCATCCGCCGAACGCAGGAAAGCCGTCATCGTTCTCCACGAGATCAAGATATTCCATATTCAAAAAAAAACAAAACATTACCCCCACGTGACTAAACTGCACCCAGGTCACAGGACCCGGCATGGAAGCCGGAAGGGGTATTCATGGAGGAAAAAAATGAGCGTTTCAAGAATAGTTAACAACATTTCCGCAATCAATGCAAACCGAAATCTGGATAAAACCGGTCGAAATCTGCAAAAATCCATTGAGCGTCTTTCTTCGGGTTTGCGAATCAACCGCGCCGGCGACGACGCCGCGGGTTTGAGCGTGGCCAATCGTCTGCGCACGCAGGTTCAAGGTTTGAATCAGGCCATCACCAACGCCTCCGACGGCATCAGCCTGATCAACGTAGCCGAAGGGGCGTTGGAAGAAACCACCACGCGCTTGAATCGTATTCGCGTTTTGGCGGTGCAAGCGGCAAACACGGCGGTCAACGACGTCAAAGCTCGCGCGGCCATTCAGGATGAGGTATTTCAGAGTATTGACGAAGTCACTCGAATCGCCAATACCACCCAATTCGGCAGCAATTTTCTGTTGAATGGCGATTTTTCCATTCAAACGAGCACCATCGCGGGCCAGGAATACATCGGATTGAAAATCGACGCCTCTCCGGTCGCCAGTACGCTGGCCAGCGGAAAATCGTATCTGAACATCATTCAGACCGGACAGGGAACCGCCCAAATCATCGCCGGTGACGGAGTCGGCGGGCCACAAACGCTGAACGCCGGAATCGTGAATCAGACGGATGTCGCGGTGTCGCTTGCCCGCTTCTCAAAAACCAGTTTGACGGGAGGGAGAACACAGGATGGCGACGCCCTGGCCGGAGTAGCTGGCGACCGTAATTTCTTCAACGGCGTGTCCATTCACAATGGCGACGTGTTCGTATTCACCGGCGTTCTTTCCGACGGAGTCACCGGTTATAACGGCACCTTGAGTCTCTCGTCCACAACCACGTTTACGCAACTGCAACAAGCAATTCAATTTGCAATCGACAGTTCGGAAAAGGCGTTGTTCGGCGTTACCACAACCGCCAGTGTGCCTTCCTCGTTCGGGACGACCGTAACCATCGCCGCTGGTGGCGCCAATGCCGGGCGATTGACATTTTTCAGTGATGGAAATTTCATCAACCAAACTGATTTCAACCTGTCTCTCGTGCGCGCGGGCAATATCGTGACGCAGGCAAGCGGCGTCACGCGTTCGGGAACCATCGGCATCGATTCCGCCTTGTCCGGCGCCGGACAGATCGGCAATGCGATCACGGCGATTACGGGCTCAACCTTTGGCGTCGGACAATTCGACATCGAAGTGTATAACGTGCAATCCGCCCAACAGCGGAAAACGGAAAGCACCATCGTGTTCCGCGATCAAAACGGCGCCATTCTCGATCGCACCACCACGTTGACCGGAACCGGCACTCGTTCCATTGTCTTGAACGGATCGTTCGTGAGCGGGATTTACACCGGCGGAACCACGCTGACCAATGGCGATACCATCACATTGACTGGAGTAAATGCGGACGGTACGACATTTGAAGGCGTCTTCACTTACGATAGAACCCCGGCTTCACCGACGACGGAAGATACCACGTTGAATGACTTCCGTTTCAACTCCATGTCCGGTCTGATCAATGAATTGAACTACCGCACACGGGATTATAACGCGGGGGTTACCGGCGTTGTCGATGGCCGGCAAACCCGTTTTGAAGACGCGATCTTTACTTTCACATCCAAAGGCGTTCTCCAACTGGTCGATGATATTGGACGCTCGGATTCGCAAATGTCGTTTACCTTGACTTTCGACGGAACGAAAACCGCCGGTGGAAACTTTACCTTCCAGGACGATGCGGTGCTGGCTCAGGAAGGTTTTTACGAGCAGGCTACGTTCCGGATCGACGGTGGAGGAGAGGTCCGCGCCAATGCCGGAGATGTAATCACGCTCTACGGCGCCAAAGCCACGATTGAAGGCGTTCCGCAGCCGCAGGTTACGCTCCGCGTCGGCACCGGATTCACCGCGGGCGTCGACAAATTGGAAAACACACCCAATGAATTTATCGGCTCGTTGAACGGCGGCGCTTACGTTACCTTCATCAACGGCGATCAGAACGTGGTGTTCATCGACGGCAACAGCGGCGGCAACCGCGGCGTGGCTCGCTTCATGACGGCGGATTTCGATAACATGATCGACGTAACCGCCCGCACGGACGGTTTGCCGGACGCCGGACGAACCATCGTGATTTCGACGATCAACCGTTCGCTGAACTTCCACGTCGGCGCTTACGCCGGCCAGGCGTTCCGCGCCGCCATCGGCGACCTGACGTCCGAGAATCTCGGTTTTGGCCGAGGCTCCGGTCGAACGGTGGCGGATATCGACGTCACCACCATTGAAGGCGCCAATGAAGCCATGCGTATCGTCGACGAAGCTCTCGATCAAGTAAATAAAACCCGCTCGATCCTGGGCGCGGCCACCAACCGTCTCGAATCCACGATCTCGAACCTGAGCGTGTCCGCCGAAAACCTCACCGCTTCGGAATCTCGTATTCGTGACACGGATATCGCGCGGGAAAGCACGGAATTCACCAAGAATCAGGTCTTGATTCAAGCGGGCGTCTCCGTTCTGGCGCAAGCGAATTTCCAAAGCCAGGGATTCCTTTCACTGCTCGGATAATACGCTCCGGCAATAGGACAAGACAAACGGATTTCATGAGGAACGGGATTTTTCCCGTTCCTCTTCTTTTTATCCGTCCGGCGGAGAGAGGAGTCGGTCTGTTCGAGGAGGAAACCTATCCTATGCGCGTCGGCGACAAAACCTTGGCGCTCATCGATCGCAGAATCGGCGGAGACAAGGTTGCCGCCATACAGTAAAATAAAGTTGACAAAATTCACTTCCTGTGAAATAGTATCGAATGTATGAAACACCTGAGTATTATCTCACATAAGAGGTGAATGACTGCATAAAGGTACGTAACGGCACTGGATAGACATTCATCGGCTTCCGGATTCAAAAGAAAAGGGGAGTACGATCATGAAAAAGAGTCCCTCCATCCATTTGATCATCTGGCCGTGTATCGCCGGCGCATTCCTATCACAAACCGACAGCCAGCTGGGCGGAATCATCATTGCGTTCGGCGTGGGTGCGATCCTCTACGGGATCTATGTGCACTTTCACAACAAAAGAATATCTTCGCGAAGAAGTGAATTTCTCAAAACCGTTAATAAATGGCGGTGAGTATCATTTGATTGAGTTCCCAGCCCAAAATCTGCTTGGTTGGTATGGTCATGGATATAAAAATCGATCAGGTGGGCGATAATGTCATATTTTTCTCTCGCGCCATCGATGGCGATCCCGGTTGATCAACAATCCACGGGAACGTCGGCTTCATCTGCAACATCGACGAGAATATGATCATTCGCTTTTTTAATTTCCCCTCCATCCCATCATTAATGGATTCTTTACTTGACTTTTCATTATAGATTTTATACAATTCTATCATAATATCGGTTAATTCTATTTCTGAAGGCGGAGGTTACCCACATGAAACACGAGACGCCCGGTTTGCACTTCATCGCTCTCCTGCTGATATTGTCGTTAGGTACGGACACGATTTTTGCCCAAGACCAATTCATCAACTGCCGTAAGTTCGCCGCAGGCATCGTGATCATCATCGATGGCGATCCCTCCGACTGGCCGCTCTCTTCTTTCAGTAATCCGGCCGAACTACCCGATATCGATCCCGCCGAGAATTTCTCCAGCAATGCCACCACCAACGCAATAAATAAGGTTCCCATGAAAACCGGCGACCATTTTGTTTTTGATCCTAATAAAGTTCTCGTCAGTACCGCAGGCAATTTTAATCTTGACGAAACCGATTTTCAGGCAACGACCTACATCGGTTGGAACGATACCGGTTTTTATCTGTTGAATATCGTCACCGATGACTTGATCGGATGGTTTCAAAGCTCGTATATAGAAAGGGATATCAACAATCAACCCGCTTTCACGAATGACGGTATTGAAATGTGGTTTGATAATGACAATAACCGCCTGCCGCCGAACATCAACGACGTTCAAACCTCCGAATTCGATTTGCAAACCGCTTTCAGCATCGATGCAGAGATCATTCGGGAAGAATTTCAACAAGAACCGATCATGACGAACGGTTTACCGCTGGAATTCGCTATTTTCCGCTCCGCGCTCAACACCGACAATGAAAAGGAAGCGGAAATCATCAGCAAAATCCAACGAGCCGTAAAACTGGACAACAAACCGATGGAACAACACACGTCTTATGTCCAGGAAATCATGTTCCCGTGGGGTGTTTTTCCCTCCTTCGAGCCGGACGAACCCATCGGTTTCAATATCAACTGGATCGATTGGGACGATGCTACCTTCCATCTCCAGCGATGGCATCAGGCAAACGAATCGGATACCCAGTATTTCCGCGAAATGCGCTTCACCAACAACAATCCACTCGGTGGAGTCGCCATTTCCGATTGGTCGGTTTTTTAACTCGCTCCAATATCAGGCAAATCGTACCAACATGAACCAATCATACCGCTGCTGGGAGTCCTGCAAGGGATTTCTTGTTTTTCATTTTCAAATCCTCTCGCGGAATTCTTTTTTTACACTCTATCTTCTTTGGTTGTTGGCAGGTTCGGCGCATAGCGATTTGTCCGATGGTTCCATTCGTTTCGTCGATATCACCAAATCGGCCGGAATCGATTTTCTGCAGGTTTCCGGCGATCCGCGAGTGAAAAACCTGATTGTCGAAGCCAAAGGCGGCGGCTTGGCGCTGTTGGACGCCGACGGCGACGGCTGGCTGGATATTTATTTCGTTAACGGAAGAACATTCGAAAAAACGAACGGTCCCCCGCCCAAAAACAAACTCTTCCGAAACAACCACGACGGCACGTTTTCCGACATTACCGATGCCGCCGGCGTCGGCGATGAGGAATGGGGCATGGGCTGCGCCGCCGCGGATTACGATAACGACGGCGACGCCGACCTTTACGTCACCAATTACGGCCCCAATCGCTTATTCCGCAACGACGGCAAAGGACGCTTCACCGACGTCATCGGCGAGGCCGGCTGCCAATCTCCGCTTTACAGTACCGGCGCGGCATTTGCGGATTATGATTTGGATGGTTTCGTCGATTTGGTGGTTTCCGATTACCTCGACCTCGAATCGTTGAATCACCTGACGCCGGAACAACAAAAAGCCGAATGGCGTGGATATAGGGTATATCCCGGCCCACGCGCGTATACCCCACTTGGCATATCTCTTTTTCATAATCGCGGTGACGGGACGTTCGAAGATGTCACCGAAGCATCCGGCATCGGCGATGCCCTGCCCGCTTACAGTTTTACCTGCGCTTGGGTGGACGTGAACAACGATCGCTATCCTGATTTTTACGTCGCCAACGATTCCATGCCCAGCTATTTGTTCATGAACAACGGCGACGGCACGTTCACGGAAAACGGCCTCCTGGCCGGCGTTGCGTACAGCGAAGACGGCACGGAAATGGCCTCGATGGGCGTAGCTTGGGGGGATTGCAACGGCGATTTTCAGTGGGATTTGCTGGGCACGAATTTTTCGGAAGAGCCCTTCACCCTTTGGCTCGGTTGCGGCGACGGTTTGTTCGCAGATTGCACCTACTCCTCCGGCGTCGGCCACAAAACCTTTTCCTCACTCGGCTGGGGAACCGAATGGATCGATGTCGATAATGACGGAGACGAAGATATGTTTTTCTGCAATGGCCACGTCTATCCCGAAGCCGATCATCCGGACGTGGATACCACGTTCGCCCAACCTCCCCTTCTTTTTGAAAACCTGGGTGAAGTTAAATTCATTCCCATCGACACGGGATTGGGCGAGGATTTTTACAAACCGCGCATCAGCCGCGGCTGCGTGAGCGGGGATATAGACAATGACGGCGACCTTGATTTGGTCATCAACAATTTGGGGGGGACTCCCACGATCCTTCGCAACGACGGCGGAAATCAAAACCACTGGCTGCAAATTCTATTGCATGGAACCCGCTCCAACCGTTCCGCCATCGGCGCTTTTGTGAAATTAACCGCGGGAAACTTGAAAGAAATGAAAGGCGTGTTCAGCGGTTCGAGTTTTCTCTCGCAAGACAGCACCATCCTGCACTTCGGATTGGGCATACTAAAAAAAGCGGATCGCATCGAAATCCATTGGCCATCCGGAACCGTCACGGTTCTCGAAGATGTGGCTGCGAATCAACGATTGCCGATCGTGGAAGATGCAAAGGATACGACCAAATGAAAATGAAATTCCTTTGTTCCATTATTTTGGGTATCCTCGCCCCTCATTTCACATTGGCCGCCGGAGATTGGGGCGGCCAATACGATTTTCCCCAAAAACCGATCATACAGAACCCCGATTCTGCAAGACAGGAACAATATCTCTTCGATTCTCTCGCTCAACATCCGGACCATCCGACTACGCTGCTCGCATTGGCGCAGTTATACCATTCCCAACAATATTATCCACAAGCCATCGCCGTGCTGGAACGCACGATCGCGAAACATCCACGACTAAGCCAAGCTCATTTCCTGCTCGGAAAAATTTTAGGATATCAAAAAACCGATCCGGACCGTTCCACCACCGAATTAGAGGTTGCGATTCGACTCGATCCCGACTCGATCGAATATCGCAATGAAGCCGCAGCGGTTTATTACCGCCTGCAACGTTTTCCACCCGCGATAAAGCATTTGGAGGAAATATTAAAGCGTGATCCGCAAAACGAAGAGGCGCTCTACCGCAAAGCGATCATTCTTTACACTCGCGGAGAGATTGAGGAAGCCGAAGCCATCACCGATCGACTCCCGCATTACGAACATGCAAGAATTTTAAAAGCCCTCCTCGTGCAACAACGCAACGAAGACGCAAAACCACTTTTCGAAGCAATCCTGCATGACCATCCTGATAATCTCCGCGCCCGTTATGAATACGGAAAAATCTTGATGAAGGAAAAGAAATTTCAGGAAGCGCGAGAACGCTTCGAAAAAATCATCGACGAGGAACCGTTTTACCAACATGCGGTCTTTCAGCTGGTGAAAGTCTATTCCTTTATGAAAGAAAAGGAAAAAGCGCAGCTGGCCAAGCAAAGTCTGGACACCATCAATCAAATCGGCAGAAATCAACGTAATTTTTATCGCAGTTTTTTACGCCATCATCCCGACACGGCGGAAACACATTACGCGATGGCGCTCATTTATCTCGAAATCGGCAGAGGCAATCTCGCCGCGATGGAATTGCATCGCGTTCTCGAATTTGAACCGCATCATAAAGACGCCCCGTTTTATTTGGCGCAAATCAGCATGGCCGGAGGAGAGTATGAGAAAGCGATTTCGCACTTGGAAGCCTGTTTGCAAGTGCGGGAGGATACCGCAACGATCCATGCGATGATGACACAATGCTTTCTCGAACTCCATAACGGTCCCCAAGCACGTGAACATCTCGAAACCGCCCTTCGTCTCGATCCGAAAAACTCTCTCGGTCTCCACATTCTTGATCTTTGGAAACAACAAGCCGCCAAACAAGAAAATTAAGTTGATAAAATTCACATCGCGTGAAATCGGTGTGGAGGATATGTCCGTGTATACAAAAATACGATCACTGCCGTTGTCGGTGATATAAACCAATGTTTTACCATTTGCCGCATGAACCGCCGCCGCGTCGGTGGGAGTATCCATCGGACCGTTTGGCGATTCCGCGCCGTCCACCGTAAACAGCGGATCGATATCATCAGGCGAATAGAAAGCCATTTCCACCTGGTCGGCGGAAAAATCAGGCATGTTGGCGGAATTTTTCTTACCTTCTCAACATCATCGTAATCCAAATTCCCTCTAACACTACTGACTACTGACTACTGAATTTGATATATTGCCATTTCCAAAAGAACGGATATAATCCCCCTTCTGTGCTCACGAACGCCTACCCCCCGTCGACTGGCGAGGGCTTTTCTACGAGAAACCAATATGTTGATGAAGAATCCGGTACCAAACAAAAAATTGCGAAACATCGCGATTATTGCCCACGTCGATCACGGAAAAACCACGCTGGTCGATCATATGTTCAAGCAAAGCGGCGCGTTCCGCGAAAATCAGGATGTCAACGAACGCGTAATGGACAGTATGGATCTGGAACGCGAGCGCGGCATCACCATCGCCGCCAAGAACTGCTCGGTGTTTTGGAAGGGTGTTAAAATCAACATTCTCGACACGCCCGGCCACGCCGATTTCGGCGGCGAAGTGGAGCGCGCCTTGAATATGGTCGATGGGGCCATTCTTCTCGTTGACGCCTCGGAAGGGCCGTTGCCGCAAACTCGTTTTGTTCTGAAAAAGGCGTTGGAAGCGCACCTCAAAATCATCGTCGTCATCAATAAAATCGATCGCAAGGACGCACGCCCACAGGAGGTGTTGAACGAAATTTATGACCTTTTCATCGATTTGGACGCCGGCGACGAGCAGATCGAATTTCCAATTTTATACGCGGTTGGTCGCGAAGGCATCGTTCAAAATTCACAGGAAGAGAAAGGCGAGAACCTGCACCGTCTATTTGAGGTCATTTTGAACGAAATCCCTGCTCCTTCTTATGATCCGGACGAGCCCTTTCAAATGTTGGTGTCCGATTTGGATTATTCGGACTATATGGGCCGCCTCGCCATCGGCAAGATCGCCAACGGCTCCGCCAAATGCAACGGCAACCTCGTCTGCCTCGGAGAAAGCGGAAAAGCCGAACCATTGCGTGTATCCAAATTGCAGGTGTACGAAGGCATCAGTTTCAAGGAAGTCAAAACCGCGGAGCCGGGCGACATCATTATCCTCGCCGGCATCGACGATGTTCACATCGGCGACACCATCTGCACGAAAGAAGCGCCCAAAGCGCTGAAGCGCATCACCGTGGACGAACCCACCGTCTCGATGAAATTCTCCATCAACACCTCTCCCTTTTCCGGCAAAGAGGGGAAATACGTGCAATCCACCAAACTCCGCGAGCGATTACGCAAGGAAACGTTGAGCAACGTCGCCTTGCAGGTGGAGGACACGGAAGACGCCAACGTGTTTATGGTCAAAGGCCGCGGCGAATTTCAAATGGTCATTTTGATCGAGACGCTGCGCCGTGAAGGCTACGAACTCAGCGTGGGACGTCCGCACGTTATTTATAAGTTCCAGGATGGAAAATTATTCGAACCGATCGAGCATTTATTTGTGGATTGCGACGAACCCTTCGTCGGCATTGTCACCGAAAAACTGTCCATCCGCAAAGGCCGTATGATCAATCTTGTCAATCACGGCTCCGGCCGCGTGCGGATGGAGTTTTCCATTCCCTCCCGCGGCCTGATCGGCTACCGCAACGAGTTCCTGACCGATACGAAGGGGACCGGCATCATGAATTCGTATCTGCAGGGATACGAAGAGCATCGCGGCGATTTTCCCTATCGCTATACCGGCTCCATCGTCGCCGACCGGCAGGGAGCGGCCGTTCCCTATGCTCTGTTCAACCTCGAGCCGCGCGGCATTCTCTTCATCCCGCCCGGCGATCCCGTTTACGAAGGCATGATCATCGGCGAACACAACCGCGAAAAAGATATCAACGTCAATCCCTGCAAAGAGAAAAAACTCAGCAATATGCGTAGCGCGGGAAAAGACGACAACGTGCTGCTCACGCCGGTCGCGCCGATGACGCTGGAACGAGCCATCGAATTCATCAAAGACGACGAAATGGTCGAAGTCACGCCCAAATCCATCCGTTTGCGTAAAACCATTCTTCCTGCAAATCAACGAAAAGTATAATTTTTCGTAGCACGATAACCCCATGTGGCGAGAGTGGCATTGTTTCTGCCCCTGTTGGGGTGGTTATGAGGATTTATATGAAAATGTGGGCGCGCAGATGTCCTGTCCGCATCTTCGTGGGTAGAACAGGCGTCCCCGCCTGTGCGGTTCATGCAAGCGAGGACGCTTGCTTTACCCACAT
>QZKN01000191.1 GCA_003598175.1 Candidatus Omnitrophota bacterium
CGGCATTGGGCTTCCACCAATTGACCGAGTTTCTCATCTGTGCGGCATTGGGCTTCCACCAATTGACCGAGTTTCTCATCTGTGCGGCATTGGGCTTCCGCCAATTGACCGAGTTTCTCATCCGTTCGGCATTGGGCTTCCGCCAATTGACCAAGTTTCTCATCCGTTCGGCATTGGGCCTCCGTCATTTCTTTTTGTGCAATTGATAATTCTTCCAATCGCGATTCCGTGCGCTTTTGCGCTACCGCCAAATCTCTTACGATCTCCTTCAGTTCATTGAAATCACTGGTTTTGACCAAATCCTGATAGGCATGGTAGACCACTTCCGCAAGCAAAGTAGCTTGTTTCTCATTGAAACCCTCCAAGAATTTCTGTCGGATTGTCTCCGTGCTGGACAAAATGGACTGCATGGTCGTTTCTCTATTGGCGAATGGAATCGGTATCGCGAATCTTTTATATTATAGCGCAATTATTTTAAAACAAAGGAATGGCGATTAAGGCAGGAATTTTTCGGATATCGGATTGTTGTAAATTTGGCGTGTTATCAATTCAGGGATATTTTCTTGTTCGTTCTCACCCTTCGATTGCCTCTACCGACTCCGTCAGAATCACCGTGCCGCCGGGATTCACTTCCAAAATACCCCCCTCAACTTTAAAAGAACGGATTTTGCCGTTGGCTTCCCGCAAGTTGAGCTTCCCCGGCGCCAAACTGGTCAATAAAGGTGCATGATGGGCGAGAACGCCTAAATAACCAAGCGCGCCGGGAGCGACGAGCGACTCGATCTCGCCGGAATACACCGTTTCGTTGGGTGTAATGATCTGAAGTGAATAGGTTGCTGCCATAATGATTGCCTTGTCTTACATCGCTGCTATTTTCTTGGCGTTATCGACGGCTTCGTCAAGTGTTCCGCACATATAAAACGCTTGCTCGGGTAGTTCGTCCATTTCGCCGGAAGCGATTTTTTTGAACGCCTCGATCGTGTCTTTTACTTTGACATAACGTCCTTCCCGCCCGGTGAATTGCTCGGCGACGAAGAAGGGCTGCGAAAGGAATCGCTGAATCTTCCGCGCGCGTTGCACGGCGATTTTGTCATCTTCCGACAATTCGTCCATACCCAAAATGGCGATGATATCCTGCAAATCCTTATAACGCTGTAAAATCTGTTGCACTTCTCGCGCGGTGTTGTAATGATCGTCACCCAATACCCGTGGATCCATGATGCGGGATGTGGAATCCAACGGATCGACGGCCGGATAAATCCCCAACTCGGCAATCTGCCGCGACAAAACCGTCGTCGCGTCCAAATGCGAAAACGTCGTCGCCGGCGCCGGATCGGTCAGGTCGTCGGCGGGAACATAAATCGCCTGCACGGATGTGATCGAACCTTTCTTCGTCGACGTAATGCGTTCCTGCAGCGCCCCCATTTCCGTTCCCAGCGTCGGTTGATACCCCACGGCGGAAGGCATACGGCCCAGCAGCGCCGACACTTCCGATCCGGCCTGTGTAAATCGGAAAATGTTGTCGATGAAGAGCAGCACATCCTGCCCGCGTTCGTCGCGGAAATATTCGGCCATTGTCAACGCGGACAATCCCACACGCAGACGCGCGCCGGGCGGTTCGTTCATCTGGCCATACACCAGCGCGGTTCGGGCGATAACGCCGGATTCGTTCATTTCCAGCCACAAATCGTTTCCTTCACGCGTACGCTCGCCTACGCCGCCGAACACGGACACGCCGCCGTGCTCCGCTGCAATGTTGCGAATCAATTCCATGATCACGACCGTCTTCCCCACGCCTGCGCCTCCGAACAATCCGACTTTTCCGCCGCGCGAATAGGGCGCCAGCAAATCGATGACCTTGATTCCCGTTTCGAATTGCTCCGCGACGGGAACCTGCTCATCGAATGTGGGAGCGGGACGGTGAATAGGCAGCCGCTGATCGGGATGGGGTAGAACGATATCTTTCTCATCGATCGGATCGCCCAGCAGGTTGAACATCCGGCCCAGGCATTGATCGCCGACGGGAACGCTGATCGGCTCTCCGGTATCTTCGGCCTTCATGCCTCTGACAAGGCCGTCGGTGGAAGCCATGGCGATGCAACGCACGAGATTATTGCCGATGTGCTGCGCCGCTTCCACCGTCAAATGAATATTCCGCTGTTCATCTTCGATCCGGATCGCGTTCAGCATATTCGGTAAATGATCCGAATCGAACTCGATATCCACCGTGGGACCGATTACCTGTCGTACTTGGCCGATATTTGACATAGCCAAACCTCATTCAATATTTTTATGTATCAATTATTATCTTTTTTTATTGAATATACGTGGGTAGCGCAGACGTCCCGTCTGCGATGTTCATGCAAGCGAGGACGCTTGCTTTACCCAAGTATAATCAAGTTTTTTTCCACTTTTGTTGTGATTCATCGATGATGCTAATTTTTTTTAAGGCCGAGTGGCAAGGGCAACGTCGTCTTTACCCTTCCTACCCTTTCAGCGCCTCCGCGCCGCTCACGATTTCAAGCAGCTCTTTCGTAATTGACGCCTGCCGCGCTTTATTCAGCTGCAGCGTCAAACTATCCATCAATTCCTCGCAGTTTTCATTCGCGGTCGTCATGGCGATCATGCGCGCCTGATGCTCCGCTGCGAACGCATTGACGAACGAATTCAACAATTTCGTTTTCACCAGCATCGGCAGATATTGCGAAAGCAGGGTTTTCGGATCGGGTTCGAAAATATAATCGAGATTCATTCCGGTTCGGTCTCTGGCTTTCAACGGCGCAACTAATTCCTCTTCTTCCAGCGGCAGAAACCGCTCCCGGATGGTTTTATAAGACATTGCTGTGATGGCTTGATTGTGAATCATCTCGATTTCATCATAGTCCCCACGCAAAAAGGCATCGCTCAATTCGCCGGCGATGTTCAAAATGCGGGGAACATCGACGTTCCCCAAAAAATCGTTGTGCGATTTGTCTATCGTCCATTCGCGTTTGCGAAAGTGCTCGAACGCCCGCCGGCCGACGATATACAACGCGGTTTGCTCGGTGGAAAGAGAATGCAGATAATCCTGCGCAAAGCGAATGACGGTCGCGTTGAACGCCCCGCATAGTCCTCGGTCGGCGGAAAAAATCAGGACCAGCCTTTTTTTCACATCTCGTTTGTTGGCCAATGGCTGGCCTTCCACCCCCGTGTGTTCCACCAACTGCGCCACCAAATTCCGCAGCTGAGTGGTATATGGTCGGGCATTATCTCTGCGCTCATGCGCGCGCCTCATTTTCGAGGCGGAAACCGAACGCATGGCGCGCGTGATCAGCTTGGTGTTACTGACGGTTCGAAGACGTCGGCGTAAGTGTTTCAGAGACGGCATACGATCAATTCTCTTTCAGTTCGGCTGACAGAGTGAATTACTGTGAAAAAAAAGTTACTCTATTCAAATCGTAAGGACAGGATAAAACGCCTGCCCGAAATCATCGATCAGGAACCCGGTTTGTTCTTTTCCGCAAGAAATTGCTCTTTGAATTTACGCACCCCTTCTTTCAACTTTTGGGTTACGTCTGCGGCCAGCTGCTTCGTTTCTTCGATGGCGTGAATGATGTCAGGATAATTCTTATCCAAATACGGATACAGCTTCTCCTCGAATTCTCGAACCTGATGCAAGGGAAGATCGTCAAGATAACCGTGGCTGCCGGCAAAAATAATGACGACCTGCTGCTCGAGCGTCATCGGGTTGTATTGATTCTGTTTGAGAATTTCCGTCATGCGCTCGCCGCGAGTCAGCTGCGCCTGCGTGGCTTTGTCCAGATCGGATCCGAATTGGGCGAACGCCGCAAGTTCGCGATATTGCGCCAGATCCAATCGCAATCGGCCGCCGACCGCTTTCATCGCTTTTGTCTGCGCATTGCCGCCCACACGCGAAACGGACAAACCGACGTTGATGGCCGGTTTGATGCCCGCATAAAACAAATCCGATTCGAGATAAATCTGCCCATCGGTGATCGAAATCACGTTGGTGGGGATGTATGCGGAAACGTCGCCTGCCTGCGTCTCGATGATTGGCAGCGCGGTCAGCGAACCGCCGCCGTTTTTCTCGCTCAATTTCGCCGCGCGTTCAAGCAAACGGCTGTGCAAATAAAACACGTCGCCGGGATACGCCTCACGACCGGGCGGACGGCGCAGGAGAAGCGACAACTGGCGATATGCCGTCGCGTGTTTTGACAAATCATCATAAACCAGCAGCACGTGCTTTTTATTATAGAGAAAAAATTCGCCCATGGCGGCGCCGGCGTAAGGCGCGATAAATTGCAACGTCGCCGGCTGTTCCGCCGTGGCGGAGATGACGGTGCTGTATTCCATTGCGCCGCTCTTTTCGAGCACATCCACCACCGCCGCGACGCTGGAAGCCTTTTGCCCGATGGCGACGTAAATGCAATACACGTCGGTTTTTTTCTGATTGATGATCGTATCGATGGCGACGGCGGTTTTTCCCGTTCCCCGGTCGCCGATGATCAATTCCCGCTGCCCGCGTCCGATCGGGATCATGGAATCGATTGCCTTCAAACCGGTCATCAACGGCTCTTTCACCGGTTGGCGCGCAATCACGCCGGGCGCTTTGAATTCAATGTTGCGATATTCACTGGAAACGACGGGACCTTTTCCGTCGAGCGGCTCGCCCAACGGATTGATAACGCGGCCGATAATAGCTTCACCGACCGGCACCGACGCGATGCGGCCTGTACTTTTGACGGTATCGCCCTCTTTGATATATCGGTCTGTTCCGAACAGGGCGGCGCCGACGCTGTTTTCTTCCAAATTCAATACCATCCCCATCAAACCGCCGGGAAATTCCAGCAGCTCGCCGGCCATGGCGTCTTCCAGGCCGTAGATACTGGCGATTCCGTCGCCGACTTTCAGAATGGTGCCGACCTTATCCATTTTCAGGTCGGTTTCAAATGCGGAGAGTTCTCGTTCGAGAACGGATGTGATTTCTTCGGGTCGTAGAGCCATCTTTCTTTTTTCCTCGCCCTTTCCGGGGAAGTGGAGACGCTCGTTTCAGAAAACGAGCCGTGTTTCCATCAGGCGTTGGCGTAAATCGCCAAGATACGTCGAAATGGCGGTATCCATCAAAATATCGCCGTATTTAACTTTTACCCCGCCGATCAGTTTTTCATCGACTTTAAACTGCAAATCGAATTTCAACTTACAAAACGATTCCAATTTCTCGCGAAACGTGTTCTGCTCGTCCGCGTTCAAAGGCACCGCCGTGGTGACGGTTCCCATGGTCAATCCCTGCGCTGCCTCCACCAATTCCCTGAACTCGTCCAGAATATCAATCAAATGATCGATTCGGTCGCGCCGCAACAGCAATTGCAGAAAACGGCAAAAGATTTCCGTCAATTGCGCTTTGAACACGGATTCCACAAGTTTTTCTTTCGTCTCTTCCCGAAAATGCGGACCGGCCAGAAACACGAACAATTTGGGTTGATCCCGCAGCAGCCGATTCAGACTAATTGATTCTTCCAGAGCTTCCTGAAGAGGAATGTTCTCTTTCTGCACGACGTGCAAAAGGGCGCGCGCATAATTTTGGACGACGAGCGGTTCACGCGGCACGATCAATTCCTTTCAATTCGAGTAAGAAAATCGCTGATCAGTTCACGATGTTTCTGATCATCGAGCCGTTCCCGAATCAAATGCTCGGTGGCTTGTATGGTCAGTTTGATCATGTCTTCTTTCAATACGACGCGGGCTTTTTCCGTTTCGTATTGGATGTTTTGCTGGGCTTTTTCGATCATCACGCCGGCTTCGGCTCTCGCCTTTTCCTGAATGGCTTCGGCGATTCGCTTGCCTTCCGTAATCAGCTCCTGCATTTTCATCCGGCCCTCTTCTTCGATTTTGCGCAGGCGTTCCTCGTATTCGGCCCGATCTTTTTTCGCTTCTTCCTGAATATCGGCGGCGTTCTTCAGATCCGTCTCGATCTGATCTCGGCGCTCGTCGATCACCGCAAGAAGAGGACCGAACGCAAAACGCTTTAACACCCAATACACGAGCAAAAAGCAGATGATGACGGTAACGATCTGCACGTGAACCGGCGGGCTCCCATCAGCGGATGCCTCCGCTGTGATCAGCATCAGCCCAAATAAGTCGTGGAGACTATGGATACTCACAATACGATCTCCTTACCTTGCAACTACGGAGAAATGCTCTCTCCATTCCCAATTTGGATTAAAATCCGGCAACCGCCGCGAAGAAGTTGGAGATCAACGCATAAATGGTCAAAGCCTCGATAAACGCACAGCCGATAACCATCGCGGTTTGTATCTTTGCCGCCGCTTCCGGCTGGCGACCCATCGCTTCCATCGCCTTGCTTACGGCTAAACCAAGTCCTACGCCGGAGCCGATCGCGGCGACTCCAATTCCAATGTGATATGCGGCTTGTGGGGATAATAATGCTTCCATCGGTTTTCTCCTTACTAATTTTCCCTTGAAGCTGGTTTTCAATATATTCATACCCACTTTTCAGCGGGGAAATGAACCGGTTTAAGCCTCTTCATGCTCGTGCTCTTCGTGCGGTAGAACCATCGAAATGTAAACGGTCGCCAATAACGTAAAAACGAGCGCCTGAATTGTGCTGAGCAACATTGCCAACAACACAAACGGAAAATGCAATGGAATTCCGAAAAAACTGCCCGGCCAAATGGCGAGCATCAATCCGCAGCCGAGCAGCATGGCGACGCCCAATAAGAGATCTTCGCCGAAGATGTTTCCATAAAGTCGGCAGGCCAGACTGAGCGGTTTAATGAACTCTTCCATGATATGCAACGGTAAAAAGAGAGGAACCAGGCACCATCCGATTGCATCTTTCGGTTCTCCCATCAAATGATAAAGGAATTTCGACGGCCCCAGGCGCTTCAGTGCGGTAGCCTGAACGAACAGAAAAACGCAAATCGCCAACGATGCGGTTACCCGCAGGTCGGACGTCGGCGACCGCATGAGCGGGATGAGCCCAAACCAATTCATGCAGACGATGAAGAGAAAAAGAGAGCCTAAAAACGGAAAATACCGCCGCCCTTCTTTTTCCCCCAAAATTCCGCAAACCACTCCCAACAAACCCTCCACGATCATTTCGGCAAACGCCTGCAGCCGGCCGGGACGAACCGCTCGCTTTTTACAGGCGATGTAAAAGAAGACGGCAATCATGCCGATCACCAATAAGGCAAAAAATTGCAGTTGAAAATGCCACAGGAACGAATCCTGGGATACAAGATTGGGAAAATAGTGGTTCAGAACATGAACCAGATTGGGCAATTCAGGCGCATGAGCAGCGTGCTCCCCATGCTCGGCTGCATTCTGGACCGCTTCGTGTGCTGCTTCCATGCTGTTTCTTCCTTACACTCGTTCCGAATCGGATTGCGGGTTTTTCAATGTCGATAATCCCGATTTCTTCGTTTCTTTGGACGAATGGATGATTGACTCTGCCACCACCAAAACAAAAGGAACATGAAATCCGCATACCCCGGCGCCGATGGATAACGGAACCGTCAAAAGCACCAGAACTCCTATCCCATAAAGCACCGGCAACTTCAATTGGGCGAATAACGCGATCACCCACATCCTACCACCCTGAAACGCTTCGTGAATCAATCCGTTCAACGCCCAAAAATTAACCGAGGACCATAATCCGCCAAAAGCAAACCCCAGCGCATGATACCCATCCCAAACCAGCCACAACATTCCGGAAATGAGGAGAGTACAGGCAATGGCATGGCGAATCACACGGCGTAACTCGTCAGGTCCCATTGTCCTTCTCCTGGGCCTCGATCATTTTCTTGATAAGCATATACGTCTGACGCATTCCGGAAAAGATTCCCAAAAACAGAAAAACCACTTTGATCCACGAGACGCCAAGTTTTTCATCCAGCCACGTTCCGATATAAAAAAAAGCAATAGGATATAACGCCAGAAAGATCGGAATGAATGAACATTGTCCGGCTATTCGAACCCAAGCCAACTTCGCGTCATCCGGTTTTCTCGCCATCATGGATGTCATAAGGATTTTACCCGCTTGGCGGCCTTATGAAACCCCCTCCAATTCCATAGGAGAATTTATAACCGCCATACTAATCGGTTTTTTGGAAAGCTGTCAACCGACGCCCCCTATCCGGATTAAACATTTTCGATTTTGTACCAGGAGAAATCGTAAAATCTTACAAATTTAATACTATTGTTTCAAAGGATTCAAAGGAACTTGCCGGTACGGGATCGAAGGGAACATACACTCGTAACCAGGCGGTTTTCCCGCGAGCCAGGGTAATGGAATTTCGCTGAAAACCGATGGATTCGGATGGAGTAAACTCGTGATAGGGGATGGATACTCGCCGCGCCCATGTTTCCGTATCCCAATCGGACGGCGCGGAAGAAAAATAGAGCATGGACCGATCCCGAAAAAACGCGCGATTTTTGAAATACAATGCATTCGCCACATTCCATTGGCTTTGATAGGGAATCATTCGCAACGCGGAATTCACTGGCGTTTCCAACCGGACCCCATGAAACGCTTTCGGCGATTCCATCCCATCCGCCGTGTTCGTCCATGCAGTCCAAATCACGGCCGCCGCTTCCGCATTGCCCGTGTTCATTGCCGTGACGGAAAGAATACCGGCTTTGCTCGTTGCGGATAGATCTCGTATTTCAACCTGGGAGACGCGGAATTGGAAAGAACAATTGTTTTCGGTGGTTGCGAATTGGATGATTCCTGCTTCCGGATTCTCCCATACTAACGGCCGAATTGTTCGTGGAGGATCGCCGATATGGACATTCAATTCACCTTCCGCCCCTCGTACCGTGGAATGGGGCGTCAAAATCACGCCGTCGATGATTTTTCGGTCCGGCTTTTCCGCCGCCGCGGTTTGAGAAGGAGATTGAATCAGAGAAATGGCGAGTAAGGATAAAACCGTGGTGAAAACAAAGGCGTGATGACGTGCGATTCGCATCGATGCTCGCCGTTGCCGTGTGATTAGCTTTCCTCTTTCACCACCCATACCTTTACGTTTCCGGATATATCGCCGGAAAACCGCACAGGAACCGTGTAAACGCCCAAAGCGCGAATCGGCTCATCCAAAACGATTTTTCGGCGGTCAACGTCATACCCTTTTTTGGCCAACGAGTCCGCAATATTCTGGCTGGTCACACTTCCGAATACGCGATCTTCCTCTCCCACGCGTACGGGAATATTGATTGAAATTTCCGAAAGCCGTTTGGCCAGATCCTGTTCGGTTTTGATTCGACGCTTCCGTTGATCCTCCAACAATCTTTTTTTATGATTGATCTGAGCCGCGTTGGCGCTGGCGGCGGAATAAGCCAATCCTTGAGGAATAAGATAATTTCGCGCATAGCCGCCCTTGACGTCAACTAAATCGCCTGCTTCGCCAAGATTGGCCACGCTTTCCCGTAATATGATATCCATGATGTCCGGAAATCTCCTTCGAATCGAATTCACTCCTCCGCATTCTGCCTATGGAGAAGTTATGAAATGATACTCTAATCGATTGTTGCTTTATCTTGACCTATCGAAAACACAATTTGTGCATTTTGAGTGATCTATCGGTTTGAGCGAAAAGCAAGAATATATTATGGTTCCTCACCCCCCATTTTGGCAAGGGTTGCAAAATAAAAACATCTCTACTCGACATCGATCCGAATACTTGTTAGAATAACTCTTGTTTTCGGGATGTTGGTGTTACGAACCCGCCCAATCATAATATTGATACATTGAAACAGAATTTATTGGTAACGCATCGGAGATGACATTCCATTACCGTTGTCGTTTCTGTGAAAATACCGGAGCGCGGACGTCCCGTCCGCATTTTCTCGGGTAGAGTAGGCTTCCCCGCCTGCGTCGTTCGTGCAAGCGGGGACGCTTGCTCTACCCATGCATGAACGAATGACGTTAATGTTCGTTCATTGTGATCAACTGGTTATGTGGGTTGCTTGGGCAGCGTTGTCACCGCCCTTGTTTGAATTCGAAAGGAAATATTAATCAGCAACGTTTTCGATTTGCAATCGATGAGAAATTGCAGCAGCAATAAAAACTAAAAAAGGATTGAGCAAATCCATGGGCGTTCTGGGTACGACTGAAATAATTGTGATCTTGGCGGTTACACTCATCGTTTTCGGGCCGCATCGACTTCCCGAAGTGGCCAAATACATCGCCAAAGCGATGAAAATGTTTCGCGATGCCAGCCGGGAACTCTCCCGCCAGCTGGAAATGGCCGATTGGGAACTCGAACAGCAGGCCAGGGCGGAAGCGGCGAAAAAGAAAAAATCCACTACCGGTTCGGCTTCCACCGCTTCCTCTTCCACGACCGAATCCCACGACGAAACGGATGACGGCTATTCCGAAAACCACGCCGCCGCGGACTCAGCCGAAAATCAAAATTATGGCGGTTACGATTACGAAAGCGGATATGGCAGCGAACCGGACGCGCAACAAACCAACACAAAGGCGCCCGTGATCTCCGAAACCACAGTCATCGATCCGCAGGACATCATCGCGGATTCCGCAAAAACCTATGACGCGGAACGCTTTCACCGTGAATTGCAGGATTGACCTGTACCGCCGCCGGCCCGGCGGCATATTAAATCAGAAGAATGAGACCGTTTTATAATCTGAAAACCGAACCCAAAAAATAATGACGACCGAAGAACAAAAACAACAACCAAACAGTCAATTGCCTCCTCCTCACGATACCGAAGAGGAACTCGGCGCTTCCATGACGTTTCTCGAGCATCTGATCGAATTGCGCACGCGCATGATTCGCGCTCTCATCGCGTTCGGCATTGCGTTCGTGGTCTGCTTCTATTACGCTGATTTTTTAACGCAAGTCCTAGTCGACTGTGTTCCGCAGGGTGCACAGAATAACACGATGCAGGAAATTCTCGCGCAGCAGGATTCTCAAAATACCGCAACGGCAGGAGTAACCAGCGCGACCGGCGCGATCTCCTCTGCGACGGACATCGCCGACATGACCACCGAGCAAGAAAACGCGCTTCTCGAAAAAATTGAAAAATTGGTCGAAGCGAGAATGGGCGCATTAAGTTTGAGCGGCGAAGTCACCATGATCGCCAAAAATCCCGTTGAAATCATCATTACCTGGCTCAAAGTCGCGTTCGTGGCGGGCCTGTTTCTTTCGTTCCCCTTCATTTTTTACCAGGCATGGATGTTCGTCGCTCCCGGATTGTACAAACGGGAACGCCGCGCCGTCCTGCCGTTGGTCATTACCGCCTGGATTTGTTTCGTGGCGGGTGGCTTGTTTTGCTATTTTGTTATTTTCCGTTTTATTTTGGCTTTTCTCGCCATGCTGGCCGCCGGCACCGCGGCCAATTTGTGGACCATCAGCGAGTATCTGAATTTCATGCTTCGCTTTTTACTGGCGTTCGCCATCGTGTTCGAAGAACCGGTCGTGATTTTCATTCTCGCCCGCATCGGTTTGGTGACGCGCGAGGCGCTCATGAAATTCAGCCCGTACGCCATCGTCCTGATGTTCGTCGTCGCCGCGGTCATCACTCCCCCCGATCCGATCAGCCAAATCATGTGCGCCGGCCCGCTGGTCGCGCTCTACTTCTTATCGGTTCTTGTCGTGGGATTCGTGGAAAAAAAGAGCGAGGCAGAATCGGCGGCGTAGTGGTTGGATATAGTTTTCTCCTTACTGACGAGAAAAGCGGGAAGACGTCTCCGGCCAATCAATAAATCGACCAATCTCCAACCGACACGGCGAACGGACTGTTATAGTGCGCCAGGATGCGTTCTTCGCCGAGGACAAAGTCGTATATGGCCACCTCATCGATGTAACCGTCGAACGTATCGCCCATATCGGAGCCGCCGATGTGAATTTGGTTGCCGCTGCCGCCGGCGGCCGCGCCGGGGCGGGAATTCGCCAACACTCCATCCAGATAAATCCGCATTTCGGGAACGGCGTCGTCATAGACAAAAACGGCATGATGCCAGGCGTCGGTTTGATTGGGTACCGTCACCGCCGGACGGGGATTGTATTCGGAAAAATATTCCAATTGATTCGGATTATAGGCGTAGATAATCGCCTGCTGGGTATTGCCCGCCCGTCGGAACAACAAATACGATTGCGAACTGCGTCCGATGGCGTTGAACCATAATTCGTATGTAAACGCGGAAAAATTGTACAGATTTTGCGCATTGAATTGAGAGACGCGGCCATACA
Source organism: Candidatus Omnitrophota bacterium (assembly GCA_003598175.1). Lineage (GTDB taxonomy): Bacteria > Hinthialibacterota > Hinthialibacteria > Hinthialibacterales > Hinthialibacteraceae > SURF-12. The sequence continues at coordinate 12,231 of QZKN01000191.1, forward strand.
GAGCGTAATTCGACGCGCTTTTGGGTCCGTTCACAAAGCGCATGCCGCTGGGCACGAGATCGTATAGTTTCATTTCGTCCTTAAAACTGTCTTCGAAACGCCAATACACAGTGGGATTGTCCGCAATGACGCGAGCGGTATACGCGGATGGAAACGCGGCGTTATAATGAGCGGCGACCTGATTGGCGGTCAGCGCATAGGTGTAGACCGCCACTTCATCGATGTAGCCGTTGAAGACATGTTCGCCGATGCTTTCGCGGGTGGCGCCGATGTAGATTTCCTCGTCATGGCCGGAATTGAGAAATTCGATCAGGCCTTCCACACGATCCACTTCCTGCCCGTCGAGGTAAAAGATGACGCCGGGAAATTCCTCGTCATACACCATGACGATGTGATGCCATGTGTTGCTGTTGTCTGCCAATTCGAAGCCGGGAACGGGAACGAATTCGCCATGGTCGGTCAATAATTCGATCCGGCCTTGGTTGTAATTGAAAATGAGGGAATTTTCCCCGCTGCCGCCGGTGGGCGGGGTGGCGCGACGCATGAGCAGGTACGTCGACTGATTCACGCCGGCGGGATTGATCCACATTTCATAACTGAACGATTCGAGATCGAACAATTCGACGACGCCGAATCCCGCCGCCCAGGCGCGTCCGTTGTTCGTCGAAAAGGCGCGGTTGTCGCTTCCCGGTCCGGCGACGAAATCGGGAGAGATGGCCGGAAGCAATTCATTCCCGCCGGTTTCGTCCAGCAGATTCGTCTCGAACCGCCAATACGAGACCGGATGATCCGCCAACACTTCATCCGGATAGAGCTGGGCGAAGGAGGAAGCGGTGCATCCGAAAAGGACCACATAAATCCAAAACCACTTGCGCAATAAAGGGGACTTCAAATACCTGTTCATCTGCTTTTCCTTTCTTATGAAAATGTCGGAGCGCGGGCATCCCTGCCCGCATCGTACAACGTATTTTTTTCTATCTTCCATGCGATCATATCACACAATGGGAAATATTTTAATTTATTGAATCTCATTTTTGAGAGTTGAAAAAGAGCACTTCGCGTGAATGGTGGGATGATTGAATCGTTCCTTTGTTTACAGCAAGGGTTGAGTAGGGTGGCAAGGGCAGCGTTGTTTCTGCCCTTGCTATAAACTATATTTTTTATTTCGCTATGCTGCGCACAAAACTTTCGATTTTCGTCGGCAGCCCGAACAGCTTGATAAATCCTTCCGCATCCTTTTGATTATAGACTTCGTCCTGCTCGAACGTGGCGTATTCGTGGCGGTAGAGGGAATTGGGGGATTTTCTTCCCGCGATGGTGCAATTGCCTTTATACAATTTCAACCGAACCGTACCGGTCACGTATTGTTCGGTTTCGCGGAAGAATGCGTCCAGCGAGCGGCGCAGGGGGGAAAACCATTGGCCGTTGTAGACCAGTTCCGCATAGCGTTCGGCCAGGAGATTGCGGTAATGCAGCGTGTCGCGATCGCAGGTCAATGACAACAACTCGCGATGGGCTTCGAACAACAGCGTTCCGCCCGGCGTTTCATAAACGCCGCGGGATTTCATGCCAACAAGACGGTTTTCGCAGAGGTCCACACGCCCCACGCCATGCTTTCCGGCGATTTCGTTGAGATGCATGACCAAATCGACCGGCCCCATGCGCTGGCCGTCGACCGCGACCGGCGTTCCCTTTTCAAATTCGATTTCGACGTATTGCGCCTGATCCGGCGCATCTTCCGGATTTTTCGTGAGGATGAACATGTCTTTCGGCGGTTCGCTGCCCGGATCTTCGAGGATGCCGCCTTCAAACGAAAGATGCCACATGTTGCGGTCCATCGAATAAGGCTTTTCCACCGTGACCGGTACGGGAATGTTGTGTTTTTTGGCGTATTCCACCGCATCGGCGCGGGAACGGATGTCCCATTCGCGCCACGGCGCGATGATCTTCAAATCCGGCGCCAGCGCCTGATAGGTCAGCTCGAAACGCACCTGATCGTTGCCTTTGCCGGTTGCGCCATGCGAGACCGCGTCGGCGTTCTCTTTACGCGCGACTTCCACCTGCGCTTTCGCGATCAACGGGCGGGCGATGGACGTGCCCATCATATACCGGCGTTCGTACAGCGCGCCCGATTGCAGCAGCGGGAAGCAGAAATCCCGCATGAATTCCTCGCGCAAATCGAGAACGTGGATTTTGGACGCGCCCGAATCGATGGCTTTTTTCCTGACCGGCGCCAACTCCTCGCCCTGCCCGATGTCGGCGGCGAAGGCGATCACTTCGCAATGATAATTCTCGATCAGCCAGGGAATGATGACGGACGTGTCCAATCCGCCCGAATATGCAAGTACGACTTTTTTTACGGTAGCCATAACCAGACTCCTTTATGCAATAATAAATTGAGTGTTATCGGAAACTGTTCTTTGCATCCATCCGTTTTCGTTTTCGATACGCATCCATGATACTGTAAATATAGAGAATCACAGAGGAAACCGAGAGCACGATCAATTGCACCCGCGCTTCCCACAACGCCTGCAACGGCTGCAAGGCTTGATCCGGATCGCCGCTATTCAGGTTGGAATAATATAGGATGATTGCGATCGTAATGGGAACCAACACGGCCAGCGAAGCCGCCAAAAAGAGAAAGGCCAGAAAAATGCCTTTGACCCATTCGCGGTTGTAAATCTGGCCGGCGCCGGGTACGACGAAAGCAGAAAGCAACGCCGCCCGCGCCGCCGCACCGCCGCCTGTCAACCGAATGTGTTTCTGCTCTTCAGCGCCCATTTTCGCGATTTCTTTCGGCCATCCGTCTGCGATTTTCGCGATTGTATTCAGAAAAACGGAAAAGCTTATCATACTAACATCGACCGGATCGAGTAAGATGCGCATAACCTCGAACCGGATGTTTTCATTCCTTTCGACAAATGGCTGTTTCCTGCCGTACGCCGACTTCGTGAATGGTGAATGAACGGCGGCGAATCAAATAATTCGTTCCTTTTTCAAATAAGCGCGTAGTTCGTCTTTGGAAAGGGTATTGGTGCTGGTGATGAAACCGTCATAATTTTGCAGGCGTTGTAAATGATACTCGTCGATCCGATGGGCGGGGATGATGACCGCCATTTCGTCATCGACCATGAACGTTCGGTCGATTTCGTTGGGAGCGAGCAGGTCTTCGTCCAGTTTTTCACCTGGAGCGGCGCCGGTGACTTGAATTTTTATGTTTTTGGGGTCATGGCCGAATTTCGACGCCAGTTCCTCCACCAGAATCTCCGCCATATCGCGGATGTAGATGGAATGCATGCGCAAAATAAACAATTCGCCGCCGGTCGCCCATGCGGCGGCTCGCATGACCAGCTCGACCGCCTTTTGAATCGACATGAAAAAACGGCGCATCTCGCAGTGCGTGAGGGTGACCGGGCCGCCGTCTTCGATTTGTTGTCGCCAGAGTGGAATGACGGAGCCGCGGGAATCCAACACGTTGCCGAAACGCACCGAGCAGAGAGTTTTGTGCGGTTCGCGGCGGTAAAACGAAGCCCAGGTGACCAGGCGCTCGGCCAGGAGCTTGGTCGCGCCCATCGTCGAAGTCACGTTGACTGCCTTGTCGGTGCTGATCGCCACGACGCGTTCGGCGGTAGGGCTTTCCAATGTGGCGGTGATGACGTTTTGCGTGCCGAGAACGTTGGTCTTGATCGCTTCCAGAGGATCGTATTCGGTGGCTTCCACGCGCTTGAGCGCCGCCGCGTGGAAGATCACGTGCACGCCTTCGAACGCGCGCCGCAGACGCTCGAGATCGCGCACGTCGCCGAGCAGATACCGAATGAACGAATAATTGCGGTAGCGATACCGCAAGGTGGATTGTTTGTACTCGTCGCGGCTGAGAATGCGGATCAATTTGGGACGATAAGGAATGACTTGGCGAACGATTTCGCTGCCGATGGTGCCGGTTCCGCCGGTCACCAGCACGACTTTCCCTTCCAGCAGCGTACGCAATTGTTCCTGAACCGACTCGTTCAATGGAATTGCTCCTTAACTTTCCGACTGAGAATTGGTTGAAATAGTAATTTATATTTTTACCCCAACGGGGTAACAGAAGATAGCCAGGGCTGACAGCCCTGGTGAAATTTTGAGCAACCACAGCCCTGAAAGGGCGAAAGAAAAACAGAGGATTCCTTTTTCTCCCGCCCTTACAGGGCTGGGATTTCGGTCCTATCCCATTTCCAGGGGCGTTGCCCGCTGGCTTTCTTCTTTCATCCCGTTGGGATTCATTTCATTCCCAGGCTTTTTGGAAAAATCATATATCGACTCGTTTCAACCTAACGATTGAATTCGATCCTATATACACCATGGATAAATCATAATCAATTGTTATCGCTTTTTTTCGTTTTCACTTCCGTCCGGCAGGTTGATCCTCTCGCGAACCACATAAATCTTCTTATTCTGGCTTTCATGATACACCCGCGTCATCAATTCGGCCAACAAACCGATCATGATGATTTGAATCCCCACCAGCGAGAAGAAAATCGCCAGCAGCAGCAGCGGATTGCGGTGCGCTTTCGCATCCACTTCCGTCAGTTTTTCGTAAAGCACAAAAAACGCGCAGATCAGTCCGGCAAAATTGAAACCCATGCCGATCGCGCCGAAAAAATGGACCGGCCGCGTCAGAAACCGGCCCAACAAAACCAACACCGGAATGTCGAGAAACACTTTCATACTTTTCGATAACGAATACTTCGATTTTCCACCTTGCCGCGGGTGATGACGGACCTCCACTTCCCCCACTCGCGCGCCGATCCAATGCCCGTAAATGGAAATGAAACGGTGCATTTCGCCATACAGTGAAATCCCGCTGAGCACGTCGCGCCGATAGGCTTTCAAGGTGCAGCCGTGATCGTGCAGTTTCACGCCGGATATCCGTGAAATCAGCCAATTGGCAATTTTCGAAGGCAGCACCTTCGTAAAAAACGGATCCTGCCGTTTTCTGCGCCAGCCGCTGACGATGTCATACCCCTCATCCAATCGTTCGAGCAAGTTGGGAATATCCGCGGGATCATTTTGCAGGTCCGCATCCATCAACACGACAATATCGCCCCGCGCATGATCCACCCCCGCGCGAATCGCCGCCGTCTGGCCGAAATTGCGCCGCAGCAACAATACCCGAACGGCAGGATTCCCACTCGCCAGCTCCCGCAACTTCGCGGGCGAACCGTCCGTGCTGCCATCGTCGCAGTAAATGATCTCGTACCATCGCCCCAGCCCATTCAACACGCCGCATAGATTGTCGTGCAGCGATTGGAGATTCTCCGCTTCGTTATAAACGGGCAGAACGACGGAAATTTCGGGTATCATCTCACTCATGCTGAACCTGATTGAATAAACTGTATGGAAACTAATCTACGTTGCATCTTCCCTCGGGTCAATGCGTTCCCGATCGAGCGTATCGCCGTCGTCTCGGCGGCAATGTGGGCGTTACTCCAGGCGCATGACTTTTTTCAGTTCCTCGCGAAACAGGAACCATCCCATCGCGCTATACGCAGCCAGACCGATCGACATGCCGATTCCGACGCGCAGCGAATAGGTGATCAAGGTTCCCCCGGCAAAAGGACAAAGGGTTAAAAACAGGAAACAACACAACGCCATCCCCGCCGTCGCCGTCAATACCCGCAGGAGAAAGGATAATAAAGGCCGCAGCGATAAAGCAGCCATTTTTCGTTTCAGTAAAAGAAGAAGCAATGCGCCTTGAATCGTGCTGGCGATCGCCGAAGCCAATCCCAGCGACCAGATATCGAAATAACGCACGAAAACGGCGCATAACGTGATGTTGACGACGACGGTAAACATGCCCAATTTCACCGGCGTGTGAAAATCGTGATGCGCCTGAAAGGTCTGAACCAATACCCTGACGATGGAATAGGAAAACAACCCCATGCAATATGTCACGGTAATCGCGTAAGTCAAATCCAACCAGCCATTTCTATGAAATTCACCGTGATCGTAGATCGCGCCGACGATGTCCCGGCCCAACACCATCAATCCCACCGCCGCCGGAATCATCAGCAACATCAAATACTTGCATACGTGCGTGAGCGTGCGCGTCGCATCCTCGCGCCGCTGCTGCGCGATGTGTTGCGCGATGCGCGGAAACGAAGCGGTGGCCAGCGCCACGCCCACCACGCCGAGCGGAAATTGAATCAACCGAAACGCATATTGAATGGTGGAAATCCCTCCCTCGCCGTACTTGGCGGCGAAATAGGTCTGCGTGATCAACGCGTTCACCTGATAAATGGCCAGTCCGAACGCGCTGGGCGCCAGCATTCGCAAAAACGTTTTCACCTGCGGATGAAACGGGGATACCCAGCGCGGCGGGAAATAACGGATTTTCCAGGCGTCGGGAATCTGCGCGGCGTACTGAAACAATCCGCCGACGATCACCGCGCCCCCCAAAAACCACATCAGCGAGTTGCCGCTGTACCATCGTGCGCCGGTAAAGCAGGCGACGATCAGGCTAAGATTGAAAAACGCCGAGGCCAGCGCCGGCATGAAAAAAATACGATAAGTATTCAATACGCCCATCGACCACGCCGACAATGCGACGAAAAAGAGAAACGGAAACATGATCTGCGTGGCCAGGACGCCCGCTTCCACCCGCCAGCCGGTTTGAATCTCCAGCGGCAGCGTGAATTCCGTCAACGACAAGCCCGGCGCGGGCAAATAGACGCGATCCGGTATGCTTCTTAAATCATTCAAAATGACAGGCACGAACCAGGGCGTCAACAAAATCGCCGCGATCACCACCGCGATCACCGCAAAGGCGAGCAAATAAAAAACGGCGAATCCCACCTCGCGCGCCTTGTTTTCTCCGTCGTTTTCGCGCACCCGCGCCAGCAGCGGAATAAACGCGGCCGACAGCGCCCCTTCCGCGAATAACTGCCGGAACGTGCTGGGAATTTTGAATCCCGCCCAAAAAATATCCTGCCACGCTTTCGGCACGTATGCGGCGATGCAGGCATCCCGCAAGAGTCCCAAAATTCGGCTGGCAAGCGTCGCCAGACTGAAAAGAGTGGTTGAACGTAAAAGCGAATCCTGTTTCACAATTGCGAATAGTTTTCCGGAAATGAATTGGGCGGCGGGAATTGAATAGGTCCCGTATCCTCAGCCGAATTACACAAATCCTGACAATCCGGTGCACGTTCCAGTTTTTTCGTAGATGGTTGGAGGGACAACGGCGGTAGTTCCAACCAATTCTGCAATCCACCACGATGGCATGGCAGGCTCCAACTGCTTATGAGTCGCTTTTGGATCTCGTCTCTGTTTTCCGCCTATGCCGAATGACCGGCGCCAGGGCTCTGAGCGCTTCGTTCACCGTTGCGCTGTCGGGAAATACGTCGAGAACGTCGCGTTCGATGACAACCACATTTGTACCTTTAGCGTAGCGCGTCGCGGTGACGCCGCGTACGGCGTCAGAGAAATCGTATTCCGGCCGCATCGTGTCACATTCTCTGTCCTTGTCGGCAAGATTATTTCTCTTTCTCATATTTCCTCCTCTCCGTTCGGGTCGCCCGTCTTGCGGAAATGAGCCGGGTCAGGGGTGGTCTCTCAGCGAATGCCACCACCAATGGTCTTTGGCGCACAGATTCGCCGAGCAGCAGATACCGCTACTCCTCTACGGAATGGTCGGGATCTGTCATGAGGAGCGCAAGTGGGTCGCCAAAGACAGCTGTTGCCTCCTCGAACGAGACTTTGTGTTTTCGGAGGTTTGATTTCGCCTTATCCGGATCCCAATCGAATACGTACCCCACTTTTTCTCTTCATAACCATTCGACCGCGACGAATTGTATCTTGAAATCACCCATAGAGCGAGTGTCGCCGGACTGAAACGCAAGGTGGAGCGCAAAAGGGAATCATGATTCCTTGACAGAATGAAAACATCACATGATACGGAAAAATATTTATTCCAAAATCCCCCAATTCGAAATTCCCGTCTCCTCTTCCAAACGAATCGCGGCGAAAACCACCGGAGATCGCCGTCCGCTCGTATCAATCGCCTGCATATACACCGTTTTCTCTCCGTCGCCTGGCGGCAACTGCCATTCCGCCGTGGCGGCAAACGGAATCCATTCCCCCCGCATCGCCCCATCGTTCGCGATCCGCATACGCCACGATGAATCGGCGTTGGCCGCATGAATCCGCAAACGCACAACCCGATTTCGCGTCATCGCCGCGCCGTCCTCGATCATGAAAGATGCAATCACGGGACCGTCAAGCGTCTGCGGACGCGCTTCCCAATCCAAGTCCATCTCGTCGTTGTCCGCGAAGTGCTTCAACGCCAGCGTCGTCGCTTGATTTTCTAAAATCGACGCCGATTTTCCCCGCCGCCACACTCCCGCGTTCACTCCCGCGTCGTTCGCATCCGGGGCCGCATCTCCCCACGCGATTTGATCCAACACGAATTCCTTTTTCGCCTCGCCCATCGTTTCGATCGGGTACAGCGCCATGATTTCGTTCTTCCATAACGGTTCATCGACGCCCACATCATCCAACCACCAACGAACCGTCTCGCCGGCGGCAAGTTGCCGCGACGGCAAGGCAAACCAGCGATTCGCCTTCACCAAATGAATGCAATACTCGCCGGTTTCAACGCCGCCGTCGCGATAGGCGGATAGGGAAAGCGCAATCTGTTCCTGCGCGGGAGAGATGCCCGACACATCCACCTGCGACAGGCACAGACCGGCGGCAAACGCCTGTTTGGCGAAGGGCAAAATCCTGACGTCGTCCACCACGCCCTGAAAACTGCGATTGCCGTTCAATCCGATCCACAAATTTCGTCCATTTTCCTCCATCCGCGCCCGTGAACTGCTTTCCACGATGCGGCGATTGTTGGCGTAAACGCAAACCAGTTCCTCCCGCGAATCATACGTTCCCGCGATGTGCACCCATCGGCGATTTCGCAATTGCGCTTCGATTTCCTTCCGTCCGTAATACACGCGATTTTCGATGTCGAATCGATGCGGCATAAAACCCGGCTCCATTTGATCCCAATTCCACGGTCCATATCCCAACATCAAGGTGTAATTAAACGTATCTTCGTTGCCTTTCGTGACAATAATGGGATTGCCGGTGGAAATCACGTCCGGTCGAATCCACGCCTCCACCGTCACTGCTCCCGATAGGTTCAACGAATCGGTGTGCGGGATTTCCACGTACGAATTGCGCCCGCTTAAATACACTCCTTTTCCCAATCGCCCATCCATTCGTGTAACGTTCCCGCGAATCGCGCCGTGATTGGCGAAATCGCTGAAATCGTTTACGGTTTCGCCCTCTTCGTTGAATGTCATGATCAATCGCGGATTCGGGTTGACGACGTGCAGCGAATATTCCTGCGTGATGCTCGCGCCGTTTCGCGTTTCCGCTTGTACGATTACATCGAATCGCCCTTCCTGAGTGGGGACGCCGGTCAATTCGCCGCTTTTCGCGTCCACCGTCAACCAGCTCGGTCCTGCGTGCAGCGAATAAGCAAAGGATTGGTATTGCCGGTAATCCACCGCTGCCGCCCGATAGAGATAGGATTCGCCCACGTTCGTCTGATAAACGGGTTTGGTGAGAAACGCCATGCCGCGTTCCCGCCCGATCCATAGCGACAGATCGGCGATTCGTTGCGCGACATAGGTTTTAAAAAAAGCGACGGAAGAGGTGTTCAACTGCAACGCATACGCCGCTTCATCGATGCGCCGATTCATGGCGCTCGACGAAAACAACGTCTCCATCAGCCCTTCGATTTCGCGATAATACTGCGCGCCGAAGACAGGATGATTCAAAATTTTGTTGATGGCAGGAAATTTGGTGGAGCGGATGTGAGTATACAGTTTTCGATAATTCAAATCGTTGGTATTGGACGTATAATTGAAGGTTCCGTTCAAATCCCAGGCGATAACGTGAAACTGGTTCGTGCTCGGATTGTTGTACAGCACATAATTATGGCCGTGATCGGTAAACGGCGAATCCCAATGCGCCACGCAGGCGGACACCGCCATCCAGCGTAAAAAATCATCCACGTGTAAAACCGAATACACGTTTTCGAGATAATCCGTGTCCCCTACATTCGCTTCTGACAGCACACGGCAGAAACGAATAATGTCGCTGAAATCGTCCTCTTCCTCATTTGTCTGTTTGATATAACAGAAACGGTATAAGTCCGGATCCTCGCCGACATACCGCCAGGTCGCCTTGTTTTGCGGCGTGCGGTCCAGCGTGGTTTTGTAGAGATTGCCGCCGTCGCGGTTAAAAAACTGTTTCCGTCGCAAAAACTGTCCATCCGGATTTTCAATCGCTGTGCGATACGGCGTTCCCTGCGTCGCCAGGCCGTTGATGTGAAACCGCACCAGCTCGCTTTCCAAATTCGGCAGCCCCGCGTCTTGATACAATTGATAGCTGAGATATTCCCGCAAAATCGTGTTCACGTCCGTCCCGTTGAAATTCAAACGGCGAATGGCTCCGCGATAGAGCTGATGATGCGGGAAACGGATCTTGAAACGGCCGTTCCGCACCCGCGAACGCCCGCGATGGCGGATATGAATTTGATAATAAACCTGGTCGCCGTCATAAAACGAGGCGGGAAAATACTCATCGGTCTGATAGCGATTCAAAAACTGGGCATTGACATCCGGCAGCATCACCACGCGCAGGATCGGCACGCGTTCGTTGGGCAGCGCCCGCTCGAACACGGTCAAGTAGGGTTGATTCCGGCCTTCTTCCGGCAATCGGGAGAGCAATCTGTCGTTGTCCTTCGCTTCGATGTAAAAATGTAAAATGGTTCCAGCCGCCGCGCCGCTGATTTCCGCGCCGTATACCCCATCGCCGTCGCTGCCGTCGCCATGTAGGCCGTCATCGGCCATATCAACCGATTGGTACGCGCTGCCGCCGTTCCATCCGTAATACAAGGTTACCGAATCCACGCCGCCATCCACGTCCAAAACCCGCGCGGTAACGGTAACGGTTTCATTTGGCTGCGGAATCCGCGGTGTGTGATCGACGGCGAGGATCAACGGCGGCAATGAGTCCGTATGCGCGGCGTTTTTTCTGCCGGGCGTTCCGTTTTCCGGCGACGCCGCCCATGCCGCGGGCAAGTTGGAGGGGAGCAGTGCATGTTTCCGTTCCAGCGACGCGCCGCCGCCATCCGCTTCGTCCGGCCAGGGTGAACGGTCGTCATAGGCGACGGCTTCGATCAGCTGTTGACTCGCGTCGAAAAGACGAACCGCGTCGCCGTCATTCGAAAAATTGAACAAGATGCCGGCAAGCGTCGGCGCGAATCCATACGTCTCGCGAAACAATTCTCCGTCATCGGCAATGACAAGATATTCATCGGGTCGTATCGATAATCCGATGGGAAAAACAAAACGATGTGCATCGTTGTCATCTTGTAGCGACCAACCGGAAAGGTCGACGCTTTCTCGCCCGGCGTTATATAATTCCACGTATTCCAGGTCGCTGTCGCCGGCGTGATACATGATTTCGTTGAGAATGATCTGTCCCCACGAAAAATGACCACAAATGATGAATAATGCGATGAAAACCAACCCTCTTCTTTTCAAACGAACGACTCCTTCTATTGCGTTGTTCCTTAATTATATTATAAAAGCACAAAGCAAACGAGATGCTTACTCTACCCGCACATATTTTTATAAATACATATCAGGCTCCTGCTCTTTCGGCGCAACGGTGAATGCGTTGGCGATGTTTTTAGGAATAACGCGGGGACGGCCGGTTTTGGCGTCGACAAAAGCCCAGTCGGTTTCGCCTTCCGCCAGAATCGTTTGGTCGCTCACGCGCACGAAGCGGTATTTTCGCAGCGAACCGACTTTGCGGATATCGGAAACCCACGTCAGCACGGTGATAAGGTCGTTTTTGAATGTGGGACGGATATATTTAATCCAGTGCGAACGCGCCACCCAAATCGCGCCTGCTTCTTTCGTGGCTTGCGCGCATCCGGCGTCGCGAGAATGGCGAACGGCGGCGTCCTGCATCCACTGCACGTAGACGACGTTATTCACGTGCCGGTTTCCATCAACGAATTCTTTTGTAACGATAATATCGTATTGATAAATGGGTTGCATGTTTGATCTTCGTTCCGTTTGCTTTGCGAAAAGTCTATCGTCCTCTTTGAATATACGAAAGTATGGCAGACCGGCGCTTGTTGACTTTTTTCTTTCTACCCAACACAATGGAACCGGAGGATTATTATGACAACGAAAACTCATTTGAAATCATGTGAAGAAACGAATGTTACAACACGTTCTTCAAAAACGATCACCCGACGGCAATTCCTGCGCCGCAACGCGGGGGTGGGCGTGGGATTGCTGGTTCCCGCCATTTGGACTCCTAACGGTTTGGCCTCACCCAACGAAAGGCTGAATATTGCCGTAATCGGCGTTGGCGGGCAGGGACGTTCCAACTTGAATTCCTTGTCGCGCGAAGCGATCGTCGCGTTATGCGACGTGGACGACGAGCGGGCGGGCGACGCTTACGCAAAATTCCCCCAGGCGAAAAAATATTACGACTTTCGCAAGATGCTTGACGAGATGGACGCGCAAATCGACGCGGTGGTGGTGAACACGCCCGATCACACGCACGCCCACGCGGCGCTGATGGCCATGCGCATGGGCAAACATTGTTACTGCGAAAAACCGATGGCGCACGCGATCGCGGAAGTGCGCGCGATGACGGAACTCGCGCGCGAAAAGAAACTGGCGACGCAGCTGGGCGTCCAACGGCATACCATCGGCAACATTCATCGTGTTGTCGAGATCGTACAGTCCGGCGCAATCGGCGAAGTGCGCGAAGTGGTTTCCTGGCAGGGCGGAAACCGGGGAATGCCCGCCATGCCGACCGAATTTCCACCGGTTCCCGCGCATCTGCAGTGGGATTTGTGGTTGGGACCGGCTGACGAGCGGCCATACAGCCCCGCGTATTGCCCTTACAATTGGCGATTTTGGTGGGATTTCGGCACCGGCGAAACCGGCAATTGGGGATGCCACGTGCTGGATATTCCCTTCTGGGCGTTGAAATTGGCGACTCCGACGAAAGTGTCCGCTTCGGGGCCGCCGATCGATCCGCAACGCACCTCCAAATCGATGTTCACGCGGATGGAATTCCCCGTCAGGGAAACTCTTCCACCGGTAACATTGCATTGGTGTCACTCGGATCAACAACATCCGCTACTGAAAGAAAACAATCTGCCGAATTGGGGAAATAATCTGTTTGTCGGATCGAAAGGAATGCTGTTGTGCGATTTCAACAAACGCAAACTGTTTCCCGAAGACCGATTCGCCGATTTTGAGGAGCCCGCGAAAACGATTCCCGATTCGCCGGGATTTCATCGCGAGTGGGTCAACGCCTGCAAAGGCAGCGAGCCCGCCACCTGCAATTTCGACTATTCCGGTCCAATGACCGAAACGGTGTTATTGGGCAATCTGGCCTATCGCGTGGGGCAGGAATTTGCGTGGGATGCGAAAGCGATGAAAGCGGTCGGCTGTCCGCAAGCGGAACCGTTTATCCGCCCCACCTATCGCAAAGGTTGGCCTCTTTAATATCCTATTCACTCACCTTACGTAATAGAAACGAAACCAAATGGAATTTCTTCTCCCCAACACACTCCGTCAACAGTGCGGAAGTATTCATCCCCCTGTTGACGGGGGGATAATAGAGGGGTGCATCAGGTAAATTATTTATTTTCCCCGATGAGTTTCCTTACCACCGCAATCGCGTCGTTGTCAGGCAAAACCGAGATTTCGACGAGATAGTTTCGTTCCTCGCCGGGTTTGAGAAAAACCAGAGCGCCGTCCGCGCGATCGTGCGCGCGCCCCTGCACGCTGCAATTGGCCGGTTCGAGGCCGCAGACGTAGGTTCCCGCGCCCATCATTTTCCATTGGCAGAACCGATGCAGTTCCTTTTTCCGATGGCGGACGTGCACGCCGATTCCCCGCTCGTTGGCGAATTTCGGATTGACGAGGGCGGAATGACAAAAACCTTTTTTGTCGGATACGATGTCGTGGTAATAGGCTTTTTCCGCGTATCCGGCTTTGGGCGTTTCAAAGTGGTTGTAGAGTTCCTTCCCTTTTTCCGCTTCCGCATCGCGCGGTCGCCATTTCGAATTGATGAGCAGTTCCGTGTTTTCGTCCAGCACGGGAAAACCGATGTTGATGTGATAGATCAGTTGATGCGGAACCGGTTCGAAAGCTTCGTTGCGGACGGCGTCTTCGATGGTGATGGTGTTGGAGCCGATTTCGGTGGAAATTGTGCGGCGGAGAACGATGTTCGGGCCGAAGATGACGCTTTCGCGAATTTCACCGGCAACCCACAGGCGGCGTGTGTTGCCGATCCATTCGTCGCCGGTTTTGAGATAGCGGCAAGGGATGTGGGAATAGCGGCCATGTATGCCGAGGACGACGCCTTGATCATCGCAGGCCGCTCCGGCCCATGTCAGGCCGCAGGTCGTCAGCAGACCGCTGAAGAAGGTTTTGAGCCAGCCAATACCCTGCGGATCGAAATGCGCCGCATGCGCTTCACCCGTGGGGGTATCGTAAGAAAGCGAAGCAGCGCAATATTTGGCGGAAGCGATATCCAAGCCGCGGCCGGGCAGGACGTTGAAGGTCAGACCGGTTCCCGTGTCGAATTGAATCACATCGGTTCCGTCTTCCACTCCTTCGACAAAACGCAGATGGCGGATGCCGCCCACCTGCCAGGATGCGCCGGTGTAGCGTTCCAGCTGGCTGCGACTAAGAGTACGTCCAAACAAATTCGGCATCATTTGATCTCCTGTTTCGGAAAAATGATGATAAAATGAATTTTCATTGTTCATTCCTGTTTCGGTTAGTTTATGATACAGAAAAACCGATGAATCACCCAGCCTTGAAAAAGGGCATCCGGCCTATCGTTTTAACGGTGAATGCGACTTTTATAAATGAGGTTTTCGATGAGCCACGATACGATTCTGATTCTTGATTTCGGTTCCCAATACAGCCATTTGATCGCGAGGCGGATTCGTGAGTTGGGAATCTACTGCGAATTGCATCCCTGCACGGTTTCCCTGGAGGAGGTGCGGAAATTAAATTTTAAGGGTATCGTTTTATCCGGCGGTCCAAACTCGGTGTATGAACGCGACGCTCCGCACGCAACGGATGGGATATGGGATTTAAATTTGCCGGTTTTGGGAATTTGTTATGGATTGCAGGAATTGTCACGTAAATTCGGAGGTCAGGTCAGCGCCGGGGAACAGCGGGAATATGGCCATGCGGAACTGGAGATCTTGGAAAATGAGCCTCTTTTCGCGCATCTGCCCGATCATTTGCAGGTTTGGATGAGTCACGGCGATAAAGTACAAAACCTGCCGAACGGATTTCTCGCCATCGGACGCACGTCGAATTCCGAATTCGCCGCGATTGCCGATCACGATCGGAATTTGTATGGCATTCAATTTCATCCCGAAGTGACGCACACACCTGAAGGCAAAATTATCCTGCGCAATTTTGCCATCGAGATTTGCGGATGTAGGACGGATTGGTCGATGGGCTCGTTCGTGGAGGAGGCGATTGCGTCGATTCGCGAAAAAGTCGGAGAGGGTTTGGTGATCGGCGCGGTCAGCGGCGGAGTGGATTCGACCGTGGCGGCGGTCCTGATGAATCGGGCGATCGGTGAGCGATTTCACGGTTTTTTGATCGACAACGGTTTGTTGCGGTTGAATGAAGCGCAGCAGGTGATGGAGCGCTTGAAGGGGCGTCTCGGAATCAACCTGACGCTGGTGGATGCGAGCGAACGGTTTTTGCAGAATCTGGAAGGCGTGACGAATCCGGAAAAGAAGCGCCGGATCATCGGCAATACGTTTATCGAAGTGTTCGAAGAGGAGGCCGAACATCTGGGGCAGGTGGATTTTCTGCTGCAGGGCACGCTGTATCCCGACGTGATTGAATCGGTTTCATTCAAAGGACCATCGGCGACGATCAAGACGCATCACAACGTCGGCGGATTGTTGAAGAATATGCGGCTGAAATTGATCGAGCCGCTGCGGGAACTGTTTAAGGACGAAGTGCGGGAATTGGGATCGGCGTTGGGATTGGATGAAGAAATCGTGTATCGCCAACCGTTTCCCGGACCGGGTCTGGCGGTGCGAATTCTCGGCGATGTCACGGAAAAGCAATTGGATATGCTGCGGCAGGCGGACGCGATTTTTTTGGATACGATTCGCGCCGCGGGGCTGTATCGCAAAATCGGGCAGGCGTTCGCGGTGCTGTTGCCGATTCGATCGGTGGGGGTGATGGGAGACAGCCGCACCTACGAGCAGGTAATCGCGCTGCGGGCGGTGCAAACAACGGATTATATGACGGCGGATTGGTATCCACTGCCGGATGATTTGCTGCGCAAGGCGTCGAATCGGATCATCAACGAAGTGCGGGGAGTGAATCGGGTGGTGTACGATATATCGTCGAAGCCGCCGAGTACGATTGAGTGGGAGTGATGTTGGAAATTGACTGGCGAGGGAGATTGACAGAGAGAGATGGTAACAAACCGATTAATGATCATTCCAAGCAAATTCGCACGGTTCCCAGACCTTATTCTTTCGGAGGGTGAAAATAATTCCGCTCTTGTTTCCCTAACCCATAGAAATTATCCTGATAGATATACGATAGCGATATCGGCCTGGCCGTATTTGCCGAAGGAATGGAATCCATATGAATACCATCGACATCAGGAAAATGAGCCGAATCGAACGCTTGCAAGCCATGGACGAAAAACAAATGCAGTTGGGGAGCAGCGCCAAATTTTGGAAACTTATCGAAAAATGGCGTAAAGAAAAAACGATCGGCCGCGCCGAACTGGAGCCGCTTCCCAGCGCCATCTTCCAATCCAGCCAATGGGTTTCGACAAAGCGGAGGGAGAATCGGGAATCCGACGGAACGGCAATTGCCTATGACGTTGGATTCCCAACCCCACCATGGTAAAATACGACGATCAGGAAAGAAGAACATGAGGAGACGAAACCATGCCTCAGATTACGATCGACTTAAATAGCGAAACCGCCCAGCGGATCAAACAACTGGCTGATAGTCATGGCGTTCCCATCGATGAAGAAGTCCGGAATATTCTCTCGCAAGTGATTATTCATAAGGGACACATAGCGCAATTTGAAACAGACAAACCGGATGCGCGGGAACGATTCGAACGACATTTTGGTGCGATGGATATCGAATATGCCGCCGGCGCGGATAACGAACAAATCGACGCCGAACTCATGACAGAGTACTCTGCGGCACAGAAGGAAAACTGATGTTTCTTGATACATCGGGTCTTCTGTGTCTTTTCAACAAAGCGGAACCGTCGCATGATTCCGCTCGCTCTCGTTATCTTGAATCTCGAATACGAATTACACACAATTATGTGCTGGCAGAATTCGTGGCGCTGGCGTCCGTACGACGGATACCACGCATACCGACGCTTACCTATATTCAGGATTTGGTATTGAATCCAGACATCAAGACTATTTGGGTGGATGAATCTCTTCATCGTGAAGCCATGACCCTTCTCTTCAATCGAAATGACAAAACCTACTCGTTATGCGACGCGGTCAGCTTTGTTCTGATGCGGAAATACTTCATTGCCGACGCATTAACGACGGATCACCATTTCGAGCAGGAGGGATTTCGGAAACTGTTGGTTTAGTAAGACGAAAGTTGCGGAGAATCGGTTGTTATCGTAAAAAAGAGTGATGTAATCATTGTTCATGAATGAGAATCAACGCAATTCTCAAGCGCCGTCTTCCAATCCAGCCAATGGGGCTC
This sequence comes from Candidatus Omnitrophota bacterium, assembly GCA_003598175.1. GTDB lineage: Bacteria > Hinthialibacterota > Hinthialibacteria > Hinthialibacterales > Hinthialibacteraceae > SURF-12. Next base: position 30,053 of record QZKN01000191.1, read on the forward strand.
GACGAAACGGAGAATGGAGGGGTGATCGAGCGGAACGGCAATTTCTGGGGTTTTGAAAGTGAGAAGTGTTTCTCGCAGATGGTCTCGGGCTTGGTTGGGATTGCGGATGAGGAAATTGGAATACTTGGCGGGGCAGAGGGAGCAGAAAGTAGGGGTGGCAAGGGGGGCGTTGTTTCCACCCTTGAGAGAAATTGCTACGGTTTCCGGCAAGGATATAAATGACGGTACCCTTGGCTTCATCGTATATATTATTTTATTATGCCATAAGATTAATAATCTCCCGCGCCTCCGTCGGTTTCCTGGCAATCGCGTAATCCCACTGCCCATAGTTCCCATCCGCATTGACGGCTTGAATCCAACGTTGCGCCGCGGCGTGTTTCACGGTTTCCAGTTCATCATATCCCTTCGTTTCCAGAATCAGGTATCTTGGCGGATCCGATTTTTTACCGCTTTTCAAACGTATAATGAAATCCGGAATATAATCATGCGGCTGCCCATCGTGAATGTAGGGGATAGCGAAACCAAGTCCGGCGTTTTTCACGAACGCCTCCACGGACGGATGCGTATCGATAAAATACGCCGCTGATTGTTCCCATTTTTTCGTATCGGCCACCACTCGATTAACATGACTCCGTTCAACATCTCGGACCTCTTTTCCCGTCCAGAAATCCACATCGGTCGTGGAGCCAGGGCCGCGATGTTTTTCATATTTAGGTATTTCCGGCGCTTCCCCCTCGGTAGTATCCGGTCGAATCGCGTGAACCAGCCGTTCAATGACCCAGCCATAATACGGCGATAAAAACACGTCAATGAGCTCCGCCGGTTTCAACGGCTTTACTTTTTCTTGCATATAACGATCGCCAATCTTCAACAACTGCGGGAATAGAATGTGGGAAGGAACCGTACATGCAGAATATTCTAAATAATCCTTGGTGAGACCTCCGGCGATATCAAAAAGGAGTTCCTGATACCGTCTCCCCTGTCGATAGGGATTCAAATCGATCCGATCCAATTTACCCGGTCCTGCCAGGGAAGGTCTGCCCTGATTGGTCGGCAAACTTGCCTTGAGTTCCACTTCCGGGGGGATTTTTGTCGGATCAAGTTGCAATTCGGGCAAATGATCCCAATCGACGGTCACCGTATTGCGAATCGCCTGGGTATATCCCTCTACTCGAGGAAATTCTATTTTGTATTGCTCTTTATCGGGAATCGCATGAACATGTTTTCGTTTTTGCGGCTTCGGCGGGCCTACCGTGGTGGCTTTATACGGAATCACTTCAAAGGGGACGCCGAGAATTTCCGCTGTTTCTTCACTCAGTTTTCCTTCTTCATCGAAATCCACATAATTGGTTCGCCGCAGGCCGCGGCCGACCACCTGTTCGCAAAGCAATTGGGACATGAAGGGACGCAATCCGATGATGTGCGTGACGGTATTGCAGTCCCATCCTTCCGTGAGCATCCCGACGCTAACGATGCAGCGCACATCCCGCCCGGGAGGATGCAACGGACGATTCAGTTTTTGCGCCAGGATTTCAAAACCTTCGGGAAAGATAGGGCGGCTTTGGCGATCCGCCGGCCACTCTCTTTTGCCGATCGTATCCAGAGTAAAACGCATCCAAAGCGTCTCATCCGATTTCGCGCCCTCGGTATCCGTCTCGCTGATCACTTTGGAATCGACGCGAATGGTGTTGACTTTGCCGTTACGATTGCGAAAACTCTCAATGTTGGCGGGAGGGATTCCGGTCGGCGCGCGGTTTTCCGCCAGCCATTCATACAGCACCTTGGCAATCGCGGTGTTTTTGCAAACAATGATAAAGACCGGCGGGCGGGGATCGTCTTCGTTCTTTTCCCATTCCCGCAATGTTTTTTCCCATTCACCGCCCAGCAGGGCGATGGGAGTATGCGCATACTTCAAGATCGCTTCCGGTTTGGGCGAACCTTTTTTTCCGCCCTTTTCACTTGGCGTCAGCTGTTCGAGAATCCATTTCCAGAGATTGAAATACTTGGCGGTTTTGGAGCCGGTCGGATCGCGCAACGCCAGTTGCGGAATCTTGACCAATCCGGCTTCAATCGCATCGGTCAATCCGAAATCACTGACAACCCACGGAAAAGGTTTGTTGGTGTCCTGCCCGACCCGTCCCAGATAATAGGGCGTCGCCGATAAATCCATACAGAAATTGATCCCGCGAATTTTATGAATCCGATCCAATCCCTCGATCCATACGGTCGCTTCCTTATAAAATTCTTCCTCTCCTTCTTCTTCATACCCCTCTTCGTCAGTTTCCTGGCGAATCCGATAGGCATGATGGGCTTCGTCGTTTAGAATCAGAATGTTTTGTTTTCCGCCGATATCCTTGCCGAGAACCCGATTTACCCAGGCGGTATCGCTCTCCACATATTTGAAGGATTCCACCAAAACGGATTTGAGATTTCCGGCGCTGTCACGGGATTCTTCCAACACCGTTAAAATCCCCGCCGCGACCTGCATTTGCAAACTGTGCGGAGTCAAATAGCGGCGTCCACGAGCGGTGGTGGTTTGTTGTCCGATTTGGATTTTCTCCGTGGTTCGGATCGGAACTCCGGCCCTGGAAACCTTTGCCGATGTCTCTCCCACCTGCATTTCCCGGCGTTCAAATATATGCCAATTGGTGACCAACACGCGCCCTTGGGTGAGTTGCGGCGTCAATTCCGGCGGGACCAGATCGCGGGTGCGGTAAATGCTCGCTTCGCCATTTTCCGGAATCAACTCGTTCAACCGGTTTTTGATGGTAATGTTCGGGCATACCACCAGCGCCACATCCGAGAATTTCGCATTTGTGCGATCATTGACTTTATTCAAAATATTCCAGGCAATGAGCATTCCCATCACCGTGGTTTTTCCGGTTCCGGTGGCCATTTTGCAGGCATAACGCAGAAAGGCTTTTGCGCCGTCGGCTCTTTGATTTTCACTCGGTTCGTCAAATGGGATAGTAATCCCCTGCAGGAAATCCTGGCGGGCTTCCCGCAGAAAGATCACGGTTTCCACCGCTTCCAACTGTGCAAAAAATAAGGGGAACTGCCGCCCCTCTCTTCGCCACCATTCCATCAGTTGCCGGGTGATACGTCCCACTCCCGGAAATCCGTTGTTTCTCCATTCCTTGACCCGATTCCGGATATGATTGACCAATCGCATTTCGTAGCCGGGAGAAAATTCCTCGGATGGATACAGGATTCCATCGCTGAAATCCCAGGAAATAGGGGTATCGCTGGGAGGATAAACGATGGACGGCCTGCGACCGGAACGGAGCTCCGGTTCTTCATCTTCGCGAAGATACCAGAATTGCTTTGGCTCTTCATAAGGCGTGTTTAAAATCGGTTTTGAAACCTCAAAATTACTCATGATTTAAAATCCCATAGTTTTTGCTTTTCAGACGGATATGATAATTTTTAAAGGTACAACCAGGATTTGCGTTTTTCTTTTTCTACCCCAACGGGGTAAAAGAAGACAGCCAGTGGGCAGCGCCCCTGGTTTTGTTTTTTATACCCCAACGGGGTAAGAGAAGATAGCCAGCGGGCAACGCCCCTGGTTTTGTTTTTTATACCCCAACGGGGTAAAAGAAGACAGCCAGCGGGCAACGCCCCTGGTTTTGTCTTTCGCCCTTTCAGGGCTTTGGTTTCTTACGATCTCTTTTCCAGGGGCGTTGCCCACTGGCTTTCTTCTTCCACCCCTTCGGGGTTTAGGTTGAAGGTAGAAGGCTGAGGGGCGATGCCCACTGGCTTTCCTCTTCCACCCCTTCGGGGTGAATTCCTCCCATTTAAAGGGAGTAAAAAAGAACCATACTCAGGGGATGATAGTATTCATTTCAATTCCACTCAGGATGCCATTATCGGTTAATCCTCTTTTCTACCCCTAAAGATTAATTTCCACGATGAACCTCTTTTACAACCAATAGTTCATTTCCTCTTTGATCAATAACCTTCACGGCTATTTGTCCATGTTCCCCCGCGGTAAACGGCGCGCTGACCGTTCCGCTCAGATGATCCCAGACGCTCTCTTCGTAACTCCCTTTCAACGCCTTTTTCAGATTTTCCCATGCGCCGGTTCGCGGGAAAAAAGCCTGGCAGACGTGGAAACAGAGGTTGTTATAATCCGTATCAAGCAGCCAGCAGGGAACATCCGATCCTTTGCAATGATCCACCTCCATCGTGGTCGGATCAAACACGTCCAATCCCAGCAGTTCGATTTGATACTGATCATTAGAAACCTTTACGAGTTTGACTTCCGGCAAGCCGCAGACTGAAAAGATTTGGCTGGAACGCATGTTTTTGAGAAGGTCGCCCATCATCAAATCAGGCGTTGCCTGCGCATACGTCGCTTTGATCCCTACCGCTTCCTCGCATTGATCCACCAATTTTCTTGCGTTGGGTTGAATGGCGAAGCCTATGACGAATAGTTGATGATAACTTTTGCCGTGCGCCTCACGCGCTGCTTCATACACCAATTTTTCGCTGACCGCGCCGTTTTCCGGCCCAAATACGATGGCAATGGGTTTCTCGTCTCCATTCATCACCATCGCTTCCGCCGATAGCGATAGCGTCTTCGCCGGCGGGCGGATTTTTTGTAATGTGATAGTGCGGTTCCCTTCCAAACGCAAGACAGGACTGTGGCGCAACACTTCGATCATCCTGTCCACAAACGAAGCATAATCCTCTTTCGGGGCTTGCAATTTTTCTGTTTGGGTTTCCTCCCAATCCATCGGCGTAGGAATCGTGGCTTCGACGGTGAATGCGCCGCATACCCGGACGATAGGATTCACTGTTTCTGGTCGGTCAACCAATATTTCTTCCTGCGGCGGTTCATCGTTGGCGATGCTTTTCAAGGTGATATGGGGAACAATGCCGCCGACCTCTTCCCCTTTTCTGTTCTGCTTGCGTTTGTAAACGAATCCGCCCGCCGGCCCGCGCGATTCCTCTTTCAGTTCATAATAGGGGAAAGTCGCGGTCAACAATCGTTGCCGCGCCAACGCCAAAGGCACACGACTGACATCGGTGGTAATCCAGCGCCTCCCCCACTGCTCGGCGACATAGGCGGTTGTGCCGCTGCCGCAGGTTGGGTCTAATACCAAGTCGCCGGGATCTGTGGTCATCAGCATACAACGTTGGATAACTTTTTCAGTCGTTTGAACTACATACAAATTGGCATTCCCCATCGTGTCAGACCATATTGTATTTATTGCATTTCCAATTTCTTCATCAAAATAACTTATTCTTCTTGGAGTATCACCAAAAATCTGAATAATCCCTTTATCGACTAATGGATATAGTTTCTCAGGATCAACAGTCCAATGTCGATTTTTGGGACAGAAATATTCTACACCATTAATAATTAAAGGTATTTTTGTATTTTCAGAGGGATCTTGTGAATGCAAAGATATTGTTTGAAAAGGTCGTGAATTTTGAGGTAATGGAATTTCTCCAATTCGTTCTTGTGTTGTTATAGGTCTTATTTGATTATTTTCAATTAATATATGTTTATAATCGGTATGTATCCAAGGTTTGAATATTTGACGTGAATAGAGTTTTCTAAATTTTATTTTTTCTCCAATATTATCTTTACTATACCAAATAATATAATCTGAAATAGAATCAATAAATCCTGAACTTTTTTGACCTGTTTTTTGAAAGGATATTATTGCCACAAAATTCTCCACTCCAAACACTTCATCCATAACTTCTCGAACATGATGTACATTTTCGTCACTAATCTGCACAAAAACGCTACCGGAGGGATGCAACAGTTCCCGACACAATAATAATCGATCCCGTAAATAAGAAAGGTAAGAATGCAACCCCAGTTCCCACGTATCCCGATAAGCTTGCACCATTTCTGGCTCGCGGGTCATGTCGGCGTCATCGTTGTGTTTGACATCGCGCTTGCGGAGGAAGGGCTGGAAGTTGCTGCCGAACTTTACCCCATACGGCGGATCCATATAAATCATCTGTACCTGTCCACCCAGGTTTTCGTAATGCAGCAGCGAATTCATCACCACCAGCGAATCCCCCAGGATCAGCCGGTTCGTCCATTTGTCCTGAAATTCGTAGCATTTCAAGAGCTGATCCGTGATGGAGTGTTGAGGATCGGCGAAGAGTTCGAACAATGACGGCTGAAGATATCCCTGATCCTTGCGATGGGATTTCAGAGTTTCAATAATCGCCTTGGTGGAGAGCCGTTCATGCACGAACAACGGCAATGTAGGAACGTCAAACGAAAGCCGCTCCGCCTTGCCCGCCCAGTTCAGAAAGGGTTTCGACAAGGCGCGCAATTTCTCCGCGGCGGCCTTGGCGGCTTCGAGCGTGGACGCTTCCAGAATCTCGCGAATCAACGCCTCCCCCTCTTCGCGCGCCGGATTTTGCCCGTCCCAGTCCAACGCCGGCGAGAGCGAAGAATCGTAACGGTATGTCTGCGGCGATTTCCTCTTCTTCCGCGGAAACTGCGCCTGCGTTCCCACATCCGGCCGCAACGGCAACCTGGAATCGGGGTGCTGATATTCTTGCGCATTCGGTGGAGTCTTTGCTTTCGTTTTACGCCTAACCACGGCATCCCTCCCGGTGTGATAGTAATTCCTGCGTTTTGCAAGCGATACTCGTTTTGATTCAAATGGGTTCGAAATGGAATTTTGCGGACATTTTTAAGAGTTGTCCAGTCCTATAGGGATTGCTCTTTGCTTTAAGCCTAACTACTATTGCACATAGGATAGAATCTTTCAATAATCCGTTGAAGTATGGCTTGCCAATCTGGGTCTGGCGGCGAAAACGAATTAAATAATCTTTTAAATGCTTTGCTGTTAATAAAAGGCAAGGAATGAAACTAAACCTTTCCTATCAACCTACCTTGTTCGATATGGAAGAACAGAATTATCTCGATCACGCTCGCTTCAACGGACGTTCAGGCGCTTTCGTCGATAATATGTCTCTCCCGGTTCATCGTTGGTATCGATATTCAGCGGGGTTTTCGGCGGATTGGGTTCGTTGGCTGGTTCGAGAACGCAGGGGGCAAACCTCGTCATATACCGTTCTTGATCCATTTTGTGGTGTAGGCACTTCATTGCTGGCATGTGCCGCCGAAAATACGACTTGTTTAGGATTCGAGTCTCATCCTTTCGTCAACCGGATAGCAAATGCCAAGTTGCATGGCATCCATTCCGATTTATCATGTCTTCGGTCGCTGTTTCAGCGATTTGCCGATTGCGCCGCCAATATCTTGCCGGAAAAAATCGAAAACACTTCTCCGCTTTTACGGAAGTGCTATCATTCCGATTCCTTGTCTTTGCTGATTGCAATGCGTAACCTTTTTCTTGCGGAGTTCGACGCAAAAACTCCGGAAAGCGAACTTCTCTGGCTCACGCTGACATCCATCCTGCGGTCTTGCAGCGGAGTTGGCACGGCGCAATGGCAATATGTATTACCCAATAAGAGCAAAGCGGAAGTGCAAGAACCATTCCTCGCATTTTCATCCAAGGCAATGGAAATACTGAAAGATGTCGAGTTCACACATCGCGCCGGATGGTCTGATAACAGCCGAATCCTATTGACAGATGCAAGGGAACCTCAGGTTGAGACTCATGGTGAAGTCGATCTTGTGGTTTCATCCCCCCCATACCCGAACAACTATGATTACGCCGATGCGACTCGCCTGGAGATGACGTTCTGGGGAGAAATCAACGGTTGGGGTGACCTCCAGAATTCAGTGCGCAAGCATCTCATTCGATCATGTTCGCAGCATGCCGCCGCTGAAAAACTTGTATTGGAAGATCTTCTTTCCGATTCTATTGTTGCACCAATTCACGATGAATTATCTTCCGCATGTCGAACGCTTTCAGAAGTCAGAGAGACAAAAGGTGGAAGAAAAACCTATCATACAATGGCGGCCGCATACTTTCGGGATATCGGTCTTGTGTTCAAGTCGTTGCGTTCTCTATGCCGCGCCGGCGCTGTCGTCTGTTTTGTTATCGGCGATTCGGCGCCATATGGCGTCTATCTCAAGGTGGATGATTGGCTTGGAAAACTGGCTGTTGCAGCAGGTTTCAAGTCATATACGTTTGAAAAAATTCGCGATCGAAATACAAAATGGAAAAACAGAAAACATAGAGTCCCGCTGAAGGAAGGAAGATTATGGATCGAAGGGTAAACGCACATGGCTGAATCTCCTTCCCATAAATTCGGACAACTCATTGGAAATCTTCTTGAAGCAGTAGTAGAGCCATATCTGTCGGAATTCGCAATGAAGAACAATTTATACCTGGACCACCAAAGGAATTCCCGTGAGGCTCGGAAAGGAAAGAAGGTCACATGGGAAGATCATTACGGGAATATTCATGATCTCGATTTTGTAATTGAGAGAAATGGAACAGACGAAGTAATGGGTACGCCGGTCGCGTTTATCGAAGTTGCTTGGCGTAGATACACGAAACACTCGCGCAATAAAGCACAGGAAATTCAAGGAACGATACTTCCGCTGGCGGAAAGATTTAAATGGTCGAATCCTTTTCTTGGCGTCGTTTTATCGGGTGTATTCACGGAAGGTTCACTTGAGCAACTGCGTTCCCATGGTTTTTGTATACTTTATTTTCCATATGCTACGTTGGTCTCTGCCTTCGCATCAGCAGGAATAAGAGTAGCCTTTGACGAAACAACACAAGACGTCAAGTTTCTGAAATGCGTAAGAGAGATTGAATCAATCTCTCATGCAAAAATGAAGAAAATCATGGACCATTTGATTCATGCCAATAAAGACCATTTGAGAGAGTTCATGGCCGCACTGGAAAAACGCTTGGAGCGAATGGTGCAACGGATTGTTGTGATTCCCTTATACGGCAGTGCAAATGAATTTAATTCAATCGAGGAGGCCATTGGATTTCTTGATCACCACACTATTACTTATAAATCTAATAAATTTAGGAAATATGAAATTCTTGTCACCTTCACAAACGGTGATCATGTTGAGGGATCATTCAAAGAAAAAGAAAAGGCCATAGAATTTCTTCAATTTGTTGCCAAGCAATGATGAATAATAGATTTCAAAAGTTGATCCGTGATGGGGTGTTGAGGATCGGCGAAGAGTTCGAACAATGACGGCTGAAGATATCCCTGATCCTTGCTTAACCACCAAAGAAGGATATGGGTATCCAGTAAATATCTCATTCGTCAATCATTCCCAAAGCTCTCGCGATATCATCCGGCAATACGTCAAAATCATCCGCTATTTCAATCCCGGGAATGGCTCCGGGGACGCGGGTTTTATTTGAGGGTTTTTGATAAGGAATTATTTTTGCCACAGGCATTCCCTCTTTTTCCAAAATATATTCTTTTCCGTACTGCACCTCTTCGATGAGCTGGCTCAAATTGATTTCATTGACGGAAATAGTGGAGATAGACATGATTATACACCTTTATGATTGAGCATAGTTCCAATTTCACCTTATTATACATGAATTTTGTGCAAGAAATCATCCATTTACCCGGATCCATACCAATGAAAAAATGCCTTTCCTTTAAAAGGGATGATAAAGTCGGGAAAACGAAAAACACGGACTTCCAAATTAATTTTTTGCAAATACAAAACAATCATCCCATGCAACTCGTATTATTGTAACCGACTATCAAGCAATTGTTGTGCTTTCCCATTCGCCGGATCAATTTGAAGAATATCTTTGAGCGCCGCTTTCGCCTCGTCAATCCGCCCGAGCGCGCGGAGCGCCAAGGCGCGGGCGAACTGCACGGAAATGCGGTCCGGATGGCAGTCAAGAGCGCGGTCGAGAAAAGGCAAAGCCTGCTCGGATTCGTTGGAGGCCATGTGAATGCCCGCGAGGAGCAGAAGAGCGTTCCCGTGTTGCGGATTTTTTTCCAGCACATTTCGCAATTCGTTCGCGGCAAGGTTGCCGCGTTGTATCTGTAAATATATATTAGCCAATTGGAAATGGGTTTCGGCGGCGTCGGGATGGGTTTTCTTATAATTCCGCCATCGTTCGCGTTCCTCTTCGGCGAGACTTTTTACGTTTTCAAGGCTGGTTCGAGCCATTTCCGCTTCTTTTTTCTTACCCATCGCTGTGTAAGTTCGCACCAATTGAAAGAGGGCGTGCGAATGGAACGGATCCGCGTCCACAACGAATTCGAAATCGGTTTTCGCCTGTTCCCATTCGCCAAGATTGAATGCAATACGGCCCCGCAGGTAACGGGCGAAAAGATTATCGGGATCGGCGGCAAGAACTCGTTCGACGGAGGGTTTTGCCTCCTCGAATTGCTGAAAATCAATGCAATCGGACGCCTTGAGAAGAATGGCGGGGAGAAAATCCGGCGACGCACGAAGAATTTCATCGAGAAGGGTACGCATTTCCTCCCGTTGGCCGAGTCGCATGTGAATCACGGCGAGATTATAGAGGATGGAGGAATCGTTCGTTATCTGACGGATTCGATTGGCCACCTCCACCGCTTCTTCATAGTGCTTGAGATAATACAGCGTATTCAAAAATTCTTTTTGATAAGGGAGTTCGGATCGCAATTCCGCGGCCTTGCGGGCGTGTTGCAGGCATTTTTGGGGATTGCCGCGCAACAGGCGAAGCGCGCGGGCAAGATAGAGATGCGCATCCGCGCAGTTTTCATCCTTTTGAACGATGGTGATGCTTTCGGATGCGGCGGAGATAAGATCATTTTCGCCCATGCAGGCATACGCCAATTGCAGGTGAAGAGAAAGATTGCTCGGATCTTCCTGCACGAGCAGACGGAGCGAGGCGCTGGAAAGGAATTCGCTTGCGGGGAGAGAATCTTCCAATAATTCATTGCTGAAAATGGATGGAGAACAAAGAAATAGCATGATAATGATGAGAAAATTAAATAATTGATTCATGGTATTTCTCCGTATCGCACCGTCAACAAAGTATTGGCGGGAATGTTATGGTATTCATGCATGATTTTGCCGTTCGCATGGCGGATGATGACGCCCTCCGCTTGTTCCGCCTGCCCCAGTCCGAAATGAACGGTTAATTCTTTTTGCGAAAATACACTTTTCCCGCTGGAAATCAATCGGCGTTGGATCGTGGAGCCGATTTGCAATTCGATGATGGAGCCAATCGGATTGCAATGGGAAGAGGCAACGCAACGAACCCGCAGCCAATGGCCGGCGCTCGAACCGCCTTCATTCAGCCAGAGGGAAGGCGGTTCGTTCAGGTTTTGCACGACGATGTCAAGGTCGCCATCGCCGTCCACATCGCCGCTGACGGCGCCGCGGCTGATATGAGACGGATAGCGTAAAAAACCGTAGGCTTCCGTTCGATTGCGAAATTTGCCGTCCCCTTCGTTTTCGAATAACAAATCCTGTTGGCGAAAGGAAGTTCCGATGCCGGGTTGATCCGCTTCGGGAAAGACGTGGCCATTGGCGAAGAAGAGATCACTGTCGCCGTCATTGTCGAAATCAAGAAAAGTCACGCCCCAGCCGACAAACGGCGTGGTATCCGCGCCGAAACCGGCGGAAAAGGAACGGTCTTCAAAAAAACCAGGGGATTGAGATACGTACAGGCAGTTGTTTTCCTGCGCCCAGGTGGTCATGACGATATCAAAAATACCGTCGCCGTTGATGTCGGCCAGGTCGACTCCCATCGAGCCTTGCTCCGCGCCATCATTGCTGTAGGCAACACCTCGCAACATGGCTTCCTCCGTGAAACGGCCGTCGCCGTCGTTGATCAAGAGGTAGTTGGGACAGGAATCATTGGAGACGAAAATATCCTGATCGCCATCCGCATCGGCGTCGAACCAAACCGGTTGAAAACCGTATTGCGGGGCAACTTTATGTAAACCGGAATAGGCAGTCCAATCTTCAAACGTACCATCCCCGCGATTGTGAAACAGTTTGTCCTGCGCTTTGGGTAATCCGCGCGGTCCGGCATGGACCTGCATCCCACGCCAGGCGCCGAATCGTTGGGGGCCGGTTGGAATGGTTTCCCAACTCCAATCGATATAGTTGCAAACGTATAAATCAACGTAGCCATCTCCGTCCGCATCGCCGAAAGACGAACCGGTGCTCATGGCGTCGCATTGGACGCCGCGGATTTCCGCTTCTTCTTTAAATTGACCTTTGCCATCGTTAATGTAGAGGCGGTTGGGTCCGAAATTGGTGACGTAGAGATCGATATCGCCGTCATTGTCGACATCGGCGGCGCACCCTCCCATTCCCCAGGCGGGATCGTCCACGCCGGCCGCTTTCGCGCATTCCTCATATCGTCCGTCGGGAAGGCGTTTGTATAAGGCATTGCGGGGTGAATCGGATTTTCCCAGGCGATCCAGCGCGGAAGCGGAGATGAAATAGAGTTCGGGAATGTCGTCGCCGTCGATATCGACGAGTAGGAGACCGCCGCCTTTCGTTTCGAAAATGTAGTCCTTTTTTTCCATCAAACCGGCGGTATGGGAATACGTGATCCCCACTTCTTCATGGACTTCGCGAAAACAGATTTCTCCCTTCGCGTTATCCACAAATAACAGGAGTAATGATAGAAAAAAAACGATTGGAAGAACAAACCGGCCGCGCCATTTCAAGCAGGGCCGGTTTAAATGAAATGGGAGAAAAACATGCATTAATAAATCGACCACTGGCCGATGGACGTTCCGCCAAGCGGCCGATCGCTGGTAAATCGCATTTCCTGATAAAATTCAGGCTGTTCGGATGGAAAACCGTTCCATGAAAAATGGCTGAATTCGCCTTTGTCCCAATCCAGCCAGCTGAGGTTGAAACCGATCGGGTGCGTCGATTCAAACATCACGAAGGATCCGAAGGGGATACGAATTTCCATCGTGTAACCCTTATTGTCGGCGTCGAGTTTGGTTACGGTGTCGATAGTGCTGAGAAGTTCATACTCCAATGCGTCGCCATCGTTGTAATCGGCGCCGCTACGGAAAATTTCCTTGTATTGGTAGTAAAAATTGTCGAATCGCAGGCCATAATCCTCTTCAGCCAGATTGGGATAATCGCGGCGCTGCAGGGCGTCATCAATTATAACATTGAATTGCAGGTCATTGACGGAATTCCCCTCCGGCTGCTGATCGAGATGCAATGGAAGTCGATCATTGTCGTTGTCCAACCACAGTTCGATGCCATCGTTGGTCCACCCAGTGCTGCTGCCGGTTAAATAACCGTTGGCATCGATGGTACCAGCTCGAGCATGATCGAAACCGATTTCATTGTCGCGGGCGATGTTGAGAAGATAAAACGCCTGGTTATCCCACCCGATGTAGGTGACGGCGTCGAAATCCGCCGGCCCCGAATAGACGTTGCCGGTGCCTTGATTGTCATACGCCGCCGTGCCTGCATTCAACACGAAGTGATCGCCCGTGGTTAAATCGCCGCGGGAATCTATAGCTGCGGGGGAACCAAAGCTGGAGATCGGCCAGTCGCTTTTATCTCCATCGATCACGATTTTGATGGAAGCATCGAACTTTCGGCAATTGATGAATCGGTCTTGCGGACATACAGACAGCGGAAACAGACAGGCAGCCACAACGGCCACGCAGAAAATTGACGTTGCTTTTTTCATAGTTATCTCCCCTTCAGTCAATCATTATATCAAAATTCAATCCATTTTACGATTTTTTTTGATGGAAGTCAACAATGAATCTTGAATTTTATTCGTTGTTTTTTGAGAAAATCATGAATCGATTCTCATGAGTCAAATTTTATGTGGTTCTATTTCCCAATCCGAAAACAAGCGCCCAAAGTGATCCAGTTCATTGCTGGCGTCTTCCGTGGTTATCCTATCGTCCCTTATATCATTGATCCTTGATCTCAATCGCCTCCTTTTCGTCACCCCAATAAAGGAAACACTTCACGCTTTGCATTGAATCACGATCAGAGTGACGTCGTCGTGAAGGGGAGCGTTGCCGCGGAACGCGTCCAGTTCGCGAAGAATGCTTTGCCCGATGGTTTGAGCGGAGGTTTTGGACGTGGAACGGATAACTTCCTGAAAGGCCTCGAGGGAATACGGTTCCCTGTCTTCATTCAACATTTCGGTAATGCCATCTGTGTACAGAAGAAGAACATCCGCTTTTTCAAAAGAAACACATTTCAGGTCAAAATCGTTTTCGTCCACCATACGTAGGGGAAAACCTTGATCATTCCATAACTCATCAAGCGTTCCGGTTTTGTGGCGAAGGAGAATGGGGGGAATATGGCCGGCGGAGCAGTAAGAAAGGGTGGAGAGGCGCGGATCTAAAATTCCGAAAAAAAGGGTGATGTAATATTGAATGGAAATATGCTGATGAATTTGATTGTTGGCTTCCACCAGAATGCGAACCGGATCCTGGGTATGCGCAAGTAGATTGTGAATAATCATTTTCGTCATGGCGACAATGACGGCGGCGGCGGCTCCATGTCCGCTGACGTCGCCGATGATTACGGCCAGACGTCCGTCATTGAGCGGAATGAAATCATAATAATCGCCGCCCGCTCGCGTGGAGGGACAATAATAGGTGTAATAATCATACTGATCGGCAAGGGGGTAAACCGTCGGCAGGAGAAGTTTCTGTACCTCGCCCACGGATTGCAATTCCTTGTCCAATTCCTGATTGATCCGCTGATTTTCCTGATACAACTCGACTTTGTGAATGGCGAGAGTCGACTCCCGCGCATAGGTGGCGAGCAACTGAACGTCCATTGCAGAAAAACGATCCTCATCGAAATGCTCCACAACCAACACGCCGAGCGATTTTTGCGTATCGTTCAGCGAAACGATGATGGATTCGGTGGGATAAGCGCCTTCGCTTCCTTCCAAATATTGCAAACGGCAAATGGCCGGCAGCCACGAAATTTCCTCGCCGTTCGCAAAGGAAAGCAGTTTTTGAGGCGTATTGTGTTGCATCACTTCGTAAAAAACGGATTGTTCGTCGGAAAATGCAATAGTCTCGATGATTTTGGGGAACGAATAACCGTGCGAGTACCGGACGGCAAACGCGTTATGCTTTGCATCATACGCAACGAAACAGCAGGCGGCTGCCGGTTTGACCAACTGCGCCGCCCGCATGACCAGCGTGTTTAAAAGAGAGGATAATGTCGTTTCGCGATGCAGCGCGGTAACAAAAGAATGAAAACGCGTCAGCGTATTTAAGAGGAGAGGATTCGTATCCGGCATTAACGCTCAACTCAATCCTGATTTGCATTTGACAATTCGATCGAACAGGTATTACTCTGCCATAAGGAACCTATATCCGTCAAGGAATAGCGCTTCCGTTTGGCGCTTGGATGGCTATGATTTTACCACCGTTTTTTTGTCTGCACAGTAAAATAGTCGCGACATGTTGCGAATCACATAGCGAGGGTAGAGTTCCATCGAATACACAAGATATTAAATGATGAATCGAGAGCATGATGATGAATACTACGTTTTTGGATGCGGTGCGAGAACGAGTGCTTCTCGCCGACGGCGCCATGGGAACCGAACTATATTCGCGAGGATTTTTCGTCAATCGCTGTTACGACGAACTGAATCTCTCCAATCCGGAATCCGTTAAGGAAATTCTGGAACAATATGCGGGATCCGGCGCGGAAATACTGACCACCAACACGTTCGGAAGCAATCGGATTCACCTCGCATCGTATGGACTGGCGGAACGAACGGAAGAAATCAATCGCAAAGGCGTCGAACTGGCAAGACAAGCAGCGGGACAGAACCTGTTTGTAGCCGGCTCCATCGGTCCGATCCCCACTTTTTCCAGTCTGCACAAGGAAAAAGAAGCCATTCTGGATTCATTTCGCGAACAAGCGACGTATTTGCTCGAATCGGGAGTCGATTTATTATTGTTAGAAACATTCCCGTCGCTGGAACAATTGGAATTGGCATTCAAAGGCAGCCGGCAAGCCTGCGAGGTGTCCATAAAGATGGATGTCTCTTCATTTCCCATCATTCCCTCCATCTCGCTTTCCGTTTTTTCCGGCGAAAATCCGATTTCCCATGCGCATGTGGTGCAATCGGTCCGAAGTTGGGGCGCCAGGTTTCTCGGATTGAATTGCGGCGGAGGACCGCCGGAAATGCTCGAAGAACTGCCTCTCATCATCGGCGAGGCCGGAGACGAATTGAAAGTATCCGTCATGCCCAACGCCGGGTTGCCGAAAATCGTGGAAGGCCGGACATTATATATGGCCTCGCCGGAATACATGGCGGAATATACGCGGCGATTCGTTCAAAAAGGCGCAGCCATCGTCGGCGGTTGCTGCGGAACCACGCCGCGCATGATCAAAGAAATGTGCTCGTTTCTCCGGTCGGTACAACCCGGACGAGCCATCAGTATTCGCGCCGTCGATACGAAAGATGAAATCGAAGTGATGCAACCGATTCCGATAAAAGAGAGATCCGGTTTCGGAAGAATTATCGGCGAAAAATTTGCAATTTCGGTTGAGTTGGATCCGCCAAAAGGGATCAACGCCGAAAAATCGGTCGAAGGAGCGAAGTTTTTATATGAGCACGGCATCGACGCCGTGAATATTGCCGACGGCCCCCGCGCGACCGGACGCATGTCGCCCACGGCGTTGGCGCTTTTGGTCAAGCAACAAGCGCCGATCGAAACCATCATTCATATTTGCGCCCGCGACCGAAATTTATTGGCGTTACAAATGGACATGATCAGCGCCAATGCGTTGGATTTGCACAATCTGATGCTGATCACTGGCGATCCGCCGAAAATGGGGCTCTATCCTGATTCGACTGCCGTCTTCGATTTGGACGCAATCGGCCTGGTTCGCTGTGCGAATCTGCTCAATCAAGGCTTGGATTTTGCCCACCGGCCGCTGAGGGACCAAACCTCTTTCGTCATCGGCGTCGGCTGCAATCCGGCGGCGGCTGATCTCGATCTGGAGGTGCGCCGATATGAGCAAAAGGTGAATGCCGGCGCGGAATATGTCTTTTCCCAACCGATTTACGATCCGGAATTGTTGGATACGTTTCTCCAATGTATCGCCCCGATTCGTCCCATCCCCTTTTTTGTTGGAATTCTCCCTCTAGCCAGTTATAAAAACGCGGAATTCCTGCACAACGAGGTTCCCGGAATGCAGGTGCCGAACGAAATCCGCGAACGGATGCGGTTGGCCCCCACAAAAGAAGCGCAACGGGAGGAAGGAATCAACATTGCGGCGGAAGCATTGCGGGAAGCCGCGCGGAATCCGCGGGTGAAAGGCGCGTACATTTTTCCGCCATTCGGCCGTTACGCCAGTATTTTGGATGTGTTGGAAAAAGCAGGAATCCGGTAGTCTCAAAATCGCATAACGGTTGAGTTCCGTTCCTTTCATGGCCTGCGTCTTGCACGTAGAATCGAGTCATCATGGAACGAATTGAAATTTTAGGCGTACAAATCGACAACATAACGGGCGACGAAGCGCTCGACCGCATACGCCGGATGATTGTAAGCGGCCGGCCGCACCAAATTATCACTCCCGCTATCGAGCAGGTCATCTGCGCCCGCCGCGACGCCGAATTCAATCGCGTACTGGCGGAAGCCGATTTGGTCGTTCCCGACGGAATGCAGGTCATTTTTGCCTCACGTTTGCATAAAACCCCACTCAAAGAGCGAATAACCGGCGTGGATTTGGTGCCCAAAATCTGCCAATTGGCCGCCGCGGAAGGCCATTCCGTTTTTTTTCTCGGCGGCGAAGAAGGCGTCGCCGATCAAACCGCGCACACATTGAAATATCGATTTCCCGAACTAAAAATTGCGGGAGCCTACTGCCCGCCCTATAAATTCGAAGAGAATCCGGAAGAGGAAGCGAAAACCATCCATGCCGTTCAGGCGGCCAAACCGGACGTGCTATTCGTCGCCTTCGGCGCGCCGCGCCAGGAAAAATGGATTCATCGCCGAAAAAATGACCTGCGCGTCCCGGTCATGATCGGCGTCGGTGGAGCGTTCAACTTCATCATCGGGCGTGAAAAACGCGCTCCGCAGTGGATCCAGAATTTGGGAATGGAGGGATTGTATCGCCTGTTCCAACGGCCGCGCGGTCTCTGGAAACGGATCATCCTGAATGCGCCCTATTTTTTTCTGCTGTTATTCGACCGTCTGTCTTACCGTACCCAAAAGCGGATTGCTTTATTGACTCGTCCGCTTTTGCTTGGGATTGTCGATGCGATCCTGGCGCCCATGCTTTTTCTGTTTTCGTACTGGCTGTATTTTCGCAGTGGATTATTCGCGAACACGGAAGATCCGTTCCCAACCATTTCCTCGTTGTTGGATATGCCGGCCTATAGCGATTTATTGATTTTTGTTTCGCTGCTGGCCGTTCCGGCCATGTGGATCAACCGGCTTTATGAGCGCGACAAATATTTGACGCTCGATCTGTTGTCAGCCAGGATTGTAAAAGCGTCGATAACGGCGGTGTTGTTGTTGATTGCTTTCCAATTTGTATTTAAGGAAATCTTCAAGGAATATCTTCGCGGGTATTCCCGCGTGGTTTTTGGTTTTTACGGTCTGGTGTTCATGATCGTGTTGTTTGTCTGGCGATGGTTGTTTTACCAATTCGAACATCTGCTGCATCGCCGGCGCATCATTCTCGATCGCATCGTGATCGTCGGAACCAACCGCACGGCAATGGAAATCGGCGCCGCGATGAAACAACATCCTGAAATCGGTTTCGATCCATTAGGTTTTATTTCGACAAGCGGCAACGATACAGCGCCGGCCGGCGAGATTCCACCGCTGGGGAATCTCTCCGACCTCGAACGGCTGCTTCCGGCGAGAAAAGTGGACGAAGTGCTCATCGCCGATCCCGCCATAGCGCTCGATGATCTTTATTCCATCGTGAATTTATGCAGAAAAAACCGGCTGCGATTGAGTATCGTCCCCACCATTCACGAATTATTGGGCGTTCATTCCGAAATCAAGCGTTTGGGCAACTATCGCGTCATCACGGTCAAGCCGGATCGCGACGTTCAAACCGCGATATCCACTGTCCGGGAGCGCCGGTAATGGATATTTCCGTTCAACATTCATCCTTGCTTTTGCGAGATCATGATTCGTCATTTTGGGAGAACATGCTGCGGCGACGGAATCAATATTCGTTTTATCAAACGCCGCAATGGTCAGAGATTCTGACGCGCGTGCTGCCCGATTGCACTCCCGAACACCGCTATTTTACGTTTTCGGATGGAAGCGAAGCCATCCTCCCGCTTTTTGCATCGAAAAAACTGCTTTTCACACGAAAATCGGATTCCCTGCCGTGGAATACGTACGGCGGGTTGATCGGCGACGCCGCAATTTCCATCCATCATCTGTATGCGGCCGCTCGTCATCTGGTATCGTTGCGCAAACCGGTTTTCGATGTCATCCTCAATCCCTTCGATCCCCTGAATCTCGTTCATTGCAAATCCTATCCCTCTTTCAGGATTTTTAAAAACACCACCCGCATTTTACCGCTGGATAGGCCGTTCGAACGGATTTGGGAAGAACGGTTTCATAAAGGAACTCGCAGAGATATTCGTCAGACGCGAAATAAAGGCGTCATAACTCGCTGGAACAATCGTCCGGACGGCGTCGAAACGATAAAGAGGCTTTATCGACATGCCTGCGACGAATGGCAGGGAACCTCCACCTATCCGCTGTCGTTTTTCGATGCGCTCACGGAGGTTCCCGGTGACCTGGTCCGCATATGGATTGCCGAACACGATCATCGTCCCGTTGCCGGCGCGGTTGTTGCCTATGGAAAAGGAGAAGTGCAATATATGGCGGCCGCGCGGGATTCCGGGGTATCGAAAATTAACGCAAGCAAACTACTGTTGAGCGACATCATCGAAGATGCCGGTGAAAGAGGTTTTGCCTCATTGAATTTCGGAGCGAGCGCGGGATTGAAAGGCGTGGATCACTTGAAAGAAGTATTCGGCGGTGAAGAAACAGCCTATTTAAAAATCAGATTTCTCCATCCCCTCGTCCGCTTCCTCCCACGGCAGTGATAAGGGCTTCTCGGCAATGGCAAGCGCTTGGGGTCGGTTCTCTTCGGTAATGCCCAGCCAATCCGGGTGGTAGGTTTTTGTCCGAATGCGGTAAACCAGATCGATAAAATTCCGTTTTGCCTGCATGGATCCGGGGCTGCCTAGCACGCGGATGATTTCACTCGTGGCCATTTCATCGAACAGCCGGGCGGAAAACAAGACATTGACCGGCTCATCCATCGAATACCGTTTCACCATGCCGGCGAGCGTTCCTTCCGATTCCGGATCCAAATCCAGGGATTTCATTTCCGTGACGAATTCGGTATACCGTTTCCATCGTTGGTATTTATACGTCACCACGATGATAGTAGTGACTAGTAAAATGATTCCGACCAATATTTGAAACATTAAAGTCGGATCGACTTCGGTTGCTTTCCACAGATTGGGCAAGGCGTCCTGGGCAAGAAGGGTCGGAGAATCGAACGTAAGGAAATGGGAGGGATCGAACCATGGATTCATCATTTATTCCTATCGTATAAACGGCGATACAATGCTTATCCGAAGATCAATTATTATCGTCCCCCAACTTGAAAACATAACCGGATGTTTAAAAACGAAAGAGTACAGCCTTTTTCGGCAGTATTCCGAAAAAGGAATGCATCCGATGACTCATGTTACTATTGTACATATCCATTGAAAAGGTGGAAGTGAAAAAGCGGTTATGGATTTGCCATGATCGGGATGTTCAATATTTCTTTTTGCGCCGCCAGAATCCGCTTGATCCCTTCATCCGCCAGTGACAGCATTTGTTGGAGCTGTTCCATGCCGAATGTGGCATGTTCCGCGGTCCCTTGAATCTCGACGAACTGACCCGATTCCGTCTTGACCACAGTCAAATCGACGTCGGCGATACTGTCTTCACTATAATCCAGATCCAAACAAAGATCGCCGTCCACCAGGCCGACGCTGACGGCGGAAATCAGGCTGCTCAACGGCCATTCGCGTATGATTCCATTTTCTTTTAAGAAAGTCAGAGCGTCATACAGCGCCACCGCCGCGCCGGAAATCGAAGTGGTTCGGGTTCCGCCATCCGCCTGAATCACGTCGCAATCGATGTAAATCGTTCGTTCCCCCAATTTGGCCAGATCGGTGACGCTACGCAAGGAACGGCCGATCAGCCGTTGAATTTCCTGTGAACGGCCGCTGCGCGCCCGTTCCCGCGTAATGCGCTGGATGGTGGACTTCGGCAGCAAGGAATATTCGGCCGTAATCCATCCCTGTCCCGATCCCACTAAAAAGGGAGGAACGCGATCTTCCACCGAGGCGGCGCAGAGCACCCGCGTGCGCCCGCAGCTGACCAGGCAGGAGCCTTCGGCAAAATCCAGATAGCGCCGCTCAAATTTAACCTTTCGTAATTCATCGAATTTTCTTCCACCGGTGCGTTGTGATTCCGGTCCATTCATGTGATGTCGGTCCTCCCTATCCTTATGCAGTCCGTTTGTGTGTCGCTTCCTGATGCAACACCGATTTAAGAAATTGCCCGGTATACGAATTCGGATTTGCCGCAATTTCTTCCGGGGCGCCGGTCGCGACGATCATCCCGCCTCCATCGCCTCCTTCCGGACCGAGATCGATGATCGAATCCGCCGATTTGATCACGTCCAGATTGTGTTCGATGACGACGACGGTGTTGCCTCGGTCCACCAGTTCATTGAGAACGTGGAGCAATTTTTTGATATCCTCGAAATGCAGGCCGGTCGTGGGCTCGTCCAGAATATAAAGCGTGTTTCCCGTATCGCGCCGTGACAGTTCTTTCGCCAATTTCACGCGTTGCGCCTCGCCGCCGGAAAGCGTCGGCGCCGGTTGGCCGAGATGAACGTAATCCAATCCCACGCGGCTGAGCGTCTGTAAAATCCGGCCAATGCGCGGAACATTCTTAAAGAGTTCCAGCGCCTCTTTCACGCTCAGGTCGAGCACATCCGCGATCGTATGCCCTTTGTATTTCACCTGCAACGTCTCGCGATTGAAACGCTTTCCCTGACAAACCTCACATGTGACGTATACATCCGGCAAAAAATGCATCTCGATGCATTTGGCGCCGTCTCCCGAGCAGGCCTCGCATCGTCCACCTTTCACATTAAACGAAAAGCGTCCGGCTTTATACCCCCGCATCTTCGCTTCGGGCAGTTGACAAAAGATTTGCCGGATGGGATCGAAAACTTTGACATACGTCGCCGGGTTCGAACGCGGTGTGCGTCCGATGGGCTTTTGATCGATCTCGATGACCTTGTCGATATGCTCCACGCCGCGGATTTCCCGATGTTGACCGGGTATCACCTGTGCGCGATGCAGCTGTTTATCCAGCGCCTTGAATAAAATTTCCGTGATCAGGCTGCTCTTGCCGGAACCGGACACGCCGGTGACGCAGATGAATTGTCCCAGCGGGATTTGCACGTCGATATTCTTTAAATTGTTTTCCGCCGCGCCGATGACTTGCAGATAGTGGCCGTTTCCCGCCCGCCGGAATTCGGGAATTGGAATTTCCTCCCGTCCAGACAAATACGCGCCAGTCATCGATTGCGGATGATTGCGCACCACCTCCGGTTTTCCGGCGACAATGATTTCCCCACCGTCCCGCCCCGCGCCAGGCCCGAAATCAACCAGATAATCCGCCGATTCCATCATTTCCATATCGTGCTCGACTACCAAAACCGTGTTTCCCAAATCGCGCAGGTGCAGCAGCGTGTCGATCAATTTGCGATTGTCGCGTTGGTGGAGTCCGATGCTGGGCTCGTCCAACACGTACAGCACGCCGACGAGAGCGCTGCCGATTTGGCTGGCCAGGCGAATCCGCTGCGCCTCACCGCCGGATAACGTCGGCGCGGATCGGCTGAGAGTGAGATACCCCAAACCCACATCGTCCAGAAATTTTAAGCGGTCGAATATCTCTTTGAGCACGGTTCCGGCAATTTCCATCTGCCGCGACTCCAACTCCACTTCTTTGAAAAAACGGAACGATTCCGTTACGCTCAAATCCGTCACGTCCTTGATTTTTCTGCCGCCGAATCGAACCGCCAGCGACTCCGCCTTCAATCGTCCGCCGTGACAGGTTTCACAGGGAACGCGATGCATGAAGGTTTCCAGCAAATAACTGCGAAATCCTTCCGAAGTCGTGTTTTGAAACCACCGCTCCATTTCGGGAATAATGCCGTGATACTCGCCGCGTGAACCGTTATCGCCGTGAAGCAAAAGATCCTGCGCTTTTCTGGAAAGCGTCTTCCACGGTTTCGTCAGCGAGATTTTGTGCTTGCGCGCAAACGACTCGATGCGGGAACGCACATGATACGACCAATTGGAGTCGTTGCCGTCCTGAAACACATTTTTCCACGGCGCCATCGCCCCATCCACCACGGAGCGATCCTTATCCGGCACGATCAAATCGGGATCCAGTTCCAATTTTCTCCCCAACCCGTCGCATTCCGGACACATACCCAGCGGATGATTGAAGGAAAAATGCTGCGGAGAAAGATCGTCGAACGATTTTCCGCACTGCAGGCAGGCGTTACGCGAACTGAACATGAGATCGTCTTTTTCTGGGATAGACAAAATGAGTAAACCATCCCCTTGTTGCAACGCAAGTTCGACCGAATCGGCCAGACGCGACTCGACGCCCCCTTTCATTACCAGCCGATCCACGACAATTTCTACCGTATGCGCCAATTTTTTGTCCAGCGAGATTTTCTGTTCAAGTTCCATGATATGACCGTCCACTCGCACGCGCACAAAGCCTTCCTTGCGCGCCTCGTCGAACAGATCCTTATATTCGCCTTTTCGCTGCCGCACCTTCGGCGCAAGAATCATAAATCGCGTCGATTCCGGTAGTTCCATTATACGATCGACGATCTGATCGACGGTCTGCGAACCGACCGGAATGTCGCAGTTGGGACAATAGGGCGTTCCGCAGCGTGAAAACAAGAGACGCAGATAATCATAAATCTCCGTCACCGTCCCCACCGTCGAACGCGGATTCTTGCTGGTGCTCTTCTGCTCGATGGAAATTGCCGGCGACAATCCGCCGATAAAATCCACCCGCGGCTTCTCCATCTGCCCGAGAAACTGCCGCGCATAGGCGGAAAGCGACTCCACGTACCGCCGCTGTCCCTCCGCGTAAATCGTATCGAACGCCAGCGACGATTTCCCCGATCCGCTGACGCCGGTAAACACGATCAACTGATCCCGCGGCAGATCGAGATCGATATTTTTCAAATTGTGCTCTTTCGCACCTCGGATAATGATTTTTTTCATGAAATGTTACCGAATTTTATTTAATACTACCGCGACACATTAATTCCCAACTTTTCCGCTTGCGCCATCCGTTTTTTCCGATGAGAGAGAGATATAGGCGACATGATTTCGTAGCATATGATAGCGGACAATCTCCAAGGTTTCAGGGAGATGGAGAGAAACTAGATGAAATGTAGCCGCGATCAAGGTGAGAGCCTGCGGTAAGGTCAAGGCCGGAGATTTCTTTTATATCGGATTCACAAACGCAGCAAGAAATGAAGCGCCGGGAAGACAGAAGTCATATCACGACTGTCCGGTTAAAACTCATTGAATTTAAAGGACTTACAAAATGCAGTCATTCAAAACGTGTAATAACTATATTTTTCGATACAGCAAACCAGAATCCGTTCATTCGAAGAAATTGCCGGTTTCTTCAAGACACTCGAATAACGGATATCGATCCCGCTCCATTATCTCATCTTCGATTCGGAGGAGCTTGGATAATTCATCCAAGAGAAATCTCCTCAAGCATTCAATCACCAAAGAGACGATGAAAAAGATCAACTGCAGATTCCGGCGAAATCGGCCGGGCATTCCGTTTTAAATCGGCCACCTATTCCGGCGGGAATCGGCCAAGCCGCGCCGGGACCACGCCCGAGACATTCAATTCTCCGGATTTTCCCATGAAAACGCGCTTCACTTCGCCTGCGCGGCCATAGCCGCTTCGTCCTCTTCGTCCGAAACCATTTTCCCGCCGGTTTCGGGCGCAAAGAGAATGACAATCAGACCCAACAGATAAATCGAACACATCACCATCATCCCTTTGCGGTAATCGCCGTCAAACGCCTCCACCAGTCGGCCCGCTCCGAGCACGCCGAAACCGGCGACGATGCGGCCGGCGTTGAATGAAAAGCCCTGACCGGTGGCGCGGATGCGCGTCGGGTAGAGTTCCGGCAGGAATTTGGGCAGCCAGCCGAAGAACGCGGTCACGAACAGCCCGGCAAACGCTCCCATGAGCACCATCGGGTAGCCAAACGTGGTGTTGAACCAGAATAAAGCCAACACGGATGCCCATGCCATGACGCACAGGAACCGCCATGAGGATTTGTTGCCCATCCAACCGGCCAGCACTCCGCCGAGAAAACCGCCGATGATCTGACCGTAGGATTGCCAGATGGCCACGGTGGCCCGGGCCGAATTCTGATATTTCGTGCCCTCCGCGATTTGATCGACGTAGGTGGAAAGCCAGAGAAACGATCCCCACGTGCCGAGCAACGCAATGGTCGAGAGCAGGGTTCCCACAATCGTCGAGCGCGCATAGCGGGGTGTAAATAATTCTCCGAGATTGGAGCGTTGTTGTTTCTGGCGGGAGAGCTTCCACTTCGTCGGTTCGGGAACGAACACGATGACGAGCAGGCTGCTCATCCCGATCACGAATCCCATCGCGATCACCCATCGCCAGCTGTAATTCTCCATCAATCGGGCGAACGAACCCGCAATGAGAAATCCGACGTTGGCGCCGGCCCCCATCAATCCTGCCAGAACCGACCGGTATTTATCCGGCCAGGTTTCCACGAGCAGCGCGACGCTTAAAGGCCAGGCGCCTCCCAGTCCGATGGCGCCCAAAAACCGGCAGGCGGCCAGATGAGTCCAATGAGTGGACAACGCGGACAGGCCTGTAAATGAGGAATAAACAATGACCGCGAATATCAACG
>QZKN01000073.1 GCA_003598175.1 Candidatus Omnitrophota bacterium
CCATCAAGACCCTCGTTTCCGCCCTACGGGATTATATTCGCACGGGTCAACTTCCTCCTTTCCCTCCTGTCATTACTTCAAATGACTGAACTGTTACAATAGAAGGTGTTTATTATGAGTTCACATGTGCATATGATCGTTGGTGGAGTTTGTATGATGATGCTCCTAGTATTGAACTATTTCAACAAGATTTTACTACAATTACACCTATTAATGGAGAAATTATACAAAGTTCACCTAATACCATTACCTTAAGATATATTCCAACGATTGAAGGAATCTATTATTTACTTATATCAGGATCGGAATCGTCTTTTTTGGGCAGTTACTCCTTACTCTACATGAGCCGTACACCTCCAACCCCAACCCCTGATCCTAATACAACGCCAACTCCTACTTT
This sequence comes from Candidatus Omnitrophota bacterium, assembly GCA_003598175.1. Taxonomy (GTDB): domain Bacteria; phylum Hinthialibacterota; class Hinthialibacteria; order Hinthialibacterales; family Hinthialibacteraceae; genus SURF-12. The sequence goes on from QZKN01000073.1 coordinate 401, forward strand.
CACTCCTATCGCAACTTCAAGCGATATGGAACTCAATATGGTCAGCGCCGATTTCTCGGCTGAAATCATGTATTCCATCGATGAAGAACTCGTCGGATTAGGTATCAACGTCATAGCCGGGACCAATGATGATCTCGTTGCCATCGTACGTGATGGAGCTGGGGCATATTATCTCAAACTTTATTCTCCGGGCGGGAGCCAGATTATCGCGAAGAGCAGAGCGGATGTCTCGATAAACGGATTGTTGGTGGGAAGTCAAAACAAATTACTCGTGATTATTAAAAATATCAGTGAACATGCATGGAAAGTCTATCGAATCACAGGTCCATTTAATCCAACAAGCATCCGGAATTTTGCACTTTTTTAGTTAAATGGTGGGTTTCATTACCATTCAACCCACCCTACCGAACCACCGAACTTGAATATTTCTTATGGCTATTTCCTTCGTGGTCAAGCAGGTGTAGGATGGATTATGTCGTTTTAACCCATCATTAATATATCCCATTTTGATGGGTTGAAAAAGCACAACCCATCCTACGAGACGGAGACGGCGGCTATCGGCATAGTTGACATGTCCGATGCGACGCTGATCGAGTATTCATGCGGATAGCCGGTTTTCCTAAGTCGAGATGAACGAAATTTGTAATTTTTTTATGCAACGCGGCCGCAACACGTTGCAGCATGGATACAGAATGGCCGCCATAATCAGCATTTTCAAGACAGGCATATGCACAAATTTTTCTTTCCGTTTCAATGCCCGTTTGATATCGATATCCGGAACCTTCTCTTCCTTCATCAAACCATAAGCGAGCAACGTTACATTCCGCCCATGAAAAAATACAGAATCCGATAATTGACATGATGCCTTATTCTTCCACAACCACCCGCATCCGGATCGTTGCCGGCTCATCGTTTTTGCTCATTGCTCGTAACGAAGCGGCATAAACTCCCGGTTTCTCATAGGAATGGCGAATGGTCTCGTGAATGGGTTGAGGGGGCGTCCCCTCTCCGAAATCGATCGTTACTTCGCCTTTTGTATTCATCAACCGATTGGTAAACTCGACGGGATCGCCGGGTTGAATGCCGCGGACGGGCGTGTGATAAAACCATCCAAATGCAATGTCGCGAGGATGCGCCGCATCGTAAATCCGAACCTGCAAAAAATCGTGGTCTTCGTTTCCATGGTCGGTATGCACAATCAGCATTTCGCTATAAAGACCGGGATGGTCATATTGAACATCAATTTCCGCCGTGTTTACTTGCCGGCCATCGTGGAGCCGCCAGGTGAAATCGGAAATGTTGCCTCCCTCTCGCGCAATACTACGAGAGCCATCCAGCCGAATCGTTTGCCCCGGCAACCCAAATGCGTATCCGCCGGCGACCGCGAGAACCGCATCCGAATAATCACGCAGATACGCCTCGGCGAGAAATGGATAACTGCCGATATTCGTATCGCCCAGGATAAAATCCGCGTGAAGGTGAGGATCGTGAGTCTGCGATTTGCGCCCGGCCCACGTCATCCCTGTCTTTCCAAGAGTGTCTCCGGCGCGAACGGTAGTTCCGACGGTAAGAGCTGGTTCAATGGTCTCGATATTCATATGGGCATATTGATATTTTAGTCCGGAAGCATGTGCGATGATCAACAGGTTCGAATCCCCATCGCCGTGCGGCAAAGGCGACGTAATGATTTTGCCATCCAGCATGGCAATCACCGGCAGGTGATCGGGAACCGCCCCAAAATCTTCGCCGCGATGGTAATACAATTTATTGTAAGGGACCAACGAGAGCCACGTGTTATTATAACTGGCGGAACGCCAGCGATAGTTCCGCATCGGGAAGCGAAGCGTGGAGGGTCCCCAACTTTCCCCCTGCGCAACCGCCGAGAATCTCACATCACCGCCCCGCCAACCGAGCGGAGCCAATTCGACCTGTTGCGCCCAATTCCTTGTCGCCTCGACATACAACCGTAATCCGTTCACGACGAGAGGAAACTGATAGGGCCGCGCATGCAAGAGCGCTCTCTCGCCGTCGACCTCCACGATCACTTGCGCGTCACATAGCGTGCGGCGCGCATGATTTTCTTCAATCCATTGGTCCGCTTCCCATGATTCGGTGAAGGATATCAGCCGGACGTTTCGTTCGATCACCTCGCCGTTGACGGATCGTTGGACTTTGAATTCTTCCCCATTTTTCAATTCAAACACCACCGGCCATCCTTTGGCATCCCCTACGATGACGGGCGTCTGGGCGGCTGCAATAGTGGAATATCCGCAGTAAATCGTAAGGTATACAAAAATCGCTTGACACAACACCATTATTTTTACCGATAAATTGATAGGAATCATTCGTTGCGTTTTCAATGCCCGATGGATCACGATATCAGGAACTTTCTCTTCCTTCACCAAACAGAGTGCGAGTAACTTTTACAGGAACCGTTCCATCATTCTCCTTATAAAGTATACAGCAGTTTTAGGCATTACCCCACTCTCATGATATCAATTTTGAGATAATGTGTAAACACATTCAAAAAACATCGTTCTCTTCGATCGCATTATCTTCATGTTGGCCTGGACCTCGCCTATTATCCCCCCTCATCCCTTCAAAGGCAGACTTCGTCATGTCGTTGCCACCCGAGCGTAGTTTTTTATGAATTAGGCAGATTCAGGAAGAATTCACTTCCGACAGTGAAAAGATAAAGCAAATTGTGATAGAATATTTATCATCCTATTTCGAAATCATTCTCATACGATGAGATTGAGTCAGGTAAAATATGTCTCCGTCAACTCTTCAATACATCTCAGATGAAACCGGCGAGGTGAAAGCCGTTATTGTGCCCATCGAATTGTGGCGAGAAATCGAATCGGAAAAAGAAACCGCCTACTTGCTCGAAAGCGTCGTCATGAAAAAGAGACTCCTGGACGCCAAAAATCGGGAGGAAGGGATTCCTCTTGAGGTGGTTCGTGAAAAACTTGGAATTTGACCAACATGCATTGGAAGACATGATTTGGTGGGTTCAGACGAATCGGAAAACCGCGTTGAAGATCATGAATCTCATCCTGGAGATCCAAAAATCTCCTTTTCGAGGAAACGGAAAACCTGAACCGTTGAAACATGAATTAAACGGTTGTTGGTCAAGGCGGATCGATAAGGAACATCGGATTGTGTATCAGGTTCTGGATGAGAAAATCCGAATACTCGCTTGCCGTCACCACTATAAAAGAAAACAATAATTCATACTTGAGTTCCTTCAAATGCAGATTTCGTCATGCCTTTGCCACCCGACCTATAACCTTTAGTAATTAGTATTTAAATGCTTCCGCAAAAACGCAAACGTCCCCACGCCGTGGATCGAATGCGGTCCGTTAAAAAACTCGATCTCCGCGCGCTCTCCAAGTCCCAACAGATTGTAGCGCCTGCGCGTCCGCGCAAACTCGTACGCCACCCATTCGTCCGGCGCGACGCCGTCGTGATGCCCGCGCTCGACCATAAACGGCCGCGGCAGGATCATCCAACTCATTTCCGCATAATTGAAGGTATTTCCCAAATTGAATTCCGGCATGTCGTACTCGCCGGTGAATAAATAACTATAGCGATGCCGCGCCGACACATTTTTCCAGATCCATTCGTTGTAATCCGCCGAACAGATCGACAGGCAATAGCCGTTCAGCAACGCCGGAATCCGCATCGCCGTCTTGCCGCCGTAACTTAATCCATAAAACGCGATTCGTTCCGCGTCGACGCACGGCAGGCTCGCCAGCCAGCGTAGCGTTTGCTCATGCTGCCTGACGATGAAGGAGTAAAGAGTGAGTTTCAGCGGCTGCGCTTTGCGCAACAATACGCGAAATCGATCCTGCCCGATATACGGATTCTGCGGCGCGTACGTGATGAATCCCAACTCGGCCAATTTACAGGCGTATTGGTTGTACGCTTTGTTATCGATTCGCGGGTCGGCCACATCCTGCGGTCGCCCTTCCAATCCGTGCTGGCAAACCACCACCGGCCGCTTTTCCCCATCCACAGTATTTTTCGGAATTAATAAAATTCCATACGCGAACACATCCGGATAAACATCCAGCATCACTTCATACCCTTTGTAGTTCTCTTCGTCGCACAGCAAACGAGTGCGCGCGTTGGCCGGCAGAGTCGCAGGCGGCAGCCGCCCAATGATTTCATCCCAAAAATACTCTTTATACCATTCACAACTCTTCTCCCACGCCTCCGCACTGGAATCGTCCGCCTTCGACCAGAATTCGTTGCGTGTAAATTCACTCTCCCGCATGAGAACTTGCGTATGCTCGAGCAATTGATCGAATTGCCGTTTCATTCGTTCCCGATCGATCATGGTTCGCCGATGAATGGGAGGAACGCCGGGCGCAAGCATCGGTATCTTTATTCCCAATCCGTGCAAAAACGCCAACAACGCCGCATCTCCTCCCTCCAATCCCTTGCGATTATCGATCAATTGAAAAAAAGGAGATGGCGATAACAAATCAATTAATTTTATCGTTCGCTGAAATTCATGTTCCACATCCGCAAAATCCGGTGTGGTGATCACACCCGGCGCGGCGCCGCTGCGATTCGGCGTCGCCGGCGGTCCCTCCACCTCCGGAAACGCGCACGCCTCCACAACCAGCGCACGCGGCGCGATCAAGGATGCAATTTCCGCATCGCCGAATTCCGTCAACAACGACCAGACGTTACGATAAATCGGCTCCCGCCACAATTCCTCTCGCGGTCGAAAATATCCGCTCACTCCCACGGCATCGATGCGCGGATCAATCGCCCCGGCATAAAAAGCCAGAAGCCCCCCTCCCCCATAGCCAAATACGCCGATTGGCAATTCCCGATCCTGCGTCTCAAACCAATCCACTCCCGCCAGAATTTTCTGTATTTCGTACCCGATAATGTGCCGTCCCATTTCATACGCCGCCCGATACAGAAACTCGCGATGCGGTTGGTTCGTCATGCGAATGTCAGCACGGCCCGAATAGGTATCCCGCCGATTGATCAAATACGGAACCAACACCCGGCAGCCGTTTTCCGCCAATCGCCGCGCGAATTGCGCCTCTCCCGCCAAGCCGGGAATCAATCCGCACAGCATTTCCGGTATCCGGTCGCAATCGGAAAGGGCGATCACGTTGGCAATCGGCGGACGATCGGGTTCCAGCAAAAGTCCTTCCCCCTCCACGCCGTCAAACACATTCCATCGCACCGCAAAAATTTTGTAGCCCAATCCTTCCCCCACTCTTCCCGGTCGAAGTTCTTTTTCCGACAAGTTTCTTGCATGATCAATCGGCGCGGAAATGCTCATCGCGATCGTTTCGCGCGCATCCACCTCGCCTAGAATCGTTCGAAGCCGATTCCGATTCGGCTCCACCGATTTGATGTAATTCGTGTGGGAAGAAACATCACGATTCCATCGCTCCGCGCGTCGAGCAACAGACGCCTCGATCTCCCGCAGGAGATACCGATCGATCCCCGCCACCATCTCCACCGCCAAATCCCCTTCCGGCGTCAACGGTTGCGTCCCCGGCAACGTTTCCATTGCCGCAAAGGATGGGAACGAGATTGGAATCAAGAAATATAAACAAAAAACGATTCGCATCGATCAAGCCTCCTTTCATTCCATGAACACACGAGTCGTAGGGGCGGTTCGCGAACCGCCCCTACGGGTTTATTTTCATCCTTCGTTATGGCCTCTGGAGGTTTATACAAACATTCGCGGGTAGAGCAAGCGTCCCCGCCTGCGATGTTGAGGCAAGCGAGACGCTTGCTTTACCCGCGCAAAAACCACCAATGCCATTTCCAACGACTCGCCAAAATCGAATCATCACCCACATCCATCAACAGAATTTTAATTTAATAATGCAAAAGAAACAATAACCATTGACTCAATATTTGCGAAGGGGATTTGCAATCCTTTATTTCTGAAATTTTAAAAGCGATGCCAACGGCTTAAAATTCGGTCCGTTTTCTTGACATCACCCCCAATTCCCAATAAAGTCACATGAATCACTCAATACGATCTTAACTTTTACTATAAAAACGAACGTAAAGTCGGATCAAATACAATTTATATTTAACGTAAAGAAACGGAATCCAATGACAGTCCCAACGTGCAAACAACTCATCAACGGCAAATGGCAGGAATCAACGTCAGGCAACATTCTTCCGGTCACCAATCCCTCGACCGGCGAAACCATTGCACAAGTGCCTTTGTGCGACCAAAGTGAGGTGGACAAAGCCGTCCAGGCCGCTCTCGCCGCTTTCCCCGCATGGGCGAAGACTCCCCCGCAAGCGCGTACGCAGATTCTGTTCCGCTACAAACATCTGCTGGACGCACATTTCGACGAACTTTACCGTCTCGTCACCCGCGAGCACGGCAAAACCCTCGCCGAGGCAAAGGGCTCCGTTCGCCGCGGCATCGAAGTCGTCGATCTCGCCTGCGGCATTCCCATGCTCATCAAAGGCGAAACCCTGTCCGAAACCGGCGGCAGCGTGGATTACATGTCCGAACGCTTTCCCCTCGGCGTCTGCGCGGGAATCACCCCCTTCAATTTCCCCGCCATGATTCCGCTGTGGATGTTCCCCATTGCTCTCGCCTGCGGCAACACATTTATTTTAAAACCATCGGAACAGACGCCGCTGACCGCTATTCGCCTGGTGGAATTGCTGGTTGAAGCGGGCATTCCTGACGGCGTCATGAATCTCATTCACGGCGCGCGCGATGCGGTGAACGCCCTGCTCACGCATCCCCATATTCGCGCCATTTCCTTTGTCGGTTCCACACCCGTCGCCCGCTATATTTATCAAACCGGCGCGGCCAACGGAAAACGCGTGCAATCGGCCGGCGGCGCAAAAAATCACTTCATCGTCATGCCGGACGCGCCGGTCGACGCCGTCATTGAAGCGATCAACGCCTCCGCCTTCGGATGCGCGGGAGAGCGTTGCATGGCAGGCAGCACACTATTGACTGTTCCCGGCGCGACGGAACGCATTCTCGAACCGTTGCGCGAAGCCGCCGCCGCCATGAAAGTCGGTCCGACCGATAGCGACGAATCCGTCGACATGGGACCCGTCATCAGCAAGCCGCATCTCGAAAAAATCCACGGATACCTCGCCCAAAGTGAAAAAGAAGGCGCCAAGCTCATCCTGGACGGCCGCCACGTGAACGTGGAAAGCGCTCCCAACGGCTATTACATCGCTCCCACCCTTGTCGACGGCGTTAATCCGCAAAGCGGCATCATCAAAGAGGAAGTGTTCGGTCCCGTTCTCGGCATCCTGCGCATGAACAGCCTCGACGAAGCCATCGAACAAATGAATCAAAGCCCCTTCGGCAACGCCGGCGTCATTTTCACCGACAGCGGCAAGGCCGCCCGCCAATTCCGCCGTGAAGTCCGCTGCGGCATGATCGGAATCAACGTCGGCGTTCCCGCTCCGATGGCTTCCTTCTCTTTCACCGGATGGAACGACTCGTTCTTCGGCGACCTGCATATTCAAGGTACGGAAGGCATCGCTTTTTACACTCAACAAAAAGTCACCATCACCCGCTGGTTTTGACATGGCAACACCAACCATAAGAAATCATTATAAAAACCGCATCCAAAGTCTTATAGAACAGCAGTAAGAAGGATAAAATCAATTTTTCCCATTACCATGACAATATGGTCATAAGGAAAAAAATTATCGCCGTTCGTTCATCCGTGGGTAGAGCAAGCGTCCCCGCTTGCACGAACGACGCAGGCGAGGACGCCTGCTCTACCCACGTTAATTTTCCCATAAACATTCATGACCGATTGGTCACGATGAATGATGATAATTCCTCGTAGGGGCAGGTTTGAAACTTGCCCCTACGAGGCGCATTTTCAACCAAATTTTACTGGAGCATCACATGAGCAATACAAAAAAAACAACCGGTGGGAAAGACAAAATCCTCTTCACCCCCGGCCCCTTAACCACGAGCCGAACCGTCAAACAGGCCATGCTGCGCGATCTCGGCTCCCGCGATTTCGAATTCATCAATACCATCAAGGAAATTCGGAAAAAACTTCTTGTCGTGGGCGAAGCGGCAAACAGCGGCTATGAAGCCATCCCCATGCAAGGCAGCGGCACCTTCGCGCTGGAATCCGTCGTTTCTTCCACCATCCCGCCCGACGGCAAATTTCTCGTCATCGTCAACGGCGCCTATGGTAAACGCATCGCGCATATGGCGTCCATCCTAAAAATCGAGGTGGAATCGCTGACCTACGCGGAAAATTCGCTGCCGGATTTGAGTGAAATCGAAAAGAAACTCAACGAAGACAAAAAAATCACCCACGTCTCCGTCGTTCATTGCGAAACCACTACCGGCATCATCAATCCCATTCGTGAAATCGGCCAACTCGTCAAAAAAGCGGGAAAAACCTATTTCGTCGACGCCATGAGCAGTTTTGGCGCGGTTCCTCTCAATCTCGCCGACTGCCAAATCGATTATCTCGTCTCTTCCGCCAATAAATGCATTGAAGGCGTACCCGGCTTCGGCTTCATCATCGCCCGCAAAGAGACGCTGCTGAAAACGGAAGGCTACGCCCGCAGTTTGAGTCTGGACCTGCTTGCGCAGTGGAAAGGGCTCGAATCCAACGGCCAATTCCGCTTTACGCCGCCAACGCATTCGCTGCTCGCCTTCCACCAGGCCTTGCTCGAACTCGAACAGGAAGGGGGCGTCGCCGGACGCGCCGCGCGTTATCGCAACAATTACAATGTGCTTGTCGCCGGTATGCGGGAAATGGGATTTCAGGAATATCTCCCGCTCGCATTGCAAGGCTACATCATCACCTCGTTCCTCTATCCGACTCATCTCCACTTCAAATTCGAACAATTTTACGAAAAACTAAATGAAAAGGATCAGGTAATCTATCCCGGCAAGGTCAGCAACGCGGATTGCTTTCGCATCGGCAACATCGGACGCATATTCGAACCCGACGTGCGCATATTGCTTGCTTGCATCCGTGAAACCTTGCTGGAGATGAATATTCAGCTGAAATAGCCATGATGAACGGGTAGAGCAAGCGTCTCGCTTGCAGGAACAGTACAGGCGGGGACGCCTGCTCTACCCACGTATGCTAATAGTTGCATATAAATAAAAATTCGTAAGAACAAAAAGGAGAATTACCATGAATTTTGTCTATCAACGCACCTATCGCGGCCCGTTAAAAGCGGTCATTCTCGATTGGGCAGGCACGACGATGGATTACGGCTGCTTCGCGCCTGCCGTCGTCTTCATCGAAGTCTACAAAAAGTTCGGCGTGCCGATCACGATGGAAGAAGCGCGCGGTCCGATGGGCGCGCACAAAAAAGTCCATATCCGCGAAATTTCCAAAACGCCCGCCGTCGCCAAACGCTGGGAAGAAGCGCATGGCAAACCTCCATGTGAAGATGACGTCGACGCCATGTTCAAGGATTTCGTCCCCATGCAGCTGAAAGTGCTGGCCGATTACGCCGATCTCATCCCCGGCACGCTGGACGCATTGAAGGAATACCGCAAACGCGGCATGAAAATCGGCTCCACCACCGGCTACACCGGCGAAATGATGGAAATCCTGCAAGCGGAAGCCAAAAATCGCGGCTACGTCCCCGACGCTTCCGTCTGCGCCACACAAGTCCCCGCCGGCCGGCCGCATCCGTGGATGTGCATCCAAAACGCGATGGATTTGCAGGTCTATCCGATGGAAGCCATTGTCAAAATCGGCGACACCCTGCCCGACATCGACGAAGGTCTCAACGCCGGCATGTGGACCATCGGCCTGGCCCTGACCGGCAACGAAATGGGCATGACCGAAGCCGAAATCAAGGCGCTGAACGCGGAAACGCTCGCCTCCAAACGCAAACGAGCCTACGACCGCATGGCCAGACAAGGCGCGCACTACGTCGTGGACGCCATCGCCGACGCCATCCCCCTCATCGACGAAATCAACGCCCGGCTCGCCCGCGGCGAACGTCCGTGAATAGGATTGGCCTTGAGTTAAGCCATTTGTTGCCAGACAAGCATAGCATTTATTTCTACAAAAAAAATAATTAATAAATGAGTGAAATGCGCCACAGAGGATTACTTCCCTCCCCTGGTTTGGATAAAATATGGCTGCAATCGACAGTATCGAAAGGATAAACGAAATTCCCCCCAACTCCGTTGAAAACGGACGTTTTACAAAAAAGAAATCTAAATATTGTAAAAACAGCATGTTTTTACTATAATCCATTCAGAAAACAGGAGATGTCATTTATGAAAATGCGGTTGATTCTTGCATTATTTTCACTTGGTTTGTTTTTATTCCCGGCTTGTCCAGGCATTGATGCGGCTGACAACACCCCTGCGGCCCATGCGGGTCTTCGCATTGTCTGGGCGGAATGGGAGCCGGCGAATTTTCTGGACACACTCGCTGACCGTTTTACGAGCGAAACCGGCATTCCGGTTGAAATCGTGAAGATTCCCTGGTCGAATTTTCAACAAACCATCAATAACGTATGGGCGCAAAAAAGCGATGAATATGATTTAATTGTCGGCGATAGTCAGTGGCTGGGCATTGCGGCCACGCAAGGGCATTATGTCGAACTGACGGATCTGGTCAATCCCATCCAGTCGAATTTCACGGATCAATCGATTTTGTATTACTCCGAATATCCGGCAGGCAGTGGACGTTATTATGGAATTCCCTGCGAAAGCGACGCTCTGGCGTTTGCGTATCGCAAGGATTTGTTTGAGGATTCCACGGAACAGGAAGCGTTCCGTACGCGCTATGGCCGCGAATTGGCGCCTCCGAAGACGTGGATGGAATTTCGTGATGTGGCCGAGTTTTTCACCCGTCCTCCCCAACTGTATGGAACAGCAATTAGTTACGGCAAAGACTATGACTTTATTACCATGACCTACGAGCAGATTCTGTGGTCATTTGGGGGTGATTTTCATGGGCCGGGATTTGTGGTGGATGGCGTAATCAACTCACCGGTTGCGATAAATGCCCTGATTTTTTTGATTGAACTCTTAGAATTCAATCCGCCCGGAGCGGAAAATTTCAATCTTGATGAACCGGGAACAATATTCCGAGAAGGAAAAGTGGCCACCGCCCAGCTATGGTTCACCTTCATGCCCCCGCTGATCAGTGAAACCAATCCCTACCGTGAACAAACAGATTATTTCATTTCCCCCGGACAGGTCCATCATTATGTGAGCCTGGGTGGGCAGGGAATTTCTCTTTCTGCCTACTCGAAAAATCAGGACCAAGCCATACAATTTCTGGCCTGGTTCGCACAAGACGAAACGCAGTTGGCATGGGCCGAAATCGGAGGACTCAGCGCCAGCAAGGCGGTGGTGGCGTCGGAAGCATTCAAGAATGCAGCGCCTTACAACGCGGCGTTTCTGGAATCATTGCCGCTGGTGAAGGATTTTTATAATATTCCGGAATATGAAGCCTTAATGCAGAGCACGCAAAACCATTTGCATGAAGCTCTGTTGAAAGTGGAGACGCCACAACAAGCACTCGACAATATCGCCCGGGAACATGGCCAGATCCTGTCGAACCGTTCCAATGTCATTGGATGGGAATTGTATTGATCCAATGTAACGAAATAGAAATCTCACCCATCAATCACATAAAACCCGCGCTTTTGTAAGCACTTTCCCATCCGCATAAATCACGACGCCGAACGGCTGCCGCACCAGCGAACCGGCATTGATCGGCTGCATGGTTCTGACGTCGACCGGTTGATTCGGGAATATGCATTTGTATGTTATTTCTTTATTTTCATACGCCGGAAATTCGTTTAAATCATGAATCACCGCCTCGATCACGGGAACGAGGAATTGATCCGGCAAATCGAAGGTATAAAGAAGCTGATAATACGCTTTGATCAAATCGTTCATTTGCAGCAAATTTGCGGGCCGTGATTGCTCCGGAATCCAGTTCAATACATCCTCGATCGAATGATACGGATCATCGGGATCACGATAGTTCAATTTTTGAGGAGGCGGATCAAGAACCGAACGTTCCGAGAACGATTCGAAATCCAGAATGGTTGTCAGGATCGCATGAAAATGGGATTGCAGAGGAGCATAACGGCATGGGATTTGAAAAAAGGGGCGATAAGTCTGTTCGTGACGATCGTATCGACAGAGCAGCCAACCGATAAGAAAAATACTAACTGAGTAAAAACATAAGATCATCATTGCCCATGCGTCCTTATTGTTTATCGGTGGTGATATTGGGTATCTCTTCACTGCTGGAAGCGGATTGTACGGTTGGGGAGGGTGTGAAAGTGGTGAAATTCATATATCGATTTCGCAAATCGGCCAGCTCGTTCTCCAAACGCAGGATTTCCCGCGCAAAAAAGAACAGATCGTTTCGCTCGATCACCGTTTGCATGGATGGAGAAAGGATCATTGTATTCGCATTCAAATTCCTATCGATTTCATCCAATCGATTCGATACCTGTTCCAGGAAAACGAAGAATTCCTCCTGATCCGTCTTGCAATGCAGCCGGTTTTCGATTTCCTGCAAACGCGGAACCAATATCTCGTAATTTTTACGGATTTCATTCTGCAATTCCAGCTGGCGGGATTCCAGCGTTCCCTGATCGGCCTTGGCATTCAGGTCACGACTCGTGTTTTCGGTTATTGCAGCGATTTGTTTTTCCAGCGCTTCGATTTGTTGCGCTACGGTCGCCCGGTTCGATTCGTATTCCACCTGCTCCATTTTTGTATCGAGAGCATTCTTCACCGCCGTTTTCCACGTTTCCATTTCATTCCGCAAGACAGTCAACGATCGCGAAATTCCGCGTTGATGAACAAGGTACGCGACATGAAACAGCAGATTCAACGACAACAATCCTATTACTATATATAATAAATATTTATATTTCAACTCCGGACCTCGTTACCGTATTGAAATCACGCACAATGGTTCTCGCTATAAAATCTTTGGGATTGGCGTCGATCTTGCCGGTATCGAAAAAGTTGTCGGCAATAATGTCGTTTCCGCCGGGAATCCATTCGGCAAGCGTGACTTCGTCGCCGTGATTGAGTTTGACGGTAAAATCGTCAAGCAGATCGATCGAAACTTCTTTTTCATCGGTCGTCGGATTCGAAAGCACCGCGATCACCTGCGCCAGGCCGTCCTTACGGAAACTGTGCCCGATCCGCAGATCCTTCAACGGCGCAATTTTCAACGATGTGACGGAAATCGGAATCGAATCGCCGGGATTCGCAAACACTTGATTGAGTTTCAGCCCATCCGGCGTTTCCCGCACCGAGCCGATGTGACGATTGAAGACTTTTTCGCCGGGCAGGGGAATAAAGCGGATGTTATCGCCGAAACGGAACCGATGCGCGCCGGCGACGACGGAGATTTTGTCCGGATTCTCGTGCCCCGGTCGATGAATCGTCAACGGGAGCAACTGCTGCAGCGTGCGAACACGATGGTAGGGCATATCGAGAGCCTCCACCGCCAGTTTCTGAATGATTGGCAGCCGCGTGGTGCGGCCGCTCAACACGGCAAGATGCGGTGGCCGGCCATTCGCTTTCAACGTCTGTCCCAAATCACGCAAAAATAGGAAAATATCCATGAATCCCGGTTCGCCGTTGGTTTCGATCGCCTGAGTATCCCGCCGAATCCATTCTGCAAACGTTTTGCGGTCAAGTTCGAAAAACGGCAGATGATCCGCCGTCGTTTCCTTCTTCACCAGCGGCCGAAATCCTTGCGCGAGCAGGCTTTCCTCCTCGCTCTGCTCAAGCAGCCAGGGTTGCTCGCTTTGCGAAAGATGAACCTTCGCCTGCTCCGCTAATTCATTCAGTTTCGTGATCGCGGTGCGCTTTTCCGAGATCGTGAACGCGAGATTGTTCGGCTCCGCCTCGAAATCGAGACTTTCCTCGATTTCGTATTTTTTTCTAAAATAATCAAGCAGCGCGGTGACGAGGATATGATTCAAGCGGTCGCCGGCGCGATTGAAACGCATGGCTTCGATCATCCGAAAGCGGACGTCGATGTCGTTGGCATTCGTCACTTCCCAATTCACCTGCACCACGGCGATGTCCGACGATCCCCCGCCGATGTCCAGCACCAGAATCCGCAGCGTTTCTTCCCCGTCCACGTTGCCCAGCGTGCTGCTCATCAATTTCAAAGCGTCCGGCCCATAATAAAATATGCTTTCCCACAACAAATACGCCGCCACGGCAACCGGCTCGCTGCAAATCATCTCGATCGGAATTTCGCCGATCAGTTTTTTATCGACGTAAATATACTCCTGCGCGATTTTACGAAACGTTTCACAGAATTTCTCCCGATCGCATTCCCGCCAGGTCTGTGGATAAGTAAGCGTGATCCGCTCGATCAGCGGATACATTTCCGGCGAGAGCGAGGTTTCGCTGGGATTGACGAGGGTCGAGATCAACGATTCGAGGAGTTGTTTAATCCCCAGTTCGACGAAACGAAACATGGGATGCAGGCCGTCGCGCTGCCCCATCACGCCGCGATACGTCGTCGATGGTTCCTGCGCTTTCAACCGTTCCGGCCAGTGGCGAACGTATTTTTTCGGCGCAAACAAATAGGTGCACAGCGGTTCCTTGATGATCAAATCCGCCGCCGGCTCTCCCAACACCACCCACGGCTCATAGTCCGGATTCGTCGGCACGCGCAACAAACAGACGTTCGAACGCAGAAGGCGTTTGCCCTCCACGGCTCGTGTCTTGTAATTCGGATCGAACGGTTCATTGACGGGAATGACGGTGTTTTCAAACGTTTTTCCGCCGGTCGGATAAAAAATGGACGTGATGGCCGAATTTCCGTAATCGATGAGGAGCGTTCCCCGTTTGCCGGACGCCTCACCGTGTTCCTCAATGAAAATCGTGGCGAGGGTATAGGAAGTGCGCATCAGGCCGAACCGTTTTTCCTCCAACAAACAGGGAATTTTATTTTTGTATTGTTTCCCCGCGCCGTGGCGCGTGTCGATGAGCAAATCCAGCAGCAAACTTGTCGCGGTTCTTGTGATGCGGAAAAAAACGTCCTCTTCGTGAGAACAGGGAATCCAGCCGGTGGCGTCCACCTCACAATTCACGGCGATATGCTTGCATAAAATCTGAACGGCTTCATCCTGGGCGTGACGCGCCGCGATCTTTTTGCCCAAATTCCAGATTTTTTCGATTTCCTTCTCTTCTTTGATGTAAGTGGGAAATCCGCGGCAAATCTGCAAACCCGTATACGGCAGAACGATGAATTGATAGGCTTTCTGGTTGGAAACGGTATTGGATTTCATGGCGCCACTCCATATTGCGTGCATAAGGATTCCCCATCGCGAACCGCCTCTTTCAAATCCGTCAAAATGGTTTGCATGATCTCCCGATCTTCCTCGGTTTGTTGAAACGATTGCATATCGCTGAGAGACGTCTGACTCGTCGCCAACTGATATAGAATTTCCCGCATATGGGTTTGCAGACTGTGATGCAGGAGAAAGCGGGAACGGCCGTTATTGGCGCTGGGGGGAGAGAGTCTGGCGGCGGCGTATCCCCACGTCCGCGCCCAGCGTGCCATTTGCTGATCGAGATAATTCCGCACGATCTGCGCGACATCGTCCGGCGGTTTTGCGGTTTTTAACAGTTCATCCGTCAGCAGGGAACAACAACTCAGAAAACTGCGTTCGATCCAATTCGTCTGATTTTCACAACGCCGGATGCAGGCATCGATCTGCCCATCGATATAATCTTCACAGAAATTACCGATGGTTTCCAACGGATCCTCGGCAAATCCTTGAAACACTTCCTGCACCGCGCGTTGCGTGGCGTAACAATTGACTTCGCCGTTGTCGCTGTAATATCGGGTCAGCAATTGCAACAACCGATCACACAATGAGAGGAGAGTTGTTCGGATCAAATTCTTTTTGATCAATAGAACCGGGCCGTTTCTCTCGATCAGGACGACGATTTGTTGAATCAAAAAACCCTGCCCGCGATCGGACGCGTCCTTCAGCGCCTCGATATTCTTGGCAAAGGTCTCCAGCAAACGGCAATGGATCAGATGCCGACGCGCAGGAGAATCTTCGTCCATCCACTTCTCCATTTCGGTTTTGTATTGCGCATAGACCTTTTCGTAATTCTTCGACGAAAAGAAACCGCTGCCTTCCACGTGGCGTTTGGAATCCAAAAAACAAATGCAGGCAGGCTGCACCCGGCCGCG
The DNA here is from genome assembly GCA_003598175.1 of Candidatus Omnitrophota bacterium. Taxonomy (GTDB): domain Bacteria; phylum Hinthialibacterota; class Hinthialibacteria; order Hinthialibacterales; family Hinthialibacteraceae; genus SURF-12. The sequence continues at coordinate 16,597 of QZKN01000073.1, forward strand.
CGGACTCATCTTTTGCAGAATGTTTTCTTCCAGCGTAACCTGAAAATGATCCCCTTCCTTCACGTGCCGCGCGAGATCGTCGTTTTCGAAATACAAATTCGCGCCGTTGACGGCCACGATCAAGCGCTCGCAGAGGTGATCCATACTAATTTTGCCGCTTTTTTCCAACGCTTTCCATAAAATGGCGAAGTCCGACTGCCCGCCGCACAGCACCATATGTACCAAAATGTCCAGTTCATCGTTTTCCAGCAGATCGAGGACGACTTGGTTGCTCTTGATTTCTAGAGGATGTCGTAATACTTCATCCTTGATGCTGCCGCTGACGGCGATGCCGGGCGTATCGACAAACACCAGATTCCCCAGTTCCTCCTCGGACAAGCGGAGCCAGCCCTTGATCGTTTCGAAGCCGTCGTACAGCGAGATGTTCTTCACCACCGCCCGCAATTGCAGCGAATTGTATTCGGTATGATCGATGCGCAGAACCGGATCGGCTTTCAACTTGCTCGATTGTTCCTTGATGGTCAGCGCGCGAATAAACTCCGCGTCGTTCAAACGCGCCGCGGGAACCGGATAAGAATGCGGAAACGGCGTCAACGTCTGTTTGAGGGGAAATTTGAACTGTTTCAAATCCTTTTTTTGAAACAGCGCGTTCGTTCCGTCCACTTCAATCGAATCTTCGTGATAAAGGACTTGAATTTGATCTTTTTCATTTTGCAATTTCACTTCATCTGCGCTGAACAGAGATTTGATGCGATCGATGTCCCACGAATGCACTTCGACTTTGTCGATGGAATCAGACGCAGGAGGCGCATAGGCAATCCGCAGGGATTGCGACGTGGTATCTGTCACATCGGTCACCAACCAACCGCGTTTGGCGAGATGGGGAAAAATTTCATTCAGGATCGTCGTCTTGCCATGCCCGCTGGAGCCGACGATGGCAATCACGAAACGGCTCTCGAACGCCTGCGACAGTTTCTGTGGAACTTCGCTCTTCAAATTGAAATAAGACTCGCGCAAATCGTCCGACGTGTTCTGCAATAAAGCAAAACTGGGCAATTCATCCAGCCGTTCGAGGGAAGTCATGAATCGCTCCCGAATGGCGTTGAGCGTCCGCAGAAGTTCGTGAAATAGCATGGCGTTGTCTGTCCTTTTATTTCGATTGATCAATCCGTCCGAACGTTCCTTCGAAGGCAATCGTAAAATCGCGCAAGGCGGTTTCTTCCTCGTTGATCGGCGCGACGGATTCAGTGGCTGAATTGATGATTCGTGGTGTGATGGAATTGACGTCGATGTCGATTCCTTGAAACAGACTCTTGATTCGAGGTAACTCCGCCAGCATTCGCGGGATCGTTTCATCCTTCGCATCGGTGACGATGAATAACGTGGTGGGTTTTCCATGCTCCGCGATTTCACGCGCGGCCATCTCGATGGCATTGATGAGGTACGTGTCGCCTCCCGCATGCAAACCCACCAGATACTGCTTCAATCGGCGCGACGTATTTTGATCAATGCGTTCAAGGCCGCCCAACGCGCTCTCTGCACTTCCCGCATAGGATATGATATTTCCATAAAACGAGCGGCGAAATCCGCTCCGACTCATCAATCCATCCAAAAAACCATCCAATTCCTGCTGCACGGCGTCGATGACTTCACTCATGCTCCCGCTGCGATCAATGATCAAAATAAACGAACTCGATCGCAGGGAAAAGGAAAACAACCGGTCGGCGTCACAACTCGGCATGAAAAGATAGAGAAGAAAAAAGAGGGGAAAAAGCAGCAACCACGGCCGCCAGCGGCGTTTGCGCCGTAATTTGAGCGCTTCCGCCCAGGCTTTCAATCCCGCCATTCCCGTGGCGGCGTCAAATGTTTGCGGTTCATCCACAACAAAGCCGGATCGATGAATGGCATGAACGATATGGTGATGGCATTTTTTCGCGGCATACGAATCGTCGCAATAGGCCGATCTGTCCGGCAACAAAATTCCGAATTTGACTCGTTTCCCGCGCGCATTTTCCACCTGCGGCGTGATGGTGAAGTCATCGGACAGGATGCAATTTTTATACTCCTCATGTTGCCGCAGCGCCTGAATGGACGCAACCATTCTTGATACGTCATATTGACAACGTTCTTCGAGGGAGGGATCGTTGCCGGTGTGGTCCCACTCATTCAAACGCACCCCGCCAATGCCGGATTTGAGAACCTGTCCCTCGCGAAACATGAGTTTCCGCCCGCCCCGCACGGATTTCCAAACCGTGTATTCCTGCGGAAAGAAATACTGATCCGCATTGCCGCACTCGCTCAGTTTTTTGAATAGGTCTGCGCTCATGATTCTTGTTTCGATTCGAGTAACAGGAGTTGCGCCCACCGTTGAAACGGCGAGTCTACGATCAATTGCCTCCGTGTGGCTTTGGGCGGTAAGCCCATTTATGCCAGTACTTTCATATTCTCATACAGAAATTCCGGAGCCAAATCAGCCCCATTCTCCCAAACGATGGTCTCCAATTCCCGATCCACACGGAATGGTTGGAATGTCCGTTTGTCTTTCAGGGGTGAGAACATCTCTCCATCCAGCTCCTTCTCGAGATCAATTTCCCCTTCGGCTCCATCATTAAAGCGAAGCCAGATTCTATAGTCGTGCAGGTATCTTGCTTCTTTCACATGTAAAATCATGGGACGCCATCCTGCATTTCATTGCTTCCGGTTATTTCGTTTCCGGCTGGAAAACAGCAGGATCCATGTCAGGATTGATCGCCATTTCCGTAATTACAATTTCTGCCGCTTTTATACTGCCCTCGAAAATAACCGTTTTGAACGGCGTTTTCATTCCATTTACATCGCGAATATCCGAAAACCATTCCTCCATATCTCCCGGCCCGCCCTGCATTCCTAACCCTACATACGCAATCTTTACGGGGAGCAAGGTTTCCGCATGCAAATAGAGTTTCAGACTTTTCGCATCGGCGGGCGTGATGTGCAGAATTTCGCATTCCTGTCCGTCCACCGTTTTCCGCTCCAACGCCTGCACCGTCAAATCGTCCTGATCCGCATGAGCGAACAGGTAGCCGGTCATCCGCCAGAATCTGTTTTTCAATTCTTCCTTCAAGGCATCGGGCAACGGATTCACGCCGTTCGGCATTACAATCCAGGCTTGCCCGTCATTATAAATCTGCGTCATCGATCCCATCGGCAAGGTTATCGATTGGCGCATTTGATTTGGCATGGCAATTGATGCTTCCATTTTTGCTGCCAGATCCCCCTGTGGAGTGATGAGGGTCATGTCCCCTTTGATATGCATGGTCTTCATGGATTGGAAATTCTCATTTCCGCCGCAGGCCGCGATCGCTCTTTCTAAAATTGTTTTCCCCTGCGCCAGCGTTTCTCGCGTCGCTTCCGGTTTTTCTTCTTCCGGAACTGGAATCGTAATGTCGATCTCGTTCACTTCGCCCAGCGTCGAGAGTGGAGGATCGATTTTTTCGGGATTGCCGACCACCAGAATCCGCAGTTTATCAGGATGCAAATGGGCTTTGGCGACGCGGAGAACATCCTCTTTCGTTACCTTCTCCACACTCTCTTTTGTTTTCTGCAAAAAATCTTTGGGATAGCCAAAATATTCAAACGTCATCAAGCGATTGACGATTTCCCCTTTCGTATCGAAATGAAAGACGTACGAATTCAAATACTGCTCCTTGGCCAACGCCAATTCCTCGTCGGTCACCGATGCCTGCGTCATTTTCTCGATTTCGCATTTCATCGCAAGGATGGCGTCGATGGCGGATTCCGCTTTGGTCTGGCAGCCGACGGAAAACGCGCCGGGAACCGCATAATCCGTGCCGTACACCCCCCACGTCGAGTACGCCAACCCCATTTGCGTGCGAACCGTTTTCACCATGCGGCTGGTAAATCCTCCGCCGAGAATTTGATTCATAACAATAAGCGCAAAATAATCGGGATCATCCCTCTTGCCGCCGAGATGCCCCATTTCGATATACGCTTGATGAATATCCTCCTTTTTTATGAGATTGACCGACGAATCGAATTGATAATCCACTGCCGGTAAAACCGGAACTTCGCTGTCTCGCCTTTTCCATCCACCAAAAGCCGTATCGATTTTCTCGATCATTTCCTTCGTATCGAAATCCCCCCACACACTCATCATTACATTGTTGGGATAAAAGAATGTCTGATGAAACTCGATTAAATCGTCGCGGGTAATTGCATCGATGGCGGCGTATTCGCTGTGCCGGGCGTATGGGCTGTCTCCGCCATAAATCATTTTCTGAAATTCCCGCCCGCTGATTTCCCGAGGTTCGTCGTTGCGACGCGAAATAAGGCTGCGCGCCTCGACTTTGGCCAGGTCGATTTTATCCTGCGGAAAAGCCGGATTCATCAACACGTCCGCCAGGATGGACAAACCTTGATCGAGATGCTCTTTCAGCGTCGACATCGACGCGCTGCCCGATTGTCGCCCGATTCCGGTTTCGACGGACGCCGCGATGGTTTCCAGGATTTCGTCCATTTTCTCGCCGGACATCGTTGCGGATCCACCGGTGCGCATCACCGTGCCTGTGATTTCCGCCAATCCGATTTTTTCCGGCGGCTCAAAAACGGACCCTCCGCCAATGCGCGCGGAAAGATTGATCAACGGCAGTTCGTGATCTTCCAGCAAAAACAAAATCATTCCGTTTGGCAATACAATCCGTTCGATCTCCGGAATTTGGATATCGTTCAGTTTGGGATAAGAAAGTTCCTTGTACGATTTTTGAGCGATGCCCGTCGATATGAAAACCAACGTGAGTAGTAGTGTGAAAGCGAAGAGTACGTGTTTTTTAATTTTCATTTCCTTACCTCGATATGTGGTAGGGTGGGATGAATGAAATGAATCCCACCATTCGTTGCGAAAAACAAAAAATTATTCTTCTTCCGTAACGATGGTTCCCACGGTTTTATTTTTATTGGTGAAATAAGTATTGGCGACGCGCCGGATATCTTCCGCCGTGACTTGATCGATTTGATCCAGTTGATGAAAAAGATTGCGCCAATCGAACGTGACCGCCTCATAAAACGCCAATTGCGCCGCCAAACCCGAATTGGAATCCAATTGGCGAATCAAATCGGCGCGCGTGCGGGTTTTCGCTTTTTCTAGTTCTTCCGGTGTAACCAATTCGGTTTTTAATTTTTCAATTTCCGCATATAACGCCTGTTCATTTTCTTCATTGGTATGTCCCTTGGCCGGCACGGAAAGAAAGATGAACAGATTGGGATATTTGATCATGGCGCCGGTGATGGACAGCGCTTCCGCGGCGATGGCGATCTTTTGATCCCGCACCATGCTTTTATAAAGGCGCGAGGTGCGCCCCACGCCCAAAATATCCGTGATTGCATCGAATCCGGCGTTGTCCGGATGGTTGATGCCGGGGCGATGATAGCCGATAATCACGATGGGCTGCGATTGCGCAACAATCGAACAGCGCCTCTCGCCTTGCTGTTCGGGTTCAATCGTCTCCACCGGCTCCGGTTTTTCACCTTTCGGCAGGCGTCCGAAATAGGTTTCGGCGAATTCGCGAACCTGTTTCGGATCGACGTCGCCGACAATGGCGATGGTCAGATTGCTGGCGCGATAGTATTGATCGAAAAAGGCTTCCGCTTCCTGCCGCGTTATCGTTTGAATATCGCTCATATGGCCGATCACCGGTTCGCCGTAAGGATGCGCCTTAAACGCGGTGGCAAAGAAATCCTCGACCAGTCGGCTGATGGGATTGTTTTCACTCAATCGCCGTTCTTCCGCCACCACGTCCCGCTCTTTGTAAAATTCTCGCAGCACCGGATTCAAAAAACGGTCCGATTCCAAACACATCCACAATTCGAGTTTGTTGGAAGGCAGGCTGTAATAATAACGAGTGCGATCCCAGGCCGTGTCGGCGTTGAGCCCCACGCCGCCGGCCTTGGCGATGGCTTCGTCGAATTCGTGCGGAACGATGTATTTTTCCGCTTCCTTTTGGTGCTCTTCGAATTGCATTTGCAGTTCTTCCAGACGGGCTTTATCCGCGCGCTCGCCTTTGCGTCGTTCGCTTTTGATTTCCAAAAAGAGCTGATCCATCTTTTCGAAGGCCGCTTTTTCCGCCTCATGATTCGTCGCGCCGACGGTGGTGGTGCCCTTGAACGCCAGATGTTCGAAGAGATGCGCCAGGCCGGTGATTCCCTTTTTTTCATCGACGGAGCCGACATCCGCGTAGGTCATGAACGAGACCACCGGCGCTTCGCGCCGTTCGACCACGATGAATTTCAGGCCGTTGTCCAGCGTGAATTCGGTCACTTTCTTCTCGAACTCCGCCAGATCCTGCGCGAAAGAAGGAAATCCGGCAAACCCCATCAGCCAGGTCGTCAGGACCATCAGAGAGATTACTTGTTTACATTGCATGGTTAATGACTCCTCAATTTTCTAATAAACATCATACACAAGCGTCGATTGTTGCTCACGTCCCCCGTGTGGGTAAAGCAAGCGTCCCCGCTTACAGCAACAGCGCAGGCGAGGACGCCTGCTCTACCCGGGAAGATGCGGACGGAACGTCCGTGCTTCGGCATTTTCATAGAAATCGACATGACCGGTTGTTTATAATGAAGAATGATAATTCGTCGTAGGGGCGGTTCGCGAACCGCCCCTACAACAGGCATTTTCATATAAAAACCGATCAAAAATTGAATTTCAATAACTTCGTATGGTGAACGCTGCATCCAATGCCTTTTCAATAAAGAGTTTGCTTTCCATCAGATGCGCTTCGCTGAGCGGATCCAATTTAACATTGCTGAAACCGACATTCTCCAGAAGCTTTTGGATATTATTCTTTAACTCGGTCAGCGTCACCCAGGCGATGGATCGCATGTCCTGCGGAACATACATCGATGACGAAGGATCCTGCAACAGGTCGGGCAACAGGAAAAATTTCAAATGATACCGCTGCAAATCCCGGCGATAGCTGGATATAAACGGCTTTTGATTATTCCATTCCTTGTTTTGCACATCGGTTTTCAGTTCCGACCAGATGGCGTTCGTGGTGGTCCGATAAATCTCATCCAGCGTAAACACATCGTCGCCGCCTTTGACGTAAAGCGCGCCGTTCTGAATCCGCTCGAGGGTGGAGTAGGAATACAATTGCCCCAAAATATCCAACTGGCCGGACAGAACATATAAGTGAATCGGCGCATCCTTGCGGCTGCCGGAACTTCCCCAATGATCCCATAAATTGGGCGCCATGCGGGCAAGCAAATCGGGATCGAATTGGTAAATCGTATCCGTCAACGCATGTTCACATACGAAATTCAGCGCCTCCCGCTGCTTGCTCGCCGGCACGATTTCCAACGCGGGACTCTCGTTGGGATCGCCTTTCTGATCGCGGTTGAGGTAAAAACCGCCGACAAAACGGGAGGCGTGGAAGAGACAACGCTGCAGGTCGGACAATGTATACACAAAGGCGGTGCGCACTTTTTCGTATCCCTCGCCCTCGTCCGTGACTTTGTTGGCCAGATCTTTCCACAATTCCGTGATCACTTTCACCCGCAGTTGCGCAAACGCCAGCGGATCGTCGCTCATATCCCGCGTATTGGTCAGCGGATCGATGCCGTTCACGTCGCCGTCCGTCCCGTACAGATAAGGCGGACTGGAAGTGCGGGCGGCTACTTTCTTTAATTCCTCCGGCGAGGCTTCTTTATATCCATATTCGATGGCCAGATAATCCCACGCGCCCAAGGTCGGCGAGTAATAATACCCCTGCTCCTCGCCCGGCGGAGCGATGGTGACGAGATCGTAGTCCATCACGCTGCCGATCATGCCATTCTGTTCCGCTTTTTCTTTATTAAATAAATCTTTCAGAGGGATCATGGCGGAGGATTTGAAATTGTGACGCAGCCCCAGCGTATGCCCGACTTCGTGCGTGATCAAATTTTTCAGCCCCTGCCGAATGAATTCCTGCGGCAGGCCCTTTTTGGAAGGCGACGCGTCCTGCACCGCCGCCGCCAGCGCGGCGATGGCCATCTGCTCGCGCAAACCTTTCGCATATTCGCAAAGGTGCGTGGCATGCAGGTCGAAGCGCTCCTTCGATTCCGGCGTCCTTGTCCGCAGTTGCCGTATAAAGGTTTCCCACGCAGAAGCATCGTCAGCGGAAAGCGCGATCGGGTTTTTCAATAAATGATCGCGCTCGGTCACCAACGTCTCATACTGCAATTCGAAATAATTGAGCCAGCCCGAATCGACCAGTATGTCGGCGTCATAAATCTCGCCGGTTTCCGGATTGGTGCGCGATGGCCCGATGGCATAACCGGCCTCGCCGGTCATCCAACGCACGGTGTTGTAGCGCACGTCTTCCGCGTCCCACTCCGCGTTTTCGTCCTGAATGCGCACTTCGATAGCGTTGAGATACCCCGCCTTTTCAAACGCCTTGTTCCATTCCAAAATCCCCGCCTGCACAATCGGGCGATATTCGTAAGGCACGGATTTCTCGATATAAAAAATGATCGGTTTTTTGGGTGGGGAGAGTTCGGCGTTGGGATCGGCTTTCTGCAAATTCCAACGATTGATATAACGGACAAAGGGTTCCTGCGAACCTTTTTTGGAATAATCCTTGATCGCCGTTAAAAAGAAACCGATGCGATTATCCGCCATTCGCGGTTTGTAGCCGGTCTGAGGAATTTTGGAAAAACTGTAATGCATGGTAATGGGAAGGGCGCGGGCATCGGGAACGGTGCGAATATCGCCGGACTGGCGGCCGGAGAAGGTTGTATCCACTTCGATCTCCACATTTTCCGGAAACGCCTTAATTTTTCCCCACGTGCTGCGATTGCGATCCAGCGATGCGCCGAGCCTCGCTCCGATTTCCACATAATCCGTGAAGAGAAAATCGCCCAAATCGATCAAACAATTCCCTCCGCTTTTTCCACGGATGGCAAACGCCGCGATAATGGAATCCTGAAATCCCTGCTTTACCGCGGAATCGATGGGGTCGCCGGATTTGGCGATGTGGCGAACGTTCTTTTCCGCCAGAAAGATTTTTTTATCGGCAAGTTTGAAATAGTAAATCGATTCCTGCAGCGTCATTCCCGCCACCAGATACCCCTGCGCGATCCCACGGGCAAGGCTGATGCTGATCAGGAACGGCTTTTCCATCATCGACGATGGGATTTCGGCGTACAGGGTTTCTTTCTTTTTATATAACGTTAAAAATCCCTCCAGTTTGTCCGCATCCTTCACGACTTCCTCAATCGCGGGAAAATCAGGCTTCGGCTTCTCGCTTTGACCTGATGCGGCATCCTGCGCGCAAACGATGACAGTCGATGCGAATAAAAGAACCACTAAAAAACCAAACAGTTTTACTGCTTTTACCATCATTACTCTCCTTTTTCCTTGACAAATAAAACTCTTATTATGATATCATGCCCATCGCGATCATGCCCACCCCCTTTATGCCCACCATTGAAACGGTGGGCTTCCAGCCGTTTGCCCCCGCAGGGGGCAATTGACCATAAGCCCAGCCTTTTTAAGGCCGGGCGTTGGACAGGGTCTTGGACCGGGCCCCGATTTCCGACCGGTGTCAGTCTGAGCTATTCAACCGTAATCGCAAGCAAAAACGGCGCGGCGTCCGACATGGTCGAGACATAATCGATGCTTGTCACTTCCTGGTCGGGTCGCGGATTTTTCCACGTCGTTTTGAAAAGACGCAACGGCTCCACGCTTTGTCCTTGCTCCTCCTGGGCGCGAATCAAGGCATTTTTCCCCCGCCAAACGATTTCCGAATTCTCGGAATCGAGTTCCCCGCCCTGCATCCCCCACCAATCCAACACATGTTCGCCATAGTTGATGTCAATTTTTTCTCGGCCGCCGTCAGTATAGTGCAAAATAAATGAACCAATCGCAGAACCTTCCGGCGCTTGCCAGGCGCAGGCATGAAGCACATGCATGGTCTCGAATTTCTTGCCGACTTCGATCTCTTCCACCCGTTTCGGATCTTCCCCGCCGACCAGTTCCAACTGGATTCCCAACAACAGAATCATTTTTTGCACATGAAAAGGCACATCGGCGAACGTTTGCTCTCCCGTCGGCAGTTCCGCCAGGTCGTTTGGAGTATCGTCCGTATATCCCGAGCTGGGATGAAACGATCCCTTCAATTCATGATTGAAATGATCGGACAAATCAATCATTTGAAAACCGGTTTCCGCTTTCTGCGCGGCTGTCGTCGTTTTCTGACCGGGCGTATAACTCAATTCCGGCAAATACATATATTCGCGCCGTTCATAACGGCGGGTAATTTCCAATCCTTTTTGCACGATGGCCCTAGCTTCCTCACCCAATTGACTTTCCAATTTCTTCCCTTCCAGCATCGCCTCTTCGTCTTTCCACGCCGTCACGAATGAATAAATGGGAGTATCCGCCCCGATGACGACCTGATAGATGCCAAAAGCAACCGGATATTGCTTTTCCTTACACAACTCGACGTATTGTGTGATCAATTTTTCGTTCTCTTTTTCTTTTCCGGGAATGAGGAAACAAATTTCATTGGACATCAGGCAGGGTTGTTGAGGATCGAATTCGAACAGGGGATTTTCCGGATAATAAGAAAGATCGGGACGGAACACTTCGATCCAACTCGATTCCGAATCGAGCGTCCCCATAATCCGCTGTTGCAGAGACGCCCATTGATCCTTCCCGACAATGGTTTGGATATTTGTTCCCGCTTCCAGCAATTGGTTCAAATTCAAATCGTCCATGAAAATGGCATACTCAAAATCAAAAAACCGTCGCGCCGTAAAAAACGGAAAGGGATATTCATTTTCCTGAAAGGCGGCGCAATACTCTTTCACCGCCGCAAGATACTCATCGACCAGCCCCGGTTTGACCTGATCGCGAATCACAAGAACGAATTTCGCTTTTTCCTGCGCTTCCACCGCCAAAGCGCCGATTTGCAGCACGCACCCGAACAGCACGAGAAACACAATCCATTTGGCTTTCATAATCCTGGTCTCCTTTTCAAACAAATTCCATGATAAAAAAAATGTACGATGAATCACGCGTTTTAATCCACTATCACAGATCGCAAGTTGAAAATAATCAATAAGACAGAAATACCCACCCATTGGTTTTCCGATACAAAACAATCCCCGCCTTCTCCACAAAACGTGCAGATTATATATATACGTAAGGCGAAGGGAAGTAGTTTCACCTTTTTTGATCGGATTTCATTTTATTTCACCGTGGAAACACGGACCGTCGGTGGATATTCCAAATCCGCGCTCATCGCTTCCAGCCGTTTCTTCTCCGGCAATCCATCGTGAACCAAAATGCGGTATCCGAGCCGGACCGGATGCCCCTGATCAATAAAGAGACCTTCCCGCTGATGATAGGCAAAGGCGAAATAAGGCTTTGTCGGATGCACACGAAGAAAAGTCGGATAGCGCGGATTGGATGGCAGATCGAAATAGACGACTCCCCTCGCCGATTGCGGATCGTTTTCCGCCGGACCGTTCATCTGAATCCATTTGGCGCGCGTCAAATCGGAGCCTCTGCCCATAATACCTTCGCTGGTTACGATATCGAGTTCCTGGTTCAGCCAGGAAGCCGGGCCGCGATAGGCCATGCCGCCGTACGAGTATTGCTCGATCTGCAGCGGTTCGTTAACAACTTGATTTTCCATGAATACATCAATAATCCAGCCATCCGCAATGCCGCCGTAGATAGAATAGGTCAACGTTTCACGAAGCGCGGATTCATCTCGCGCTAAAAGTTCATTTTCCGCTTGCAAGACAGCCATCACGGGACCATTCGTGAATTTCGGCGGGGATACCGTTCGCGATTTTCCCGTATCCAACGCCCAGAAATTGACTTCCTTTCCTTTAAATGTGCATTTCGTCCACGCAAAAAAGCAACCGCGTTGATGGGGATGATCCGGGCAGCGGTCGCCGGTCACGATCCGGCCCGCAGGCGTCCAAAGCGGATGAACATAACCGCTGCGGCTGAGGTGACTGTCGGGATCCGGTTCGTATTTCTGTATCCCATCGTTATACTGCAATATTTTCCGCGGTCCCGCTTCCAGACCTGGCTTGGAAGGTTTATAAATGACAGTGACGTGATCGCCTTCGACGCGCTCCAGGTCGTAACACGGAATCGCTCCCGCTCGATCGCTGGTCAGAAGTTTATATGTGCGTGAATGACCTGCTGGTATCGCCTTGCCGAGAACGAATATCAATTTCCCTTCCGTTTCACCGAAAACCGGCGCAATCCACTGCGCGGGAACTACCGTTTCGCCGTCGTACAGATTGATTGCGATTTTATTCGGATCTTTTCCCGGATACAGTTTGGAAAAATCAAGCGGCGCCTGGATAATCGTTTGAATGCGGTCATATGCTCCGGCTTCGACGGTTAAAATCGGTTCTTCCGCCGCAATGGTAGGGACGAATAGAAAACAAACAAGTAGAATGCATGGAATTCGTCTCATTTTCGTTTAGCCCTCCTTCATCGTTTGTAAGGCGATGGACGCCTGTATCAAATAACTACACGTGCATCCGCTCGCGGCGTCGGGGAGCAGCACCAAACCGCCCGCCGGAATAGCGTTGATCCAACACCCCGGGCGAATCCCGCCGTAATTTTGCGTCTCCTGATCCCATTCCAGATCGCGATACCCCAGCGTGGCGGAACGAAACACCAATAAATTCATTGCAGAAGCGAGGATACCACACCCATACGATCGCGTAAATTGGAAATCCTTCTTTTCGCCGGTTAAAAGATTCCATGCGCCCGGTTGAGCATAAATCACGCGACCATTGATAATCGGTCGTGAAACGTACTCCGCTTCGATGTCCCACAAGCATTTCCCGGTGGAGGCGCGAAACGCCGCCATGCGCCCGCCGATTTCCGAGTCCAGTTGGAAACGCGTCGATTGATAGCTCATCAACAACGCATCGTGCGTTTCACTCAACGCCAGCATGGTTCCATAGATGTTTTGCTCATTCCGCCAGACCTCATCCCCGGTTTGCATGTCCAACGCGAGCAGGACGCCAGGTGGATGCACAACTGTTTCCCCGCGCCGTTTGCTTTTGTCATACTCGATCTTGTCGATTTCCGCAATCGGACGATCCATGAGATACACGCGCCCGTTTCCGATGGCAATGGCGTTATGGCGAATGGAATCGTTCGCGTCATATTTCCATTTGAGCGTCCCCGTATTGACGTCGAGAGCGAATAGAGAGGTCGATTCGGTGTATTGCGTTCCCATCGTCCCCTGCAAATAACGCCATTTTACGATATGCGAGGTATTCGCGGACGAACCGAACAGCGTATCCTCCACACCAGCGATATATCCCCACGTTCCCGCTTCATCCGCGCGCAATCGCGGCAGCTCATATGTGTTGATTTTCTTCCCGGTTTTGACATCCAGACGCTGACATTGTTTTCCGTCGTGAATGAAGACGCTGTCGCCGACAATACAAAAATTGCTGCCGGTTCCCGCCGCTCCCATCAAATGATCCTGATCGTATTCCTTGAGAATTTTCGGAAAAGGATAGGACCACAACGGCCTGCCGTTATACGCATTGACCGCCCGCAAGGCATCGATTCCCTCCGCCAGCATCAATCCCTCATAAAAAAGAGGAGCGGGACCGCGTCCGTGCCGCTGCGGCATGATCAGATCGACGTCGCGGAACCATAAGATTTCCAACGGCCCTCGAATCACGCCGTCATCGGAACAAATCGTGTTGGCGGCGTTCGCATATTGATGCGTCCACACGCCGGTTCCCGCGAGCGCGCCGCGCACATCCACCTTCATCTCGCCGGTTTTGCCGATACATACAATCCCGCCATACGGCCGTTGCAAACGAGCCGATTCCTCCGCAAAACTCGGATCAACGCCGTTCTCCACGGCGCGTCCGGAAACAATCAAATCGGCGAAAGAATCCGGATAATTCGTATGGGACGGCTCGGCATGATGAACGGTCACGCGAACGCCATACAAACCGGCGGCGCCCAGCGCCCGGCGAGCGAATCGCACATTTTCCATATCCGCATCGACGGCATAGATTTGCAGATTCGTGCGCTTTGCCAATTCATAAGCAAGAGCTCCATTCCCACAATCCAAATCCAAACAATACCCCTCGCGAATCTCCGTTTTTCGCAGAATTTCTTCCGCCGCCTGCGCATTCGCCTCATTTTCACCATACGGCGACTCTTCGCTTTCTTTTTGAACAATGACAGACTTGTTTGGTCGGTCGCCAAAGCAATAAATAGCTCCGGTATTCGTACTCACAAATACATTTCCATTGGCGGCGGATAAACCGTACGCAATTCCATCCACGGATTTCGAGGAAATAACGTTTTGTGTATGAAGATCGATGATGGAAATCCCGCCTGCCCCTCCGGAAACGATATGCCTACCCGCCAGAATAAGGGAAGCGCCGAAATAAGTCGGACGTACTGACCATACCAATTTCAAATCCGTAAATTTTTCCGGATTGCCTCTTTTATCCATCCGTTCCGTTTCCACCCATTGAAAAACGCTGACCTGATCACTGGCTGATTGCACCACGCCATCGGGAAATACGACAAAATGTTTTGCGACGGTTTTCAAATGAACGGTTCCTGTTTGCAGATCGAACAATAATCCGCTGTTGAAGAAAAAAGGCGCGCAAGCGACGACATACGATCCCCCGCTGGCGCGGTTCACCTGCAAATGAAAATATTCAAAAGATACGTCTACCCGATGAAAGGAGGCCGGAACCGCGCGCCCCGTCGGGAGCAATAGTTTTTCCTCCGTTGCGACCAGATATCCCTGCGCGGAAACGCCGCTTTTGGCAAAGGCGCCCGGGTGAGGCTGGTCCATGGCAATTGATCCGGAGGAATCATTCCGCCAGATCACGTGACCCGTCTCCGGATTGACAGCGTAAATAAAAATTCCTTCCGACGGCCAAATCCCCGCCGCGAAATAGAGAATATCGTCTTTGATGACCGGCGCGCCGCGCACCGGTCGGCGCGAAACCATGCGATCATTGCCAAGAACCATACGATCGTCCGGTCCGCCTCGCATTTTCCACAACAACCGGCCGTCCTCCGCGGCAAGACAGTAAAGATATCCGTCGTCGCTGACAACAAACACGCGTTCTTTCCACGCCGTCGGCGCAAACCGAACCGGCGCATCGGTAAAAAACTCCCATTTTCCCTCGCCCGTCTCCGCATCCAACGCATACACCTTGCAATCCGCGGAACTACCGAAATACACCATCCCATTCGCGATGACGGTATCGTAAGCATAATCAAACGCCATGCGGGTGTCGCGAGCCTGCCACGCCGGCTGCGGCGCATGACGAGATTGATACGTCCACTGCAGCGACAATTCATCCGCGAGCGATTGCAAAATAGAACCACTTCTCGCCGCATCGGCGCGATACATCGGCCAATCCTCCGCCATTATGGAGCTATTTACAGACAAAAAAACCAATAAAAGTACCTGTTTCATATGATCCACCACCTGAAATGCATATTTCTCCTCCTCGATTATATGCTAAAATAGCCCGAATTGAATTATAAGCACAAACCTCTTCGATTTTTTTTCTCCTCCTCCTCATCATCATAACCAATTCGTAATGATCGATAATTATTCATTCCTGTGAAATATCCTTTGAACTGAAATTTTTATATTAACACGTTCCTAACTTTGCGTTATGTATACTTGACAATCTTTTATCTTTAAACAACAATAAATCGGGTTCACATCGCAGAACCTATTCATCTTTTTGAGAAGGAGGAAAATAGGCTAATGAGGAAAACCTGGATTTTCGTGTTTTTATCATGCGTCATCGCAATACCGGCGGTGGCAGCAGAAAAATGGGACATTACATGGACCGACTACGGCCAAAATCCGATCGATTTAAGCGTGGTCGGCGACCGGGCATACATGCCCTATGCGCTCTACAACGAAAATTGGCCGGCGGAATCCCGCTATCGCATCTGGTACGATTACGCCAGTATTCAAGGAATCGCCTATGCGGAATCCGCTGACGGCGTCGTTTGGACCCGCCAGGTGAAAGTCAACGGATTGAACACAGAAGGAGAGTCCTTTGCGGGACGTCCCGTCGTTCTCTATGAACCATCGTGGAGCAAACCATTCCGGATTTATTACTACGGCAATCCGGGGGGAATCTGGCAAATCCGCGCCGCCGAAAGCAGCGACGGAATCAACTTCGAAAATGATCAAAAGGTTCTCTCGACGGAAAATTCCAGCCTGGGAACCTATCCCGACGGCCACGCAATTCTCTACATGCCCGGTCAGAACGAACCGTTTCGTATGTTCTACCGCGGTTCGAGCGCGATTATGGTCGCCACCTCCATCGACGGGTTCGATTTTCTCGAATTTTACGACGTCGTTCTCTTCCCACCCGCTATGCAACCCACCTGCGCCATATCCATCGGTCAAAACGACTACCGCATGTGGGGATTCATCAGTAATACCGCCAACCAATATCTCGTTTCTTCCGACGGATTCAATTGGGAAGTATGGGAAGATCCGGTCAAGAACGTCGGCGGTTTAGGTAGTTCGGGCGCGTGGAACGACAACCGTAATTACTACGCATCCGCCGTGTATTTGGGCAATGGCCGCTTTAAAATGTTCCGTAGCGGAAGAAACGAAGCCAGCGGCTTGTACCGCATCGGCGTCGCCGACGGGTATGATGCCCATCTGGCGCAAATCGATATCGGCAATTGGGACGTCTTCAGTCCTCTCGACAACTATCAAAACGAGGGATGGGAAGCTTATGGCACCAATGCGCAAGGCGTCTTGACGCAAAATGCCGATGGCACCGTTTCCATCACCGACGATCGCGCGGATGCCAACTTTTATATGGTCCACGATACCGCCTGGGTCGTTCCCTTCACCGTCGAAGCCAGTTTCCGCATCGATGAAGAAGGCGGCAACGACGCCAACGGCCCTCATTGCACCATCGCCTGCATGATCAACGATGATATGCATCCCGGTTCGGAATCCTGGCAGCCCAGTTTTGCCCTTACTCGTTTCGGAGGCTGGAATCTGAACGGAACCGACCCGATTTTCGAACACGACTTAAGCGGATTCAACACCTTTACCGTCGTTTGCCGGTTCGACGAGGAAGCGCGTTATCTCCTGTTCGAAGATCCGAACAACAGCGCCGCCAACAACGTTCAATCCGCTTACGACGTCTATCTCAACCGCGACTTCAGCAAACCGGCCGTCACCTTTCACGGCACCGGATGGGCCGGTTGGCCGGAAGTGGACGAAGACGGCCGCCTGGACATCGGTTGGCCCAATCCCAGCACCGGCACAATGACGGTCGATTGGGTCCGCTGGGGAAGCGGCGTCATCCTCGATCCCAACGACCCGGGAACGCCCGTGCAGGACTGGTCCGTTTACTGATCGTACTAAATTTACGACAAAACACCGAAATTTTGAATTCATTGCTCATGATTCATCCGCAAAGCCGAAACATTGGCAGCCGTGACACAACCTGCCGTTAATGGAGCAATCGCGCCAACAAAAAATATAATCCCATACCCCCACCATTCGGCTATCTGGCCGAGGACCACGGCCGTCAGCATATTTCCGGCGTCCATCATGCCGGTGACGAGGCTCATGGCGCTGCCGCGATATTGCGGCGGCGCCATACCATATCCCAACGCCGTCACCGCCGGAAACGTGATTCCATGCGCAAACCCACAACAGCATCCGGCCATGAGCACCGCGGATAAACTCCAGCTGCATTGCAACAGGATCAAACCCAACGCATAACAAAAAAATCCCGGCAACAACACCCGCGGCAAACCGAAACGATCGCCCCAGCGGCCCCCGATGAAACGAACGACGATGCCAGTGAACGAAAACGAGCTGAAGAACAAACTGAACGAGGAAATCTTGCGTTCCACGGCCAGGGGTGTGAGAAACGAACCAAACGTCGAATAACAAACGGAAAGGCAAATCGCCATTAAAAACGCAAGGCGAAAACGGCGTAAGGCCAGAACATGAAACGTTCCACTGAATCGAAATCCCGTAACACAAATGGGACGATCGGATTCTCGGATTTGTGAAATCACAAGGAATGCCAGTATCCCCATAACCACAAGAAATCCGAAAAACACGGGCAACCCGGCGCGATGAATCAACTGTTCTCCGACAAAAGGAGCAAACATGGTAGCCAAAAGACCGGACATGCCAAACTTGGAAATGGTCTCATTGCGCCGGCCTACCGGAGCGCTCTGCGCCGCCAGCGTCATAAAGGCGGTCATATGCGCCCCCCACCCGAATCCTTGAATCAACCGTAATCCCCAGACAATCGGACTCATTCCCGCATCGAGGAAAAAGAGATATCCCAAACAAGGCGCGCTGAGCAGAAGGCTGCCAAGCATCATGATCGGCCGAACGCCGTATCGATCCACCAGCGTTCCGATAAACGGACGTCCCAGAACTCCCGCCAGCGAGAACACACCCATAAACAATCCGATCGTATTCGCGCTCCCACCGGTATGTTCCACATAAAGCGGAAAAAGCGCATTGTTGGCGAAAATGAATCCCATAATAAAATTATAGGAAAATCCCCACACAAATACTCTATTCATAATATTTACATGCGTATGGGTTTGCTCTGCCGCCGCTAACGCCTTTTCGGATACTGACACGTTTTCACCTGCCGCTTTATCATAATAGAGATGATCCCGACAAAAAGATGAAAATATCCTTTCAACAGAGACATGCAAGGGCAACGGCGGAAAAAGATGGATGGGATTCGGTATTCAATCCAATTTTTTTTATTATATTATTTTCAAAAATTGGGATTCGACAAGGAATGAATCTCGAATGGCAGGATATCCAAATACACGCACTCGGTAAGTTGCTCAGCTTACCGGATCCGTCCACACTCCCACGATTTTGGTGTGGCACTTCTTGCACTCGCCGTTTTCCAGACCTTCCATCATGATGCGATATCCCAACCGGCGAATGAGCAGTTCGTCGCATTTCGGGCAATGCGTGTTTTCCGCGGGATGGCCGGGCACGTTGCCGATGTAGACGTAATGGAGGCCCTCATCCTTCATGATTTTTCGCAGCCGCTCCAGCGTTCGTTCCGGCGTGTTGGGGATATTTTTCATCTTGTACATCGGATGATAGCGGGTCAGGTGGATCGGTACGTCCGGGCCGAGGTTATCGAGAATCCATTTGGCCATATCGCGGTTTTCCGCGTCGCTGTCGTTGAGAGTGGGGATGATTAAAACCACCAGTTCAAGCCATTTGTTCATCGCGCGGATAATTTTCAACGCCTCGAGCACCGGCGCCAACTCGCCGTTGCAGACTTCCTTGTAAAATGTCTCGGTAAACGCCTTGAAATCGATTTTCACGCCGGTCAGGTGCGGCAAGAGTTCCCGCAGCGGCTTTTCCTGAATGTAACCGTTGGAAATCATCACGCTGCCGATCCCGTTTTTACGGCCCTCGATGGCGGCATCCAGCATGTATTCATAAAAAATGACCGGCTCAGAGTATGTATACGCGATCGTCTGGCTGCGCGTCTCTTTTGCCAGCTGCGCCGTCGCCTGCGGAGAAAGGTCGAACATGCGGATTTGTTCCGGTCGAAACTGCGAGATATCCCAATTTTGGCAGAATTTGCATTCGATGTTGCATCCGGCGGTCGCCAGCGAAAACGCCGCGCTGCCCGGCAGATAATGAAACAGCGGTTTTTTCTCGATCGGATCGACGTGCAGGCTGCACGGACGACCGTACACCAGCGTCTTGTAAACGCCGCCGATATTTTCACGGACGCCGCAATAGCCTCTTTCCTGATCCGCTACGCGGCATTCTTTCGGACAGAGTTTGCAGAGAACTTTTTTCCCTTCCATTTTTTCGTAATGCCGCGCCTCGTGATCGGAAACATCCTCCGCCATCGGCGGCTGATTGGCGCTCCATGCCTGTTCACGCGTCAATAACACATTGCCCAACGAAAGAGCGCAACCGGCGCAGAAAGAAGAATGAATGAATCGGCGTCGGGAAACTGTTGAATTCATAATAAAAATCCTTGTATCGCCGCCGTCCCGGCGGCAGGGTTGGAAAAGCCGCCGAATGGCGGCGTCACGCTTAAATTGTCGCCTCTTTCATCTCGATTCGCGCGGGATCGGCGTAGCCCAGGCGATTTTCTTCCGCCAGGCGGATATAAATCGGCTCACGTTCGGCCTGTTTGAAGGTCGGCAGTTTCATCGCAATCCGTTTGGCGTCCAAAATAGTCGCCGCCGCCGCATCCAGCGCCACCTGATCGATCGCCAGCAGCAAGCCGTCGTATATCCACGTCGTGGCCGCGTTAAACGCCGGTCCGCGATCGTACTGTGCGCGGAATCCATCGCAGATGGACAGGCGCAGTTTATCTTTCACGAACGGATGCAAGCACAAATCCGGCAAATATGGATCCTTATGCACATCGAAATGATAACGGTTGGGATTGTGAATCAATCCGAACAAATTTTTCATCGCCACGGACGTGCCCGACAAATCGTGATCCTTCAACACGCCGAAATTGATCATCGCCGAGCATCCCTGCGAAACGATCCGGCTGAAACAGGAGCCGATCGTGCCGCTGATTTCCGGCTCGCGTTCATAGCCGACGCCCTGCGAATCGGTCGCCAACACCATACAGCGGCCTTTGGCGGATGATTCGTCGAATCCGGCGCGCTTCAATTCCCGCTCGCTGCGATCCCACACGATGATTTTTTGGGGAGAAACGCCAGCCTGAACCAGTCGTTCGGCCACGGCGTAAACCAGATCGGGATGAGGCGAAAGCATCGCGCCACCCAGCGTGTTCACTTTAATCCCCACAACGTCGGAAGAAGAAAAAAGCGCGCGCCACAGATCCAGCGGATCGTTCTTGTCACTCAACGCGCGCGCGGCTTCGTCTAACAATTTGTTCATCAAACCGATTTCGAGCGTATTCGGGGGTTGCAAAATCCCTTCCCGTCGCGCGATCACCACGCGGCTCTTTCCCGCCGGTCCGAAAGGATTGGCAAATGCGGAAGTACGCGCGGGCGTCCACAAATACGGCCCCGAAAACGCGCTGATTCCAGCCGATCGGATAAAATGTCTACGTGAAATTTGAGTCATGCTTTTGATTCCAACGATTACTGTCCTTATTTCGTATCTTCATTCAACTGGTTGAACGTTTCTCCGAAAACCTGCGCGCTGAATGTCTTGAACGTGCATCCCGATTTCCACGCATCTTTATCGAGCCGCGCCTTTTCGCATAAATGGCTTAACGTTTCTTCCACATCCCATCCCTGCTCCAACGCGACCTGCGGCAAATAAAGCGCACTGCGCCCCCCTTTTTCGACGATGATCCCATCGCGCCCCAAGACAATTTCTTTCCACGAATTCACCGTTGTTTGCGGCGACATGACGGAAATTTCAATGTCGATTTTTTCGAGTTCCTCTTTTTGCACCGGTTGAAAACGCTGATCCCGCAATGCGGACAAAAGAACGGTTCTCGCCACGGTTTTATGCAATTCCTGTTCCGCGTCCAAATCGCCGATGCACCCGCGCAGCATCCCTTCTTTCTGCAGGGTAACAAAAACTCCCTTCTTCTGTCGCAGAGGAGGCGTTATTTGCTCGTTCGGCGGCGTATATTCTTTCACATCCTTCGCTTCCAACGTATCCGTCAATGTTTTTCGCGCGATGTTCAGCAACAATTCCGCTTCCCGCTCGTTCAAATAATCCGGCTGATCACGAAAAATGATCGCTGCGTAACTGACGGTTTCGCTGTAATCTTTCTGCTTGTCGCCCGATGTTTCATAATGCAGAAACTCAACCTGCGTTTGCAGCGGCAAAGCCATCATGCCGATTTTGATGGAATTTTTTCCGCAGATCGTCGCTTGCACCCGATCCGTGAACGCCCAGAATTCTCGCACGTTTAGATTCAAAATCGAATTGATGGCGACAAAATCCAACCGCTGTACATTCTTTCTAACGTCTTCTTTGAAGGGAACGTAACCGAAACGCGGCCCCTGATGTGTAAAATCGGAACTCATCACCAGCAGCGTGTCCTGAGTCAGCAACGGCCGGATCAGATTCGCCAATTCCACACAATCGCCGGGGGAAATGTCACCAATGACAATGGGGATCAAGGAAAACTCGCCGAGGGTACGCTGCAGAAACGGCAATTGTATTTCCAGACTGTGTTCCTGCGCGTGAGCCTGCGGCAAACTTTGCACCAACGAAGAGGACAAAAGCGCATCACACACGGCGCGATCAAGCGAAACTTCGCCCAACGGCGTCTCATACGCCGCCACATCGCAGATCGAGCCGCCGCGAAACGAGGTGCGATGACTCGGCGCGAGTACGATCACCCGTTTGTATTGCGCGCCTTTCAGCGGTTGATAACCATAGGCGGCGGTTGAACCCGACCATTCGTAACCGGCGTGCGGCGCGATCACCGCGCCGATTCGATTCCCGCTTCCGGGCGTCGGCGCGGCGTCCAAATAACGATCCACCTGCCTCGTCAAACCGGCTTTTGATCCTTCATACCAACTCCCCGCAAGAATCGATTTGCGCACGCCGGACTTGGCGACGGAATCGGCCGCGCGCGAACAGGTTTGATGACAAACAATAATACAAAGAATAAAAACACAAAAAATAGTTTTTTTCATGGGAATTCTCTCAATCCTTTATTTCCAAAACCTAACTCCAATTCTACACGATTCTTTCACTCTTTGAAACGGATTTGTCTATATGACGGCGCTCTTGGACCGATTGAGCCGATAGGCGCAGTCCCGAACAGTCACTTTCACGGTGGAAAGTGAATTTTGCATCGACGCATTGCGCCGAGCGCGAAAACGAGAAAAAATGAAATGATTTATAAGTGATCGAGCGCGTCGGCAAGAATTGGATACAGCCCGTCGGCTAGCAATTGATGACCTTTGGCGTTGAGATGCACAAGATCGCCGCGAATGAAGATCGTTTCGCCGCCATTGTCGATCTCGTCGAAACCGCGGGCATACGAAACAAAATCGAAATAAGGGATCCCTTTCGTCTCCGCCACGGTTTGCATGACTTCCCGGTAAATCCAGTCCGGCTGAATGAGAAATCCTCCAAATGCGGAAACCACCGTCTGTCCCGAATTCAACAGGGAATCGGGATCCAGTCCGGCCGCTTCGATTCCGTTCTGTCGGATCAGATCGACCAACAGCAGAGTCGCAAGACCATACGTCGAACTATTTTTTTTATTGCGTTCTGTTTGAAGAAACTGGATTTTGTCTTCCAGGTTGTTCGCCTCGCGATAAGCAAAAATATTCTCAAAAAATTGAAAAGAATCCCCCAAACCGATAAAAACGACCCGGATCCCTTTTTGACCGGCAACATCGCAAATTCGTTCCAGATTTTTCGCAAATGGGGGCGGGGGAACACGGCAAATCAGTTCGTCCAGTCGCGGCTGGTTTTGTTCCAGCTGTTTTTGCAGCGATTGGATTTTGTATTGCATTAGGGCGTTGACGCAGGCGAGATGACGACTCAGGATGTCAAGAAACCATCGCACGCGTGATGTGTAATAAAAAAAATGCTCGCTGTCCATTTCGCCGGGATCCAAGACGCTGCGCCGGTCGTTGAAATTGACGGCGACTGTAATCAGATCGGGTTCGTACTGTCCGATTTCCTGTTCAAGTTGAATGCGGCACTGCACCGCGGAGAATCCGGAAACCGCACAACTGAACACATCCACCTGATCCCCGAACCGACGATTCAGCGCCTCCGCATAACTGTTCTCGAAGGCGACGCCATGCCCCACGGTGGTGGAGTCTCCCATCATCATAATTCGTTTCGTGTCGGCAGTTTTCACGAGGGGAATTTGTGCGGACGGATTCCGAGTGCGGAATCCCTGCGCATTATAACAATAACGGATCTGTTCCTTGTTTTCATCCACACGATAAAACGTGGCATGGGGCCGATTCCGCCAATAGGTATGAAAATCGATCACGAATGACTCGTGGGGAGTGGTACGACCATACTTGCAGGAAAAATAAAGTTCCATTCCCGCAACGAGGAAGACGCAGAAGCACAACGCGACAATGGTTTTGGGATAGTGTTGGAGAGTCGCGCGAAAGTATCGAATGGGGAAAAGCGGTTTCATCAATCGACAATCATTCCTGATTTCTCGTCTTTTCCGGATGCAGGGAATGAAGCGACACGATCGTCCGACCGGCTTTCCGTTCTTCATCCTCCTGTTTTTTTAAATCATCATAAATCGCCTGCAAATCATGATTCAACGATGCCGCATACTCTTCACGAATCTTGTGAATTTCTTCTACAATGGGATCTTTCCACATGGATTTTCTCCTATCAACTCCAATGGTGTACAAATAATTGGCGCCTTAAAACCATTTCTTGCGCAAACTGTTACAATTTTGTTTCTCATGAATGCATTTGCAATGTGTTTGCAGTTCCAGGTTATGAGAAAATTGATTTGATAAAACGCGGCGGTGGCAATATGCAACGCATCGATTTTCGCTTTATAAGGTAACGAACCGGAACCGATTAAGTGTTTTACCAAAGAGTTTATATCAATATTAATTTCAAGAATTGGCAAGGATTTCAATAGATACAGTCGCTTCCTGGCACATTCCGGATCCCCGGCCATCGCTTCCCGAAGGACGATTTGTGATATAAACGTATCGAAATCATTCAAATGTTTTTCCCACCATTCCCGGGTGACCTGTTGATTGGCTGCTACCACGATATCTCTACTGGGTTTTGCCGTCAAATAACTGACCACACTGGTTTCTATATACACAGTAGGTTTCATCTTCGGTCAATAACGCCTCACTTTCCATTCCTGACGCCGCAAGCTGATACGAGAATCATTATATCCTGTTTTCAAAAAGATGACACACAGGGTTCAAAACCGAACCTTCTCTGAAGTTTATGAGAAATTTAACAGAAGAAAGGAGTTGGATTCGACGCCGAACCTACGCTCATCCCGGCTGCCAGCCTTCTTCGCCGGTGTATTTCTGGCCGCCGGGCGCGGGCGCGCCCTGGTCGTCCACATCGCCGAATTCGTAATAGATCGGGAATTGCTCGTCGGAATGGAGAGCCTCTTCCCACGTCAACTCGTCGCCGGTGTATTCCGCCATCCTTCCCATCATCGCGGTCATCGTGCTTTCCGCCACATTGCGGGCTTCATTCAGGCCTTTGTTGTTGCGAATACTGTCCATCAAATCGGCGTGTTCCTGCACGTAGGGCGCGCTTTTCTCTCCCTCGAAACGCCAGAGTTCCTTCCCATGACGATCCTGCAGATACCACGGCCCGCCTTGCGCGGTAAACGAACGGCCCTTGGTTCCCTGCGCCCGTTCGTCCACACGGCTCACTTTGCGTGGATGCTGACTGCACATGCTGAGAATATCCACGCCGTTGGGATATAGAAAATGCACGGCGTGATGATCCCAGATGTTGCCGCGTTCCTGCCATCCGCAGCCACCCACGCCGAACGCCTTGATCGGATGCGCGCCCATAATCCAATTCGCCACGTCGATATTATGCACGTGCTGTTCCAAAATATGATCGCCGGAAAGCCACAGCCAATGGTACCAGCCGCGAATCTGCCATTCCACTTCCGACCATTCCTCTTTGCGCTTGGGAAAACCGATCGGCCCGCCGGCCCAGAATATCTGCATGTTGACGATTTCCCCGATCGCGCCGTCGTGCATGCGATTGACGGCCTCGATGTATTCTTTTTGATGCCGCCGCTGCGTGCCCGCTGCGATGGAAAGACCCAGTTCTTTCGCTTTTTCACCCGCGGCGATAATCCGACGTATGCCTTGCGGATCCACCGCCGCCGGTTTCTCCATAAACACGTGCTTTTTCGCCGCCACCGCCGCTTCCAGCGTTTCCGGCCGATAACAGGGAGGCGTCGCCAGAATGACATAGTCGCAATCGGTCTTGACCAATTCCTGATAGGACTTGAATCCCAAAAACGTTTCGATCTCGTTTGTGGGGTGATCGAATTTGTTCAGTTCCTCTTTGGCCAATTCCATCTTTTCGGGAAAAATATCGGCAAGTGCGACGATCCGAACGGCGTCATCCGCTCGCAACGCGTCCTTCATCGCTTCCCGCCCGCGTCCTCCGCAACCGATAACGCCGATTTTGATGAGTGGTTTGGCGCTTGCGCCGTGCGATTTCAAGACATGGAACGCCGATATCGCGGCCGTCGCCATCGCGCCGGTTTTCACGAAACTCCGCCGTGATACATCCCTTTCTTTCTCTGCCATTTTCAATACTCCTTGTTCTACTTTTTTGTTATCGATAGAACCGATGGGTCCCAACCAATGAGTAATAATGTACAATGGATTCCAAACAAGGGCAGATACGGCGCTGCCATTGCCACCCGGATGCATTTTCATGGAAATCATGCCGTCATGCAAGGCGAAGAGATTTCGTAACTGCAAGAAATACCCCAATCGTCGAGGAAAGAAATGGAGTGAAAAAAAATTCAAATCCACTGCAACTATTTTGACAATCGAAACGTATACATGGTAAGATAACACCTCCCTTGATGGGAACAGGAATCTTTTCTATTGAATGCAATTGACGAATGGTAAGAAACAACAAGCAAATCCCGGCGAGCGCATATGATCACAGTTGAAAACCTGTCCAAACGCTACGGCGAGTTACGCGCCGTGGACCGCATCTCCTTCGAAGTGCAAAAAGGAGAACTCTTCGGCTTTCTCGGCCCCAACGGCGCGGGAAAAACCACTTCCATTTCCATGATTTCCGGTTTGCTGAAACCCAACGAAGGCGCCGTCCGCGTCGCCGAATATGACGTGTGGGAAAATCCCAAACAAGCCAAACAATTGATGGGATTGGTGCCGCAGGATCTGGCCCTGTACGAAGAGTTCAGCGCCATGGAAAATCTCCTGTTTTGGGGCGGCTTATACGGCGTCTCCCGCTCCAAACTCAAAAAGAACATCCATGAAATTTTGGAACGGGTCGGACTCGCCGGTCGCGCGAAGGAACCCGTCTCCCGCTTTTCCGGCGGCATGAAGCGGCGGCTCAATCTCGCCATCGGTTTGATTCACGAACCCAAAATCATTCTGTTGGATGAACCCACCGTCGGCATCGATCCCCAGGCGCGCAATAACATCCTCGACATCATCCGCGAAATCGCCCGGGAAGGAAGAACCATCCTTTTTACCACGCATCATTTGGAAGAAGCGGAAAAATTGTGCGACCGCATCGCCATCATGGATCACGGGCGCATTCTGCAGATCGGATCGGTCAACGAACTGGCGCGAGTAGTGGGAGATAAGGACATTATCACCATTCGCGGCCGTTTCTCCGCCGCGCAAATCAACGAATGCCTTTCCGAATGCCCGATTGCCTTCATCAACCTCGAAGACAACCTCGTCAAATTGAATATCAAAGAAGAGAATGGCTTCGGTATCGCTTCCCTGGTGACCCGCTTGACCCAATACAAAATCACCATCGAGGATTTGTCGCTGCAAAAACCGACGCTGGAAAGCGTATTCCTGAAACTGACCGGAAGAGAGTTGAGAGATTGAACGTTATCCTTGCCCTCGTCATCAAAGATTTGAAACGGGACATGAAACGGCCCTGGTCGATTATCATCATGACGATCATTCCCATCATGATTTCAGGAATGATTGCCATGATTTTCGGCAGGGATAGCAATTCACAAACCGTCCCGACGATTCACGTGGCCTTGTTGGATCGGGATGAAGATCTGCTGTCCGGCTATTTGCGCATGATTCCCTCGCAGGGCGACGCCGCCGAACAGCTGCAAATCCATCACGTCAAAACCGTGGATGAGGGCATCCGCCTGCTGGAAAAACGCAAAGCATCTGCGTTTCTCGTGCTGCCGGAAAACATGACGGTGAACCTGTTGAATGGCGTCACCGCCGCCATCGAAATATACGAAAATCCGGCGGAACAAATCCTGCCGCAGGTGGTGCGGCAGGGCGTGTCGCTGCTGGCCG
This sequence comes from Candidatus Omnitrophota bacterium, assembly GCA_003598175.1. Classification (GTDB taxonomy): domain Bacteria; phylum Hinthialibacterota; class Hinthialibacteria; order Hinthialibacterales; family Hinthialibacteraceae; genus SURF-12. Next base: position 44,600 of record QZKN01000073.1, read on the forward strand.
AAGGTCTTTCGGGCGCGGCGGAAATCTTACAGGAACCGCTTCGGAATATGCGCGATTTGATCGAAGCGGAGAAATTTCCCACGGAAGAAGCCGTCGTAAACATCGCAACGCAGTCGATTCGTCGACTGGATAGCCTGCAGACGTATCTGTTTCCACCGATCGTCGAATTTCAAACCCTCACCGCCGAGGAATACCTGTCCGGCGCGACGACGAAATTGACGGAGAATCATACCAATGAGTGAAGTCATCGTTTACGTCTTTCCCGGCATGATGTTCATGTTTCTCTTTTTCATCACGCAGAACGCCATGATGGAAATCATTATCGAAAATGAGAATCACACTCTCCACCGCATTTTATCGACGACGGTCAGCGTCAGGCAATTTCTGATTTCCAAATTGCTGCGCTGTTTTCTGCTCGGCGCCATCGTCATGATGACAGCGCTGGTGTTCACCTCTATTGTGTTCGGCATGAAATTAGGCAATCTGATTTACATGATCAGCGTGATCCTTGCCTGTACGTTTTCCGTAACCGGCATCCTGGCCGTCGTTTACGGAATCTCGAAAACCAAAGACCAGGCAAACGCATTAGGAACCATGATTATCATGTTCTGCGCGATGATGGGTGGAAGTATGGTGAATTATGAAGCGTTGCCGCAATTCATGAAATTGATCGGCCGATTCACTCCCAATCGCTGGGGCATCCTCGCCATCCAAAATGTCATCCGCTCGCGCGGTTTTTCCGAATTGATTACGCCCATGTCAATTTTATTTCTTTTCGGCGCGATTGGCTGCACCATCGGGCTTCTCCTGTTTATACGAAAATTTAAAACATTCGGGACAAAATGAATATTTTACGAATCACCCTTTTTGATCTGCATCGCGTCGCCAAAGATAAATTGGCGGTGTTGTGGTTGCTGGTTCTGCCGCTCATCTTAACCTTCGCCATGGGCAACGTGTTCAGCAGCAGCGGTCCTCATACTGCCTGGATTCATGTCTTCAACCACGACCAAAGCCCGTTATCCCACCTCTTCGTCGATCAGCTGGAAGACGAAGGATTTTTCATCGACAAAAAACCGCCGGAAGAAGAAAAAAATCTGAAAACCTGGATGAACTGCGGCGTCATCATTCCCGCGACGTTCTCCCACGATATCATGAATCGGGAGCCGGTGCGAATCACCTACGTCAAAGGGAACGGCAATCCCGAACAGATTCTCGAAACCCAATCCCAGCTCGTCCACGCCCTCGTGCGTTTCACCAAAGGATTGATCAAAGCCGATCTCAATGTGGACAACTGGACGGACGAAAGCCATGCAAAATTAAAAGAAACACTCGATCAACCTTCCTTATTGACCGTCGCCCGTAAAAGCGTAACCTCCCTCAAGCCCCCGCCCAGCGGCATCAATAGGACGCTGCCCAGCTATCTGATCATGTTCGTTTTAATGATGACGGTGATGTATGGCGGCATCACGATGGTCAACGACCGTCAGTATGGTCAATTTACTCGTCTCGCCGCCGCGCCCGTGTATTTCATCGAAATTTTCATCGGAAAAACCATCTCCCGCATCCTGCAAGGATCGCTGCAATCCTTTATTATCCTGTTCGCCGGCGCATACTTGTTTTCGATTCCGCTCGGCGATCATCCGATGCTGCTGGTTCCTGTCATTGTGGCGTTTGCATCGTTCTGCGGTTGTTTGAGTATTTTCGTCGGCATGGTCTGCACCACCGAACAGCAGGTCACCAATATCGGCATCTTTTTTGCCATGTTCCTGACCGCCTTGGGTGGCTGTTGGTGGCCTATTGAAGTCGTTCCGGATGTATTTAAGATCATCGCCATGAGTCTTCCCACATATTGGGGATTGCACGCCATTCAAAATGTCCTCTATTTCGGCAAAACCTTCGAACCGCTATGGGTGGAAGTCCCCATCCTTCTCGCTTTCGCCCTTCTTTTCGTTCTGTTGACTCTCCCGTTCGCGAAACGATATCACATTTGATCGTCATTCGTTCATACGTGGGTAAAACAAACGTCCCCGCTTGCACGAACAACGCAGGCGGGAACGCCTTCTCTACCCGTGTTTACTTTCATATAAACCGTCATGATCGATCGATCACAACGAACAATGAAAATTCCTGTCGTAGGGGCGGTTCGCGAACCGCCCCTACGACAGGAATTTTCATATAAACTTACATGTACCACATCGCCCGGAGATGGTGCGTACGGACCGCTTTTTCATGCTGTTTTGCTTCAGTCGGAAATGGAATGCCAAACAAAAAAACAGTTGCGCTTTGTGCAGATTGAGGGGTGCAATCCTCTGCAGCAAGCGATCTCCGAAAGGATTCCTGCGCAGCTCTTACGACACGATTGCGGGCAGATCCCCCCAATCGTTCCCACCGGTTTTTATCCACATAGCGATTGCCGATATCTTGTCCTCTGATTCCAGGGCAATGGCAGTATGGTGTACTAATAATAGAGAATGAAAAACACACCGCAATCTTATCTGCAGATAGAGAGCCGCCGTTTGGTTTGTGTGAAAGAAACTATGAAATGGTAGAGTGAGAGGAATGAATCACGCCATTCGGCGCTAAGGACCATTCACGATGATCCAAACGGGATCAGAAATAAATCGGTATTGCATACGAGACGTAAAATGAATATCATGAATCCATGCAGTCTCCCTCATCAAGTGGCAGTTCCATCGGCAACAAGACCACCTGCTCGAAACGGGAACAACAATTTTTATTTGAAAGTCGCCGATTTTAAACTGCATCTCTCCCCAAAATCTTTTTTTGCACTATGATGAGGTAAAACTGTATTCATTAAAGGGGACAAAACATGGCTGTAAAACCCAATCCAAGTACTATACTGGATACGTATTCACTCGAAGAAATACTTGATTTGGCAAAAGAAAAAGAAAAAAGAAACAAAGATGAACACATGGCCGAGGCGAAACGATACCTCGACTACCTGTCGAAATTCATGGGACAGACGGATAGCGAACCCGAAATCGAAATCGAAATGGAACCCCCGGCGCCGGTCAAAGAAATTCGTGCAAAAACCGTGCAGCGCAACCGCCCCAAAATTCCATTGAGTGAGTTGCTTGTGAATGTCATCGGAAGCAAACCCATGGGCGTCAATGATATTTTGGAAGCGCTGCAACAAAACGGATGGAAAAGCAAATCCTCGGATCCGCGGCGAATTCTGTATCTCGAACTGAAAAAACAAGTGGAAAAAGGCACGATCGATAAAGCCGCTAGAGGCGAGTACGTGAAAAAGTAACATCCGTTCCGCCTACCCCCTGCTTACATGTGGTGTATTGGATGTCGGTTGACAGTATTTATAATTTTCATTTTAAAAATTTACCAATCGACAACCGCTCCGTCGTCCGCGTCATAGGTTTCCGGATTCATCCAATCGTGATCGATTTTGTCCGCGATTGCGTCTTCATCCAATTCGACGCCAAGGCCCGGCCCGGTTGGCAGCGGGATATACCCCTCTTTCAACTCGAACGGTTGCTTGAGATATCCGCGCCCCAACGAAACCTGTTCCTGACACAAAAAATTCGGAATGGACGCGGCCAACTGCAATCCGGCGGCCAACGAAATGGGACCAAGCGGATTATGGGGAGCGATCGCCGCATAATACGCCTCCGCCATTCCTGCAATCAAACGCACTTCGGTGATACCGCCCGCATGGCATAGATCGGGCTGTAAAATCGAAGCCGCCCGTTTTTCCAGGATTTCCCGAAATCCCCACTTCGTAAAAATACGCTCCCCCGTCGCGATGGGAATATGCGTTTCCCGCGCGATATCCGCCATGATGTCAACGTTCTGGCACTGCACCGGCTCTTCGATGAAATACGGTTGATACGGTTCGAGCGCCTTCACCAGCAATTTGGCCGTCTGCGGACTGATCGCGCCGTGAAAATCAATGGCAATGTCCACTTCGCCCCCCGCCGCCTCACGCAGAGCGCCAAATCGCTCCGCCGCATGATCGACGAAACCTTTGGTCTCCACGATCCGCGCCGGTCTCGTCTTTGCCACTCCGGTTTTGAACACCCGAAATCCTTCCTTAACTCCTTTGTGGATGTCTTCGGGACGGCCGGCCCGGCCGTAGACCTTGATTCGCTCCCGCGTCGGGCCACCCAACAGTTCATACACGGGAATCCCCAATGCTTTCCCCTTGATATCCCATAATGCCTGATCAATGCCGCTCAACGCGCTGGTCAAAATCGGCCCCCCGCGATAAAACGCATGGCGATAAATCGCTTGCCAATGATGCACCACGCGCCGCGGATCCTGCCCCACCAGATACGGCGCGATTTCCTCGATTGCGGTCGCGCAGGTTTTCGCGCGCCCCTCCAGAATCGGCTCTCCCAATCCCACTATTCCCGCATTGGTATGCACTTTTAAAAACAGCCATCTCGGCCGGACCAACAAGGTTTCCAATTTCGTTATTTTGAGAGAATCGTTTTCCGCAAGGGGCGCATCGCTGCCCGCTTCAGCGATGGCCTGCCGTTCTCTCCCTACCAACATTTCCCAACCAACCGCGCCCATCAATCCTTGCAACCAACGACGGCGCGTCAGCGAAGCCTTGCCTGTCGAGTATTTTTTCATGAGTTCTCTTCTCCCGATATGTTTTTCATCCGTTTAGACTATCATATCTCTGCAGATCAATGAATATGGGACGCCTTCTTTTTTACGATTATGGCCAATTATCCTTCCTCCCAATCGATTGCAGTGATTCTGGACTCTATCGCGGATGGGGTATTTACGGTCAATTCGGAATGGCGGATTACCTCCTTCAACCGCGCGGCGGAAACAATACTCGGCATCCCGCGGGAAGAGGCGATGGGAAAACCCTGTTGTGAGGTTTTCCGTTCCAGCATCTGCGAAACGCAATGCGCCCTCAAGGAAACAATCAACACCGGAAAATCGATCATTAACAAAACGATTTTTGTGATCAATGTGAAAGGAGAGCGAATTCCCATCAGTATTTCGACGGCCATTTTGAGAAATGCAAAAGGAGAACTGATCGGCGGCGTCGAGACGTTTCGTGATTTAAGCCAACTCGAGGAACTGCAAAAAAAATTGTATGAAAAATACTCCTTTACGGATATCATCGGCCGCAGCCTGCCCATGCGCAAGATATTCGATATTCTCCCGCAGATTGCGCAAAGCGATGCGACGGTTTTGCTCGTGGGAGAAAGCGGAACCGGCAAAGAACTGTTCGCCCGAGCGATTCACAATCTATCCACCCGCCGAAAACACGAGTTCGTCGCGGTGAATTGCGCCGCATTACCCGACACGTTGCTGGAATCCGAACTCTTCGGTTATAAGGCAGGCGCGTTTACGGATGCAAAAAAAGAGAAACCGGGGCGCTTTGCCATTGCAGACCGAGGGACGGTTTTTTTGGATGAAATCGGGGATATTTCTCCCGCCATGCAGACGCGCTTACTGCGCGTGTTGCAGGAACGAATCATTGAACCTTTGGGGGCAACCAAACCCGTTCCCGTCAATGTCCGCGTGATTACCGCAACCAATAAAGATTTGGCAAAATACATACGGAAAGGACTTTTTCGTGAGGATTTGTATTATCGCATCCACGTCATTCGCATCGAAATTCCTCCTTTGCGGAACCGGAAAGAAGATGTTCCTCTCCTGATTCGTCATTTCCTGTCAAAATTTAATCGATTGTACAATAAAGATATTACCGATGTGTCCGATTCCGTCATGGTGGTCCTGATGGCGCATGATTTTCCCGGCAATGTGCGTGAATTGGAAAACATACTGGAACACGCGGTGGTTCTGTGCCCCGGAGGATTGGTTGAACTTCACCATCTGCCCCCGGATTTGCTTCCGGGCGAACACCCGATGGTTTCGGGAAATCATCGGTTGAGTTTAAAGGAATTGGAAAAAATGCATATCACGAATGCGATTCAACAATGCAACGGAAACCGCACGGCCGCCGCTAAAGCGTTGGGGATTCATCCCAGCACCCTCTTTCGTAAAATCGCGTATCTGGGTCTTGAACTGCCGGATCAGGATGGACGTCATCGCAACAAGTAGAATCGCAATGTGCAATAGTATAACCATTATTATCATCGCGTTTTGCCATAGTACAAACTCTCACGGTTTTATTCACTTCTTGTTATCTCTTGTAAAAACAACAAATTAGAATCCATTTCCCCCTTCCATCACATTTTGGCATAATTCCTGATAGATAAGTGGAATATGAAAGTAGCGATCTCGGTATGCAATCAAAGAATCTCTCCGGTTTTTGACACGACTACGAAATTGCTGGTGGTAACGTTCAAAAACGGAAAAACAACCGATCGCACAATTTGTGATTTGAAGAAAATCGATTTTTTTGAACGCCTGCATCGCCTGCAACAATTGGATATTCGGATTTTGATTTGTGGCGCCATATCCAAACCGATGGAAAACGCCATTCAAAGCAAGAGAGTTCAGGTGATCTCGCACGTGTGCGGTTATGTGGAGGAAGTGTTGCAGGCGTTTTTAACGGGGCAAATTACGCAATCACGCTTTCTCATGCCCGGATGTGTGGGCAAGGGAGGTCGTCGGTTTCGCCGTGGAAGACCATGAATCAACAGAAAGGAATCCTCGAGTGAAAGTAGCAGTGAGTTCGCAAGGGAAAACAGTGGAAAGCGCTGTCGATCCTCGCTTTGGCAGAGCGCGATATTTTGTTGTGGTGGATACCGAGACGGGAGAATATTCCTATCACGATAACAAGCAAAATTTAAACGCCGCGCAAGGCGCAGGCATCCAAACCGCCAGAAATGTCATCGAACTTGGCGTGGAAGCGGTAGTTTCGGGAAACCTGGGTCCGAAAGCATTTACAACTCTCCAGGCGGGGCAGGTGGCAATGTATGTCGGCGCTCAGGGAAGTGTAAAAGAAATAATTACCCAATTACGGAACGGCCAATTGAAACCGGTAACCAAGCCCAATGTGGACGGACATTGGATGTAAGGCCATCGGCAATTGCATCCGGATCGTTTTCTCAGTTTTACCCGGCACATTCCGCCGGGTAGAAGAAGAAAAAACGAATAAACATCGCTAGAGCGAAAAGGAGGTTTTCATTATGCCTGGTGGAGATCGAACAGGACCTGCCGGTCTGGGGCCCATGACAGGGCGTGGCGCGGGCTACTGCGCGGGATATGGAGCGCCCGGTTACATGAATCCGCTCCCCGGAAGAGGATTTTGGGGCGGCGGAAGAGGCGGCGGTCGCGGCGGCGGTCGTGGTTGGAGAAACCGATACTACGCCACGGGATTGACCGGGTGGCAGAGAGCCGCTTACGGTTGGCCTGGATTTGCACCGCCTGCTTATTATCCGGTTTCATCGTATCCTATGGCCTCCTCGGTAACCCGAGAACAGGAACTGGATGTGTTGAAAAACCAGATCGGCTATCACGAGGATACTCTGGAGAATTTGAAGAAGCGAATTGACGAATTGCAAAAAGGGTCGAATGCCTGACCATTTCTCCTGGCGCCAGAATCAGGACTATTCGCATCTGATTCTGGCGCAACCATCTTCTTGTCTTCCGTACATTGCGATGAAGCTAATACGATTCGTGCAAATACAGAGTCTTCATGATATGCCTTTTGAATATCCACTTTTATGGCCACCTGCGGTAATGTACTTGCCAAATCGTTTATGAGCAATCAAATCTGCATGTCGTTGGGATGTCCTATTTCGAGAAAATTAGGTTTTATAAAGGATGAAGAACTGGTCGTGGGAATTCCCAGCCGGTTGTTAGACTCACTTCTCGTGAAGGAGGAAAAATAGAAATGCCCACGTACGAATACGAATGCAACCAATGCGGGAATCGATTTGAACAGTTCCAAACAATGTCCGACGCGCATCTGAACACGTGTCCGGAATGCGGAGGGAAAATTACCCGTTTGATTGGCAGCGGCGGGGGATTTCTATTCAAAGGTTCCGGTTTTTATAGCGTCGATTATAAAAATCCATCTCCGCGTTGCAACCGGGACACTCCTTGTTGTGGGCGGGAGACGCCGTGTGAAACTCGTCCCTGTGGCGAAAAATAATTGGAAGAGGATTGGTAATCATGAAAAGTAACTCAATACAGTATGTGTTCGGTCCCGTGCCCTCCCGGCGGTTGGGACGTTCCCTGGGAATCGATTTGGTCCCGTTTAAGACCTGTTCCTATGATTGTATCTATTGCCAGTTGGGCAGAACCACCTGCAAAACAATCGTTCGAAAAGAATGGGCGCCGCTGGATCTTGTGCTTATGGACATTGAAAAAAAACTGGACACTAATCCGGATTATATAACCTTGAGCGGCTCCGGAGAGCCAACGCTGTTTTCACGAATCGGCGAACTCATTGCTCATATACGGCGCTTGACTAATATCCCCATTGCGGTTTTGACCAACGGATCCCTGCTTTGGCAAAAAGAGGTGCGCGATCCTTTGCTTCAGGCCGACCTGGTTATTCCCTCACTGGACGCGGGAGATGAAATCATGTTTCAGGCCGTCAATCGTCCCCATCATGAGATTACACACGAAACCATGTTGACTGGGATCATTGAGTTTCGACAGGAATTTCGCGGCCAATTGTGGTTGGAAATTTTTGTACTTGCCGGTCATACCGCCGTCGAATCGGAACTGCTGAAACTGAAACGATGTGCAGAGCGAATCCGACCGGATCGTGTTCAATTGAATACGGTCACCCGACCCCCCGCGGAATATTTTGCCGACAGCGTTTCCCGTGCGCGATTGGAACAAATCGCCGCAATATTCGATCCGCCGGCGGAAGTGATCGCCGATTATCGTAAAATCTATGAACGAAAAGAATTTGTGACCAACCGGAAAGACATTCTCAACCTGTTGGAACGGCGCCCTTGTTCGGTGGATGATATCGTGAACGGCCTGGGCATGAATCGTCACGAAACCTTAAAACACATGGAAGAACTCATCAAAGAAAATTTGGTCGTTCACTCGTTTATCAATGGAAAACTTTTCTATAAAACACATAATCAATTCCTGTTGTCATCAAATGCCTGCGAAAAAACTACCGTTTGATCGCGGAAGGGGTAGCCTTTTTCTTAAAAATGAGATATAAAGATCGATCCGTGATAAATTCCATGGAGAAATCACACCACACAGGACTGTGTTCACCCATTTGTTTATGAAAGGAGTAATAATGAAAATCATCGGTATGAATTGTAGCCCGAGAAAAGGAAAAAGCACTTATCATGCGCTCGCCATCTGCCTGGAAAGCGTGCGGGAGACTCACCCGGAAATGGAAACGGAGATCATTGAATTGGGAGGGCTTGATATTCACGGGTGTCTCGCTTGTGGGATATGTAAAAAAGACTTGACCTGCGCGATTGATGACGATTTTAAATCTCTCATTCCCAAATTAGCCGATCCGGAGATCGGCGGCATGGTGATCGGCGCGCCGGTTTATATGGGCACGATGACGTCCCAATGCAAGGCGTTCCTGGATCGCAGTTGTTCCTTTCGCCGCAATGGATTTCTTTTCCGCGACCGCGTCGGCGGCGTTCTTGCGGTCGGCGGCATACGCAACGGGGGACAGGAATTGACGATCCAGGCCGTCCAGGCCGCCTTGCTCATTCACGACATGATCATTGTCAGCGATGGCATGGATACCGCTCATTTTGGCGGCACATTGTGGAATGCCAATGACCAGGGTTTGGAACCGGATGAGTTTGGTAGAAAATTGGCAGGCAATCTCGGTCGAAGAGTCGCCGATGTGGTGTGGAAAATTCGGAAATGAACGAATGCCCTTCCTCGTTTTCTTTCCCGCAATAGAACCCTAGCGATACATCGTATCCGTTGTATATTGTTATACATTTTTTTATAAATCCCAATGATATGGCGACGCAGGGAATACACGACTCCACACTTGCTAATCAAGTTATATTCAGATAAAATTATATATACTTTATCACCTTAATCCGAGGGGATGCGATGACTGAAAAAAAACAACTCGATGAACTGAATGAAATAGCTGCTCTTTTGAAGGCCATGGCAAATCCAGTCCGTCTGGCCATTCTGGAGGAATTATGCCAGGGAGCAAAATGTGTTCAGGATGTACAGGAAATTGTCGACATCTCTCAACCCAATTTATCCCAACACCTCGCCAATCTTAAAAAAGGGAATCTGATTAATTCGTATTCCAGCGGCCCGTTACGCTGTTATTATCTTTTAAATCCTTCTCTGGTAAAAAATCTTTTGAAGGAATTGAAAAAAGAACGCCGTATCACTGTCCGTCCTCGCCAGTCAGTCATTCGAGAAGTAAACCGCAACCGCATCAAACAAGTGAAAAAAACTACGTAAATCCCGATTTGTTGGATGATAGAATATGGCATTCCCCCACGGCAATCGCATGAAAAAACAAGCAATTACCCGGATATAATATTCAAGAAATAGTTTTCATCCCACCCCGCTCGTTTCCGTCTTGCCTTGACGCCGC
>QZKN01000069.1 GCA_003598175.1 Candidatus Omnitrophota bacterium
GTTCGCGAGCGAACACCAGCGTGCAGGTGCGATGGTTGTCCGGCGTGAGCGGATGATGAAGAAAGGGACGATGCATGTCGGATGTTCCGATCACCGTCAAATTCTTTTCCACTGCATAGTGATGCGCTTCGAGAAAATAAGTGTCGCCGTTACAAATCTCGATGCCATTCAACCATTTGTTTTCGTACATTGTCGTTTGCACGTCGCCCCAGCGGCCGCGTTCGACTCCCTTCCAGCCGGGATGGTTCCAAAAAATGAATGCGCCCTGCTCGTGTGCGCGCCGCATGACTTCGATCAGATCTTCCGTATCCAGCGGATCGATGTCATCCAAAAATATGGCGTTGAAATGGCCGGGAGGGGTGTCGCGAGTGATTTCCGTGCCGCGCGGCAGTAGAATATTCTTTTGTTTGGCCATCGCTTCGACTATTTCGAAGGGACGATTGTGTTTTGTGGGGACGTCGTCCTTGTGCGGTTGATATTCGATGTGATCCGTGATGGAAATCGCGTCCAAGCCCTCGCGCCAAGCCTCATCCACTCGCACCGTCGGCCATACCTGCCCGTCCGAGAACATCGTGTGCAGGTGAAAATCGCACACCAAGGTCAGATAACCGGGAATATCGGGAAACTGAATCTCCGGTTTGGGCTCGGAAAACACCGACCAGACCGTCTCTTCCGCACAAAATACAAACGGAGTGAGCAGGAAGAGCGCAACCACAGACACAAAAAGCAAATATCTCGACAATTTCATTGGTAAAGATCTCCCTTTTTGTAAATGGGATTCATTCACGATGGAATGAACCTGTTTCGCGATTGTGACGGGATGCAATGCGATCTGTCAAGAGGTTCGGGTTGATGGCCGATACGTTAACGAGATACGTCATTCACTTCGTATAGCGTCAAGAATCCGTTCACGAACTGCCAGCTGCGCAGACACGTAAATCCAAAACATACCAACCAGAAACATGACGATCAAAGTGATCGATATGGAATAATACGGCAGATCATGCATTCGCGACGTTACGGCCGGGAAGATGGCAAGCAGGCCGGAAACGAGTCCGCAGGCCAATCCGAATCCCAATAGAAACAGATGTTCGACCAGAATCATGCGAAGGATGGATGAGTTGGAAAATCCAACCGCTTTCATTACGGCGATTTCGGAACGGCGTTCCCACAGGTTGCGCAGTACGACGACGCCCAAGCCGACGCATCCCAAAATGAGGCCGAAGCCGCCGAGGATTTGGAAAATCGATAAATAGGTGTTTTCAACCGCGAAAAATGCGGCAAGACGTTCGCCGGTGGGTGTGAGTTCAAGGCCGATATCCCGTAAAGCGCCGGTTAAAATTTCACGGTAATCTTGTCGTTGTGATGGAGGGATATCCAGAAGCAGAAACAGATACCCGTTGGCGGAAGGGAAGCGTTGGATAAAATTGTCTTCGGCGATGAGAAGGCTTCCTTGCAGGATCGAGTTCGACAACGCGCCGACCAATTTGACTTGAAACGAGTTTCCCTGATCGTCCTTGTATTCAATCGTATCCCCCAACGACTTGCCCAGCGCCCATACAATCGTGGACTGATCCGCAATGGCGGGAACCACATTGTCCGGGAGTTTTTCGTTCAATAACAGCCAGGCGTTTTCCGTCTCGATTGTTCCGTTTATCGTTTTTACGAATTGGAACGATTTCCGTTGCGCGAATGCGGATGGATCGACGCCGATCACTTTCGGATTCTGCGCGCGATTCAGATTCAGGCAGCTGGCATCGTCGCCTTCCCGCAGGCGCAGGGGAACGACTTGCAGTTGCGCAACCTCCTCGCGAGACAATCCGAAGTGATTGCAGCCGGATTCCGTGTGCAAATCGTGCAGCAAGGGCAGAGTGGTCTCGCCGACGAAGGCAAATCCACCGGTTCCCGAAGAACGCGAATCGGCGTTTGACAATGCGTCATGCCGATTCGCGCCGACGGCGATCATTAAGAAACAACCACAGGCCAACAAACCGATTATCGACAAACTTCGTGTGCGTCGCCGCGTATTGTTGCGTATGCCCAGTTCCCACAACGTCAGATGCGATTCGGTCGATCGATCCGACATGCGCACGAGAATGGTTTGGCAAAAGGCAAGCGCGGCGATCAAGAGGAATGCGCCGACGCCGAAAAATTTGCCGGCTGTCTGCACGGCATTTTCGTCCGGAACAAAGAGAAAGAGCAGAACGCCGATCAGCAACGATCCTCCGGCAATCCATCTCCCGCGATGGGGTGTTTTCATCTTTTGCAAGAGATCGAGGTTGTAAAATCCCTTCGCCGCCAACAAGAAACCGATCGGTTCGTTGGACACGTTGCGTATGCCGAACCAGATGGCGACGACCGTGACGGCAATCCCGCCGGCAAACCCGGCGACCAGGGTGGAAGGGAGTATCGCCAGGTGAAACGGAATCGCGGAGACGGCGCCTTTCCACACCGTGGTCAACGCCCAGATCATCAGGCGGGAATACAGGATCGCCGCCAGTGCGCCGCAGAGACTCCCGATTCCCGCGAGAAGGACGCCTTCGCATACAAACAATTTTCGCACCTGTCTGCGAGTGAAGCCGAGCGCGTACAATACTCCGATTTCCCGCGATCGTTGTTCCAATCCAAACACAAAGAGAAGCATGGTTAGAATCAAGGCGGCGGCAATCAGAAAAAAACTCAATCCGATGAATAGAGGACTAAAACTCATGGCCTGCGTTACGGCTTGCAATGCCTGCTCGCGAACCGCAAGAAACGAGAGCCCCAAAGCGGCGGGATTCAGATGAGACGCGAGTTGGGTAGCGATGTCCGTACTCGTTTGCTGAGGATCGATCCAACGGATCGTGGTTAAATTGCCATAACGATTACTCCATAACCGCTGACCGGTTTGTAGAGTTATGAACGCCTTGGGGGTTCCACGATACTGGTCCCAATAGTCTTCGTCCTTATCCCGAATCTTGTCCAGATCGATTACAAATCCCGGATCCCAATCCCGGCAATGCTCGCTTTTGGATATGCCGGGGAAATCCGGCATCATTTCCGCGTCGCAGAGCGGATCCGTCATGGGAACGATCGCTTTGACGACAACGGTATGTTCCTGTGTAATCAGTTTGCGCATCGGTCCGAGGATATTGTATGTCAATGTCACCGAATCGCCTTCGCGCGCGCCGAGATCTTCGCCGGCCCATTCATTCAAAATAATTTCGTTATCCCGCAAATTGTTCAACGCAGGATATCGCGACCGGCTTAGTGGATTGTCGGCGATGGCAGTCGCCATCGAATAGGGCGTCGTCTTCGAGCCAAGGCGGATTTCGTCCACAAAATAGGTGAGAATTCCGATGGGGTGGTTCTCCGGAGCATACGTCGCGAAGCATCGATCGATTCCGGCTTTGATCGACGGTTCGATAAAGATCCGTTCCGTTCGCAATTCGGTAAAATCGGAATGGGCCAGTTTTTGTAGCTCGAGCTGAGCATCCTCAATCCGCCATATTTTATGCAACGCGTCATTGACTTGCTCGACGGCAAGTGGATTCGCGCGCTGTTGTCCGATCAACAACATATTTATTTTTTGCAGACGTTCCGTTTTTTCCTGCAATAGTGAGAGCGGTAAAAAAGCGTTATCGGGAGGCGTTTGATTGGCGCGCAGATCGAAGCGGCCCAGCTGATTGTCGGCAAGAATGGCGGAAATCGGAATCCGGAAGGCGATCGAGGTATCCTCCACGGTCGATAACGGCACTTCGCGCGAGACCGCGGAAGGATTTTCAATACGAACGATGACGATATCACCTTCCCCCACTCCCAATCGTTCGGCCAGTTTCCGGTTGATCCACAAACCGTCGCGGTTCTCGTTGCCATTCGGGAGCGGCGTCGCGCTCAATTGGCGGAATGTCTCATTCACGCCGTAAACGGAAACGTGATTCGCGCTTTCACCGCCGCCGTCTTTTCGCACGATTCCTCTCACGTGAAAAACCGGAGCGACCGGCGCGGCCAGTTCCTTTTCCAGATCGACGGCCAATTGTTCGCGGAAAAACCGGCTTTGATGCGACAACGCGAAGTGAATTTCGCCCAAACGGTCAACGGCAATCGCATGCAACGTGAATTTCACGCAATCGCCGACGATCAACGAACCGGTCAACACCATGGCGGCGACGGCAACGCCGCAGATCACACCGACATGAGTTTTCCAATAATGGGAAAGGTTATTGAGAGAAAGTTTCAGTATAGTCATTTTTCATTGAGTATTGTTACGTAGGGGCGGTTCGCGAACCGCCCCTATGTAAGGCATTTTCATATAAACATCCGTTCTTCAACTCATAAACGCGATCCAGGTTTTTGACCAGATCGACCGCGTGGGTGACGATGATGGAAGTCAGACCGCGATCTTTGTTGATTTCCGTCAGCAGTTCCATCAAGCGAATGGCGTTGTCCCGATCCAGCGCGCCTGTCGGTTCGTCGGCCAAAAGCAGGATCGGTTGATTGATCAAGGCGCGGACGTACGCCACGCGCTGGCGTTCTCCGCCCGACAAGCGAGCGGGTTTATAGTGGAAGCGATCCGACAATCCGACGCGATCCAACAGTTCTTTCGCGCGTTTCAGACACGCGGATGTGTTGGCGGCTGGATGGATGATCGTGGGCACAAGAACATTTTCCAGGACCGTGCATTGAGGCAGTAAATGGTGGTCCTGAAAGATGAAACCGATCTTTTGATTGCGGATGGCGGCCAACTGCTTTTCTTCAAACGACAAAAGATTCTCGTTTTCAAGAAAAATTTTACCCGCGGTCGGACGATCCAGCGCGCCGATTATATTCAAGAGCGTGCTTTTTCCCGATCCGGACGGACCAATGACGGCAATGCTTTCGTTTCGGCGCACTTCCAGATTCACATCGGTTAATACGGGAAGAGAAGCGCCCCCTTCCGGGTTCGCATAGGTTTTCGCAACCGATTCCAATTTGAGTTGCGTGGGTGATTTTTCCATTACTCGTCATTCTCCTCCTGTTTGATGGGCGGAATGAGAGGAGCGGATACGTTCGAACACACGAAGAATGTCCCGCGTCATTCGTTCGAGGCTAAAATTTTCGTAAACCGCTTTTCTTCCCTGTTCACCCATGCGGCGAGCGGCTTGCGGATCGGAGAGTACGTTTGCCAGAGCGGCGACGTACGAATCCATCTGATCCGCTGCGAAAAGGACGCCGCCGTTCGTGCGTTCGAGGATTTCCGGAAATCCGCCATGCCGCGGTTGAACCACGGGAACGCCGGCAGCCATGGCTTCGAGGACGTACAGACCGAACGATTCGCCGTACGTGGCGGGGACGGAGAAAACGGAGAGTGATTTCAGGAATTGGATTTTTGCGTCCCGCGTCAGATTGGGATGAAAGCTGACCTGATCGAGAAGTTGGCGTTCACGCAGGCGGTTCTCAAGATCGCGGACGAAGGGTTCATCGGCGTTTGTCTTTGATCCGGCGATTTTCAACGTGAGGGATTGAAATTCCGGATTTTGTTTCAAGCGGATAAACGCTTCGACGAGCGTATCCAGTCCTTTCATCTTGCACATGCGCGCCAGATACCCTAAAACAGGGACGGCGGGCGGGGATTCCAACTCGCCGTACCCATCCAGTGTAATCCCGTTTTGCACGGTGAAACAAGGATGCGATGCGAGATGAAGTTTTTTTTGCAAGACTTCCGCATAGTAGTGGCTGACGGGGATCAGCGCATCGACGTTTCGAGCTTGGGAGGATAGCAACCGCCAGACTTCGGTTCGGTAGGGTTCCAACAATGCATCCAGAAAGGCATCTTCTCCCTGCAACGTGCAGGCGATGGGGATGTTGAGCGCGGTTTTGATTGGGCCGGCCAGTCCCAACAACATGCCGTTGGAAAGCAGGGCCACGTCGAATGGTTCTTGTTCCTTCAACCACGCGAGCAATCGTTTCAGTTCCTTGGCCTGCCGCCCTTCTTCCCCTTTCAGCATCGAAACGGTCATCTCCCCCAATTCCGACGCTTTGGTCATGTCGGCTTTCTTTGCCGAGGCTTTCAGAAGCCACTCCGCGTCGAACCAGCGGTCGAACCAGCGGGGCGTCGTATGAAATATATTCGATTTTTGCTGTAAATAAACATTGATGCCCCCGAAAAAGATCGTATGGTTCACGTCGATTTCCTGTTCGTCGCTATAAAGAGGGAGATACATCGGCGCGATAACCACATCGTGTCCGAATGTTTTCAGTCCTCGCGCCAGCGCGGTGTCGCGGATGCAGCTGCCACAATAGAAATTGGCCGTGCCGGGGATGATTTGGAGTATTCGCATCATTCAACCGCCAAAAAAATTATGTATGGTATGGGTTCGATCCACTCGCAGCTATCCGATCTTTATTTTTCTTTTTTGCCGAATGCATACACCCCGCCATCTTCCGCTCCGACGATGATGACTCCATTCGCAACGGCGGGGGAGCCGACGATATCCGAACCGATCTCATACGATAGCACTTCTTTGCCGTCCTGCAATTGCAGGCGGTACAAACGGCCGTCTTCCGATCCGACCACCACTTCGTTTCCGCAGATGACGGGGGAGGAATCCACATTTCCTTGTGTGCGAAACGTCCATATTTGTGCGCCGGTCCTTCGATTCACGCAATGCACTCTGCGATCGCGGGAGCCAAACACGACCACGTCATCGTTCACGGCGGCGGAAGAGAAAAAAGGAAAGTTCCGATCCTTGTATTCCCAAACAAGCTTTTGATTGGGAATGTCGACGCAAAGGAATTGATTGGCGAAGTTTCCAACAAACGCATAGGTTCCATCATACACGACGGAAGCGGCAATGTAGGCTTTCGTATCAAAGGAGGAAACAGCAAATCCGTCGCCGGCGGAAAGGCAGTGGATCATGGCGTCGCACCCGCCGATGAGGATGCGATGATTCACGACGGCGGGGGAACCGTTGATGTAATTTTGCGATTCATACCGCCATTTCATTTCTCCGGTTTCCGCATCGAGCGCGTATAAGGCGCCGTCGTAGCTGCCGAAAATAATGATCCTACTTTTTCCTGAATCCAGCGTCGTCCAATTGGCCGAACCGACGATTTTGTCGTTGGATTCGAATTGCCATTTCAACGAACCGCCGGCGGCGGCGATCGCGTAAAATATGCTGTCCGTTGAACCGACGTAAACCGTATTTCCCAACACCATCGGCGGCGCTTCCACCGACGCCTGCGTCGGAAACGTCCAGAGTTGATTGCCGGTTTTGAAATCGATTGCATGGACATGGTTATTGCCGGAGCCGATAAATACCCTGCCGTCGGAGACGACGGCGGAGGAGAGGACGGGACCGTCGGTTTTGTATTTCCAGAGCAAATCCATGGCATCCGGCAACGATTTCGGGGATAGGCCCTGCGTCGGCTGGGGCCTTATCTTCCTGGTTTCCGACGCGACTCCGGTCTGCGATTGTCCGCCGCGGAACATCGGCCATTCCTGTGAGAACGCCCTGGAATCGGCGGCAAAAACGGTCCAACCGATCAACAGACTCCATGCATTGAGAGAGGAAACGATGCGCAGATGGCCATGCATCCGCGCGCATGGCCATCTGCTTTTTAGTGTTTTCAGGGATTCCATATTTATTTATTGTTTCCGCACATCCAAACAAACCAGATCGCCGGCCGCATTTCGGCAGAAGATCTTTCCATGCGAGAGCACGGGAATGGTCCAACAACGTCCCGATAAAACCTGTTTTCTCGTAATCGGTTTCCATTCTTTTTCCGACGCCTCGGCGATGACCAATTCTCCCCGCTCGCCGAGAATGATCAATTTCCCGTCGGCAAGCATCAAGGAACCTTTTCCCAGGCTGCTTTCCGACCATTGATCTTTCCCGGTTTTGAAATCGATGCATTTCAAATTGGATTCGTCGAAACCATATAAGTAATTGTTCCACAAGACGCAGGCATTCATATGATTCCGCATCATTCGATTGTGCCACACTTCTTTGATTTGGCCATCTTCGCTCATCTCCAACAGGGAGCCGCCGGAGCCGTACCCGGAAGAAATAAAGAATTGATTTCCGCTGACAATCGGAGTGGCCGCATTGATTTCATACCGTGTTTTCCATTCATATTTGCCTATTTCCGCCCCGGTTTGCGCATCGAGGATTACGAGACCAAACGCGGGAAAGATCGCGAGATATCGTTTTTCTCGGAGCGTAAACGCGACCGGCGAGGAATACGAAGCGCCATAATCCTTCGTTTTCCAAATCACATCGCCGGTGATTTTATTCAGCGCAATGGCCGATCCCACGTCCAGGATCACGTGTTCGTTCTCCAGCAGCGGAGAAACGGAAAAATGCCATGTCGGTATTTTTACACCGAATTCCTCCGGGAGATTCTTTTCCCATAACTTCGTCCCCGTGGCCACATCGAGACAAAACATTCGGCCTTCTTTACTGACCGTGAAAACCGCATGCGCATCGACCGTGGGCGTGCCGCAGGGACCTCCCTCGTGCATGTTGGCGAATCGTTCACAGGGATACGTATATTTCCAGATTTCTTCGCCCGTGTTCGCATCGAAACACCAGACGGTATCCTGATTGTCCTGATTCCCCATCGTGTAGGCGCGATTTCCAACCACGGAGATGGAAGCAAATCCGACTCCAATCGTTTGACGCCACAATTCCGGCGGACCCTCCTGATCCCACTTTGCCTGCCAGTCGGATTCCCGGGAGATTCGGTTTCTTTGCGGTCCGTGAAATTGATGCCAATCTTCGGCAAAAATCGGATCGGCAATGCATAGCACACAAAAAAGGAATACGCCAAAATGTCGGTTTTGTACTATCATCCCTTGTTTTTTCATCCTGATTTCTCCTTCGGGTTCACCTTGAGTTGGTTTGATTGTAGCCTCGGATAGGTTTCGAGGAAGCGCAACATCAATTATGAAATTCCAGAACCTCGTTGCAGATTCAGTCCCTTACCCGCGTCTCCTGAAAAATTGTATAATCCATTAAAAAAACAAGAAACCGGCAGAAGGGATTTGCGTGTAAGGAAACGCCTCCATTCGAGGAACGAGAATTCCGGTTTCCATAATTGTTGAACAGATCGCGCATGGAGCAACGTTTGCGGAACTCCTTTCCGATCATCCCGACCTTGAGATCGAAGATATTCGACAAGCAGTGGGATAGTAACAATGAACCGTGAACGATAGGAGACACTATGATGAACCATCGGTTAATCCGGGAACGAATTTTCTTTATTTTTGTATTCCTTTCGAGCATTCCGATTTCCATCGGATGGTCATCCCCAATGAATTGGTCGCATGGTTATCGACTCATGCAATTTTCATCCACCAATTTTTCCGCCGTGCGCCACTTCGGAACCGGCAATGACATCACCCGGTCCCTCGCCGTCGGCGACGTGGACGGCGACGGCGATCTCGATCTCATGGCCGGGAATTTTACCACGCAAAATTCCGTAATTCTCAATGACGGAAACGGGAATTTCGAGGGCAACGAGCGGTTCTTCGGTCCGGCCAACGCGCGGACGAATTCCATCGTGTTGTGCGACGTGGACGGCGACGGGGATTTGGATGCGGCGCTGGGAAACGCCAGCTTGCAGAATGTGGTTTATTTGAATGACGGAAAGGGGAATTTCAACGCGGGCAACCGCAGCTTCGGGACGGCAATCGATTTCACGTTCGCCATCGCGTTCGGCGATGTGGACAACGACGGCGATCCGGATGTGGTGGTGGGAAACGGATTTCAACAAAACGCGGTGTATCTCAACGACGGACGCGGCAATTTTACCGCAGGCGTACGTAATTTCGGAAGCGGGAGGGATTACACACAGGCGATCGAGCTGGCAGACGTGGACGGCGACGGCAGCCTCGACATCGTCGTTGGGAACTCGAACGGCCAGCCCAATGCGATCTATTACAACGACGGCGACGGCAATTTCACTGCTTCGGCGCAGTATTTCGGAACCGGGAGCGACGATACGTTGGCCTTGGCGTCCGGCGATGTGGACGGCGACGGCGATGTGGATCTCGTGACGGGGAATCAGTATCAACAAAACGTGGTTTATTTGAACGATGGACGTGGTAATTTTACGGAAAGCATTCCATTCGGACCGAGCGGCGACTGCACCTATTCTCTCGCATTGGGTGATGTGGACGGAGATGGCGACCTTGATCTTGCCGTCGGAAACAAAGGGCAGAAAAATTATCTGTATTTGAACGATGGACAGGGATATTTCGTCCCCATTCAAATTTTCGGAACCGGGAACGATGAAACGGAAGCGGTGCTGTTCGTCGATGTCGACGGAGATGGGGATTTGGATCTTGCCGTCGGAAATTACACCGCGCAAAATGTTGTCTATATCAACGAAGGATTTGGGGATATTGTTCTTCCCACAACCAGACCGACGGATTCGCCCACACCAACGTTCCCATCTTCTCCGACTTCGACGCCGACAAGCCTGATCGTTCTCACTGCCACCTTCACGCCGGTTCCGACGCTTACTCCCACGCCTTCTTTCACGTCGACGCGAACACCGTCGTCCACATCGCCTGCCGTTCCAACGCAGGCGCCGACGGCGACTCTTTCGCCGGTACGAACCCTTTCTCCCCGCGAGACGGTCGTGATCGATCTCCCGGAGTTGCCGGATGGGGTGAGAAAATTGGAAATGGCCTTGATTCCGGCCGGTATGTTCATCATGGGCAGCCCGCCGACCGAACAGAACCGCGAGTCGGACGAGGGGCCGCAGCATCAGGTTTCCCTTTCACGTGATTTTCTGCTCGGCGTATACGAAATCACGCAGGCGCAATGGCGGGCGGTGATGAAGAACAATCCATCGTTCTTCCACGGCGACAATCGTCCCGTCGAACAGGTCAGCTGGCTGGATTGCGCCGCGTTTTGCAATGCGCTCAGCCGTCTGACGGGCCGTTCGCCGGCTTATAATGAAAACAACTGGACCGTGGATTTGCATGCAAACGGGTTTCGCCTGCCGACCGAGGCGGAATGGGAATATGCCTGCCGCGCCGGAACGTCCACGCGGTATTATTGGGGGGATGATTCCTCCTACGTGGATATCGGCGAGTACGCCTGGTATTCGGGCATCTCGAATTTGGAATCGAAAAACGTGGGGATCCTGCTGCCCAATCCGTTCGGGCTGTTCGACATGAGCGGAAATGTGAGGGAATGGTGTACGGACGAATACGGCGTGTATTCTCTTGCGTATCAAGTCGATCCGGTCTATCAATCCTCAATTGCCGTGCGCGTGGCTCGCGGAGGTGGGTGGTTCGACGTGCCCAGCATGGTACGTTCAGCAGTGCGTAGCGCGGCCTGGGTGGGAGGAATTTCGAATTTCGTTGGTTTTCGTATCGCCACAACGGGTCTACAGACCCCGCCTCCCACGGCAACGCTGACTCCGAGCAGCACACCGGCGTCCGCATCCCCTACGACGATTCCGCCGTCGATCACGCCCACGCCGACAGTCGCTCCGTTGCCGACAGTTCTAATCGAATTACCAAACCTGGCCGCGAGCGCGAAAGGATTGGAAATGATTCTGGTCACGGCAGGTTCGTTCATTATGGGAAGCGCGGTGGATGAACAGGATCGGGAAACCGATGAGGGGCCGCAACATCACGTTACTCTTACGCGCGAGTTCCTTTTGGGTAAATTTGAAGTGACGCAGGCGCAATGGTCGGCGGTCATGGGAGACAATCCGGCAAGTTTCATTGCGAACGATCGACCGGTTGAGCAGGTGAGCTGGTTTGATTGTGTGCGATTTTGCAATCGGTTGAGTCAATTGACCGGACGGCTGCCTGCCTATGATGAAAGGGATTGGTCCGTGGATCTTCATTCGGACGGATTTCGCCTTCCGACCGAGGCGGAATGGGAATATGCCTGCCGCGCGGGAACGTCATCGCGGTATTATTGGTGGGACGATCCGGTTTATGTCGATATCAACGAGTATGCCTGGTATTTCGGCAATGCGGATTTGCTCACGCACGCAGTCGGGTTGAAACGGCCGAATCCGTGGGGATTTTTCGATATGAGCGGCAACGTGACGGAATGGTGCGCGGATGAATATACGCCCTATTTGGCGGAAGACCGGATCGATCCGATATGGCAGAATTCCCTTTCCCTGCGCGTCGGGCGGGGCGGCAGCTGGTTCGATGTGCCCAGCCGTGTGCGTTCCGCGGTGCGGTCGTCGGCCTGGCCGGGGAGTATGTCGCCGTTTGTCGGTTTTCGCGTCGCCTCTTCACGCGTCATCCCATTCGGTTATACACCGACGTCCACTCCGACGGCGACATCCACGTTTACGGCGACGCCCACCCCCACATCCACACCGACGTTTACACAAAGGCCGACGGAACTGCCGTCGCCAACCAATACCTCGACGCCCACCGCTACGCCTACGCCGACATCCACGCCGACTCCATTGCCGACTGTCAGAATCCAGATTCCCGGTTTACCCGCCGGCGCGTTTCCACTGGACATGGTGGAGATTTCGGCGGGATCCTTCATCATGGGTAGCGCGGATGATGAAGTCGCGCACGAGGCCAACGAAGGTCCGCAACACGCCGTTACGTTGACCCGTGATTTTCTGTTGGGGAAATACGAGGTGACGCAGGCGCAATGGGCGGCGGTGATGGGGTATAATCCCTCCGATTTTCGTGGAAACAACCTTCCGGTCGAGCAGGTGAATTGGTTCGATTGTGTTCGCTTTTGCAACATGTTGAGCCGCCTGACCGGAAAGACGCCGGTCTATGACGAATTCGATTGGACCGCCAATCTCGGCGCCGACGGCTTTCGCTTGTCGACGGAAGCGGAATGGGAATATGCCTGCCGGGCCGGCACAAGCTCGCGCTATTACTGGTCGGACGATCTGCTTTACACGGAAATGAACGAGTATGCGTGGTATTTCGGCAATGCGGGATTGAAAACCCACGCCGTTGGTTCGTTGCGTCCGAATTTCTGGGGATTGTTCGACATGAGCGGCAACGTGACGGAATGGTGTTCGGACGAATTTTCAAATTATGCGGACGCCCCACCGATCGATCCTTTTTATCAAGGCATTCTTTCGCAACGGATTGGGCGCGGCGGCTGCTGGTTCGATATTCCCAGCCGGGTTCGTTCGGCGGTGCGCTCGTCGGCGTGGCCGGGAAGTTCTTCGAATTTCGTGGGATTTCGCCTCGCGGCGTCCAATGTTCCCTCTTCGCCGATCACTCCGACGCAAATACCGACGCCGGTTTCCACACCGATTTCCGGGATGACTCTTTTTCACGTTTTTCCATTGGATGCAGCGGATGAATTTGTCGAACTGGCCGGAGGATTTACGGATGCGCCCGGCGGAACGGTGACAATCGGGGAGATTCCGGCGAGCAACACAACTTACACGGATGGAAACGGGGTTACGATCGTCGTTTCACCGAGTCAAGTCCAAATGTTGATGTTTCCGTCATTGGAAATCGGCGATCACGTGATATTGATGCGTATTTCCGTGAAAGCCGATGCTCCGGGCGCTTCGCTGGGATTGGCGGTGCTCGACGGCTCGATGGACGGTTCGCTGGCGATGAGCCTGACGATGAAGAGTGATCGCTTCGTGGAGGATTATAAGCGAATGGTGTTGCTCTACGATCCGCCGGGAACGACGATCGTGCCGCTGGTGCAGGCCGTTGGGAGCAGTGAAGGAGAAAACGTAACGGTGTATTTGGATCAGTTGGAAATTTTATTGATCCCGCCGAATGAGCCGATTCCGAGTGAAATGTTCTACGGCAAATGACGCCATTCTTGTTTACGACAGATGGCTGACATATGGTCGGTCCATCCCTTATAACGGAAACAATCGGTTGACAATCCATAAAAGTCCCGGCATGGTGGCGAAACTCAGCAGAACCGTGAATAGGACGCAGAGAACAACGAATCGCCGATCCTGCGGTTGACCGTAAAAACTGACCAACACCGCGGCGATGACGCCGGTGGGAACTCCCGCGGAAAGGATAAGGCCGCGTTGGAGATCCAGCTGGTCGATTCCCATCAATTCCACAATGAGCAACGCCAACGCCGGGGAAATGATGAGTTTAAAAAAGACGCACAGGAATACGCCGGGGAACATGCCGGTGTATTCCTTCGTTTCGAAGAAAAAGATATATTTGCCGATGATGACGCCGAAAATAAGCAGAATCAAAGGATCGGATACATTGTGAAGCGAATTGATGGCGTTGAGAAAATCGTAGGTGAGAGAATCGCTGAAACCGGCGAGTAAAAGCCCGGCCGCGGCGGCGTAGAGCAATGGGATTTTCAACAATTCAATGAAATTGAGAAGAATTTTTTCTTTTCTCAAACACAAATAGATTCCAAAAATCGCCGCCAGGGCAAGTTGATAAAAGATCAGGAGATTCACGGTTTGCAGCGCTTCCGCCGGCGCTCCGATTTGTGGCGTCAAGTATCGCAGGTACGATTGCCCGCTTAGGATCATACAAAGCAAAAATAAATGGCGTGTCTGTGTGCTGAAACCGATGGCTTTCAGGATTCCCGAGATCGGGAAATACAAAATTGCGGTGTGAAACACGTAAAAGAAAAATAAAAATGTGAATTGCGCATCACGCAGATTTTGCCCGAGTGCCTGCAGGAAGAGAGTGAACGACAGAAAGATAAACAGGCATACGGCGGAGAGAGAGCGATCGTCCAAACGATTCACGGTTCTCGCCAGATAGAATCCCAGCGCGATGATCACCAGCTGATAAACGATTTTTTCCATGAAAGGGGCGATTACAAGGCTCAATGTTTCTTTCTCGCTCTCATTAAAAATGGGTACTTTGGAGGTTGTGGATTGGTCAATCAACAAATTTGATCATCCCAAAAAACGCTATCGGATTTTTTCGAATTCTAATACAACGAATTTTTTTGCTGCCGGAAATAGGAGAAAATTCGATGTAAACGCTTTTTCATGTTACAAATCCGATTTCACTTTACCATGAAACCAGCGGGAAAAAAACCGTTGAGATGACGTTGAATCTTCCTTTTCATGATAAGATTTGAATCGATTTTTCCGATCATTCTTATCGATCGGTTATTACTGCATTTTATAAATCAGCCGTAGACAATAGTGAAATCCGCGCATCGGTGGCCGCTGAGCGTTGCTCCTTCAATCGTGGCGGGCAAGCCGGTATCGGTCCAGTCGCCGGCGAGAAACAGGTTTTGTAATGACGTCATATGCCCCGGCCGATTGCGGACGTTTTGCGGGGTGGCAGAGAACGTGGCGCGGGGTTCCCAAAAAACACAGGCGGAGAGAGGCGCCAGGGATCGAGTTTGCGGATAGGTTGTGCGAACATCTTCTATTGCCGCCCGGATCAGCGCCTGTCGGCTCATTTTCTGCTGCCCGTGGGCGGCGCTGGCGAGCAGGCAGACGCAATAGTGTTTGTGCTCGCCGGGTTTCATGAAGTTCGAGCGATGGAGAATCCATTCATAATGTGTTCCCAACAGGCAGCAGATTTGATCGTGGGAAAACGGACGTTCGTACCAAAGATAGACGCTCAAGATCGGCGACGCGCCCAGCGAAGGAAGGGGAATGCGATCAACCAGGCCGGAACGCTTCAACAATTCGCGAAGATTCGGTTCCGGAACCGCCGTGATACAGGCATCACAGGGAATCGATTCGCCGGTCGTAAGTTCGACGGCGTTTATGGCATTTTTATCGACATGAAATTGATTCACCCGAGAATGGAAGAGAACCCGGCCGCCTCGTTCCTGCAAAAATCGTGTCACGTGCTCGCCATGCAGATCGCTTAATGATATGACGGGAAGCCCCATGCGTGAGTTGCCGGCGTTTCCCATAAATCCCTGCCGTAGCACGGTGATCAGGAGGGCCGCATCGGCATCGTCCGGATGCTCGTTGAGAGCGGAGAGGGTGATGGGATTCCACATCAGGTCTGTCAAGGTTGTGGGTTGTTTCAAACGCCGGCAAAGAGCGGAAACCGTTTTTGCTTTTTCTGTGATACGCGGAAAACGGAGCGCCGTTCCAAAACGAAGCAGCGCGAGAGTTTCCTTGACGCCGATCGAATCCATGCGCAGGAGTCCGGCCAGAAGATGAAAGGGGCCGGGAAGAGAAGGGCATTTCAATTTGTCGTTCCATCCGTCCGGACCGCGGTAGGTAATTTCGAGTGTGCTTTGCAGACGGACGCCTCTATCTGTACCCAATCGCCGCAGCAATGCGAACGTTTCATGATAACAGCCCATCAACAAGTGCTGGCCGTTATCGATGCGGTCGCCGCTGAGGCGGTCGCGGATGGAATAAGCGCGCCCACCAAGAAAGGATTTCTGTTCGACAAGCGTGACGCGAATCCCCGCCTCGGCCAGTTTTGTCGCCGCCGCGATACCGGCAAACCCGCCGCCGATGACTACGACGCCGGATTCCATCGGGTCACCCTCCGCCAGCGGCTACCCAGCCACTCTTTCAGGGCAATGCGGAGTTTTTTCTTATTGGAAATACAAATACGATTGGAAAAAACATCGTAATTCGCTTCGACGATTTTCTGGTATAGACGGTAATAGATTTTGCGCATGATTTCCGCCGGAAACAACAAATGATGATCGCGCTTTTCATACAATTCGAGCGCACGATCAAAAAAAACCTGCGCGCGCTCGGCCTGAAATTGCATCAATTCGACAAACGCGGGCGAATAGGTTCCACTAAAAATATCTTTTTCAGAATAACCGAAGCGCTCGATTTCATCCTGCGGAATGTAAATGCGATCGATGCGGGCGTCTTCGGCCACGTCGCGCATGATATTGGTCAGCTGCAGCGCTTTGCCGAGACTGATGGCATACTCTTTTGTATGCGGGGAGCTGTAACCGAATATTTCGATGCAAATCAGGCCGACAACGGATGCGGCGCGATAACAGTAGGTTTCCAATTCCGTAAAGGTGGGGTAGCGCTTGCAGGTCAGATCCATCTCCATCCCGTCGATGAGATCGTGCAAATAGTCTTTGGGAATGGGGAAATTCTCGCTCACACGATGAAGCGCGTGGGTGATGGGATGAGAGGGCCGATGCTCGTAACAGGCATCGAGTTCTTTGCGCCATTCATCCAGCTGCCTTCTGGCTTCGATCGGATCCTTGTTTTCGTCGACGATGTCGTCGGTATGGCGGCAAAACGAATAGATGGTAAAAATCGCTTCCCGCTTTTTTTTCGGCAGGAATAAAAAGGAATAATAAAAATTCGTTTTACTATCCTTGGTTTTCGCCCGGGTGTAATGATAATCGTTCACGCTGGATTTCCCTTGCATCATTTCATGTCAATATAAATATAACCGGTTGGTCACAAACAAACAAATGAATATTCCCTGTAGGGGCGGTTCGCGAACCGCTCCTATTTCTCTTGCCCCTTACTTCATTTCAAACAGGCGTCGCAGTTTTTGCCGCCGGCCGGCAATCCGTCCGAAAGAACGAAAACCGAATCGTAGAAAGTCCAGTTTAGAGAGTTTTGGACGATGATGAAAGACGTTGTAACCGTTTTTTGCCAGACGCGCGAGAATGGCGGCGCCACCCAGCCACGTGAAACGCAGTTCGGATGACAACGGCCAGGCGACGCGATCCAGCAGCGGATAGCCGCGATCGAACAACTCCCACGTTTGTATGCCCAGGAGGCGCATGATACGAAGGAAACGTTCGTCATAGACGTGCGCGAAGAGCTCGTCGACGGTGTATTCCTCCATTTTCATCATTTTTTGTGGAATGTAGACGCGATCCTTTTTTTGGTCGATGGTGATATCCTGCCAAAAATTCGTGAGCTGCAGCGCGGTGCAAATATGGTCGGAACAAGTGAATAACTCCGCGTCGCGGTATCCGAATAAATGCAGAATCAACCGTCCGACCGGATTGGCGGAAAATTGGCAATATTGGTGGATGACGTCCTCCAACGTCTCGTAGCGTTTGACGGTGACATCCTGCTTGAAGGCGCGAAGAAGGCCTTGAAACAGCGAGATCGGCAGTTCCTGCCGTTCGACGGTGTCGGCGAGTGCGAGGAAGATGGGATGATTCGCCTTCCCGGCGTAAGCGTCAATCAAGGTTTCATTCCATGCATTCAATAATGGAATCCGCCGGCCTTCGTACTGCGGTTCGTCGGCGAAATCGTCGGCGACGCGAGAAAACGCATATATGGCGTGAACATGCGGACGAAGATGTTTGGGAATCAAGATAGAGCCGACGGGAAAATTTTCATAATGGGAAACGGTTAGATCGCGGCAATACTCGTACGCTTCCTCCACCGTCCAGCTCACGCCGGCCGGTCGGGAGGGAATTTTATAAAAAGAAGCGATGGTTTCGGCTGTCGGAATCATGTGTGTTTTTTCCCGACGATATGGTACCATATTCGCGGCGAGAAAACCACGGTTCGAGTTGTTGGGAGGCGGACCTCCGGTCTGCGTGTGCAAGATGGAAATCCGGACGGCAAAACAGATTAAAATTGCGTCTTCTTATTTACATACGAAGCGATACTCTCAGGAAAATCTCGGATTCTCGTCGTTCCGTCTTCACAGGTAATCATGACTTTGGATTGATCAATCGTTTCGGCATTCTGCTTAACCAATGGAAAAGCGATGGGAACCGCGTCGATCACCGGCCGCGGATTTTTATTGACCGGTTTGTCGTACACTTCAAAGGGCGGCGTTGTTTTGGGCGCGACGTAGAGTATGACGCAGATAAAAATCAAGGTTATCAGGAGTGAGAGTGCAATCATCCCACCGATCACATTTTTCGGCGTCAGCTTCATCTGACGATAATGGCCTGGCCGTTTCATGATGATATTCTTTCTTTCCCATCCACGCCTTATTTTAAAAGGATAAAACGATCTCAGGAATGATTCGTAACCGTTTTTATTCAAGCGCTTGGACTTGAGCCGGCGTTATTTCGTTACGCGCCGTTTTTTTTCTTTCGGAGCAACACTTGTAATAGGATGGGAGCAATATCATTTTTCGCGGATGGCATAACGTGGGAGTAAAATGAAGACTTTCTTGCAATTCTCTGTTAATCTAATCTTCTCGAGGAATGCGAGGAGGGGGACTCGAACCCCCACGGATTGCTCCACTAGATCCTAAGTCTAGCGCGTCTGCCAATTCCGCCATCCTCGCGTTGTTGCTCAATCCTCCCTGCAATGAACATTCAAATTATTCCCCTTCGCCTTTTTCAAGCCCGAATTCCTCGCAAAGAGCGCGTACGGCGAGTTCGGTATAGGCTTCCTCGATCACGCAGGAGATTTTGATTTCGGACGTGCTGATCATCAGAATATTGATGCCCTTGGCGGCGAGTACGTCGAACATGCGAGCCGCGACGCCGGCATGGGTGCGCATGCCGACGCCGATGGCGGAAATTTTGGCGATCTTGTCATCATACGTCAATTTTTTCGCGTCGACCAAACTGCGCAGTTCCATTTCCACTTTTTTGATGTAGGGAACATCGGTGCGTTCGACGGTGAAGGAAATATCGGCGAGATCGCCTTCGGCCACGTTCTGCACGATCATGTCCACGTTGATGTTCTTTTCCGCCAAAAATTTAAAAATCGTTGCGGCCGTGCCGGGTTTGTCAGCGATGCCGCTGAGTGTGACTTTCGCTTCTTTCATACTATGGGTAATCGCACTGACGACAACTTGTTCCATCGTTTTAACCTCCTGAATGATCATGGTGCCCGGTTTGTCATCGAAACTGGAACGGACCTGCAAGGGAACATTGTATTTTGCGGCGAACTGGACGGAGCGGGTGTGCAGCACTTTCGCGCCGGACGAGGCCATCTCCAACATCTCTTCATACGAAAGGACCGGAATGCGTTTGGCTTTGGGCACAATGCGGGGATCGGCCGCATAGACGCCGTCCACATCTGTATAAATATCGCACTGCGCGCCCAACACGGCGGCGATAGCCACTGCCGTCGTGTCCGAACCGCCGCGGCCGAGTGTCGTGATTTCGCCCTCGTCGGTCACGCCTTGAAATCCGGCGATAACCACGATTTTGTCTTCGTTCAACGCGGTCTGAATTTTGGCGCCGTCGATGCTTTTCAGACGCGCTTTCTGATGGGCTCTGTCCGTTTTCATATCGATCTGCGGCGCAATAAAGGAAATCGCCGGATATCCCAGCTTTTGCACCGCGATCGAAAACAATGCAATGGAAACCTGTTCGCCGGTGGAGGCCAGCATGTCTTTTTCGCGGGGAGAACCGGCCGGATCGATTTCGTTGGCCAGATTCAGCAGCCGGTCGGTCTCGCCCGACATCGCCGAAACCGTCACCACAACCTGATGACCCGCTTCCTTTTCCCGAATGGCCTTCTCTGCGGCGGCCAGGATTTTTTGGGTGGATCCCACGGAAGTGCCGCCGAATTTCATAACCAGGATGCTCATGTTTTTCCTCGTAAACGAAATGAAATGAATATCCCCTGATTTTATCCGCTTCTATGGAAAGTACCTAGCGCCGTAAATACAGTTTTTCGAAGACCACCAAAGAATGTAGAATCCATATTGACGAATGTAAGGTTGTCATGAAAATGCCTGAAGTATCTTCTATTTTATTCCATAAATGTTTGTTCTATTATTTTTTGTAACAAGACTTGACTTGTTTTATATTTTCCATGTATTCTCATTTTTCATAACCATCAACGTAACGATGTGATCTCAAACGGCAAAGGAGAATTCGATGAAGTTTCATTTCGTATATCGCAACTGCAACGAACGCGATTTTTTCTTCCATTTGATGCCGGTGATTATCGCAGGGATAACGGGACTCGCGAGTTTGCCTGTAAATGCAAATGCGCAGGGCGGCTCGGTCGGCGGTGATCATATCTATTTTGAGAGCAAGGATTTTTATGGCCTGAAAACCTCCGAGGTTGATTTGCGGTACAATTCCGCAACCAACCAATATGAAGGCAGCGGGCACGTCATGTTTCCGTATTTTATCAATCCGACCACCTATGGCATGTACCAGTTTGACGGCCACTTTATCTATGACGCCGACAATGATAATTTCACCCAAATTGACGTTGCAACCAGTGGACTCAACATTCCCATCGGCAACACGGGCGCGGTGCTCGATTCGATCGCGATCCATTACGACATTAACAACGCCAAAACGCTCCTATGCGCGCCCATGACCATGCAGGTCAGACGTTTTCCCGTTTCCCCTGTATGCTGGGAAGCAACGAATCTTAATTACATGCGTTTCGAGGGAGAAATCGGCGTTACGGCCGGTCCCACCATGCCAACCTTGGACGGTCGACTCGTTAGCGCCTTTCAGTTGATCGGTCATCTCTCCATGTCCAATACGGATGGATTTACGATTACGGGTAAACCGTACGTATTCGGGCAGGAAACCGAGGATGAATGCACTGTGAGCTATAATGACGGGCGGCTTGTCCTGGACGCGCATGTGATTTTCGCGCAGGTCTTTGATTCCCGCGTTCACATGGTTATCGCTTCGGGCGGCATCTCCGGCAGCGCCAAAGGATCGCTGCAAATCCCTAACGTTCCGGTAGTCGGGAATTTTACTGTGGGAGAGGTGGAAGTCTCCATCAATAATCACGGATTTTCGGGTAGCGTGGGGATCGCTCCGCTTCCCCGAGAAATTTGTACGCCCGGCGGGTGGCATCAGGATTGTACGGACGTGTGCATTCCCTTAATCGGCTGCCACGAAGTCTGCGGACCGCCGTATTATATCCCGGATATCTGTATCCCCAATCCGGCGTATTTTACGCTCAATGTCGGTTTTAGTTTTTATGACGGACAATTTTCCTTTCATTTCAAACGAGAACGGGAAAACCGTGACGAAGCATCGTCTCCGTTCCGGTCCGACGCCGATTATCACTTTATGACCAATTGGTATCTCCTAGCTCAAACACAGGTTTCTCCGCAGGGCGAACCAATAACGAGTCCGGACATTCCCGACGGATTGCCCGGCGTGATCTTCCACATCGCCTATGCCAATGAAAATGCACAGCAAGTCTCCGCGAAACTCACTCTGCCGGATGGGACGGAATTGATTCTGGCGGAAGGCTTGTTGCCGAACGGCTACGCTTCCGTGGAAGGATTCACCCTCCATAATCCCAGCGTAAAGGATGCGATATTCTTTCTCAACAATCCGAAAGGCGGAACGTATGTCGTCACGATCCTCAATCCGGAGGAACTGGGAGATTTCGAAGTAAAAGCGATTGCGCAGAATCACCACCCACACGTGGAAATCGTATCCCTCGAATCGACGGACGTGGACGGCATGTACCGTATCCGTTGGATCGATCGCGATCACGACGACGATGCCGTCATCGGCTTTTATTTGGATAACAACCGACAGGGATACGACGGGTATTTCCTGACACAAATCAACGAGGATGAGGAAGAAGACACGCTGCTGCTCGACATCGGTTCCCTGACGATTCGTCCGGGGTATTACTACGTCATGCTCAAGATCGAGGACGGCGTCAATGCGCCGCGATTTGCGTATTCGGACGTACCGATTCACGTCGCCAATCCCCGTCATCCCGCGCCGGTCACGGAGTTGGCCGTGGATGCGCGCGATGGAGAATTCACGCTCTTCTGGCTGCCGGTCGACGCGCCGAATATCAGTCGGTATCAAATCCTGGCAACGAATGAATGGGCATTGG
This sequence comes from Candidatus Omnitrophota bacterium, assembly GCA_003598175.1. Lineage (GTDB taxonomy): Bacteria > Hinthialibacterota > Hinthialibacteria > Hinthialibacterales > Hinthialibacteraceae > SURF-12. The sequence goes on from QZKN01000069.1 coordinate 22,612, forward strand.
AAGATTTTACGCCGCTGTTGAGCGTGCCGGCCTCCGTGAATTCGTTCACGTTCAGCGGCGTGAGGAACGGATTGCCGTTGTTACTCACCGTCGTCGCCATCGACGAGGACGGGCTTTCGTCCGAACCGGCGACGACGCTGCGGGTGGTGACTCGCGCCGAGAAAGGACGGTCGCATCCGGTGATCGTGTCCCTGCCCGATACGGATGCCCTGGCGGGTCGTCTATATTACTATTACCCTCAATTTTTCGACGCGGATCTCCACCATTTTCAAGAACTGCTTCCGGCGGGAGAAAGCGAATTCGTGTACGATTACCGCTGGGATCTATTGGAAGGTCCGGAAGGAATGGAGATCCAGGATAGCGGCTTGCTCCTCTGGACGCCGCGCGAGGATCAGGTGGGAACGCATCGCGTGGCGATCAAATTGACGGATGCCTACGCGGTGGGCGGAGGCGAATCCGAGCCGGACAGCGTGATTCAAGAATTTTTCGTCCACGTTCAGCCCGGGCATTTCACCGCGGGAGCGGAGGAGCATCCGTACGTCTTTTTGACGCATCCGGCGGTCACGGCAATGGAAGGAACGACGTACCGATACAAACCGCGAGTCTGGGCCGACGAAGAGTCGGTGAGAATCGAACTGGTGTACGGGCCGGAGGGAATGACGGTCGCCGACGATCATATCCTGCAATGGAACGTTCCGAAAAACGCCAACGGTTCACTGGTGCGGATTTTCGCGATTATCCATGATGAATACGTGATCGAACAGGATTTCTATTTGCATACGGTCACCCAGGCGAATACGATGGGTCCTTCAAAAACAAATGGGTGGGAAACGTTGAAATAAAGACGATCGGATAAATCAATTCATATGGTTGAAACAATCGGAAAGAGAAAATTCTATGAACATATCATCTCAACAAAGAAATAGAAAGCGCTGAAAATAGTGTTTTTTTGAATCTCTATTCTTCTGATTTTTCATTAATCATCCCAAACAAAAGCGACAGACGCGTTCACCGACAAATTCCTTTTTCGTAAGATTTGATCAACGTTGAAATAAGTTTATCCACGCTGCAATTCTCCCGCCGCGCCAGATGATTCAGCTTCTTGAAGTTCACGGCGGATATGTTTTTGTCGAGCGGGACCGTTTTTCCGTCGTTCCATTGCAGAACCATTCGATCATTCAACAGGAACCTATCCGGGTAATCTTTGGCGGCCTTTTTCTTTGTTTGTTTCCAGGCTTCGTCGATGTCGCGAGTGGGAGACATCTCTCCCAACAGACCCAAACGAGCAACGACTGCCTCTTTTAGGTTGGACGAGCCGGGCGGTAACTGAATGAGGATTTCCAACATCCCTTGCGCGAGTTTCGTTTTTGATGATCCGACTTTCATACCGGCTCTTCTCATATCCGCAAAATCTTTTCTACCTAACAACACGATCGTTTCCTCCTTTGTGGTTATTACGTGAGTATATCATGGAAGAAATATTATGGAACCGAATGAAATGCAGTCAAGAATCTATTCCTACTTGTTCATCGGATTTTGAATCATCTCATCCACTTCTCCCGATTCCCCGATTTCCTTGACGTACTGCTTATAATATCTTCCTCTTTCCTTAAAATTTTTAAAAAATTCATAACTTGACGCCGCCGGTGAGAGCAGACAGATCTCGCCGGGCGCGGTGTGTTCATAAGCGAACGACACGGCTTCGCGCATGGTTGTCGTTTCCAAACAGCGCGTCGTTTCCACAATCGCGGGATTTGCCTTTTTCATCAAATTCCAGATTTTGGGGCCGGTCGATGGAAACAGAATCACGTTTTTCAGGGATTTTGCGGCGAGAAACTCGCCCAATTCCGTGTAATCGACGCCGCGATCGTGGCCGCCGAGAATGATCGTTTTCACGTTTTCACCCAACGCATTCATCGCGGCCATCGTACATTGCGGAACGGTGGAGATGGAATCGTTATAAAACAGGACGCCGCGATACACGCCGACCGGTTCGATTCGATGTTCCAGCGGCGTGAACGTTCGCAGCGCCTCACGAATCACATCGCTGGAAACGTTTACAATTCGAGCGGTGGACACGGCGGCAAGCGCATTGTATAAATTGAAGGAACCGATCAATGGAACGTCGCCGGTAGATGCAATAACATTCTCACGATCGGCATCCACCCATTCCACAATGGCATCGCCGGCAATGGAATATCCCGGAAAATGCTTCGATTGCAAGGAAAAGGAAATCTTGTGCGCCCGACATACATTGTGAATCTTTTGCGACAACTGCGGACAATCCTGGTTGTAAATCAGAAAATCATTTTCGCATTGAAAGCGAATCAGATTGAGTTTGGCGTCGGCATAGGCGGAAAAACCGCCGTGATAATCGAGATGCTCGGGCATGATGTTCAGCAGCACGGAAATATGCGGCCCTTTTTGTAACGTTTCAAGTTGATAACTGGACAGTTCATAGACGTAAATGGAGTCCGGTTGGTCGTCGCGCAAACAATCCAAAGCGGAAATCCCGATATTCCCAATCAACCGCACATTTTTGTTCGCGCGCTTTAAAATCGTGAAAATAAGCGAAGAGGTTGTGCTTTTGCCTTTGGTGCCGGAAACGCCGATAATCGTTCCCCGGCAATAGTCAAAAAAAAGGGTGGTGTGTGAGAGGAGTACATGTGTTTCCCGCAGAACGTTTCGTTCCCGCAATACATTGATGGAAATGCCTGCCGATTTGACGATCACATCATAGTTTGCGACAGAGGATAAATAGGATTCACCGCAATGTACGTTCACATGCGGATGGGCGTCCACCAACGCCCGCAAATCGGGTTGCAGCCGATCAAAAGGCAACCGGTCCGCAATGCCGATGGTTTTTCCCGGAAACGTGGATAACAGAAAGCGCAGAGTGCCGCATCCTTCTATCCCCATTCCCAACACCACAATCGAATGCCCCGCAAGTTCGTCGATTTTCATCGTTCATCATCCATCAATCGCGCGATTTGATTGTGCATCGTTTCCATGACCCGGCGTTTCAGGAACACCGCCCATTCTGTCGGCAGAAGGTGTTCCTCGTTCCATGAAAACAGGATGGATTCGAGATCCGAGGTGGATACCGGATATTTTGCCAGCAATTCACGTTCCGCGTACTGCAACAAAGGCGGTAAGGGAGTCCGTTCGCAACGATGTTTGGAAACGGCGAGATGCAGTGCAACCGACATTTCCTCTTTCGTGGCGATGCATTCGAACGGCCGATGGCCCTTTTCTCCCATAATCTGCAACAAAATTTCAACATTGGCCCTGTCATCCGAAACATGGCCGCCGAAAATCTCCGTCATCTCGCTGGATGTGAGAAACGGGTAAAACAACGTATAGACGGCGATGCACTTCGCGCAGCGCAGGCACCATGCATCCTGTTTTTGTTGCTTGTTGCAGCTGCGAAAATGGCGAAGCAAATGCGTATGGTTGGAAAAACAGCCGACGACCTGAATTTCACGCAACGGACGCAGCAAACTGAAATATTCGACGTTGGAAATCAGATGGGAGCGAACGTAGCGGTTGAAGAGATGTTCAAACGGGTACGATTTGGAATATTGATGATTGATATCCTTGTCGAGATAGCGCACATACGGCGTATTGCAACCGGCTTCGTTGGATGCGATGGCGAAATCATATCCGAACGCGGCGCAGCCAATAATCCCTAGCATCCCCAACAGCGCCGAAAACGGAGTATGGCCGTTTAAATACCCCATTTCGTTGAGTTGAAGAAGTTGCGGGCAGATTTCACGGCGAATCACGATGGGAGAACGGCATCCGGCCAGTTCGGCGATCCGCCGGGCGGATTCTGTCGGATTCAAAATCATGGCGTTGAAGTTCACGCCCAGTTCGTTCAGGATTCCGGCGCTCAATGCGGAATCTTTTCCGCCGCTGATCATAAGCAGCGGCCGCCGGGAAAGCGGTTCGCGATGAAATGCCTCAAAAGCCGTATCACTCCCGCTTGATGCGGTTCGCAAATGCATCAAATCGGGATCCTTGAAATCGATTTGATTCATAAAAAAATACTCGCCCATCCCGCCGTAGAACAACTCGCGGAAGAACGTAGACGTTTGCGGGGGAAACGGCGTCGGTTTGATGAGGATTTCCGGCGAACAGGCGGCTTTCCAATAGCTTAGCAACTCGATGAGGCCGAGATGGAAGATCAGGCGATCGAGAATGGCCGGCGAAGGCAAACAAAAAGACTCGGAATCCGCGACCATCTCGATTCGAGGATGAAAATGAATGTCCGGTTCCAGTACGAAGTGAAAAGAAATCGACAGTTTTCCCTCCTCTCGCTTCCACGAAAAATTTTCATAGGTGAAGCGGGGATGGTTTTTACGCAACATCTGAAAAATCGGCGTCATTGGATTCCCTTATGCCTCGAGTTTGCAATGCAGATCGATTTCAATGAATTTACAATTTCCCTTTCCCTATGAATATCAAATCCATCGACAGACAGAGAGGGGATTTCCTTCACGCCATCGACGGCGCCCATCGCAACGATGGATTGCAGGAAATTGCATACCATCTCAATGTCCGGCAAAAGAGAAATGTCGGTGATCGTTTCGAGGGAGGCGATCAAACCATACGCGCCCCAATTTGACGTCGTTGCGATGATGGTAAAATCCGTTTCAACGACAGACGGGATGATGCACAGATTTGATTCGATCACCCGCGCAAATTTCCCCATGCCGATTTCGTTGCCGCCGTCGCCGACGCCGATGGTCACGACCTCATCCGCGAGCAGAAAAAAACGATCGAGAGGAGCGGTGAACGGCGTAATATCGTTTCCTCGCATGTTGTAGTATCGCCCGTCTGTCGCCCGTCCGCAACGTTCGACGGCGATTAGGCAAACCGGTCGGTATTGGTTAAGTAGATGATCATATTGATCATCCGCCGGCTTTTTCGCAATGGGCAGTTCGATTGTCTCGATGGGCGGCACCCGTTTGAAATAATCCTTGCAGTAGCGATCGGTGATCACAATCGGTTCATAATTCAACGTTTGCAGAGCGCGAGCCAGAAAATAGGCGCCCGGCGGTCCATCCGTTTCCGCCGTTCCGTTCACATAAAAACCGGTGACGATAAAAACCGCGCCTCGATTGCAGCCAAGCAGATGATCGGCTGCTTGCCGGCAAAAATGGGCGGGCAGATGGGATCGCAGAGTTTCCATCCCTCTGTTCGAATGTCGAAGAATCACATTTTCGATTGTGGTGATCCGTTTTTCTTTCATCATGTGCGTTTAATACACTTTCATTGAACTCTACCATCTTAAACGCAAAGACTCGGCAAGGAGAGACCGGAATTCCAACCGACGGGAGCCTATCCATTCGATCAGGATAGGACAAACAGTAAGCCGCCGATTTCGGGTAAACACAGAAATGCAAGTGGAAGAGAAACGCGGATCGGAAATTTGGGGAGCCTCGAATACGGTAAATCAAAAAAACACGGGTGTTCAGTAGCGCCGTCATCCAACCAATCGGTAAACCAAGAGGCATTTTAACGATTGGTGCTATTGGGAGTGCGCGCCACGCGTTTGCGCGAGCTGTTGTACCCCCCTCTGCTCGGCCCTTTTCCCGGCCCGCTTCGTGGAGGTCGCCCCGAACCTCCCCCGCCGCCGCCGCGACGAGGCTGGCGTCTTCGGGAAGGATCCGATCGTTCCGCCGATGCAATCACAACCCGTTTTCGCGCTCCCTCGCCGATACTGAAGGTCGTGACCGCGGTATTTTCCTTGAGCGTCATATGAATAATTCTACGTTCGGGAGCGGTGAGCGGTTCCGTGCGCACATCTCGCTTGGTCCGTATGACCTGCTCGGCCAATCGTTCCGCCAAACGTTGCAAATCGTCTTCCCGCCGGTCACGGTAATTGTCAATGTCGATGATGACCTTTCGCCAATCCTCTCGATCTTCATTCAAATAACGGGCGACCAGGTATTGGAGGGAATCCAATGTCTGTCCCCGATGCCCGATCAAAGGAGCGGCTTCCTCGCCCAAAACCACCACCAGCGACGAATCTTCCTCGCGCACTTCCATTTTTGTATCGATATTCATGTAAGCCAGAATATTCCGCAAAAAAACGATCGTTCGTATACGATCATCCTGCCGAAGGATGGCTTTCACCTGCGCCGGACGTTTGCCAATACCCAAAAATCCTTTTTTTCCGACATCCAGAGGATAGATTTCGACTTCTTCCCGTTCCGCCGATAAATGTTTCAGTGCATCCTGCACTGCCTCGTCCATTGTAATTCCTGAACCAATCGCTTCTTTCATGATTGCACCTCATTGTATTCCGAAGAAAAATGTACCCGGAAACCGCCGTCCCTCGATTACAAGTCCGTTTCACACCGATCAACGTGAACGAATCGACAAAAGTATGAGTTGGACATGTTCGCTCCCTTTAAATTATTTCTTTTTGCTTACGACCACCGGCGCTTCCGTCTGGAACTTATCCATGACCATTCGTTGAATCAAATCGATAAAAATACTGATGACAAAGTAGAGAATGACGCCGGACGCGATTCTCCAGAAGAAAAACACAAAGATCAGGGGAAACACTTTCATCATCGTGGCATTCGGTCCTTCGATCTTCTGCTGGCTGGTGCTGATCAGCATGAGTACGGCATAGGCTATGGGCAAAATATTAATTGTAAAAATATAGTTTCCGATCGGGATATAAAAAGCCTGATCGGGAGCGGAAAGATCATGGATCCAACCAAAGAACGGCGCGCCGCGCAATTCGAGAGCCATCCCAAACGTGGCGTACAAGGCAATGAAAATCGGAATCGTGGGCAGCATGGTCAGGCAGCCGCCCAGCGGATTGACTTTATGCTTGCGAAAGAGTTCCATCTGCTCTTTCTGCATTTTCTGAGGCTCATCCTTGAATTTCTCTTTCAATGCATTGATCTGCGGTTGAAGAGCTTGCATCTTTTTCATGGACCCCATCTGTTTTTGATACAGGGGCAGCATGAACAACTTGACGATCAACGTAATCAGAATAATCGCGACGCCATAATTCGGAACGATCGTATACAGTCCCTGCAATAGGCGCAGCATCAAACGCGTGATCGGGCCGACGAAACTGCGGAGAAAAATTTGTTGTGCATTCGTGAGCGCCGGATGCGCGTTGGTCAACGGTTCGTCTTCCAGCGGACCGACGTACAATTTGAATCGATCGAGATGCGTGGCTCCCGCCAGAATCTGATTGACCGGCATCCGTACGCCGACGAGAGGTTTTTGCACGGAATCGGCGCCGTCGCCCGGGCTGGAGATTCCCTTGAAAGCAAAGTTTGTTTCCATCACCGGCACGATGGCCGACAGAAAATATTTTTGTCCGACGCCGACCCAATTGACGGTTTTTTCGGTCATCGATAATGCCGGAACATGATAATCCGGCAGCCAATTAAACTGATTTTTGCGGATTTCATTCCACAAACCATCCGTCGGCAGAATGCCGGTGCTGCCTCCCACTTCCGTAAAAACATTGTTCATGGCATCCGTTCGCAACGAAGGAAAGCCAAATCCCCCAAACCAGGCGACGTCGTAATAATTTTCACCCGCAAACGAAACCGTTTCGTTTGTGCCATTGGTAATCCGGATCTGCAAATCCACATAATATTGATCGGGATAAAACCGAAATACCTTTTCCAGCCTCATCCCGCCGTTCTCGAACAGGAAAACGATCTCTTTCGGTGAATCGACAACGAAATGATCGGCGTCACTTTGATACGGAATCGAAGGATCGGAAAATTCTTTTCCCCATTTCAGAATCAACCCGGCTTTCCCGTTCGCAAAAGTGGGATCAATGGCGTTCACCGGTCGAGCGCCGTTTTGCATTTTATCTTCGTAAAATTCCAATTCCAGGCCGCTGATTTGCTGTTCGGCAGGGCTTCCGGCTTTGCGCGCCATTCGTAAATAACGCGGATCTTCGAAAAGTTCGTTGTATTTCAGCAATTTCCAGGAAATCGGAACCGCGCCTTTTTTGGCAAACTGAACGCGATACAAGTCGCTCTCCACGATGACCGTTTCCGGATCGCTCTCTTCGTCCGACGCCGCTAACCAACCCCATGCGCTCTCCGACGAACGGAGCGATGGTTTCGGTTTTTCCGATGGAGATTTTTGTTCCGCGATGACCTCTGGGGTATCGGAAGGAGTCGGAGTCGATCGGCTCACAACCGGCGAAGAAACCCGTGGGCGGGTTGGTTGAGGATTCATTTTATTGTTGTACCAGCTGAAAAGAATAATAATCAGCATGGACAACGCAAAACACAAAGCCAAACGCTTTTCCGTTTCCATTTACATATCCAATATCGACAAATCATGATGCATCGAACGAGCTGGTCCGATTTTTCGTTTCGGGAAGGCATGGGGGTAAATCGATCCCGCCGGGATGGAAGGGATGACATTTCAAGAGACGTTTGAAGGTCAGCCAACTCCCCTTGATCACACCGAAAGAGGAGAATACTTCTATGGCGTAAGCGGAACATGTCGGGTGGAACCGGCAAACGGAGCCGAGATAAGGTGAAATCCAACGTTTATACAACTGTAACAACCAAATGACCACCCTCGTCGGTATGCAAAACATACTATTCCGGACCGTACTCACGATTTCTCATCTCGAGTTTCGTTTTCGGCGCATTCCGCTGTTCGTTCGAGGCTATGATACCACTTTCATCATGTATCGGCGCGACTAACAACCTTTTTTGCCGCAACAGATCAACCAGATCGCCGGCGATTTCACCATACGTCGCATCTTTAATACCCGGTTTTGCTCGAACTACAATATCCACTGTCTCTTCCAGACGACTTTTTAACCGTCTGAACACCTCGCGAAACCGTCTCTTTGTCCGGTTTCTTACCACGGCCTTTCCAATTTTACGGCTGACTATGACGGTAAAGCGAGACGCCGGGCCATCGGTCCGTTTCGAATACAGAACGCAAAAAGTCCCGCTTCTTCCCCGCGTCCGGAGCACATCGTTTATTTCTTTCCGTGCCCGTAAGCGTTCAATCCTGCAAAGTTGCTCGTTCAATCGCTTTTTTATCAAGATGAACAAAATGTAACCGTCTGTAAAACCATCGGCCACACCCGAAACTTTTTAGATCAGAGAAAATGCAAAGAACTTGGAGTAACTTGTTTACCGACTCTTTGCTTCTTTCTGTTTTACTTATGTTTGGTATCCGAAACCGTCAATCGATACCGGCCTTTTTGTCGTCTTCGCCGCAATACGTCGCGTCCGCCGCGCGTTTTCATGCGGGCGCGAAATCCATGAGCACGTACACGTTTAATTTTGCTGGGTTGATAAGTTCTTTTCATGGTTCTTATTAATCGATTTATTTGAATTGTTCGAACTAACTAGCATACTACCCCAATTGCAGTAGTCAAGGAGCGATATCGTTTCCTTCAATCCTCTCTTCTCGACGCCCACACAATTGAATTCAGCAGGATTTTACGCACCGTGTCATCGAAGAAAATCGGATACGTTTCGTGTCCCGGGCGGAAATAAAAAATCCGCCCCTTCCCACGCGTCCAGCAACATCCGGAACGAAACGACTCGCCGGATTCCCACGTCGAATGGAGCACAACCGTTTCCGGCGGTGGAACATCGAACGGTTCGCTGTACATTTCCGTCTGCGGCAACGTGAAATCATTCACGCCACGCGCGATCGGATGATCCGGCGACGAAATCGCAATTCGCTCACTTCCTGCGTCCTCGCGCCACGTCGGAAACGTGCACGATGTATCCATCAACATCCGGAATGGTTTGCATAAATGCGAGGAATGCAGAGGAATGAATCCCATCCCTCGTTCCCGCACGTGGCGCACAACCCGTTCCGCATGTTCATCCGTAATCGTTTCGTGCAATGAATGGCCGAACCAAATCAGGACATCGCAGGCGAGAAGCCGTTCCTCCGCCAGCCCTTGCTCCTGGTCATCCGGGTATGAAGTCGACGCATGAAAACCACCGTGCTCAAGAAATCTTGCGATTTCGCCATGAATCCCAATCGGATATACCGACGGGGGTTCCGTCCATTCGGACCAGACGAGGACATGCGGTCGATCGGAATTCATGATGCAAAACAATCAGCTTTCTTGATTAATCTTCCAAGCTTTTGGCGCGGATATTTTTAAAGTATACCGTCTTTTTGTAATCGTTCCGTTGAATGGCGATGCCGCCTTTGTCGAATTTGTGTTTCAATCCTTCGATGGCGGAAATATCCACACCGTCCTGAACCACTTCTCCATTGATGGTAACCCAAATTTTCGGCTCCACATATTTGACTTCGACGCTATTCCATTCACCAAGAGGTTTCGCCGCATTTTTTGTGGGCGCAACGAATCCAAAGATGGCGCCCGTGGATTTCTTGCTCGCATCCGCGCCATAATCCGCATCCAATTGGATTTCGAAGGATGATTTGTAGACCTCTTTTTTCGGTGTATGAATCAGAATGCCGCTGTTTCCGCGTTCGTCGAATTTCACATCAAAGCGGAAAATAAAGTTTTTGAACTCTTTCTTCGTGATCAAGGCCCAATAATCCCACCCGCCGACGGAAAGAACGCCGTCTTCCAGAATTTTCGGGCCGGCTTTTTCCAATCCCTGAATAATCCAGCCATCCAAATTCGTTCCATTGAATAATGGTTCAAATCCTTCTTCGCTTTCCGCCGCCGGCGCACTTAACGAAACCGTTAACAACACAAGTAAAAGCAAAATTGAAGCTCTCGGCATAATAAATGAGTGATGATTGATACGCATGGGATCCTCCTGCTTTAAAGTAATGCTTTTTGGGAATGCAATCCGTAACTTTGACGAATTGTACAGGCAATATATTCACGATTCGAGTTGAAACGAAACGGAATCTCGTGAATCACACCGTTTCCTCTCATCAACAAACGAATCAGCCTCTTGTGACGAAGTTTGTATCCACTCTCGTCAATTTTTTCAAGGAGTATGGCGCATTTTCATGAGTATCTGTACAGAACAAACGGTAAAATTGGAAATAAAAAATGCGTTCCGGATCCATTTCCGCTTCGCGATATGTCTTTCCGGATAAATAAGATACGTTCTGGAACAACGCAAGGAGCCGACCTGGATGTCCGGTCGTTTGATAAGCAAAATTTTTTTTCCTTCATCAGGAGTGACGAAAATTCGATACGGTCTTGTGGAATTTTCCCGGACAGGAAAATCGCTTCTTTCGTATAGGTTCTCAAAATTATTGTCGCTATCGCTGAATTATGAATCGTATCCTGTTTTTGCATGAAATAACGGATACAATAGTCTGTTACGTCATAGATCAATCGATTCACATATGCAATTAGCGAAAAAATGGCAATTGTAACGATTGAAAACCATCACGAAACCGGATGGAAAGGAAGAACTAATGAAACGAAAGTATTATTGGATGAAAAGTGGAATGCTCGCACTCCTTTGCGTGTGCTTCATGAGCATTTCCTATTCGCAGGAAATCGATTATATCGAATACGCGCGTTATAATAATCCCCCGCTGCAGGCGAATTTCATTGGGCATACGGTGGGGGGCACTTCGTTTGTCAGTCGTATGGTTTACACGAAAGACTTCACCTATCACAACGTCCGAACATTGAAAATCGAATCGTTGGATGGCGAAACAACGCCGGATAAAATATCGAACACCATTTTCGTCAATTACGATGACGAACACTTCATCTTCGTCGGCTCCACCTTCAATAATGACACCTTCGGCAGCATCGATTTATTCCTGAGCGAACCCACTTTGATCCCGCGATTCGTCGCCGTGGGAGAAACCATCACGCAAACCGGAGAATCCAGAGTCTCGTTAGGCCCGATTCCGGCCATGGTAAACGTTTCCCTGACCGTCGACGTTCTTGGGATGGAAACCGTCGTGGTTCCGTTGGGGACCTTTGAAAACGCGGTGAAGGCGAATATTAAAATCGCGGTTTTGTTGGCCGGCATTGAATTGGGTTCTGTCGACACGACCGATTGGTATCACCCTCTCGTCGGTCTCGTAAAGCAGATCAGCAACGCATCCGGAAAAACGTCCGAACTCTCGGCGATAAATCCGCCCGTGGAGATAACCGATATAACCGGCTGGATGTGTTATTGAAGATTCGTTAATTCTGGCGCGTCTTATTCCGGTTTTCGCATCATTCTTTCATTCACGATGCCTATATCATTGACTTGTCGACCGCCGTCAAACCTCTTCCGGCAGCGGTTTGTCTTTGGTTTCCGGCGCCCAGATCAATGCGACCATGCCTAAAACGTAAATAGAGGCCATTATCATCGCCGCGACGCGGAAAGGCGCGGAAAAATTCATGGTTGCTAGCGCGGCGCCCAACGAACCCAAAATTCCCGGCGCCGGCGCGGCCAAATAGCGAACCGTGTTGTAACAGAATCCGACTCCCGTGCCTCGAAATCGAGTCGGGAATAATTCCGGAAAGTAAATCGAGTACCCGGCGAACAAAGCCAGCTGGCAGAATCCCATCATCGGCAACATCCAATACGCATCGAATTCGGAATTGAGCGAGTTGTAGACGAAGATCGTTACCACCAGGCAAAGAATGAACGATATCAGAAACGCAAGACGCCGGCTCAACAACGTGGCGATGAGCGTAAAGGCGACCATCCCAAAAAACGAACCCACATCCTGCAGCATGGTTCCGTTCGATTTGACGTCCGAAACGTATTTTTTGATTTTTCTGATTTCATCCGGATAGACCTGCTCGAGCAGGGCGCGATTCAGCCGGACCAGGTCCGGACCTTCCTGCAGTATGGCGACTCGATTTTGGGTTTGCTCGGTCAATTCAATGTTCACAAATAATTCCGGTTGATAAATGCAATCCCCCATCAGCATAGTATTCAACGGATCCAGCAACGCCATTTTCTGTTCAACGGACAATGCAACCGTTTCGTTATATTCGGAAAGCCACTGTCGATCGGCTTCGGGCAATTGCTCTTTTACCCGCTGCGAGAATGGATCCTGCGCATCCCGCAAGCGAATTACCAGCGGATAGGAGCCGGCCGGATAGTCTGCAACTTTCTTGCCTTCCTCCACCTGCACCAAATCTTCCACGATCAACGGCTTGTCGCTGAGAGCGGTTTCGATCAATTCCGGCGAGAAGAAACCAATGCCCCACAATCCGATCATGCCGGCGACGCCGAGACCGAGCCCTACCATCGTATGCCGCCGCCACGGATTCTTTTTAAACAAATCCGATATGGTTCCCATTTGTTTTGTCGATTCGCCGCGATCCGCTGTCTCTTTTGCCTTTTTCCACGCTTCCGGCTCGCGAAGGATGGTGATGATGGGAATCACCAACAACGAGGGAAGAATCCCGACCAGAAAAATTGCCCTCCAGCCGGACATACTGATACCGAAGAAGGAGACCATTAATTCCGGCTCGATCCATTTGCTGATGTACGATCCTAAAATGTTGCCGGTCGCGGACAACGCTTGCAGCGAGCCTAAGGCGACGGACCGGAAATTACTCGGCACGGTTTCCGCAATCAGCGTCGTTGCCGCGCCGAACATGCCGCCGACGCCCAATCCGACGAGAAAACGGTAAATGAAAAAATCCACCCAACTTATGGACAGCGCCGATAAGCCGGTAAAACCGGAATAAATCAGGAGCGTGGCGATCATGGTTTTGACGCGACCGATTTTATCGCTCATCATGCCAAAGATGATGCCGCCGGTCGCCCATCCCAAAATCAAAAAGGTCGTCGACCACCCCCCATAATTCATGATCGTTTCGCGAGCGGCTTCCGCGCCGAGCAATTCTTCCATGGCCGGAAAGCGGGCCAATATGAAAATTCGCTGATCCATGCAATCGAACAACCACCCGCAGGATGCGATGATCAACACCATCCAATGGTAACGAGTGACTCCTTCAAAAATGCTTTGTTGTCGCGCCAGTTGTTCCACGTGACCTCTCCCTTCGCCTCGATCGAACTTTGAATAGGATATTTACGCATTCTTTTAAACAAGATGGGCTCTGTCAAGTTGTCGAGTCTTTTTTTCTCTATTTTTGATTCCTGCGGAAAAGATCGCCGCTCCCTTTCCACCGAAAAAAGTATCCGATTCAAAAGAGAAACAATTCATCCTACCTGTATTCTCTTGGATTATTTCCACGGCTGGAATTCCACACGGGAAATGGGTAAGGTAATACGATTTCTTGTTTGCGAAATCGCGGGATTTCCACCAGCATCGCGTTACGAACACCGAAAGGAAATGCCCTTGCGATGATTTAGTCCATTGAGAGGAGAAGAAATGATGTTTCGTTTCCATGCCGTCGTGTTTCTGATAACCATTCTCATTTTTCCGCCCGGAATCCGGATCACCGATGCCGAGGAACTCTCTCTTTTGACGCTTTCCGAAGCGGTTGGCATTTCGTTGGAACATAATCGGGAATTGAGAGCGGTGCGCTTCGATCGCATGGCTGCCGCGACGGCGAAAAACGAAGCGTTGAGTCCCCTCTTTCCTCAACTTTCCTTCAAAACCGATGCTTCGAAAATCAAATCGGATAAATACAGTTTTGACATGCCCGCCGCCGCTCCCGGTCAGCCGGATTTCGGCCAATTTTTCGATTTCGATCAAATTGGTTTCACCGGCCCCCAATATCAAACAAAGATTCAGATGGGACAACTGATTTTCGACCATTCCGTCCTCGGCAACATCCGTCTTTCGAATCTGCGCGACGAAGCCGCCCATTGGCAGGAAATCGGACAGGAACAAGCCGTCGTTTTCAGCACGGTGGCGGCTTATCTGGATATCTTGCAAGCGCAGGAGCTTCTGGGGGTGCAGAATCAACGGCTGAAACTGGCGGATAAACAGTTACAGACCGCGGAAACCAATTTCGCGGTCGGGCTTCGCATTCGGACCGATGTGCTGCGCGCAAAACTGACGCGCTCTTCCGCGCTTCGCGACGTGGTTTCCGCGGAAATTCAGCTGGAAAAGGCGCAAGCCGCATTGAACCGAATTTTGGGAATTCCTCTCGAGGCGCGCCACGAATTCGAAGGAGGCGCTTTGGCCGCCTACGACCCGCCGGACGAACTGATCGATGAATTTAAGAATTATGAGCGGTATTTTGAGGTCGCCAATGAAAAACATCCGTCCATTAAAGTTGCGCATATCCTGGTAAAACAGTCGGAGGAATCCGTCGGCATCGCTCGCGGTGAATTTATGCCGAAAGTATCCGCCGGCGCCTCGTGGGGATGGAATGACAGCGGCAATCCGGATTTCAAGGCGGAAGAATGGGCGGTGCAGGCCGCCATTGAAATTCCGATTTTCGAAGGCGGTCGAAAAGTCGCCAAAGTCAGGCGTACGAAGGAACAGTTGGATGCGGAAAAGATGCGTTTCGAAGATACGGTGCGCGCCGTTCAGAATCTGGTGGAGCAATCGGCGCTGGCCTTGCAGGAGGAACAGCGCAATCTCGAAATCGCCATCGAAGCGGAACAGGTCGCGCAGGAAAACTACGATCGCTTTTCGAATCTGTATGAAGAAGGATTGGCTGACAGCCTGGATCTGACTCAAGCGCTCACCGAACTGGTCGTGGCGCAAACCAGCGTGGTCACGACGCGATATGGTTATCTGCTGGTATTCACGCAAATGTTGCAGGCGTTGGGAATCATACCGACGGATGAGGCCGTTTATGCTTCTCTCGAATGGCTGGATTTGATGCGCCAAATGCAGGAGAAAGGCAAGACGGAATGAACTACGATTCGCGAACGATTAAGATTCTGTCGCTGATGGCGGAATTTAAGGCGGATTGGTTCTTTGTCACCAGCCTTTTCAACATTCGTTACCTTTCCGGTTTTACCGGCAGTCACGGCGTGCTGCTCATCGGTCGGGAGAAACGTTATATTCTGACCGACGGGCGATATCAGGAACAAGTAAAAAACGAGGTTTCCGGCTATGAACCTGTCATTCAGGGAAACCGGCAGGAACTGGACGCCATCGCCGAAACGGTGGGCGATTTATCGAATCAAACCGTCTGGTTCGAATCCGACCACTGCACGTTTTCCCGTTATAAAGGGATGAAAAGCAAGATTCCCGGCGCGAAATTTGTCGCGAAAAAAGATATCGTCGAATCCTTGCGCAAAATCAAGGATGAAGAGGAAATCGCCGAGATTCGCCGCGCTCTCGAAACCGCCGAACATGCGTTGGAAGGCGTCGTCGGACAAATCCGCGAAGGCATGACGGAACGGGAACTGGCCCATCTCCTCGAAGATGAAATGTGGAGAAACGGAGCGCGAAAAGAATCCTTCGAAACGCTGGTTCTGTTTGGACGCCGCACGTCGTTGTGCCACGGCAAACCCTCCGACAACCGCCTCCAATTCGGCGAAGCGGTGCTGATGGATTTTGGATGCATTTTGGACGGTTATTGCTCGGACATCACCCGCATGGCTTTTCTGGGACGCCCTGACGACGATTTTCGGAATATGTATGCCGCTGTTCTGGCCGCCAACCGTAACGTCGAGGAAAAAATCAGGCCGGGCATGTCCGGCGTCGAAGCCGACATGCTGGCGCGACAAGTCACTCGCGGCGCGGGATATGAAGGCTTGTTCCTGCACAGTCTGGGGCACGGCGTAGGCCTGGAAATTCATGAATACCCGCGTTTATCTCCCATTTACGAAACGGCCTTGTGCGCCGGCAGCGTCGTGACGGTCGAGCCGGGCCTTTACATCCCGGACCAGGGAGGAATCCGAATCGAAGACATGATCGTGATTCGGGAAGATGGATGTGAAGTATTCAATCGAATCTCGAAAGATTTAATACTGCTGTAATATCATTGCGCATTCAGAAAAAGTACATGTTTTTCATCATCCGCTTTTTTACCAACCATTCATCTTGATCTCTGGAAAAAGAATGATAAGTTAATCGAATGTTAACTCTGAATGAGCAGAGATTGACAAATATTTTTCTTTGGGAGGTATTGTATTATGAAATGTGTATGTAAACGATTGGTAGGACAGGTGTTATGGGGTTGTCTCGTGCTGTGTCCGATGGTTACGGCGCAGGAGATTCAGCCGGCTTTGCCTGGCGATCCCTTTTTCGAGGGCCATGCGGACATCTATGACGCCATCGAAAATTATGGGCCGTTAGGCAGCGCAAGTTATGATCCGAGCACGAAAACATACGAAATTTCGGGCGCGGGTATCGATATTTGGAACAATTTCGATCAGTTCCATTTCCTGTTCAAGCAAATCAGCGGCGATTTTACATTAACAGCGAGAATGGAACATGATGTTTCCGAACGAAGCACGAGTACGGATGCCTGGATCAAAGGAATGCTGATGGCGCGGCAAAACCTGACTGCCGGTTCTCCTAACTTTGGCAACCGGATACGACGTGACGGCCAGTACAGCTGGCAGATGAGAACTGCGCAGGATGGCGCCAGCACCAGCGACGGCAGCAACCGTCTGGTCCTGTCAGACTGGGGATATTTCGCTAATGAATGGCCGCCGGTCAAGATCGAGAAAATCGGCAATCAATGGAGCATTTATGTGCAGGATACCCTTGGCGATAACCAATGGGTACAGATTCAATCCACGCAAACTCTCACGTTGGAAGATCCGTTTTATGTCGGTCTGGCGGTCACCTCTCACCTGGTGAATACGATTCAGTTCACGTGGTTCCGGGAAGTGGAATTGGACTTTGATGAGACCGATGTCGAAAACTGGATGATTGTCGAATAAGAATAGCGCTATTCATTTGATGAGGGATCGAGAAACGGTTTGATATTCTCGATCCCTTTTATTTTTCAATGCCGTCTTTTAATCGTGAGAAAAACTCTTCCCAAACACGTTCTTTCATACCACCGGTTTGAACCTGGCCGCCCGGCGTGGGTGATAGTCGTACGATGACCATGCTCCATTCGGGAATCACAAAAAGGTAATTCCGCCCCGCGCCGTGCGCCGCGAATGTTTTTGCCGGCGCCGAAGGCCAGGGCCGCGTTCCATCCGCTTTGACGCCATTGGTCCACCAATAAAAACCGTATCTGCCGGTGAGATCAAAATATTTCGTCCGCACGGCAGCGGAAACTTGTGTCGAAGTAGCTCTTTCCACAAACACGCGATCGAGAATCCGGATTCCCTTCCAATTTCCCTTGTTCAGATACAACCATCCATATCGCGCCAAATCCAGCGAATTTGAATACACTCCTCCCTGATTTTCACCTGGCGTCCCGGCCGGATTGTTGAAAATGACGCCGTCTTTGCAGCCATAATCCGACCAGTTGAAATGCTTCATTCCGATGGGATCGGCAATTCGTTTTCGAAATATCTTTTCCAACGATTCCCCCGCTGTTTTTGTCAAAATGTAGCCCAGCAGATGAACGCCCGGATCGTGATATTTGAACGATGTTCCCGCGAGAAACAAGGGGGGACCCGGCGTGGTATAGGATAAGACGCATTCAAGATGCCTGGCGCGATCATTCGAATAAAATTCCCACCCAGCGCCCATCCCGCCATCGTATCCGGACGTCATGGTCGCCAGATGACTCAATTTGATTCCGGCATAATCGGGATAATGGTCAACCAAGGCAGGAAAATATCGAACGGCGTAATCATCGATGTCCACAATTCCGTCCATCGCCAAAAGGCCGAGAACCGTGCTGGTGAAGGTTTTTGTGCAGGAATAGAGTACATGGACCTGATCGGCTTTGGAACCTTGCCAAATCAGATAACCGTTGCGAATGATCACCATTTCATCCGTTCCCACACCGCTCGAATTTGTTGCCAGATAGTGCAAGGCGTTATCCATGGTTTGCGGGTTGATGCCTTGACTTTCCGGTGTGGCAGTCTGCCAGTCATCGCCGGGGAAAAGAGCCGTTTCCGCCGCTATCGTTTGAACCAACGCGATGACATTCAATAAAAAGGAGAGCGAAAACCGAGAGTATACATTCATAACCGATTTCTCGTGTTTCTGTATGGAATCATAAACACAAACTAATTCAGAAATTGATAAAGCGTATTCCGTTTCTGCGGGATGAAACCGGCGTCTGCGACCAGCCGGCGGACTTCTTTTTCGTTGCTGCAGTTGTGAATGCCGGTCGCGGCGACGACGTTTTCCTCCATCATGGTACCACCCATGTCGTTGGCGCCGAAGAAGAGCGCCATCTGGCCGACTTGTTTGCCCTGCGTGATGAAGGACGCTTGAATATTTTGCACATTGTCGAGAAACAGGCGGGCGATAGCGAGCGTTTTGAGGTATTCCACCGCTCCGGCTTCGGGAACGGATTCCATGCGGGTATGGCGTCCTTGAAAGGTCCAGGGAATAAAAGCGGTAAAGCCGCCGGTGCGATCCTGCAAGTTGCGAATGTGATTGAAATGCTCGGCACGCTCCGCATAGGTTTCCACATGGCCGAACATCATCGTAGCGGTGGTGCGCATGCCGATTTTGTGGGCTTCTTCGTGCACGGAAAGCCATTCCGCCGTGGAGCATTTCCCCCGCGTGATCGCGTTACGGACACGGTCGCTCAAAATTTCCGCGCCGCCGCCGGGAATGGTATCCAATCCGGCTGATTGCAATTCCTTTAACACTTCCGCAACGGATTTCTTGTTAAGCCGTGAGAAATGGATAATTTCCGGAGCGGAAAAAGCGTGTAAATCCACCCCGAATCGATGTTTGATTTTAGCTAGCAGATCACAATAGTAGGAAAGAGTCAATTTCGGATGATGGCCGCCCTGCAAGAGAATCTGCGTACCGCCGGTGCAAACGAGTTCGTCGATTTTGTCGAAAATTTCCTCGTTGGACAGAACGTACCCGTCATCCTCTTTGACAGTGCGATAAAATGCACAGAAATCACAACTTGCGGAACAGATATTGGTATAATTGATGTTTCGGTCCACCACATAGGTCACGATTTTCGGTTCTGCGATCCGCAGGCGGATTTCGTGCGCCCGTCTTCCCAACTCCATCAGGTCGCTATGGGCAAATAACGCAACAGCTTCCTCACAGGATAATCGCGAGGGGCGAGGATTAGAATTCATTATTTCAAGTCCTGCGTGGGAGGAGAGGATGATGTGATGTGCGGAGAGGCGGCTTCGATTTGCCGAGCCAACTCTGCAGCGCGCGCTTTCTCAATCCAATTCAGAACATCTTTTTTATCTTGTTTAAATTCCGAATCCTGATAGGCAAGAATGAAGCGCGTCACGGCGTTTTCCAAATCGCCTTCCTTCATCAATTGTTTTCCATACACGATATTGGCGTAACGATCCCACGGACGCAGACGCAACAACTCCCGGCACCAATGATTATGTTCATCCGTGGCGTTCGACAACCGGGTTGCGTCGACCATCCCCTGTATGGCTACGGCGTCGAATGGATCCTGTTGCAGTATACTTTCATACCATCGCTTCGCGGCGTCAATATCGTTGTTTTTCAACGACTCTGCCGCTTTTGCATGAAGAGTATCCCGATTTTCACCACACCCGATCAACAGGCAGATGAGCCAGAAAAAAGGAACTATCGAATAAACGGAGAACCTTCGTATCAAACAATTTTTATCTGAGAACGGCAACAATGGATTCGAATCGGGAATGGGGTGAGAATTGGAATCGCCATTGTATTCAATAGGCATTTTTGAATGAGACCAACGTTTTCAAAAGAATCTTGAGATCGAAAAGAAAGGACCAATTTTCCACATAATATAAATCGTATTGTGTGCGCTCCACAACCGATGTGTCTCCCCGCAAACCGTTAACCTGCGCCCAACCGGTGATTCCCGACTTGACCATGTGGCGACGCATATAATGCGGGATTTCCTCTTTGAATTTATTCACGAAGTAAGGCCGTTCCGGCCGCGGTCCGACGACGCTCATATCGCCGCGCAACACGTTGACGAACTGAGGCAGTTCGTCCAAATTATAACGCCGAATAAAGCGACCGATTCGCGTGGTGCGCGGATCGTTGGAAGTTGCCCACTTCGGGCCGGTTCCCTTTTCGGCTTCGTCGATCATCGAACGGAATTTATAGATGAGAAACTTGCGTCCATCGTTTCCGACACGCTCCTGCACATAAAATACCGGGCCGCGTGTATCCAGTTTAATCAATATGGCAACCAGCATCATCAACGGACCGGTAATCGTCAAGGCCACACCGGATACAATAATATCCATCAGCCGTTTCACCATTTGACCAAATCCGTATAGCGGCGTTTCTCCAAATAAGATCGTCGGCAAGCGGTCGAATTCATCCACTTGAATCCGCAAGGACAACAAATCGAAAATCTCGGGAACGATGCGGTAAGGTATTTTATTATCCGTGCACAAGTGGATGATTTTTATGATTTCCCCATGATCCTTCGGGGGCATGGCAATGATGACGTTGTCGATCATTCCTTTTTTAAAAATTTCAATGAATTGGCTGATGGAACCAAGATATGGAATGAGTGGTGTGGCTTCCGTCTTTTTATTTTCCGTGTTGATATACCCTAAAATTTGAAATTTGGATCCATGATGCTGCTGTAGTTTCGCGTTGATTTCCTCGCAACGCCAAGCCGGACCGATGAGAATGGTTTTTTGAAAACCGATTCCGTTTCGAATCATAAGGAATTGGGCGCGTTTCAACATGTAATACGCAAAAATAATTCCCACACAGGAAATCGGGACGGCCAGGCCCACGGTGAAGCGGGAATAGGAAAAACCGCGATAATTGAACAACAAGGCCATCAGGAAGATATAGGAAACCAGAATGGCCAATATGAGTGAACCGGGAGGAACGTAGCGATCCAGTCCCACGCGTCGTTCATACAATCCAAACCGTTCAAAAATCAGGCAGCCGATCACTCCGATGATGAGGGACAGAGAGAAATAGGGATACAGTTCGGGAATATAGGGCGGCGGCGTTGGGGGAAACCATTCATACAGAAACGAATGGAAACGGATATAATAAGCGCCCAGCATCGATCCGGAAAAGACCATGAAATCCGCGCTGAGCAAGATGATGAACGGAAGACAGTATCTATCTTTTATGTCTGTATTGTGTATGCTGTTCATTGCAGGTCAAAAAGTCCCACTCAACTCATCAAATTTGATTTATTCACGGTTTTCTGTACCTTTTAAAATCCAAATTCACTTCGGATTGCGATAAATTCAACGGTGAAAAGAAGTTTCATCAGTTGCAACTTACTCCCTTACGAGCAAACGTCGATCAACAGGAATAAATTATTATAATTCAATGACCTGCATGATTATAGACCCATGTACGAAAGTTTGTCAATAAAAATATACTCGAAGTGAGCCAATTTGTTTCTTTCTTTTCCTTCTCTGAGGGAATGGTTTATATGGTATCCGCATAGATCATTGAAAATAATAGATTTAGGTCAAATTTGGCACGAAAACATCCCAAAAGAGACATCGGTCGAATCATCAGAACAGGTTTTTCAGATAACGTTTTCATCGATAGAACGTCACGCGCATTATTTCATAAACAATGAAAATAACGGTTGATCCTGTGCTCATTTCCATCAATTCGGTTAAAAATGAAATGGATCCGAAATAAATACCTTATTTATTTTATAATCTTTCTTCACAAAGCATCGTCATTTGTTCCAAATGAGTTTTGAATTGTTCCGCCATCGGGTGAACGTCTTTCCCTTTTTTCAAAACCATGGAGATGCGGAGATCGGTTACCATGCGCAGGCCGGTCAATGGATCATTGCAGGCCGCATCGAGAATCTCATCGCGATTTTCGACATAGGCGCGTCCCGGTTCAAGATAATCGGCCATATAGACGATCCATCCAATCGGCGTCAGATCGCTGTGTCCCGTCGGATGATAGGCGACCGCCATGAGCACCTCCGGATGATCCATCCCGTATTTTGTCTGCAAAAGCAAGGCGCCAAGAGGCGCATGAGACAGTTTTGAGGTATGTATCAATTCCCGCCCATAAATTAAATTTCCATTGTTTACCAATCGTATTTGTTTCGATTTGGTCAGTTCCTTTGCACAATCATGAAAAAGCGCAGCCCAGGCCAATAAACGGCGGTCGATGTCGTAATGTTCCCACGCATCGGCCAACCGGAATGATGCTTCCAATACGCCGAGACAGTGGCGAAAGCGCTTCTCCGAAATGGATGATTGCAAGGCAATGATGGCGGATTGTGGAAGAAGATCGATCACGGTTTTAACAAAGTCTCCGCCGAATGGATTTTTTGGTTGACGCGCAATTGAAATTCGGTGGTAAATTCGGAAGGATATTTGGGGCCGACCTCCAGAACCTTTTTCCAATACAGAATCGCTTTATCAACATCCCCATTGACCTCATAGGCGTCGCCGAGATGATCCAAAATGACCGGATGATCCCGCATGTGCTCCAATGCGCGCTTCAAATGGGAGATCGCTTCCTGGTTTTTGCCCAACCGGAAGTAGGTCCAACCTAAACTGTCGATATAATTGCCATCGTTCGGATTGGTTTTTAAGGCTTTCTCAATCAATACCAATGCTTCCTCTAGATGAATATTTCGATCCGCGTAGGTATAACCGAGAAAATTATACGCCTCCGGATCGTTCGGGAATCGCTCCATCGCTTCTCGCATGACCCGTTCAATATCGGCAATGCGATTCATTTTATCGTAGACAAAAGCCAGCTGAAACAAAAGGTCTTTATATGCCGGGGTATTTTCATCCAATTGTTCCAACACTTCCCGGAAGTGGGATTCGGCCGCCTGCCAGTCGCCGATATCCCCACAAACCAAACCCAACGTGCGAATAACATCCAAATTGTGGGGGAAAATGCTCTGACATTTCTGCAATAACTCCGTCAATTCGCGGGATAATCCTTGTTGTTGGAAGGCGTGACGGACCAGAAACCACAATCGTAACTCGATGGCCGATGCTTCGATTACGTTTTCGTTCCCACTCATTTCCGCTTTTTGCATCATTTCGAGAATGTTGAACAAGCGTTCCCGCAGGTTCCCGCTTTCGGTATACAGAGCCAATTTCGCATGTGCAAAAAGAATGCGGGGAACATTCGACATGACTTCGGAAGCTTTTTGGAGTAATTGATTCAGCTGATCCAATCGGTGATAGGATGCCAAACTGTCAAAATAGGCGTCATCGAGAGATAGTTTCCACAGAAAAAGCATGACGTCATTTTGCATGTGATGTTCGAACGCATATTGGAACGAAGCGAGCAATCCGTTCCACGCTTCCTCGCCACGATCCAATTGTTCCAGCAATTCTTTGCGCAACAGTTGAATCTGAAAATCACCCGGCGCGTTTTTCGCCAACGCCTCGACTTCCGCCAGAGCATTCTCATAGAGATTCTGATCGACATAAAGAGAAATCAATTGCTGTTTGATCCGGAGATTCTCCGGCTCGATTTCCATGATGCGATTGTATTGGTGTTGCGCTTCGGTATAGGAGCCTCGCTCGTGATACAATTTTCCGAGTTGGCCGCGAATCATGACTTCGTCCTGAACGGTTCGCACATGATTCAACGCCGTTAAATACGAATGGATTGCGTCCTCGGTTTTCCCGAGTAATTCATCGATCCGCCCGATGCTGAGATGAACTTTGGGGGAATTCGGAATGATTTCGGCTATGGATAAAAATTCCTGTTTTGCCTCATCCAACCGATTCAATTTCAAAAGCAGAATATCCGCGACAATCAATCGAAAAAGATAAGCTTGTTCCGGATGCAGCTCGGCAATTCGGCGATAAATACGAATGGCATCGTCATAACGGCCGGCTTTGTAATATAACTGTGCAAGTCCGTCCAAAACGGATAACGAGGAGGGATCGAAATCGAGTAAAATCTCATATTGTTCCAGCGCTTTATCCCATTGCTGAGCCGCCATGTAGGCTTGTGCAAGCGCCTGGCGATTATCCATGTCGTTTGTGGCCGAATGGATTGTGTGCTCGGCTACCTGTATGGCCTCATCCACTCGTTTCGCCTGTAGGAGAGCCGTGCTGGTCAATGCGCCGAGAAAGGGCGATTCCGGCGTGATTTCCAACGCTTTCGCAAAGGCGATCCCGGCGTCATCGTATTTTCCGTTTTTTTCGAGCAGGATTCCTTCCAGAAAATATTTATATAAGGTGATGCGTTCTTCATCCGCGATGATTTCCTCTTCCGGTGGATGGATTTCCGTGGGTGGTGTTTCTCCAGTCGGTTTTTCATCCGGAAGAGAGTCCGGAATCATGGAAATCGCTTTTTCGTCCGCATTCTCTTGCAAAATTGGTTTTTGTGGCGAAGAGGATTCCACAACGTGATTCTCATCCCCTTTCTTGATGGAACGGGTGACGCATCCCGAAAGCGGTATAATTAAAAGTAATAGGAAAAGAAGAATCACGGAACGGATCATCGTATTCCTGTAACGATCTGATTTGCCGTTTTGATACGCATGTGCATCACAATACGGAAATCAGGCCCATGTTTTTTCGAGGTTATGGCGTTTGGACAGATCATGGTTTCCCTTTGAGAAGTATACCTTCTCCACGGACAAGAAGAAGAGAGCACGAATTTCCGGATGATGAGATCAACCGGGAGGCCAACGCATAAACCGCCCGCCAAGAACATGAACGTGAAGATGATAGACCGTTTGCCCGCCGTTATCACCCGAATTGATGACCAATCGATATCCCGTCTCATCGATTCCAAGTTTCTGCGCCAGGTGTTTGGCGGCGGATGTCATTTGGTCGAGAAGTCCCCGATCCTCCTCGGTCAAATCGCCGATTTTAGGGATATGCTTTTTAGGAATAACCAGAAAGTGAACCGGCGCCTGCGGATTGATATCCTTGAACGCGACGACGTGGTCGTCTTCATACTCAAGCGGCGTTGGAACTTCTCGTTTTACAATCTTACAAAAGATACAGTCCCGGGTGTCATGTTCGGACATGATGTTCCTTTCTTATTTTTGATTGTCGATGGCGAAAACCGACCGTGTTGTATCGAGTCGCGCGAAATCATGATCCACTTTGTGAAAAAAAACTCCGACCGTCAACACGATTGCGCAATTTTTCCGTGGATGACCCCACGCTTTCCTTCCATAAATACGTTGAATGAATTTTATGAACGATCTTCTTGATTTCCGCACGATCGATCGATATCGTTCTCTTTACATTAGACTTAAATACATGTTGCATACGGCATGGGATTTGGTCAAGAGCTTACGGGTTTTCGCAGTCGTCCCCATTTGGCCAGATAAGATGCGCCGGCAACAAGTCGGATGAAATTTTGAAACCAGCACATATTGTGGTATTAATGAACAATCTGCCACTATATATTGTTCAGACAGGATGTCCGCACCACAAATTTTGACTTTTTGCCGGGGCATCAGATAAATATGTTTGGAAACGGAAGCATTCCATGAATGTGCATCATTTACCAATGGAATTCATCATCATTGCCGCCGGATTATTCGGAGCGGCCGCCGGAAGTTTTCTTCATGTTTGCATTTGGCGAATTCCCCGGGAAACCTCCATTGTAACTCCCGCATCCCGCACTCCCTGCTGCGATGTTTCGATTCGTTGGTATGACAATATCCCGATCCTGTCTTATTGCATTCTGCTGGGTCGGTGTCGGTATTGCCGTTCTTCAATTTCCCTGCGTTATCTCATTTATGAGATAGTAACGGCGTTGTTATTCGCGGGCATCGTGTATAAATTCGGAATTTCCTTAACGACGTTGCTTTATCTGATCATGACCATGAATCTGATCGTGGCTTCCGGGATCGATTGGGATCATCAATACATTCCCGATTTTCTCTCGTTGCCGATGATTCCGGCCGCTTTGGTGGTTGCCGCACTCGTTCAATGGACCGGGATGTTTCCTCAGGCATTGGTTCAGAACATCCGGCAGGCTATTGTGGGTTGTGTCGTCGGAGGAGGGATTATTTGGGGGATTCGCATTATCGGAGCGTGGGTATTTCAACAGGAAGCAATGGGATTCGGTGATGTAAAACTCATGGCGTTTATGGGCGGCTTCCTCGGATGGGATGAGACTTTATTATGCATCTTTTTAGCCTCCCTGCTCGGCTCCTGTGTTGGAATCGGTTTGAAAATGGCGGGGAAGATCGATAAATACGGACGAATCCCGTTTGGTCCCTATCTTTGCGCGGGAGCTTATTTGTGCCTTCTTTTTGGTCCGGAGATCATCCAATGGTATACAAATCCGTTGTTTTCCCCATAATTTCCAATTGATACGGTACAAAAAGTGATATAATTATACAATAATGAATGATGTTTGGAGACTTCGATTCTCTGTTAGAGAATGGTTATCGCACTTTTCAGAGTGGAAAGTTCCTTGTATGATGTTCATTCATTGTTCGGGAATGTAAAAAAGTGGGATCATGAAAATATTTTGTTGATTTTTTTGGAATTATGTGGTTTGATATGACAGAGGATGAGAAGTTGGTATTCATTCGAATGGTATATTGAGAATTGGGATAGGCCAGGGATTGCATGAAAGTGATTTTTCAAAAAGAAGCGATGAAATACTGATTACGGACGAGAGGAAAGGACTCGATAATTTCCGAGAAAGAGCAGGAAAATCAATTCGGAATGGTATAAGCGGTAATAGAAAAGAGGGTCTTGTTTTTTTACATGCGTATGTTCATTGTTGAAACAAGCAGGAAAGATATCAGGGGGATTACAACAGATGAAACAAAGTATGGCGACTTTAAATCTGGCGTCATCACTGACGGAAACGTCTGATCATGAAAGTATGTGCGTCATTCATCCCTCGAGTGTTGTGGATGCGAGTGTACGTTTGGGAGAAGGCGTCCACATCGGACCGAATGTAGTGATCGAGCGTGGCGTCCGTATCGGCGATAAAACCAGGATTTATGCAAACTGCTATATTGGGGAAGACTGTGCGGTTGGATCGGATTCCGTGTTGCATCATTCCGTTACTCTGCGCGAAAAAACCCAGGTCGGAAGCCGCGTGGTGATCGAAGCGGGTGTGGTGATTGGAAGCGATGGCTTCGGATATGCGAAAGAAAACAATGGTGTGAATTGCAAAGTCCCACAAGTCGGTTTCGTCATCATCGAGGATGAAGTCCGTATCGGGGCGAATTCCACCATTGATCGCGCGACGTTAGGTAAAACCATTGTCGGAAAGGGAACACAAATCGGAAGCCTTGTCCAGGTTGGACACAACGTCGTGATCGGCGAGCAATCCACAATCAGCGACGGTGTGGGAATTTGTGGAAGTTGCAAGATCGGCTCGGAAGTATTGATCGGGTATGGCGTGGGCATGGTCGGCCATATCCGCATCGGCGACAAAGCCAATGTCCGCAGCGGCTCTGGAGTTAGTAAAGACGTCGCCGATGGTTCCACCATCACCGGCGCTCCCGCCATGGAAGAAGAGCAATACCAATTCCACCATTCTTTTATCAACAAACTTCCTGAATTCGTCGCTCGTTTAAACGCCTTGGAAGAATCAATCCAGAATCAAGAATGAGGATGAGTGATTGTTTTTCTGCCGCAGTAAATAAAACTTCGAATTTTGATCGCGAATTGTTTCTGTTCGGCCGTTTCTTCGATCGGGGATAATCCTTCAATCCATCGCGGATTCACCAGCCCCGCATTCGTGAACCAGCGCTGCATATCGTTTTTCTCGAATCCCAACCAAAGATCGGCTAATTCGTCCCGCATCCATTCATCCGCATGTTTTTGTAAATCGACGATGATCACACACCCTCTCGGTTTGACCACTCTTGCCAATTCCTGGATGGCTTTTGCCGGATCGGGCGCGTGATGCAGAACCAGACAGGCGAACGCCGCGTCGACCTCCGCATCGTGTAAAGGCAATTCATCGATTTCCCCCAAACGAAACTCGACATTGCGAATAGCGAGTTTTTGTGCATTTTGCTTTGCCAGTTTCAACATTTGGGGCGAATGATCGATCCCGATGACTTTTTGCACCACTTTTGCCAACGGCAGCAGGAGCTGACCGGTTCCGGTTCCCACATCGACCACGGTCAAATCGGGAGGAATCAAGGCTTCCAATGCTTGCAGGGTGACGAGTTCGCTGCACAACGTCGCGCGAATCGCATCCCAGCGCGACGCATGTTTTCCAAAAAAAGTACGGCTGCGGTTGCGTTTGTTCTGCAATACTTCCCGCACTTTTTCGCGGTCGAGATTCGCTTCCTCCCGATCAATCGCCCATTCGTGCAGCAGATTCCACGCCTGCTCGATTTCCGGCGTCATTTTTTCTTTTTCCGCCTTGCGATAATATATCCACGTGCCTTCCCGACGGGAATCCAGGAAATCCGCCTCTTTTAAAACAGTCAAATGGCGGGAAACGCGGGATTGGGTGGAACCGAGTATTTCCACCATGTCGTTGACGCTCAATTCATGGGTATCCAGCAGCCATAGAATACGAAGCCGGGTTTCGTCGGAGAGCGCTTTGAAAATTTTGGTCGGATCGTTGTGTGTTTTCATTGTTCTTGCATATAACCGAATATACGGATATACTTGTATCCAACATCTCCAGAAACGTCAAGACCTCAATCAACGCTGGAGCGGCAGTACCGAATTTTCAAATTACCCGACTGCTGATAACAATAATAAAAGAAAGGTTAGCTGATGGCTCACGAACGAATTATTACCTCGGAATCGGTAACGGAAGGCCATCCGGACAAAATCGCGGATCAAATTTCGGATGGAGTTCTCGATGCGATCTATGAACAGGATCCGATGGGCAGGGTGGCGTGTGAAACGCTGATTACGACGGGTTTGATCGTCATCGCCGGCGAGATTACCACCAATGCGAGAGTCGATTACGCGCAGGTCGCCCGGTCGGTCGTTAACGATATCGGCTACAACAATGCGGCATATGGATTCGATTGCAACACTTGCGGCGTGATGGTCACCCTCGATCGCCAATCGCCCGACATCGCGATGGGAGTGGACGAAAAAGACGATCACGAACAGGGCGCCGGCGATCAAGGCATGATGTATGGCTATGCCACCAACGAAACGAAGGAATACATGCCCATGCCGATTCTCTTGGCGCACAAACTGACGCAGCGGTTGGCGGAAGTGCGTAAAACCGGCATTCTGCCGTGGGTGCGATCCGACGGCAAATCGCAAGTCAGCGTCGCCTATGAAGGGGATGAAGTCAAACGCGTCGACGCCGTGGTGATTTCCACGCAACACGCGCCCGACATCACCCACAAAGAGATTTATGACTCCATTTTGGAGGAAGTAATCAAGAAAGTCGTTCCCGCGAACCTTTTACATAAAGAAACGAAATTCCACGTCAATCCCACCGGAAAATTCGTCGTCGGCGGGCCGATGGGCGATTGCGGATTGACCGGCCGCAAGATCATCGTCGACACCTACGGCGGCGTGGGACGGCACGGCGGCGGCGCGTTTTCAGGCAAGGATCCGTCGAAAGTCGACCGTAGCGCCGCCTACGCGGCTCGTCACGCGGCCAAAAACATCGTCGCGGCCGGCCTGGCCGATCGGTGCGAAGTGTCTCTCGCCTATGCGATCGGCGTCGCTCAGCCGGTTTCCATCAACATCGAGACATTTGGAACCGGCAAGATCGATGAAACTAAAATTTCCGAACTCGTCAGAAAGCATCTGGACATGCGTCCCGCTTCCATCATCAAACGGTTGAATCTGCGCCAACCCATTTTCCGCAAAACCGCCGCTTACGGCCATTTTGGGCGTGATGAATTTCCGTGGGAACAATTGGATTGCGTGGAAGCGCTGAAACAAGGTTAAAAACTTTTTTAAGGAGAAGAAGATGGTTC
This sequence comes from Candidatus Omnitrophota bacterium, assembly GCA_003598175.1. Classification (GTDB taxonomy): domain Bacteria; phylum Hinthialibacterota; class Hinthialibacteria; order Hinthialibacterales; family Hinthialibacteraceae; genus SURF-12. The sequence continues at coordinate 53,330 of QZKN01000069.1, forward strand.
GTAAACCAACAGTGAAAACTGATTGCGACGTAAAAGACAAAAATCTGGCCAAAGCGGGAAAAGACCGCATCGAATGGGCGGACCGGCACATGCCGGTGCTGCGGCTCATCCGCGAAAAATTCGAAAAAACGAAACCGTTGAAGGGAATCCGCATCGGCGCGTGCCTGCACGTCACCACCGAAACCGCGAATTTGATGCGCACGCTGAAAGCGGGTGGCGCGGAAGCGGCGCTGTGCGCCTCCAATCCGCTCAGCACGCAGGATGACGTCGCCGCCTCTCTTTCCTACGATTTCGGCATCCCCACCTTCGCCATCAAAGGCGAGGACAATAAAACCTATTACAAACACATCGATGCGGTGCTGGACAAGAATCCGCAAATCACGATGGACGACGGCGCCGATCTGGTCAATACGCTGCACTCCAAACGAAAAAAACTGATCGACGGCATCATCGGCGGCACGGAAGAAACCACCACCGGCGTGATTCGACTGAACGCCATGGCCGAGCAGGGCGTCCTTGCCTATCCCATCATCGCCGTGAACGACGCCATGACCAAACACCTGTTCGACAACCGCTACGGCACCGGCCAATCCACGCTGGACGGGGTGGTGCGCGCGACGAACATCCTGTTTGCGGGCAGCGTCGTCGTCGTTTGCGGATACGGCTGGTGCGGGCGCGGAACCGCCATGCGCGCGAAGGGCATGGGCTCTCACGTGATCGTCACCGAAGTGGACCCGGTGCGCGCGCTGGAAGCGGTCATGGACGGATTCCAGGTGATGCCCATCGCCAAGGCCGCCGGAGTCGGCGACCTGTTCATCACCGTCACCGGCGACATACACGTCATTCGTCCCGAACATTTTAAGAAAATGAAGGACGGCGCCATCGTCTGCAATTCCGGCCACTTCAACGTCGAACTCGATCTCGACGGCCTGAAAAAAATCGCCTTGCGGGATCAGGAAATGCGCCCCTTCGTGCGGGAATACGTGCTGAAGAACGGCCGCAAGGAAAAATCCATTTACGTTCTCGCCGACGGGCGGTTGGTCAACCTGTCCGCCGCGGAAGGCCATCCCGCCGAAGTGATGGACATGTCCTTCGCCAATCAGGCGCTGAGCGCGGAATTCCTCGTGAAACACGCAATGGACATGGAAAATGAAGTCTACGTCATCCCCGACGAAATCGATCAGGATATCGCCTCGCTGAAATTGCATGCGAAAGGCATAAAAATCGATTCGCTGACGAAGGAGCAGTTGATTTATTTGAGCAGCTTTGATATGGGGACATGAGTTATCTGTTTATTATAAATATTGATGTAACTTCATTATTGAGATGTTCTGGTCAACCGGCGCGGGCGGGGGGTTTTGCGTCGGTTGCCGGTGACTGTTGTGGATTTTGCCAAGCGCCAAGCCATAATTGAAGTGAAAAACCAAGTGTCTGGCTTGTTTTGCTTCAGTCGAAAGTGGAGAAATCCTTCATTTGAGTTAGCATATTCAAATGGAGGAGATCATGAAGAAACGCAAGCATTATACCCCGAAAG
>QZKN01000185.1 GCA_003598175.1 Candidatus Omnitrophota bacterium
GGTTTACAATGGGTCAAATTGGCAATGGTGCGATTTTTGACCTTGCCGTCCTTGCGATAGGATTCCCGCAAGAGGACGCTCTGATAGGTCTTGCCGTTTGTGGATGTGCGAATGGGTTTGGTGATATATATGACTACCATTGTACATGATTTCACCAAATATTCAAGTGTCATACGCAATATATTCGTGACTACATTTTAAGACCAAAATTCACCTATCCGCTTGATTCCTTTCGATTTATACTATTTGATAGGGGTGAGGATCCGTTGAAGGAATGGGCCGTCTTCGAATAACTAAAAAACCGTAAGCAATAGGCATCGAAGAATCTAAACCGGTGTGGGAACGCGATTAAATCCCCGCCGGTTTTTTAATTTGTAGGCGAGTAAACACCATGCAATATTGAATTGCTCTCCCGAGCACGAAAACCGTCAGAACGTAAAGAAACGTATCCCCAAGATAGATATAAAGCGACCTTTTTTCGGGAATGAAGAGGGGAAAGGATTTAATCTTTCGATCTTTGGGAGTGGTTTCCGATCCTTCAATCGCGTCTCCCCTGGCTTGGATAAACGCTCCATATCCACGATTCGTGGAACGAACCATCGGAACGCGATACGCAACCGCGTAAAATTTGGCGATAGCGTAATCGATATAAGGGACGGGACTGTTGTCGAAAGTATAAAAACTGGACATGTGAATGATGATATTCCCACCCATGCGTATTCCCTTGCGAAGATGCCTGGGGCTATGAAGATCGTAACAGAGCGAGGGGATGACGGTCGTGCGGTCGTCGATGGGAAAAACTACCTCTTCGTTCCCCGCTTGAAAATTTACATAGGACAATCGCGTCAATTGGGGAAACGGCGACGATTCGAAAAATGGAATCAACGAATTTTTTCGATACTGAAAGGCTTCCGTCCCATCGGGCAAAACCAGCCGCGCCGTACAGTATTCGACGGCGGCCGCGGAGTCGCCCACCTTTTCCATTGAACTGTAGATAACGCGTTTTTGTATTTTATTTGCAAGAGCGGATACTTTTTCGCGTAGTTTCGAATCGTTGTTTCGAGTGATTTGCACGGGCAGTTCCGGCCAGACGATGACGGAAGCCTGCGGGAAATGTTAGGCGCATAATTCGGTCAATTCCAATGCGGAATACCCCCCTTTGGGATTCATCCGAGTCAGCGAAGCCAGCGGTTCGTTGGGAAGATACCGCGTCTCTAACGCGGCGACATTCGCGTAATGACCGTTTCCTTTATTTTCCAGTTGCTTTTGTTCGTAAATCCGATACGCGCCGTATCCAACCATAAAACAAACCGTCAGCAACAGGCACAGTGTATATTTCCAAAGCCGATATCGATCTCGTCGCGCGTAAAATAGTATTTCCGCCAGCAAGCCATTCACCCAAAAGATCAAAAACATAACCAGCGGCATCCCGCCTAAATCGGCGGTTTGCATAACAATAGGGCTATTGTGAACCATCAACGCCGGATCGATCGGAAAAACCGTGGGAGTCCAGGCGATGAGTACACTAAGAATTGCGCATCAAAAAAATGTAGTACTAAATAAATAGCCGGAGAGGATGGATGGAATCAAGCTGAATAAAACAAACGGCGTCATATAACTGACAATAAACAGACCGAAAAACAGTGAGGCGACCCAATAATTAATAAAATGCCCCGCGCATACCTGCCAGAAAATTCCCCATTTTCCCGGCAGCGAATACCAGCATCCCATCATCAAACCGTGGGCGAAACGCTCCTTCCATCCCGCCTCGTGGATGGAGAGAAACCAGAACGAAAAACAAATCCAAGCCAAAACCGAATGCGCGTCCACATCCGGAAAAGCCGTCCAGGCCAGAATTCCAGAAATCTGCGTTAATAATAAGCGGCCCCAAAAACTGGAGCCGCTTACAACGCTTCGAATTAAATCGTAATATCTCATTCCGTTTATCGGCTGGGCATAAAGAACCGTAATGGCGACGCTGCTCCATGGATCAGCCAGTTATCCACTTTCGCCGGTTTGTTACCCCATTTCAAGTTAACATTCTTCGGCTCGGAATAAGTAAAGTCAAAAACTTCTTCTTCATCGTAATTTTGTCCGTACAAAATATACAAGAGATCGGCATCGTCGAAATCGAATCCTTTGGACATTTCATTTTCAAAATCCACGTTGGGGGTCATGTGCTCGTAGAGGAATACCGGCGGCGTTTTTACGGTTCGGAAACGATCTTCCAGGGTGATGCCAAGAAAACTGGCGGGTTCTCTGGGATCGATGAGGGGAGTAAACGCCTGGATTTGATCGCCAATTCCAAGTTCTTTGGTTTTTGTGATTTCCCAATTCTCGTCGTAAATATCGATCCAAACCTCTTCGACTTCGTCGTCTTCATCCAGGTACATCCATATATCGCAGGAACGCACGAGACTTTTATCTTGAACTCCCGGCGGAAGATACATAAAGTTCGGCGCCCAATAGACGTTATCGTATTCCACTCCATCCTCTTCATAATTTGGAGCGTAAACCGCGCAGACGTGCATGGGCGCTCCGTCGCCCACTTCAATCCAGAAAATCTTTTTATCCCACGGTTCCGATTGGTATTCGTCGGTTCCGATCGGTTCTACGTATAAACCGATCAAGCAGGCAATATAATCTTTTTGCGTGTTTTTATCGGTGTATTGAAATCCAACGTATCCGACGACATCTTTCCACTCCCCTTGCAAGGTATGCGTAAACGAGTAGGTTGGTTCGGCCTCGGCGTTGGGGAGTAACGAGCGCTTTTTCGTTCCACTTGTGGGTGCATGCAAGGGACGAGAAGAAGACTTGCGGTGCATTACTTTGTGTGAGGTACTATAGCTCATCAACGAGTAGCCGGGAGGACAACTGCAACCCTCCATACTCATCCCACAGGGAATGATTATAAAATTCCATTTTCCATGCTGATATGTAAAATCCACGCAATTCAGATAATACTGGGGTGGTGGCGGCGTCGTAAATCCCGATTCGCTATAGCAGATAAAGACCCCCAGAAAGAAAACGAAAGTCGACCAACTGCGTTTTGATGGTTTGTAAAGCATTGAATTCTTCCTTTCTCAATATAAAGTTATGTACTAATACTACAGCGACACCTGCCCTAAACAATAAAAATCTCCAGTGTATCTTACAGGGAAGAAGAGCGCAGGAAAGAGACGGTGATGGGTGGAACTGCCGATTCGATGGAGGATATCGGCGAGAGGGTGAAGTGCGCTCTTTTACAGACATCAAGGAAATGGAGCATTCGGTGAAGTGCAGGTCCCATTAAATTCAATAGAGAGGTCGCCGATCGCAAGCGATTTACCGGGCTTATTTCCTATATCATTGGTATTGGTCAGTGATCCCGAGAGGGAATGGTTGTGGGATCAACTCGTGGCCCAGTGCCATTATCTGGGATATCGGAAGTTGTTAGGGCACCGATTGAAGTATCTGGTATTCAGTGGCTCGCGTCCGTTGGCGGCGTTGTCGTGGAGCGCGCCGGCGCGCCGGTATTCGTTGAACGTGGGTTCGAATATCAATACGTCCGAATACAACGAAGACGAACAGAGCGCGTAAATCAATTGCATGGAGCCGTTCGCGGGAATCACGAACTCGGGCGAAATATCGTGACATCTGGCAATGGTCTGGCGTAACGATTCGGCATGAATGTCGGGATAACAGGTTATTTCACCCCAATGGCGAACCAGTACCTCGACTAATTTTTTCGGAACGCCAAACGGCCACGTATAGACGCTGAAATCGAGAACGGCATCCGGTTCGATGGAATGGCGGCGCGTGAAGGCTTGTCTGTCTCCTCCGTGGGTATACTGGATTGATGACGAAGAAAGATGATTTGTCATGATTTTTTATTGATGGAGAATCCATTCCTGCACGGACGTGTTTTCACTTGTCCGAAGAACGATGGAGAAATTGCCTTCTAATCCACGTTCGATCCACGCAACGGCGAGCCGTTCTGCGAGAGGATTCCACGCAATGGTAGGCGTTTCAGAATCGCGGACAGAATCCGGCTCCATCCGCCTTTCTCTTCCTGCCATACAATGGCAAATTTTTCTGCCGATCGAAAAACTTTCAATAGCCGGGTACATTTGCCCCCCCCGGAGTCGGTTTGGTGTGACCCGTCTGGTGAAAAAAAACAGGACCGATTCTGCGAAATAAGAGCAGTGGAATAAACCTCCTTTGTTCCGAAAATTGGCCGTCAGTTGGGTGGAAGGAGCGTAGCGACTGGAACCCAACTGACGGCTGAAAATTTTTTTTACTACTCACTCTTTGGGGGGAGCGTTCCCGAATTTTTCTTGTTTCGTTTTTGCCGATAACTGTTGCCGGTGATCGTGATCACGTGAGCATGATGGGTCAGGCGGTCCAGAGCGGCGGAAGCCAGGAGCGGATTGCCGAAAATCTCGCTCCATTCCTCCGGAGCCCGATTGCTGGTCAGCCCAATCGAGCGCTTCTCATACCGTTCCCGAATGATCTCGTACAAATCTTCCACGGTTGGTGGAGACAAGGGCAAAAGTCCGAAATCGTCCAAGAGCAACACGTCGATGGGAATCAACCGTTTGAACACCCGGGGATAACTCCCATCGGCGCGGGCGGCGTGAAGGGAAGCCAGGAGGGTATGGGTCGGCTGGAACCAGGCTTGAAACCCATGTTTGATCGCTGCGTGCGCCAAGGCTTGGGCGAGATGCGATTTTCCGGCGCCGGTCGGCCCGGCAAACAAAACGTTTTCTCCCCGTTCGACAAAGCGGCAAAGCGCCAGGTCTGCCATCCGTGTTTTCGGCACTTGCGGCACGGCGGCAAAATCGAAGCGGTTCAAGGTTTTTGTTTCATCAATTTTCGAATCGCGAAAGCGGCGTCGCAGCCGGTTTTGCTCCCGGCGTTCCAGTTCGTCATCCAAGAGGAGCGCGAAAAACTCCAGGGGAGCCAGGGAATCTTGTTGAGCGGTCTGCGCCCGGTGGTCCAGGGTATCCGCCATGCCGGACAATTTGAGCGTTCGCAATTTTGGAATCAGCGAGTGCGTCAACATGAGGGGGCCTCCTTTCCGAAGAACGTCGAAGCCGGCCGCGCGAAGCGGTAAGATGCCAGGGGGATCCCTTTGGGATATTCACGCTCAATCGGCACGCGATCCAACCCGGCGTCCAGGATTTTCTTCACCCGCCGGGAGGAAGGATCCCCATAGTGCAACGCACGCCGACAGGCGTTTTCCAAGCGTTCGGTGCTCACCGTTTCACTCCACCGCAAGAGAGATTGCGCACTGCGCCGCCGGTCCTGAATCGGATCATCCAACAAGGCGTCCACCACTTTGGCACATGAATTTCCAATGGCCTGGGCGCGTTCCCGACACCGCTCCGGCGGATTGGCCAACCATTCCCGCTTCGCTTCCGGATAATGTTCCAGACGAGTGGCGCGTCCGCCTTTTTCCTTGACTCGCGGATGAGTCGCCACCAACTCGGTTCCGACATACATCTCGACCAAACGGCGTCCGACATACACATCCACTTGTTTTCCGATCAAGCGGAAGGGCGCGGAGTAATAGCGGCTTTCCACATTCACGTGACAATCGCGCTGCACCTTGGCTTGATAGGTGGCGATCCATTCAAATTCCCTCACCGGCAGCGCTTGCAAGGAGGCTTGTTCCTGGCGGTGGAACCGGCCCAACGGCGCTTCCTTGGTGGTCCCGTGAATCCGTTGCCCCGTGGTCTCCATCACCCAACGTTTTCCCCGTTCATTCAGGCTCTCCAGGTCGGCAAACGTGCGTCCGGCAATGAAATTTCGTTTGACATAATGCACTCCCGATTCGACTTTTCCTTTGTGCCGGGGCGTTCGTGGACGATTGGGCGACGCCACGAATCCGTAGTGTTGCGCCAACCGCCGGTAGGGTTCCCCCAACACCGGATCGTGTAAATCGGTCTTCAGCACACCTGCTTTTACGTTGTCGATCACCACCCGCTTGACCACACCGCCGAACCAGTCGAAGGCGTGTTCATGGCAGGCCACCTACGTGGGAACCTTTTGATCGAAGACGAATTCGACATACTGATGCCGCGACCAGGACAACATCATGACGAACATCCACGCCTTTCGCCGTTTCCCCGTTCGCGAATCCCATTGCAGACCCGCGCTGCCGAAATCCACTTGCGCTTCCTCACCCGGGGCCGTTTCGATCCGGCAGGTCGCTTCCGGTTCCGTTGGCTGAATCCGATGAATGTACCTTCGCACGGACGAATAACTACCCGAATACCCGTGGTCTTCGCTCAGCCGCTGCCAGATCGCCTGCATTTCCACCTCATCCTGCAACCACTTGCGCACGATCGTCTCGTAGGGCTCGACCGTACTGCGCATCTGCCGGGGATGGGACGGCGGGTGGATCACGCGCCCCAATTCCTCGATGCTTGGCAGCGGCCTTGCCGGGTCGAGATATCCATGCCGGCTGGCGAGCCGGCGATATTTCTTCACCGTGGTCTTGGATATCTTCATGGCTTTCGCTATCGTTCGATTGCCTTCTTTCTGACGCAATCGATAAATGATTTCTCGCACTTCATTCATATGGAGCCTCTTCATTCTTTCCTCCCTATCTCACGATAGGAAATCTTTGATCTCTCCTGTCTATCTTTCCAGGGCAACCTACACGGGTCATATTGGGTAACCTTAGGGGGGTCACACTGGCCGATCATAGACGGGTCAAACTGGGTGACTCCTGGTGGGTCAGAATAGCGCGGCGGGTGACAGGATTGATTACACTGGTTATCGACGCGATGGCAACCTTGCCGCGTTGCGGATTGATCACAGATTGGGATTGATTACACTTCTGTTTGAGAAGGCGAACCGTTTGGGTAGTTGCGGATTGATCACAGATTGGGATTGATTACACTACGGTCATTCTTCAACCGCGTCAATTTTCGTTGCGGATTGATCACAGATTGGGATTGATTACACTAATTTCGGACCTATCGGCTGGAGCGCAATGGTTGCGGATTGATCACAGATTGGGATTGATTACACTACAAGTCCGCTCGTCCCTTGCCGTCCACCGTTGCGGATTGATCACAGATTGGGATTGATTACACTTATGCCGTAGATTCCAACGCCACATGCTGCGTTGCGGATTGATCACAGATTGGGATTGATTACACTCACTTATGCGACTATAGTCTCGTAAGTGTGTTGCGGATTGATCACAGATTGGGATTGATTACACTTGGCCATCAGATAATTATTGACTTGGACTTGTTGCGGATTGATCACAGATTGGGATTGATTACACTTTTTAAATACTCAACTTTTGTCATGGCGTGTTGCGGATTGATCACAGATTGGGATTGATTACACTCAAAATGGATTACTTGCCGGGCCGGGCGCGGTTGCGGATTGATCACAGATTGGGATTGATTACACTCGTTTCGAACATTTTGCCGGAATACACCGAGTTGCGGATTGATCACAGATTGGGATTGATTACACTTTTCCGTGGCATCGAGTGTATCGAGTGTCGGTTGCGGATTGATCACAGATTGGGATTGATTACACTGCTCCGATCCGCGCGCAGTTGCCCCCACCCGTTGCGGATTGATCACAGATTGGGATTGATTACACTGGTAAGCGGTTAGGCGCGATGGATTCTGAGTTGCGGATTGATCACAGATTGGGATTGATTACACTCGCTACCCGAACACCAACGCCCCTGCCCAGTTGCGGATTGATCACAGATTGGGATTGATTACACTCCATGATGCTATTTCGCCCACAGCATCTTGGTTGCGGATTGATCACAGATTGGGATTGATTACACTTGGATTCCGTATTCATGCCATGTGTTCGCCGTTGCGGATTGATCACAGATTGGGATTGATTACACTTCTCATCAGAAATGTAGTAGATCAAGAAAGTTGCGGATTGATCACAGATTGGGATTGATTACACTTTTAAGGTTTTCACCGATTGCACGCCTTCGTTGCGGATTGATCACAGATTGGGATTGATTACACTTTGCGCGACATCCCGGTTTGTCTGTTGCATGTTGCGGATTGATCACAGATTGGGATTGATTACACTTCGCGCAACGGTTCAAATCGGTGGAGTAATGTTGCGGATTGATCACAGATTGGGATTGATTACACTATCCTTTCCTGCGCGCCACCTGATTTTACCGTTGCGGATTGATCACAGATTGGGATTGATTACACTATACTTTGCCACTTCGCATTCGACCGGTTGTTGCGGATTGATCACAGATTGGGATTGATTACACTCCCGCCAGGCGCGACGGGGACCGTGGAGTAGTTGCGGATTGATCACAGATTGGGATTGATTACACTCGGACCGTCGTGATGCGTGTATGCCTTGGGTTGCGGATTGATCACAGATTGGGATTGATTACACTATCCGTAACGCTTCCGCGATCGGCGCACTGTTGCGGATTGATCACAGATTGGGATTGATTACACTGTAACCGCGCCGGATGCAATGCTGGCTGTTGTTGCGGATTGATCACAGATTGGGATTGATTACACTCGAACGCGGCCTTGAACGATTCCGTCTCGGTTGCGGATTGATCACAGATTGGGATTGATTACACTACGGAAGGAAATGTTTGAATCCAATGAATTGTTGCGGATTGATCACAGATTGGGATTGATTACACTTATATTTCCCCGCGTTCGCCCCGGTTACCGTTGCGGATTGATCACAGATTGGGATTGATTACACTGATGTCCGCCTCTGTGAGGTTCGCCTCTGTGTTGCGGATTGATCACAGATTGGGATTGATTACACTTGTCATCAATTAACAACAGACGCGCAAGAGTTGCGGATTGATCACAGATTGGGATTGATTACACTACAAATGCAGACGGCTCAACCTGTGGTGGAGTTGCGGATTGATCACAGATTGGGATTGATTACACTGTAATGAGTCTGTAGCCTTTGCTATCTTCTGTTGCGGATTGATCACAGATTGGGATTGATTACACTAAAATGGACCGCCGCCCTTTTCCTCAACCCGTTGCGGATTGATCACAGATTGGGATTGATTACACTCATAGGAGTTGAACCATCGGACGTAGTCTTGTTGCGGATTGATCACAGATTGGGATTGATTACACTCCCCGCGAATTATCAAAACGCACGAATGCAGTTGCGGATTGATCACAGATTGGGATTGATTACACTCGTTCGGGAGACCTCCGAGATCGCTCTCGGTTGCGGATTGATCACAGATTGGGATTGATTACACTGGGCCATAGATTACCCGGCCTACCCAGCCGTTGCGGATTGATCACAGATTGGGATTGATTACACTAGAGTTGCCCACAGGGACAATAGAGGTTCCGTTGCGGATTGATCACAGATTGGGATTGATTACACTGCACGTCGAGCTGCAAATCTATGGCGGGGTGTTGCGGATTGATCACAGATTGGGATTGATTACACTGGCGGTGGCCCTACAGCCGCGCCAATTTAGGTTGCGGATTGATCACAGATTGGGATTGATTACACTTAACCTCAATGAGTTAGCGGGCTATTTCCCGTTGCGGATTGATCACAGATTGGGATTGATTACACTTTAATTATGGTTGACGACGTTCATGTAGTGTTGCGGATTGATCACAGATTGGGATTGATTACACTGATACCACGATCACCGATTGGCAAAGCGCGTTGCGGATTGATCACAGATTGGGATTGATTACACTTAACTCCGTTGTCGCGCCTGCCGGAATATAGTTGCGGATTGATCACAGATTGGGATTGATTACACTAATCGTTGAAGTCTTCAGTAATGCTCCTGGTTGCGGATTGATCACAGATTGGGATTGATTACACTTGTGTTCTTTCGATACAACTGTTTGATCAGTTGCGGATTGATCACAGATTGGGATTGATTACACTCCACGTGGCCGAATTGGTCTGAAACAACATGGTTGCGGATTGATCACAGATTGGGATTGATTACACTTGAAAAGTTATCGCCCGCCAGACGTTGGCGTTGCGGATTGATCACAGATTGGGATTGATTACACTGGAATTCCTATGTAACCAGTCGCACTGGCTGTTGCGGATTGATCACAGATTGGGATTGATTACACTATTTGGGGCGATGGACCAATCTGCATGAATGTTGCGGATTGATCACAGATTGGGATTGATTACACTTCGACAGTCCAGGAATAGGTTGCATCATTGTGTTGCGGATTGATCACAGATTGGGATTGATTACACTGAATGAATGCGCTTATTTCCAATACTACAGTTGCGGATTGATCACAGATTGGGATTGATTACACTTCAATGAGATATGATCAATGCGGCGTCAAGTTGCGGATTGATCACAGATTGGGATTGATTACACTCTCAATGCGGTATGACCAATGTGGGGTGAAGTTGCGGATTGATCACAGATTGGGATTGATTACACTCAAAAGCATCTGCATACGCCGCCTCTTGAGTTGCGGATTGATCACAGATTGGGATTGATTACACTTTGAGATTGGCGCGAAGGCGGGGCTTTCAAGGTTGCGGATTGATCACAGATTGGGATTGATTACACTAGCGCATCGCGTTGAAGCCGTGTCAAGTCTTGTTGCGGATTGATCACAGATTGGGATTGATTACACTTCCATCCACCGGGAACATTAATCCTGTTCAGTTGCGGATTGATCACAGATTGGGATTGATTACACTCGGCAATCCGGAACGCTGATGCCTTCTCCCGTTGCGGATTGATCACAGATTGGGATTGATTACACTGGAGACGCTGCCCACACTCGCGGATCAATGTTGCGGATTGATCACAGATTGGGATTGATTACACTGAACATTCCGATTACACGGGATGCTATTAGTTGCGGATTGATCACAGATTGGGATTGATTACACTCGATTGAGCATACGGTGAACGGAAGCGCTGTTGCGGATTGATCACAGATTGGGATTGATTACACTTGTGGAGTCAAAGAGTTTAGCGCTAGCAATTGTTGCGGATTGATCACAGATTGGGATTGATTACACTAAATGGTTTTATTTATGCGGGAAGCATCATGTTGCGGATTGATCACAGATTGGGATTGATTACACTGTTTTGTGCCATAGCCTCAGTGTATGCTTTGTTGCGGATTGATCACAGATTGGGATTGATTACACTTCCAAGCTCTCGTGACAAACGATTCGCATGGTTGCGGATTGATCACAGATTGGGATTGATTACACTCTCTTTTCTGCGTTCCCGTGAGACGTCTGAGTTGCGGATTGATCACAGATTGGGATTGATTACACTCATATCTCCAATATATTAATGCTGTAATTGTTGCGGATTGATCACAGATTGGGATTGATTACACTTGATTGTGGCCATGGAATGGATACCTCATTGTTGCGGATTGATCACAGATTGGGATTGATTACACTTCATTTTTGCGCGAAACTCCATGTAGGTGGTTGCGGATTGATCACAGATTGGGATTGATTACACTTCCATATGCGGATATGGATAGATTATATAGTTGCGGATTGATCACAGATTGGGATTGATTACACTGCCTTGCCTTGCCTTGCCTTGCCTTCGCCTGTTGCGGATTGATCACAGATTGGGATTGATTACACTCTTAAGGCGCAAGGCTTAATCGACAGGAGCGTTGCGGATTGATCACAGATTGGGATTGATTACACTCTAAGGGATATTGTAGAGCTGACCACGCTAGTTGCGGATTGATCACAGATTGGGATTGATTACACTCTTCTCGTAAAAAGCTCCCATATCCCCTTGTTGCGGATTGATCACAGATTGGGATTGATTACACTTATTGAAAGTGTACAATTGAGCACTGAAGAGTTGCGGATTGATCACAGATTGGGATTGATTACACTACACCTTCCCATAAGTGACGGTCTGACAACAGGTTAGGCGCAATCCCGGTCAAAAAAGCTCCAGTTGTACTGGAGCTTTTTCTGTTTCTCGGCGCCTTTTTCCGAAAAAAACTTGCATCTTTTCGAACTGTTTGTCGGTGATGGCCAACACCCGCACTTCCCCGTCCGGCGGTAACTTTTTTTTGACGCGGCTGGCATGAACCACCGTGTTTTCCTTGCTGGGACAATGCCGGATATAAACGGAATACTGCATCTGCGTGAAACCGTCCTTGAGCAGGCTCTTGCGAAACTGCGTATATTGGCGGCGCGCTGCCTTGGTATCCGTTGGCAAGTCGAACATCACTACGATCCACATACATCGGTATCCACTGAGTTTCATGATTTTTATTCATCGACGGCAACCGGAATCAACAGCTTCTTTTCCTTCCCTTCGATACAATTCACCAGCGAGGCCGCCATGCGATGAAACGCAATCAGCAGCGGGCCTTTTTGTTCATCAAGTTTAACGGTTTTCGTTAATAATTCCAAGAGAAATTTTTTTGCCGCAGGTTCGATTTGTTTCGTTCCATTGCGGTACAATTCGCGAACCCGTTCATCGACCAGCGGTCGGAGCGGTTCGATCAGGTCGTCGGCAAGACAAAAGGCGTTTGAGCGATGGGAGTGATGCAAGCCGATGGAGGGCAACAATCCGGCGGCGACGATGGCCCGCGCGATTCCCGCCCGCACGATCGCATATCCATAATTGAGTAAACTGTTCAGTCCGTCTTTCCCTCGCGGATTTCTCCGAAACGAATCCTCCTCTCCCAGCCAGGCGGACCAATATACCTTCGCCGCCTGCGCCTCGATGTTGCTCGGATCCCCCGAACGCACTTCCTTCTCCAGTCGCAGCAATTTGGTGTGTTCGGGGGTTCCTTCGATCAGATTTCTCGCCTGCGCCGATACCTTGGCCTGAACCAGCTGTTGCCAGAGTTGCTTACAGAGCGGTTTGCCGATGGAAATCTGTTCCTGAATACGCCATACCACTTCACTGTGCTCGGTCATGGGCAAAATCATTCCCGCCGGAAGATGGTTTTGCCCGCACAAAACCACCGCCGCGCCGGAATCCATCAGCGTGGAAAGGGCTTTGTGGGTATAGGTTGTCTCCGTCTGATCCACGACTAGCACACCGATATCCTCGCAAGGAATGGAGGTTTCTTTGACTTCTCCGTTTTCCTCCTGCCTTACGATTAGCTGATCGTATCGGACTTTTAGATGCGCGGGCCGATTAGAGATTTCAATGGTTCTTTTGATCATGGGCAGATCCCCACTTCTCATTTAATCATTCGCCCATCTCAACCGTCCAAGTAAATCAATTGATACTTTTTTCCCTACTAACGTATTTGGGTATTTCGTGATGATTGCACGTCTATCAGAACTTTTTCCAGCAAATGTATGATGCCGAAATTTCATTTGCTGACTTGTTGAGGCAGCGGTTTCGAAACGAATCAACTCCTCTTTTTCTTTATCGGTAATTAAGACCATTTCATTAGTACTTAATGAAAATAAAAATTTCGCTTCCGGATTTCTTGGATGGTTTCTTTGAATGATCGGTTCATGATTTTTCGCTCGTTTTGCGGCTTCGATCATTGATACAAATACAGCGTCCCGTTTTATGGAGCCATCGGACGATGGGATCTCAAAGAGGCACAAATGATGAATACTGCCGGGTTTGACACATGCGGTTTGATCACGAATCGGTTGGATCGTGTTGTCGCGCTTGATCAGACGCACTTTTCTGATCGGAACTCCGGAGGACGGCATAACCAACGGTTCTTTCCACACGCTGGCGGGGATGGAACCGGTATTCGCCAAATCAACTCCATGTTTCTCGATATGTTCGCGGACAAGTTTTCTGATCGTTTCATCACGGAT
This sequence comes from Candidatus Omnitrophota bacterium, assembly GCA_003598175.1. Lineage (GTDB taxonomy): Bacteria > Hinthialibacterota > Hinthialibacteria > Hinthialibacterales > Hinthialibacteraceae > SURF-12. The sequence continues at coordinate 13,792 of QZKN01000185.1, forward strand.
GTCGTTTATCATGTTCGGAGTCAACTGTTCGAGCGGTTTTCGATATACGAATTCTCCGGGAGTGGAGGTGGGTCCGTAAATCGTTTCTTCGTGAAATGCGCCTCTGATTTTCCTCTGGACGCGATGGGACACATAAATCGCATTGATTTTTCTCTCCACTTCCGCGCGAAAATCCTCCCACGGTTCAGGAAATTCCGGACGTTCCCAATGATATGTCCGGGAGCGGGCGAGCTGCTGAAGGCGAGAGCGGCTGGTCAGGGCGATGACGATGGCATCCACGGCGTGATGGCGGTGATCCTCGCGATTCTTCAATCCTCGTCCGTCGTCCCGCAACACCGTATTGAGTCCCCACAATTGCCGCAGATCGGCGGTGATTTGCCCCTTCGAACAGATCACATCGACATTCAGATTGCGGACATATTTTGTTACTTCTCTGCTGACATAGGCCGTATCATTCAATTGCCGGGAAATGAAATCCTCGAGTTCCACCGTTTTTTGTAAAAATTTTCGCTGTTTCCCCCACGGCAGCCGTTTGGCTCGCTGCAGGATTTCGTCATACCGCTCCGGATCGGTCGCTTCCAGCCATTCCCTCGGCGTTTTGTTTCCTTTTTCCGCATTGACCGGTCGAAAGCAGACCACCTTGTTCATCATGGAATTATCCAGGCTGCGCGAATAGGGTAGAATATGATCGACGTCCGTTTCCCCTCCCAGCAATTGCGCTATGCTGATCGGATTGCCGGAATAGATGCATTCCCTTTTTTGTTCTTCCCATAACAAATATCGCTGGATGGTCTCGTGAGTGGCACGAACGCCATAGCGCTCGATTTCCGTTTTGGCCTCTTCCCGTTTTTTCTCTCGTTTTTTCTGGTCCTTGTTGATTTCCTTTCTTTCGCGGAAGGAGCGTTTGACATCTCTCGGCAATTCGATATGAATCGCATCTGGTTTTCCATACTCCCTGATGATGGCATTGATCAACTTTTGTGCTTCGTGTAATGCCTGGCGAACAATGGGATTGGGAAGATCAGGAGGCTTGGGTAAAAAATGGCATATCGGCTTCTCCCGCTGATCCGGACGCAGATACCCGGCTTCCCGAAGCGCCGATTGCTCCTCATCCTTCGCCATGAGCGGCAATCCCTGCTCCATAAACGGCAACAACTTTTCGATTGCCTTGCGACTGTAATTCATATATCCTTTGGGAAAATTGATATCTAGCAATCGTTCGACGGTTTCTTCATCTACTCCCCAATCGGTAACGGCTTTTCGCCGTATTTTTTCATCGTCGATTTTTTCATCGAGAAGAGCGGCAATGATTTCGTCTTTCTTATCACTGAGGAATAAAAACCAGTTCTTTCCGAAATGTTCTTTCTTTGACAAAAGATACTCCGTTTCCAGACCTTTTAGTTTTTGCCGTTCCCCTCGTTCGTAATTGAAACTGCAATTTTCGTAAAGATGAAGCCACTTGCGGATTTGAACGAAAGTACCTTCGCGTTTGTTCGAAAGTTGATCAAATAGTTCCCGCCTTTCCTCATCGGTCAATCCCTGTTCTTCATTGGTTCGTGGATCGATATACCGCAAATTATTGATCTCCTGCCAGAGACGAAATCGTTGCGCCAGACGGTCTGCCCGTGGACAACGGAGCTGACCTTTTTCGAGTTCACATTTCCCGATGGTCGATTTCAACCAATACATGGATCGTTGAAAAAAGATCAAGTCATGGATTCGTTCCCGCAATTCATTGTTATACAGCTGCGGATTATATTTCTGTTGTGCATTCCAAAGCAACTCAAATTCCTTTTCATACATTTCACGACGGGTATGTTTAGCACGTATTTTTTCGAAAGCAGGTCCGTTTCCCTGTAAAGTTATGGAATAAAGATATTCCCCTAACGTTCGACATCCGCTCTCCGCAATCCTTGACTCCAGTTCGCTGATGGCTTGCAGGGTTTTCGATTTTTCATTTTTCTTCGCCTGGTCGCTTTTCCGATTGGAACGAAATCCACGCCTTTGATTGAGATGAATCAGGCCCCGTCCGAATTCTTCGGGCTTTAATTGCTCATCCAAACCCCGTTTTCGCAGTTCATAGGGATTGGATTGCAATACGGATTGGGGCGAATCCGTCTCGCATGGAAATAATCCTGATTGAATCAATACATCACGTAGTTTTCTTTTCCGTCCGGAGCGTCTGGCGATCTGACGCCGAACTCCTCGCTTTGTGCGACGGGTTTCATTTTTCGATAATTCTCCTCCCTGTTGATCGCGATCCACTCCTTCCGGAAAAACGCGGACTCCGGTCGCGATCACTCTCCCGTCTTTCTCGTCCAGCAGCGCCCATCCTATCGAGTTCGATCCCAAATCGATTCCCAGCGTTGAGTGTGCCTTCATATTTACCTCCCGGATATGTGGTTTCAGGGATTGACAATGAATTTTAATCGATTAATATTCTTAATTGTAGTGTAATCAATCTCAATCTGTGGATCTTTTCGTAACAAGACGAAAAATTCGCAGGCGACGCTCTACGGAGCGACCGGCCGTCATGCATTGCAGGGCGGCCATTTATTTTTTCGAACATTTTATCCGGCAAGTCCAATCCTTCTGCAAATTCGACGAAGCTTGTGTGTCCAGTGAGCCAAAAAGGCGCACTGTCCATTCTTATATATTTTCACATAACCAACTGATTTTTTTGATTTTATGAATTTGGCATCATTCCTGCTACTTGATTAAATTGCAGGTAAAAAAAGAATTACTAAAGAAAAGTGGACTCCCGGGCGCATTTCCAAACCAACGCCGGTGAAGTCCGACACTTCAAAATCAGATGGAGGTCAGAGCCATGTTAGGGTTCAATTCATTTCGAGAGATGGAACAGCTTCGTCGTGAAATCGATCAGGTTTTCAACCGGATGTGGCCCTCCACGGGGCGGGAGAAATGGCCGTTGTCGTTCCTGCCGGGAGTCGCCGCGCGCCAGTATCCCCGCATCAATCTTTCCGAAGACGCCGACAAATTCTATGTGGAGGCCTTGGCGCCGGGGATCGATCCGAAAAACCTGAATGTTTCCGTCGTGGGAAACACGGTGACCTTGTCCGGCGAGAAAACCGCGACGCCGGGAAACGTGAAACCGGAAGCATATCACCGCAACGAACGAGCGGCCGGCCGGTTTGTCCGCACTGTCGAGTTGCCTGCGCCGGTCAACGCCGGCGCCGTCCAGGCAGAATATAAAAATGGAGTACTGTGTGTTTCATTACCCAAGGCCGACGAAGCAAAACCGAAATCCATTGCCGTGAAGGTCAGCTAAGCGAAGGAGGTATACGATCATGGTCGAAAAAACGATTCCCGCAGTACAGGAAGAAACGGCTGCTCCCGTGAAAAAAGAGTCGACGCGGGCGGATGCCTACTACGTCGCTCCACCCGTGGATATATACGAAGAGAAAGACAAACTGGTGCTGGTCGCCGACCTGCCGGGCAGCGACAAGGATTCCGTCAAAGTGGACGTCGAAAATGGCATGTTGACGTTGCAAGCCAGTACGCAGTCGCAAAGCGTCGGTTCGCCGATTTACCGTGAATTCGAGCTGGTCAATTTCTATCGCCAGTTCGAACTGTCCGAAAAAATTGACGTGGATAAGATTTCCGCGGAATTGTCGAATGGTGTGTTGTATCTTCATCTGCCCAAAGTCGAGCAAGTCAAACCGTGGCAGATCGAAGTGAAAATTGCCGGATAAGTGAATCGGGGAGAGCCGAACCGGATCGGCTCCGCCAGGCTCTCCCTCGTAATCCGACGAACAATATTAAAAACATGGAGGAAAATACAATGTTGCACCTGATTCCTTCCACCTTGCGAAACGATTTGGATGCGATGTGGAAACGTTTTCGTGATCCGTTCTTTGCGGAAACGCCGGCTTGGTTGCAGGATATGACGATGACGCAGTTTGCCGCCATTACGCCGGCCATCGACATCGAAGAGACGAACGACGCGTTCATCGTTCATGCGGAAATGCCCGGGTTGGAAAAAGACGAATTTTCCGTTGAATTCAAGAATGGGTATCTCCGGATTCGCGGCGAAAAGAAACAGGAAGCGAAAATGGAGGAGCGCAATTACCGTTGGGTGGAGCGTTCCTATGGAAGTTTCGAACGCAGCGTCCAGCTGCCGAACTATGTCGACGTGGAACAAGCGACGGCGGAATACCGCAACGGCATCCTGACCGTGCATCTGCCGAAAACGGAAACCGGCAAGATCAAGGAAATTCCGATTCAATTCCATTAAAAACGAACGCGGGTAAAGCAAGCGTCCCGCTTGCAAGGAAACGATACGAAAGGGCGAACGGTTGGTTTGCCCTTTTTTGATAAACAATAGAATCCTGTTTGGGGCTGATCTCGTTTTGTGCTTTGACCGCTGTGATTTATTTTGTTCCCAGTAAGGTCTGCGTCGAATCTCTTTTAAACAGGTAGAAAAAACCATCCTCGCAGCCGACCAGCAGGTCGCGCACGCCGTCGCCGTCCCAATCACAGGGAAACGGAATCGCCCAAATCCCCACACCCAGATCCACGATCAGATCGGGATGGTTGTAAGGAAGGCGATAGTGGTCACGCAGAAGCGCCGCGTCTTGAGAATGGACGGAAAGCGCAGCCGGAAAATAAATTAAAATCAAAACCATTGTCGTCTGTAATTTTACGGTTTTATGTATCATCCATACACTCCTTTTTCGTCGGATCAATCAGGCCGGAATGAAATCGTGCGCAGGGATTTTACATGAATCGATATTGCCGGAATTTATTCTCCCCTTTTGGCCGGTTTTTGGCGTCCCGGCTCCGAATTTGTTCCATCCATACACAATCCACAATCCACCGAATTATACGATGAATGGAAATCACGGATGTGTCAACATTCACAGCCGATCGTTTCGTGCGAGACCCTTCACCCAAACGGGCGGCTTCCCATCCGCGCCGATGAGAGCGAAATCTTTACCATTGCGCGACAACGTTCTAAAGTTATGTACGAAATGGAATTGAAAACAATGAAACCGGCATGCCTATCCTGCATTTTTTTAATAACGATATTTTTCGATGTGATCGCTGCGGAATACGACGGCATTTGTATCAATGAAATTCTCGCGTCCAACGCCTCGACGTATTTGGAGCCGAACCGGAATAATTTTTCGGATTGGATCGAGTTGTACAACGCCGGCGACCGCAGCATTGATCTGCGCGGTTGTTACTTGAGCGACGATCCTGCCAATCTTCAACAAGCGAGAATCCTGACACGTACCGTCATCGAGCCAAAGCAATGTCTCCTCATTTGGGCGGACGGGCAACGCATACGTGGTCATGTCGAATTTGCATTGAAACCGCAGAATGAAATGGTGAGTTTGGTTTCGCCTGACGGCGAGAGAATCAATACGGTGTATTATCACCGGCAATTTCCGGACATCTCGTATGGCCGCCAACCCGATGGGAGTTCGAACTGGGTCTATTTTTCGGATCCGACTCCCGCGTCCGCCAATCCGATGGATGGAATTCCCTGGCCGGTTCGCGCGCAGCCGCCGCGATTTTCCGTTCCCGCCGGTTTTTACGAAAGAAGAGTTATCGTCGAACTTGCCTCCCTTTTCCCGAATACGGAAATCCGATATACGCTGGATGGATCCATCCCCATGCGCGAATCCACTTTATACGAACAACCGATTCGGCTTTTTACTACCACCGTCATCCGTGCGCGCGCATTCGAACCGGATCGGCTGCCGAGCGAAACGATAACGAAAACGTACTTCATCAGCGCGTCTCACACCTTGCCGGTGGTTTCGATTGCGACAGCGCCGGCTAATTTTTGGGATGATCAGATCGGGATTTACGTAACCGGTAAAAACGGCGTCACCGGTTACTGCTCGGATACACGCAAAAACTGGAATCAGGATTGGGAGCGTCCCATTCATCTTGAATTTTTCGAATCCGACGGCGCATTGGGATTCCACCTTGACGCCGGAACGAAAATTTTCGGTTGATGCAGTCGAACCTTCGACGAAAAGTCGCTGGCTATTTATGTCAGAAGCAAGTATGGCGTCAAGGAGATCGACTATCCCATCTTTCCGGACAAGGCGATCACGAAATTCACGTCATTCGTTTTGCGGAATTCCGGCAACGACAACCATTCGACGATGTTTCGCGACGGCTTGATGCAGGGATTGGTCAAAGGGCAGATGGATCTCGATCTGCAGGCCTATCGCCCGGCGATTGTATACATCAACGGAGACTATTGGGGGATTCATAACCTTCGCGAAAAAATCAACGAATCGTATCTCCAAAACAATTATGATTACGGTAAGGATCAGATTGATTTGCTGGAAAGAGATCGCGTGGTCCTGGCGGGCGACGTCACGCATTATAACCGCATGTATTCCTTTCTTAACCGCAACGACATGAGCAAACCGGAAAATTATACGTACGTAAAAACGTTGATGGATATGGATGAATTCATCAATTATCAAATTGCGCAAATCTATTTTTCCAACACCGACTGGCCCGGCAATAATATAAAATTCTGGCGTCCCAAAACAGAAAATGGACGTTGGCGCTGGATTGTTTTCGATACCGATTTCGGCTTCAATTTAAAAGAAGGCGGCTTGTCGCATAATACCATCGAGTTCGCCGCGGCAACGAATGGTCCGAGTTGGCCCAATCCGCCGTGGTCCACGTTCTTGTTTCGCACCTTGCTTAAAAGTGAGGAATTTCGGAATACGTTTATTCAACGCTTTGCGAGCTGCATGAACAGCACGTTCTCGCCGGAGCGAGTGTTGAATCTGATCGAACAATACAAGAGCGCGATCGCGCCGGAAATGCCCGGTCATATCGCCCGGTGGAAATATCCCTCGTCGATGAACGCCTGGAATACCGAAATCGGGAAAATGATCTCCTTTGGTCGCTACCGCCTGCGCGCGTTGGAACGACATCTCGTCGGAAAATTTTCGTTGAAAGCGCTGGTCGATTGTTCTCTCGTCGTTGCGGAGGAGGGAATGGGATGGATTTATGTGGAAGACGTTCCGCAAACTGATAATTATTTGCCGGCCCGGTTTTATCCGGAAATGCCGATTCATGCCAAAGCCTGTCCGAAGCCGGGTTATCGCTTCGTCGGTTGGGAAGGACTCAGCAACGCGGCGATCGATTCCATTACGACCTTCGTTGCGGACGAATCTCACCTGATTGCGTATTTTGAAGAAGGAAACTCCATCGTGATCAATGAAATTCACTATCATCCCGACGCATTGCAAAACGCAGAAGGTGGAGAATTCATCGAGTTATTCAATGCGGGCAATGCCATTGTCGATCTTTCCGGTTATTCGTTTACCAAGGGCATATCGTTTACGTTTCCGGAAAGAACCTGGATATTCCCACGTGAATACCTACTCTTGACGCAGAATCCGAATCATTATACTGACTTGGAGATCAACGTTTTTGAGTGGAAGGATGGCAGACTCGACAATGCCGGTGAAGAAATCCGGCTGGTTGACCGCTTTGGACAACTTGTCAATGCGGTGGCATATGAGCGATTCGATCCCTGGCCGACGCTTGCCGCCGGATATGGATATTCGCTTTCGCTGTCCGATCCCACGCTCGACAATGACGATCCTCAAAACTGGCGAGCCAGTCAACATCGAGGCGGCACGCCCGGTCAAACCAATTTTCATGAGTTTCCCTCCACGGAAATAAGAAACTGGAACCAATATTGATTGATCCGAACAAAACCAGGCGTTTTTTTAGAAAGGATGAATACCATGACAGAAACATCAGTGAAATCGCGGAAAGCAACGCAAGGGGAAATCCCAAACGAACATTTCTATCCGCGGCGATCGTTTCTCCGACAGAGCGCGTGTTTGGCGGCGGCTCTTGGCTGGTTCGCTCCTGCCAACATTTGGGCGGCCATTCATGAGCAAGCGGAGGAACGCCGGATTTTTCTCGACGATTGGAATCCACAACATGATTTTTTGATCTGGGGCCGCCCCCTGCGCGTTCAACCCATTCTGATGTATACCGTACCGCAACCGCAGCCCATGCGATCGTGGAAATCGTGGGGTGACGTCTTGACGGAAGCCGCCGCCGCGGAAGAATCGGAACGAATTGCCAAGGAATTGGCCACGCTGTCCGAAAAAGCCGAGTTTCCGCTTGAAATTCTTCCGCCCGTAAAAGTGAAAACGAGTGAAGAAGCCAAACAAGCGCACAAGCACGACGCGGACGTGGTTTTGATTTATCCCGCGTCCGGTTCGGGAAGCGTGCTGCAATCCTGCGTACCGGCGGAGGGGGAAACCATCATTTTTGTGCGCCATCGCTCCGGACCGATCTATTATTGGTACGAGGCGCTCAGCGTGGCGTACCTGGCGACGGACAAGGAGGAATCCGGCTCCACGCCGAGGCTTCCCAACGTGCACGTGGATGATGTCGTCGTCGATGAGTATGACGAGGTAATGTGGCGTCTGCGCGCGCTTTACGGCTTGAAAAATTTCGTCGGCACAAAAATCGTCGCCGTCGGCGGCGTATGGGGCAAATACGCCGCCGACGCGCCGCAAATCGCGCGGGATCGATTCAAAATGGACCTGATTGAAATCGGTTACGACAACCTGGAGCCTCTCATCAAGAACGCCATGGCGGACGAAAAACGGATGGCGCGAGCCGAGAAATGGACGGAATTGTATTTGACGCTTCCCAATACCACCTTACAAACAGACAGACCGTTCGTCGTCAATGCGTTTCTTCTCTACGAAATCTTTAAAGACCTTATGCGGGAACACAGCACTCCTGTTTTCACCATCAAGGAATGCATGAGCACGATTCTCCCCATTTCGCAAACGACGGCTTGTCTCACTCTCGGCCTGCTCAACGACGAAGGTCTGCTGGCGTTCTGTGAATCCGACTTCGTCATTATCCCGGCGGGAATTTTATTGCGGCATATTTCCGGAAAGCCGGTGTTTTTGCACAATTCCACCTTCCCGCATAACGGCATCGTGACCTGCGCCCATTGCTCCGCGCCCCGCCGCATGGACGGGATTCATTACGAGCCGACCATCCTTCTCACGCACGAAGAATCCGAATACGGCGCCGCGCCGAAAGTCGAAATCCCCATCGGGCAGGAAGTGACGTTTATCGATCCCGAATACACCAAAGGACGCTGGCTCGGTTTTCGCGGCAACGTCGAAGATAATCCCTTCTTTTCCATCTGCCGTTCGCAGCAGGACGTGCGGATTCAAGGCCAATGGAAAAAACTCATCAGCGAAGTGCGTGATTCGCATTGGATGATGGTCTATGGCGACTATTTGAAAGAGGTGGGATACGCCGCGCGCAAATTGGACTTGCGCTGGGAAAACATTTCGGATGCGTGATGATTTACTTCCCGACCAATGAGTCGTCGCAGGGAACAGACGTGCGGGGGCCGGTTCGCACGATATCCCCCCAGCTTTTCAAGCCGTTGGTGGCGTCGAAACTGGGAACGGAGCCGAACGTCATGGTTCCGTCGGGACCGGCGCTGGCTATACGCCATTCCGAACAACGAAATGAATTCCCCAACATCGTGGCGCCGCTGAAATGCACCAGCGCCCACGCATCCACGTAATCATAGGTTACATATGCTACGTGTTGATTTTCGTCCACCCGGGTTCCCGGCGGTCCGTAGATGAAAGGATCCTGTGGAACGGAAGACATATACGCAATCGGCGTGGTCAATGGAACCAAACGGCGATTGACGGGATTGCGGTTGGTTCCATTCGCGTCCTGCCAGGGCGGATATATGTTTTTATCCAATTTATACATCTCCAGCGCCGTATCGATGCTGCGCATGTCGGAAACCGCATTGGCGATTTTCGCCCGCAGCTGCGCATTCAAAAAATTGGGCACGGCAATCGCCGCCAGGATGCCGATAATGGCGACGACGATCAGTAATTCGATGAGAGTAAAGGCTTTGTTGATCATTTCATCCCATTCCCTTTCCAAATCAAGTGATTCAAATGAAGGATGGAACTATTATGGCATAAAGGTGGCGCGGATCAAGAAACCATTGGGGAAATGAAAAAAAGTGAAGAAGATGGGCGATTGCGATCCAATCGGAAATTCGATTTACCGAAATGGCGCAAGCAGGAATCGCTGCAAGGTCTCGGCTTCGTTTTCCCCGGTTTTGGAGAGAAGGGCTTTGCTTGCGGTTATAATTTGCAAAAAATTATTCTTGCCCAAATCCAATGATGTTTTCTCGACCAGTCCACGATACCGTTTTTCTAATATCAACGTCTGGTCCTGCGTTGAGTTTGGAAACAGGCACAGAAAAGCGGTTTCGTCCCATCGTCCCATCGAGCAGGAAGATGGGGTGATATTCAACAACGTTTTCGTAATCACCTTCAACATTTTTTCCGTAATGTGTAGGCCATGTTTTTCGGTAATGGAATCGTAATTCTTGATTCTGATCATGATGATCCCATACATCTGCTGCGTTTCTTCTATCTCCGCATGAATGGACTTTCGTTTCATATTCAAATAGTTTTTATTCGGCAGGCCGGTCAATTCGTCGAGATAGGCCAGTTTTGCCAGCTCCTTGATTTTTTCCTGGTCGCTGACTTTTTCCATATTTTCTGAAAATATCTCGACCGCTCCCAAAATCATTCCTTCCGAATTGTGTATCGGTGTGGCGCGAACGGCTACCGGTACGCGATGTCCATCCTTGTGATGGAGATAAATTGTAGTGCTTTCAAATTTCTCTTCTCGCATGGAGTTGGATAACGGACAGTCGGAGTGGCAAATATTTTTCCCCTCGCCGTTCACATGGACGAGGATGTTGTCGCTGCATCGATGCCCCTCCACTTCCTTTTTGGAATAACCGGTTATCCGCTCTGCCGCGTTGTTCCAATACAAAATTTTGCGGTTGTGATCGACGTAATAAACGCCTTCGTGCAGGTTTTCCAAAATATTGCTGTAAAAACGGTTGTCAAAATCCATGATTGCAACCTATAGAAAAAATGTATTGATATTATATCCACTTTCACACAAACCCGGAGTATTGTGCGATACCCGGATTTTATGTCGCCCAAGAACGCTTGCGATGTTTCGCTTCGGCAATGAACCGTTTGGTCATGATTGCATCCTCCGTCACTTGAAAATCGAACATGCCCAAACAGATGAAATCTGCTCCCTGTTCAAACGCGCAGTGGATGCCGTCCGTGGGCGGAATTGCTGCCGCAGATTAAACGACTGATGGACAGATCGCCGATTTTTCCAATCGGCATATCCTTCTGTTCTTGATCAACGGATTCCGCGTTCCCACGGCCAGGCGAGGACGTGGATAACAGTGCGGGCGTCGTCAACATCGCGCCGACTTGGGCGGTTGCATGTTTGACGAACTGACGCCGTGTTGGTTTACTTGAAATATCCGCATCCGAACGGGGTAGTAAGTCTTTCATCATAGAACCTCCTTTGCTGTGAATTCATGGAGAATGATTCACTATGCTCGCGCCGGATACATATTGCCCCGGATTATATTAGCGAATTGAAAATTTGTGATCTCCTTTCTTTCATGATAGCATTCCTTTCTTTTTTATCATACGATACCCGATTCCATAATGGTAGAATCTTATTCAAAACTGACGAGAGGAGTTTGCATCAAGGTATTATTTCTACGGCGGCGACTGATTATTCGCCCGTTCATTTTTTCGATCCTGGACCCTAGACCCGTACCCCCAGACCCGGCTTTAATGGCCTATCGAACAACAACTTGTTTAAGCACAAACCCATGATCCGTGATGCAACCATGAAAACACTCTATCGCTTGATTGACACGTTCGGCATCGGCGTCATTTTTGGCTTGCTCTGCCTCTTTTTTGCCGTGCAATCGGATATCTTTTTTACAAAAGACAACTTTTCCAATATTCTGATTCAATCCTCTGTCAATATCATCATTGCTACGGGAATGACATTCGTCATTTGCGCGGCAGAAATCGATCTTTCGGTGGGATCGTTGCTCGCTTTATGCGGAATGATTACTGCTTTTACCTTGCAAATCGATCCGGAAGCGGGACTGAACATGCTCACCCATGCCGCCGGTTTCCTGTTGACTCCTTTTCCGGATCTGTTTCCCGGTCAGATTGCGTGGTGGCTGGTCTGCGGCGGATTGTTTGTTCTGATCGTGATTCTGTCCGGCGCCATTGCGGGAAGCGTCGCCGGATTCATCGTCGTACGCTTTGGCATTCCTAGTTTCATCGTTACGCTGGGTTTCATGATGATCTATCGTGGTCTGGCGCGCTATATCACCAACGCCGCGCCGGTGATCGGCTTGCCGCCACAATTCATGATGATCGGATCGGGCGTCTGGTTTGAATTTTTGGGTTTCCGGGTGTCCTATTCGTTGGCCATCGCATTATTTGTCGTCGTCATGGGCGCGGTGATGCTCTCCACAACCCGCTTCGGGAGGCACGTGTTGGCGGTGGGCGGCAATGCGCAGGCGGCGTATCTCAGCGGCGTACCTGTCGTCATGACGCGATTCAAGGTTTTCGTGCTGGCGGGGATCTGCGTGTCCATCGCGTCGGTGGTGCAGACGTCCCGCCTCTTCATCGGCGATCCGAACGCCGGCGAAGGATACGAACTGAACGCCATCGCCGCCGTGATCATCGGCGGCACCAGCCTCTTCGGCGGCAAAGGCTCCGTCATCGGCACCTGTTTCGGCGCGTTGATCATCGGCGTGTTGCGCAACGGACTCGATCTCATGAACGTCACCGATCACATCAAACAAATCGTGATCGGTTCCATGATTATCTTCGCCGTGCTTCTCGATTATTACCGCAGAACGTTGTATCGTTTCAGCTGATCGCTAGAAAAATGGAGGTTTATCGTGAACCGTCGTAACTTTCTTCGTCATACCGGAATCGCCGCGGGCGCCGCGTTGACCGCCCTGCGCCCATCCTCAACAAACGCCGCCGAAAAGAAACATACGATTGCGCTGGTCATGAAAGCGCTCTCCAACCCCTTCTTTCACGCGATGGAAATGGGGGCGAAAGAGGAAGCGCAAAAACTGGGAATCGATCTGTTGTCGCAAGGCACCAACAAAGAAACCGACGTGGCGCAGCAGGTCAGCATCGTGGAAAATTTCATGACTCGCCGCGTGGACGCCATCGTCATTGCGCCCGCCAGCTCCAGCGGCCTGGTTCCCGTTCTCTATCGCGCGCAGATGCAGGGAATCTATATCGTCAACATCGACAATCCGCTGGATGAACAAACGAAAAAACAACTGAATTTCAAATGCCCCTTCGTCGGCTCGGACAATGCGCTGGGCGCGGCGTTGGCCGCCCACGATCTTGTCGCCGCCATGGGCGGAGTCGGCGAGGTCGCCATTCTTGAAGGCATTCCCGGCGTCATCAACGCCGAACTGCGCAAACAAGGCGCGCGCCGAATCCTTGACGCCGAACCGCACGTTAAGGTAGTCGCTTCCCAAACCGCCGAATGGGAAACAGACAAAGCCTACCAGGCCTTCACCAACATTCTCACCGTTCATCCCAATCTCAAAGGCTTGTTCGCCTCCAACGACAGCATGGCGCTGGGCGCGATTCGCGCCATCGAGGCGGCGGGAAAAACCGGCCAAATCGCCGTCACCTCGTATGACAATCTCGAAGCGGCGCAAAAAGAAGTGTTGGCAGGAAAAATCATTTCCACCATCGAGCAGCATCCGGAACTGATGGGCGCATACGGTGTGCGCGCCGCCAAAGACCACCTCGACGGCAAAGACGTACCCGAACACATCACCACGCCGTTGGAAGTCATCGATTATCGTTATTTATCGTTGAAGAAATCGTCATGAACAAAATCATCGTCGTCGGCAGTTCGAACACGGATATGGTGGTGCGGTGCAGCCGCCTTCCCAAACCGGGCGAGACCGTTTTGGGCGGCGAGTTTATCCGCGCCCACGGCGGCAAGGGCGCAAATCAGGCAGTGGCGGCCGCTCGCCTCGGCGGGCAGGTAAGCTTTGTGTGCCGCGTCGGAAACGATTCGTTCGGCCAGGAAGCCACCGAAGCATACAAACAGGAAGGCATCGATACATCCAACATCATTGTCGATCTGTCCGGCGCATCCGGCATCGCCTTGATCGTTGTGGATGAGCATGGTGAAAATTACATCGCGGTCGCATCCGGCGTGAATTTGCATCTCTGCCCGGCTGACGTGGATTTCTTAGCGACGGCCTTTTCAACCGGCGATGTTCTTCTCCTCCAGTTGGAAATCCCCATCGCTACGGTGGAGCGTGCGGCGGAGATCGCGAAAGAAAAGGGCGCAATCGTAATCCTTGATCCCGCGCCGGCGCCATCCGACGGCCTGCCGGACTCGTTGTTTCCCCAATTGGATTATATTCTTCCCAACGAACACGAAGCCGCCGCATTAATTGGAAAGAACAATGATTTACATAGCCTCGCTCAAGCTCTTCTTCAAAAAGGGACGCGCAATGTAATCATCACCGCCGGCGAAAAGGGATGCGTCCTGGCAAATCAGAATAGGATTGAAACCTTCCCTGCCTTTCCGGTCAACGCGGCGGATTCCACCGCCGCCGGCGACGCATTCGCCGGCGGATTGGCCGTGGCGCTGGCGGAAGGGATTGGTCTGCGGAACGCCATTGAATTTGCGCAGAAAGCGGCGGCGTTGTCGGTTACAAAAATTGGAGCGCAGCCGTCGTTGCCGAGGCGCGAGGAAATAGTAGATCCCAATTCGCTGGAAGCGTCAGTTTCATTTACTTAAGCATAATATCGGTACATGAGCACCCCATTTTCGTCGTAAAACACAAATTCCGCGTGCGCGGATGCTCCATCCTCCGTCGGTGTAACGGTCACCATCAGAAAACCGCCGGATGGAGTATTTTGCGTATACAGCTGCTTCACTTCCGCGTTCGGATCGGTCGATTTCGGATCGCCGGGTTTGCGTCCCATGCGAGAATTCGCATCTTCTATCGTTCCACAACTAAATTCTTCAAAACCGCTGGGGTGGATGGAATGATATTGCCAATGACGATCGCCGCAGAACAGGTACAATTTTTTATTTAAAAAGTCGTGTGAGGTAAGCCATGTGAAAAAAGCGTCGCCTTCGTGACGAAATCCCTCGTGATTCACATGATTGTCTTTTTTATAGGCGTCATCCGGTCCAACCAGCGGCGTCGGCGAGATGAGAAATTTGAATGTCGCATCGCTTTCAAGTAAAGTATTATGCAACCAGGCGATTTGTTCTTTTCCCCAAAGCGTTTTTTCGGGACCGTCCGGCATGGCGTTCGGGCTGCGATAATCTCGGCCTTCCATCAGCCAGATTTGCACATGCTTGTTCAATCGAAACGTGCGATATGTGGCCGGATTTTTATCATTCGGATCGGCTACCGGCACTTGTTCGATAAACGTTCGAATTCCCAATTCGACGGAAGGCTCCTCATCGCCGGTCAAATCACAATCGTTGAAACGAAAATCGTGATCGTCTTTCATCCAATAGGTCGGCGTTTCGGCAAATAAGTCGATATATCGCGGTTGAATGAATTGTTCGTGCCATTTTTTTCTTAATTCTGTCTGCGTTCGGGCGCGGCCTTCTTTGGGATGGTCGTAGTAGACGTTGTCGCCTGTCCAGATCGAATAATCCGGCTCCATGTCCAAAACGGATTGTAATCCCGGATACCCAAGAATCTTGTCCGGGCCGGTATAGGCGCGTTTCCCTTGTCCATCCGTGCCATAATGAAAGAAAGCATAATTCATACACGTGAGTATGGCGAGACGAAGCGGCGCAGAAGCATCTTTCTCGGCAAGAGTTTTAAATGTGCAGGTATTCCCTTCTCGCGCATGTGCTTTATTCGCTCCGTAAATCAACCGATAATAATACCGCGTTGCCGGAACGAGATTATCGATCTTCCGCTTCACGATGTAATCGTTTTCCGCGACTGCTTCGATCCATTCCGTTTTAATGGAATCGGTGAATTCTCTATTTTTTGAGATTTCGAACCGTGCAATTCCGCTACAGCCGGGAACATCTCCGTCAATTTTTTGATTTCCTTGCGTCAGGCGGGATTGCAGGATTACGCTGGTTTGCGTCACTTCTCCTGCGATTTCACCCATCGCGTGATCCGGTTCTTCGCAAATCTTTTGTCCTGTGAATGCGCTGCGTAGGGATTGCTTTTCGTAGGAGGAAGAGATCGCCGCCGGCAGGACGACCACGGAAATCCAAAAGATAAATCGGAATCGGTGGATTGCATGAACATTCATTTTGATAATTCTCCTTTTGGGAACACACGTTGGTGAAATGTTTCGCTCTCATTGAATCATAGACGGCGACGTGAATCAATCATCCGTTGTGCAAACACATTTGGTAATTACTGAACCCAAAAAAAGTAACTCGACATCAATTTTCAATTAATGGGTAAAGCAGGCGTCCCCGCCTGCATCAATGGGCAAGCGAGACGCTTGCTTTACCCGATTCGAGTTCAATTTGTGTCGGGTAGAATTGTTGTCATTCGTATAAGGCTATGCATCCGACAATTCCGCATGAAGCCGGAAAGAATTTAACCTTCCAATTCTCATTTGATTCTCTATATTGTATAAAGGGATCAGGATATCGTCGTCGTTTTGGCGGTTTTTGCGATAAAGCCGGCAGGATGCCGGTGATACGGCTCTCACAAGTTAAAGGGGTTTGATTTTGAAAAATTATACCGACAGAATCAATTGGGTGGTTGTTTTCGGCATGTTCTTCTGCTGGTTCAGCGCATCGGTTCATGCCTGCCGATACAATGTCCGCGACGTGGGATTCGTCGATCTCGGTTCCAACGCGTATCGGTTGTACGTCTATGTGGACGGAACGGTTTCCGAGGAGATCGTGACCACGATCAGGCAAATTTCTTACGCCGCGTTGCTCGATTCCAACATCAAAACGGAAATTATTGCGGTCGGTGAGCAGACCCATCATCCCGCCATGGAGTATTTTCGTTTCTGGGAAATCCAAACGCTGCCCGCTGCGATTTTGGTTTCTCCGGATGGACAATCGACCGTCATTTCAATTCTGGAATCGGAGCGGTCGTTGCAAGAAACTGTCTGGTCTGCAATGGATCGTATCGTTACTTCTCCGATCCGCGAGGAGATTGTCGAGCATATCATCCAGGCGTACTGCGTGGTTTTGTTTATCGAAGGAACGAATGATTCTGAAAATCAACGAGCGAAAAAAATCGTGAACGGCGCGATCGAGGAAATCTCCAACGTGATGAGCCAGATGCCGAAACCGCTCGATTATCCTCCCTACGTGATCGTAATCTCTCCGGGAAAATTTGCGCAGGAGAAAATTCTGCTGTGGAGCCTCGGTTTACGGGAAAACGAGATCGGTGAACCTGCAGTTGCAGTGCTTCACGGCCGCGCGCGTCGAATCGGTCCGTTGTTGATGGGGGATGAAATCACCGGTAGCAACGTCTATCACACCCTTTCGGTCATCGGCCTGTCCTGCGAGTGTGGACTCGAACGGAAATGGATGCAGGGAACCACCCTTCCCTTGATTTGGGGAGAAAAACAGCAGACGGAAGTGGTAAAGATTCTCGGATTCGACGCGGAAAGTCCGATGGTAAAGATGGAAATCAGTCAAATTCTCTCACTAGGAACGTCAGGAAGAACAGGCGCCCGACAATCCGATGATTCATTGAGCGCGATTCTCGACGGCTACAGCGAAGTGACTCTCGATTTCGGAGATTCCGAGGCATTGCCGGAAACAAACGATTCCAATCAAACTTCATTCGTCTCTCCCGCTTTGCTGCATGAATTGTCATCAGCCTCGCCGGAAAATACAACCGATTCTTCCCCATTCCGTTATTTATATTTCGCCATCGGCGGTTTGGTATTGCTGATCATGGCCGGCGGGGGTTTTGTATTCATTCGCGTACGAAAAAAATAGCCATAGTTCCTTTCCATTCATCTTCCACCGACAGCACGGCGAAGGGGAGCGGTATCGTTCCGTTTGTGTTACAAGAAGGACAGAAACGGTTTTTTGCATGATCGGCGATACATGTTCCATTTGGACGCGAACCGTTCTATCATACGTCGATCAGTCATCGAAGGAGGGAAGGATTATGCAGCTTAAAATATTTTGTATAAAAAAGGTAGGTTTCACGCCTTGCCGTTCTATTTTTTGTAATGGTATCGCGATTCTACTCATCGCCCTCGCCGGTTCGTATGCAAATGGAGACACATGGCCGACATTCCGGTGCGACAAAGCTCGTAGCGGAGTGACAAGCGAATCCATTACTCCGCCGTTGACGTTGCAATGGATTCACCAGGCCGCGCACGCGCCGCGTCCGGCATGGCCGCCGCCATCGGAAGAACGTCCGCGGATGCATTTTGACAGCGCGTATCACGTCACGACGGCGAACAGATTGGTGTATTTCGGTTCTTCCGTCGATCATCAGGTGTATGCCCTCGACGCCTCGTCGGGAGAACTTCGCTGGACGTTTTTTACGGACGGTCCCGTGCGTCTGGCTCCTGCTATTTATAAAAACAAAATTTATTTCGGTTCGGACGACGGGTTTGTTTACTGTCTGCATGCGAAAAACGGAAAACTCATTTGGAAATACCGCGCCGGTCCTGCCAATGACAAGGTACTCGGCAATGGGCAAATGATTTCTCTCTGGCCGGTTCGCACCGATGTATTGCTTGACGATGATGTCGCCTATTTCGCCGCCGGCGTGTTCCCGTCCGAAGGCATTTATTTCTGCGCACTGAAGGCGGACGATGGATCTGTGCTGTGGAAAAACGACACGGTCGGCGACCGCGCGCATGAGCTGGCGTTCGGCGGCGTCTCGCCGCAGAGTTACCAGCTCGCTTCCGCCAACGTGCTCTACGTTCCTTCGGGCAGAGCCATGCCTGCCGCGTTTGACAAGAAAACCGGCGAGTTTCTCCATTACCTGTCGGCGGGGGGAAAAGTGGGCGGAGTGTGGGCGTTGCTGGATCAGGACGAACTGATCGCGGGCGTGGATCGGTCCGGTACGCCTGCAAAAGTGGCTTACGAAGAGGAAACCGGGAAAACGAAAGGGGATATCTATGCCTGGTTTCCGGGGATCGAACTCGCGATCACACCGGAAACGTCATATATTCTCAGTGAAGACGGCGTCTTCGCGATTGATCGCACCAAATATCCGCAAACCAACGAAAAACTGACCGTCTTGAGCGAAAATCGCAAAAAATTGTCTTCCACACTTTCCGACTTGCGGGAAAAAAGACTGACCGCGAAGGGAGACGAGGGAAAAACACTCGAGGAACAGATTGAAGTAAGCACGCGGGAAATCAACCGTCTCGCCGAGGAAGAAAAAAAACTCAAGGTGACGACCTTGCGGTGGCATTCCCCGCAAGAAAATCTTTTTTCATTAATCGTTGCCGAAAAAACGGCCATTGTGGGCGGCGACGGCTTCGTGCTGATGCTGAATGGAAAAACCGGCAAGGAACTCTGGCGCGAAAACGTGAACGGCAAGGCCTGTGGTCTGGCCTATGCGGAGGGAAGACTGCTTGTCAGCACCGAGCAAGGACCGATCTATTGTTTTGCCGCAAAACCAAATACGACAGCGCGCATTGTTTCGCCTATACTCGATGACTCTTCGTTTGCGAAAGATGATTATTCTGCAATTTTCGAATCCGCCGCGAATAAGATTATTGAGAAAAGCGGAGTGAAAAAAGGATATGCGCTCGTAGTGGGCATCGCTGACGGCCGGCTCGCATTTGAATTGGCAAAACGAACGGAACTCAAAATCATTTGTCTGGAAAAGGAATCCCACAAATCGGAGAATGCAAGAAAACGGTTGAGCGCAGCCGGTCTATATGGCTCCAGAGTTGTCGTCGAACCGTGGAATCTATCCGATCTTCCCGATTATTTCGCCAATCTGATCGTTTCGGAACATTTTATTTTAACCGGAGAATTTCCTGATTCCGCCGAGGAGATTTATCGGTTGTTAAAACCGTACGGTGGAGTGGCTATCTTTGGTCAATCAATCCCCAAATCGGATCAAAGTAAACCGTTTGATTTGAAAACACTGCAAAATCGTTTCACTTTTCCTTCTCTCACGTCGGAAGTCGATCGGACAAACGGTGCGTGGTTGAAACTGACGCGCGGCGAGCTCGAAGGCGCGGGAAATTGGACGCAATTGTATGGCAATCCGCAAAACACCGCCTGTTCGGACGATCAATTGGTGAAGGGAAATCTCGGCATGTTATGGTTCGGCGATCCCGGCGGAGAGGACATGGTGGAACGCCATGCTCGCGCTACCGCGCCGGTCGCAATGAACGGCCGTCTTTTCATTCAAGGCGAAGAAATGATTATGGCCTATGACGCATATAACGGAACCTTGCTCTGGCAACGTTCGCTTCCCGGCGCGGTGCGGGTGCGGGTCGATGTCGATGGCGGGAACCTTTCCTTGACCAAAGATGGTTTGTACATCGCGGCGAACGACAAATGCTATCGCCTCGATCCCGCCTCCGGCGATGTGATGAAGGTATATGGTCTCCCGGACAATCCTGTGGATGTGTCGCCTGCCGTCGCTGCCCGTCGTTGGGGATATATCATGAACATGGGCGCGTCTCTTTTTGGTTCGACCGCCATGCCGTTGAAAGCGGACTATGCGAGTATTTGGGATGAAGTGGTGAAAAATGGGAAATGGTTCGACCTCGAGAACCTGCCGTCCGATTATAATCCCGCCTATAAATATTATCTCGCGGATTTCATTTCGCAGTATCCCACGCCGAACGAACAGGCGTGGGCGGCTTTTCACCGTTCCGGCGCGTTGTGGCATCCGATGGCGAAATTTCCCCAATGGCGTGGTACGCAACGTCCGGAAATCGCGTTGACCGAGGCGTTGATGTCCAGCGATTCGCTGTTTGCCAAAGATACGGAAACGGACGCTGTGCAATGGATCTATCGCGGCGGAAAAATCGGCAACATCACGCCTGTTTTCGGCAAGGGAAATTTATTTTTTATGGATAGCGCAGTAACGGAAGAGCAAAAAACAATCGCGCTGAACGAAAAACAGGAATGGATTCGCAAGGGGATTTATGAAGCGGGAGAAGAAGCGAGTCTCGCCATGGAACAATTCGATATCCGATTGCTCATCGCCGTCGACGCCGAAACGGGAAAGGCACTCTGGAAAAAACCCGTCGACGTGACCGGCTGCGGCGGCGATCGCATGGGGATTGCCTATCAGGACGGCGTTCTGGCCGTTTTCGGCCATTTTAGTAATCATGACCGGCCTGCGTTCGAGAAGGGATTGCTCACCTGGCGGCGGATTTCGGCCTTCGACGCCGCGAACGGGGATGCATTATGGTCGCGGCCGCTCAACTATTTGCGGCGGCCGTTGATTGTGGGAAACGCCATCATCATCGAACCTCGCGCCTGCGATCTGCGCACCGGCGAAATCCAAATGCGCAACCATCCCATCAGCGGCGAACCGGAGCCGTGGGAATTTTACCGTCCCGGCCACTGCTGCAGCATCACGTCCGCCGCGCCGAACTATCTTTTTTATCGTTCTTACAACAACGCGTTTTACGATTTGGCCGGCGACGGCGGCGTGCGTTATTACGGCGCGATTCGCACCGGCTGCTGGCTCAATTTCATCCCCGCCGGCGGTTTGCTGCTCATTCCCGAATCCAGTTCCGGCTGCACCTGCTCGTTTCCGCTTCGTTGTTCCATCGTGTTGAAACAGAAGGAGCCTCGCAAAGAGCGGGACTGGGCGGTTTTTATCGCCAACAATCCGATCACACCCGCGAAGCATTTCGCCATCAATCTCGGCGCGCCGGGCGACACGCGAGACAGAGACGGAAATCTATGGTTGGCGTACCCGCGTCCGATTGCCACGTATGGCGTTCAATTCGATTTGAAGGAAACCATGCAAACCGGAGGGGGATTCTTCCGCCGCGATTTCCGCAATGTGGAAATCGCGGGAACCAACGATCCCTGGCTCTTCGCATCCGGCTGTTTGGGCATGACCCAATGCGTAATCCCGCTTATCGATGCGGCGAATGATCGCGCGAGGGGACTCTATACCGTTCGTTTCGGATTTCACGCTCCTGCCGGCGACCGTCCGGGACAGCGGGTTTTCGATATGAAAATACAAGACCAGCTGGTGATCGAGAATTTCGATATCTGCGCGGAAGCCGGTTCGCAGAACCGCTCCGTCGTCAAGGAATTCAACGGCATTCCGGTCCATGATCAATTGAAAATTGAGTGGATTCCCAAAACGAATCATACGCAACCCATCGTTAATTTCATCCAGGCCGTTCGGGAAGAACTGATCCCGCTTTAAACATGATACGGTAGAGCAAGCGTCCCGCTTGCACCGTACGGATCATCTCTTCGATACTTTTAAAAGTAAGGGTGGTGGAGAGAATAATATAATTATCGTGGAAAGGACACAAAATGAACAAACCAATGTTAATCGGCATCATCATTTTGAGTTTTACCCTCTCTGTTGTCGCTCAATCTTTGCAATTCCCTTCGCCCGAAACCTATACGAAGGAAAACGCCGACAAATTCCATAAAACCGCCACGAACGGTCTGTCGCCGGTCTATGCGCCGCTGGCCGAGTGGCTCGTGGAAAAATTTCAATTGAAAGAAAAAGAAGGAATCGGCATCGACATCGGCGGCGGGCCGGGAACGCTCAGCGTTGAACTCGCCAGGCGAACGAACCGGATGTTCTGGATCAACGCCGACATCAATACATTTTATATTCCTCACGTTTTCCAATGCGCAAAGGATGCGGATGTCGCCCACCGCGTGGGCGCGGTTTTCGCCGATGCGCAGGCGTTGCCGTTTCGCGATCATTATGCGGATCTCGTCGTCTCCCGCGGCTCGTTTCAGTTTTGGAAGGACAAGCAACTCGCCTTTTCCGAAATATACCGAGTGTTGAAAAGCGGCGGCGTCGCCTTTATCGGCAGAGGTTTTTCTGAAAATTTACCGATTGAAGTGGCGAATCAAGTTCGATCCCGGCAGACAAAATCAGGCGGAATGCCGAAATATGACGTGAATGATACGATAAAAGAATTGAAAATAATAATGCTGGCGCTTTCTATCAACGAATATGCGATTCATCGACCGAAATCCCCGGAAAACGAAAATGTGAATTATGGGATTTGGCTCGAATTTCACAAAAAATAACCGATTGGTTATCACGAAGTGTGAAAATGTCATTATTCTTTCTTGTTTGCCTGACAAGAAAGCGTCAAGCGACGGTGCTTACCTATCTTCATTTCAAACTTCCAAAGCGTATTGATTCCATTGTATTTTTTTCCGGGTTCGGCCTGATCGAATCCGGATTCACCATTTCACCTCCACGTATGAATCCTGAAAAAATAAGACTCGACGCGATTGCATGCGCTCATCGCCGTGGATCGTTTTCACTTTCGTTGTTTTTTGAATTATTGTGCCGATTTTACGGTTGGCCTGTAATTAGTAGAGAGATGAAGAATGTCCGAACCGGTTTGATTTGGCCAGGCTTTACCATCGGATCAATAGAAAGGGAAACAAATGTTGGAAAACCTATGGAAATTTTTTGACAACCGAAAAACCACGATCGGCGCATCGTTTTTGCTGGCGGCGATGATTATCGAGCGGTTCATGGAAATCTGGTGGGGAACGCTACAGCCGGAATGGATTCCGAAATTGCTTGAAACCCTGCAATGGCTGGGAGGATTGTTTACCGGCGTCGGATTGACGCATAAAGGATGGAAAAGCAGCGGCATAAACGGTTCGACGATTCACCGCGCTGATGCAAAACCATAATAAAACAATCCGGCTTGAGGATGAACAAATGCGAAAGTGCGATGCGGGAGCGGCGTTTTCGTTCGCTCCCGTTTTCATGCATTGGTTGGGTTCTGCAACGCCTTCGAGCCGGAATTATCGCAACGCTTCAATGATCTCCTTGACGGATGAAATATCCGTGACGCGAACGCCGAAATTTTCGCCGGTGATGACGATGATTTCCCCTTTCGCAAAGGGTTTGTTGTTTACCAGCAAATCGACGGGTTCTCCGTTCAACCGTCTTAACTCAATCACGGAGCCCGGTCCCATCTCCAAAACGTCGCGGACGGTTTTGTTGGTTTGGCCCAATTCAACGCGGATTTCCAAATCGAGGTTCAGAACGACCTCCATATTGGTCGTTTCGATCGGCGTCTCGTCTTCGAACGATTCAAAGACTGCCGGATGAACATCAACCGATTCCGAAATCACCGATGAACGTTTCATCTTCGATTTCGGTTCTTTTTCGCCGGCAGAGGAAAAAGAAGGTTGTTGGGAAACAAACTCGGTTACTTTCGGTCGTGGGGAAGGGGTTTGCTTCTTTTCCGCTTTTTCTTTTTTCGGCTCCGGCTGTTGTCCGATCCCTCCTCTGAGCAGGGCGTCAATTTCTTCTTGCGACAGAATTTCCGTCATCGGCTTACCGGTTTCATATAACTGTTATTTTTTTACTCGTCCGTTCTGTGAAATTACACCTACTTTAATTTCCATTGTAATGCATTTTTTTTTCCAGTCCATATAGTTGTGATTTTTTTGTTGTGATTTCCACAGATGGATATTCGGGCCAATTCACGGGAATCAAGGACGGGATTATGCGTCACTCGAAACGATGGAATTGATTCCGAAAAGTACAAACAGGAGATGCGCTCGTGAAAACAATAAGAATAATTACATTTTTAGTTTTTTACGCCATTTTTTATAAACCGAAAAAGCATAATGAAAAACAGCGTCGAAATATTCGTTCCAGCCGTAATAATGCTCCTTAAATCCATCGGGTGTAATCAGGGAACGACCCAACGAATCCGATCCGCCGGTAAAAGGGAGAAGATCGCTCGCAATTCCGATATATTGCACGCCGTATCCGACAGGATGGGGATAAGGACAATTGGGCGGCTCCGGCCCGGTATGCTCAATGCGTACGACGCCGATCATTTTCACCTGAGAAAGATTCACGCCGATTTGATTCAAGGCCTCGCGGCGAAAGGTTTCATCCGGCGATTCTCCGATATCGATTCGGCCGCCGATTATTTCCCACCCTCGACCGGGCACATTCGCCAGAATGACCTTATCATCCTGAAAAACGAATCCGCCCGCGATACTTGTCAGGTGGGGTGGAGGTAATTGTTCCGTGGCTTCGAAACCAACGATACTATCGACTCCCCACGTCGTTTTTGGGAATACAATTGCCGGAGCGTCTTTTTTCTTTCGGCGAGAGGATGATTTTTCCTTATCGGTTTTCGGGCTATTGAAAGTACTTTTATTACTGGATCGTTTCGTCGGTTTTGCGTTTATGAGTTCTTGAACCGCGCGTTTCGTACATTTCGTTCGTTTCGGAGCCGATTTTTCGGAATCGGATTTCATTTGTTTGTTTCCCGATTCTTTCTTCGGAGTATCGCTTGCATTGCCGACGGACGGCTTTGTTTTCTTTCGATCGAATTTATTTAACGGTGATTTTGAAAGAGAAAAATTCTGAATGCCGGTCGCCGAACGCACAGATCCCCTTTTTCCCTTCTTCACAAAGGGTATTTTCAGTTTTATTTTCTCATTACCGGCGGTCATGAGTCTCCCGCGCATTGGGCTTCCTGCCCCATTGGATTTCCAATAAACAATTCCTGTAAGATATTATACGCGATTGTAGATAATTTTGGCAATGCGTGGACGGCATATCCTCGACATTATTACATAAATTTGGAATTTCCATTTATCACCTGTTCGTGGGGGATATCATTCCGATTAAAACCATTGCTTTATACGATTGCGATATGTTATATAAATATAAGAACAATTTCAATAGCAAAATAATATTACATATAATTCTTAATCCGCATTGTTTGAATGCATATACTTCATCTCTTAAGAAAGAATTCGCCTATGAGAAATCCAGGATACCCAACTTGTGGGTAAAGTGGTTACTCATCAATAGCGCGAAACCATGAATAATGCGCATTACTCCTCCTCGTGGTTTCAATTCAACGGGATTTATCCTATTTTTTGTTGCGTTCGTTCCTTCTTTCCGTCGAAAATGCTATCATGATTTTTCATTGTGTATAACCTTAACTTTTGTCACAATACGAAATAATTCATGGTCGATACAATCGGTTTATGGATCGGATTTCTTCTCTTTGTCTTTATTATGCTCACGTTGGATTTGGGCGTATTTCACCGGAAAGCGCATGAAGTGCATGTGAAAGAGGCCCTTGCTTGGACCGTTTTCTGGATTGCTCTGGCGTTTTTTTTCAATCTTGCTATTTATTTCTGGTTCGGAACGGAAAAAGCGTTGGAGTTTCTAACCGGTTATCTGATCGAAAAAGCGTTGAGTGTGGATAATATTTTTGTTTTTATATTAATTTTTTCTTATTTTAAGGTAGGAGCACAATATCAGCACCGTGTCTTGTTTTGGGGAATTTTGGGTGCGCTGATCATGCGTGGAATCTTCATCGCCGCTGGAATTTCTCTTATTCAGCGACTGCATTGGATCATTTACGTTTTTGGGGCTTTTCTGATTTTTACGGGCATCAAGTTGGCTTTGCAAAAAGACAAGAATATCGCTCCGGAAAAAAATCCCATATTGAAATTGGCGCGGAAACTCATCCCCATTACAAGTGTGTCAAGTGAAAATCCAGATGGAAGATTTTTTGTGCACAAAAGCGATGGACTTTGGGCGACGCCTTTATTTTTGGTACTTGTATTGATTGAAACCACCGACGTTATTTTCGCCGTGGATTCAATTCCTGCCATCCTGGCCATTACACTTGATCCTTTTATTGTGTATACCTCAAACGTGTTTGCGATTTTAGGACTTCGCGCGTTGTATTTCGCATTGGCGGGAATCATCCAATGGTTTCATTATCTGCATTATGGTTTGTCCTTCATTCTCGTGTTTGTGGGAACAAAAATGTTGATTATGGACATTTTTAAAATTCCGATCCTGCTCTCACTTTGTGTAATTGCTGTGGTTCTTTCGATGGCAATCGTTGCGTCAATTCTTTGGCCGCAGCCGAAGCAGGATACGACGATCCGCTTGTGACGTAAACAAGCCCTGAAATTGAAATTCCACTTCACTTTTTTTATGCAAACGAACCATCTGACGTGGATGCCAGGAATCAATCAGTGGAAGAAGGTATCTGATATACCCGCACATAATCGAAATACGCGCTGTCGGGCAGCTCCGCTTCTTTGATATTGCCCGCCCATTCGCCGACTTCGAGGCTTAGTATGATGTATTGGGTTCTGTGAGAAACCGCTTGATTCGTTCGCCAGATTACCCGTTCGTCCACATAAATGACATATTCGTCCGGTTTCCAATCCAGATCGATCGTATGGAAACCTTCGGCGATTTTGGGATTGTTGTATTTGAAGCCGGAGGTTTTGTGTTTCTTGCGGTAACCATCCCAATGCAGGTTGATGTGGATGATGTCCTTGTATCGGACCAGATATTCGAAGATGTCGATCGCGGTTCCGTTTTTCCTCACATCCCCAAACAATCCTTAATTACCGATTCCAATGCTTATGAACAATAGACAGTATCTTATTGCAAATAGGCTATACAAACATCCGCATGGCCACGCTTATTCGAAGTGAAAACCACCCGATCGCCGGCGGGGGCCCAGCCGACGTGCGGATGCGCTCCTTTGCCATACGTGCGATGACCTGATGTGAGTAATCTCATTTCCGTCGTTCGCGCATTGAATAGTACGATGTCGCCGTGCCAGTTGTCCGCCGCGATCCAATCGCCTTTGGGCGAACCGGCGGCGTGCCACCAATTGCGTTTGGCGAGATCGGCGGATGAGATGTTCGGCAGCCAGCATCCCGCTCCGGCGATGCGGGTGACGCCGGTTTGCATGTCGATTACTTTTACATGCGATTCTTCCGGTAGAAAACCGCCGCAGAACGTGATTTGATTTCTCAACCACCAGCATTCATGCGTAACCAATTCACCCGGCTGTTGATAATGGATTGTCCACGGTTCCCGATGCGACAAATCGGCGAACCAGAATCGGGCGTGCGGCTCCTGTTTGGCGTATTCCTCGTCGCTCATGATTGGTACACGGTCTCCGTGCGGCGGATATTCGCGCGCGAACATGACCAAATCCGGCTGCGTCCAACTGCATTGCAGGTGAGTGACGGGCCAGTTCACGGAAGCCACGTTTTCAAACGCTCCCGTTTGTTTGTCGATGAGAACGATATCCGACAGATCGGAATCGCGCCGGCGCAGAATCAGACTCAAGCGGGTGGCATCGGCGTTTTCGTTCAACGAACCGCAGGGATAGACATTTTCGGGAAAACGGGAAATCATCCGTTCGTTGATTCGCACACGCGATTCTTGACGAACGGCCTCGGTTACGGGCTTTCTACCAATTTGCCATTCATAAACGCCGTCCGCTTTTGTGAGATAAAGGCAGCTATTTCTTTTTCCGGCAGTAAAACCGGCGGTTGAAGGAAAATCCGGAGGATTCAATCGAACAATCTCGCCGGTTTTTTCAATGAATCCGAACGGCTCCGTTTTACCGTTGCGATTGGAAGTGAAAATCACCATCGACTCGTCCTCCAGCCAGGAACGATCGTGAAAATAGAGATTGTTGTCATCCGCCGGATGGGTCGTGATGAATATGACGTTCGCGCCGGTTTCGGGATCGACCGTTTTTTCCCATTCGGCGGATTGAACCGGGCACTGCCACGATATGGACGAGTTCGTGAATGCCGATACCGCTATTATCATGGAAACAAAAACGATTCCGATCTTCCATCCAACCATTTTTTCCTCCCATGGCTACAAAATGATTCTCTCCGGGTTTATGTTGAAACGTATCATACAGTTACGGAAGTATAAACGATTAAAGTCTCCGCGTAAATAACTCATCATATGCCTCTCTTCGATCCTCTATCAAAGGATGATCTTTACTAATTATATTTATAGTTTTTCCATGTCTTTTACCCCAACGGGGTTATAGAAGATAGCCTGCGGGCAACGCCCCTGGTTACGATATAATTAAGTTATCCAGCCCTGAAAGGGCGTAAGAAAACCGTTTACGTTTTAACCTTCTTACGCCCTTTCAGGGCTGGGGTATCTATCACAAACGCATTTCCAGGGGCGTTGCCCGCTGGCTTTCCTCTTATACCCCGTTGGGGTTTGTTTCTCGCGAATTTATTGGGAACACTATTGTTCTGCAAGGAATAGAAAATTTCTATTTCCCTTGGTCATATCAAATAAACTTGATCCTGCTTGTCACCTGTTGCATAAGGGGAGTAAATAAAACAGTAACAATTGTTTCATGCCTTTTGACATTGAGAAATCGGTACGATACTTTCCTGTAAATCAGATGAAAGTTCTTGTAGGGAAAGAAATGCAATTGAAAAGTAGATCCGGCGGTTTTGAAAAAACCCAAAAGAAAATCGACCACCGGAAATCAGAAAAAACCCACTCATGAATCCGATCATTGCGCGTGAATTATACAGCCAACTGCGAAGACCACGGTCCTTTCGAACCCTTTTTGTTCTTTTATTGCTGGCCGGAGGGATTTTTTGTTTGATTCACTCCATTCTGATCAATGCGCCGATGCTTTTCTCTTTCGGCGGTCGTAATTTTTTCTATGCGATCGTCTACCTATCTTGTCTTTTGATCATTCCCATCAGCGGCATGGCCGCCGTCAGCGTCGTTCACGAGCGGGAAGAAAACACGCTGGAACTGCTATTGACCACGCCGTTGAAAAACGTCTCGTTTATATGGGGGAAATGTCTTGCTTCCGTGCTGTACGGATTATTGATCATCAGTTCCTTTCTCCCCATGTTGGGGCTTTGTGTTTTGATGGGGGGCGTGTCGCCGTTGGAAATGATTCAGTGCGGCGTCGTTATTCTTGCGCTCTATCTGCTGGTAACGGTGATCGGTGTTGCGATCTCACTGTGTTCCCGCTCATCGGGAATGGCAATGCAGCTGGCTTCGCTCATCGTTGTCTTGTTTCTCATCGGACCGATTGCCTTGAAAGTATTTTTCTTACTTTATTGCTATGGCAATCTCAATACGGCGCAATTCCATTTCGAAGTGTGGATAAATCCGATTTTGACGTTGATCGAGCTGCAGAATCCGGGTTCTTTTTGGAATCCCGCTCGCTTGGGCAATTCTGTTTTTCCTTCTCCGTTTATTCAATGGCTCAGTTATCCAGGGTTTGTGACCGGATTATTCAATCTTCTTTTCGCCATTGTATTGTTTTTATTGACGGTTTATCTGTTTCACAAGTTTCGCGTGCGACTCACCACTCCTTTTTCGTGGAAGGAGATCGTATGTTCGCGACAATTGCTCCAACGATCCGTTTCTCCCTCCCAAATCGATCCTGCGATTCACCCTTTTTTCGGGCTGCGGTATCGCGCGATCAGCGAAAAAGAAAAAAAGGAATCCAACCGAAAATGGCTGACGCGGGATTCCTCGATGATCATCGCGGTTTGTCTTCTTACTCTTCTTCTTATTTTCTATTTCTACGAAATGAGCATCAATCCGGTCCATTACTTTTACGATTTTTCGAATATAAGCAGCTACAGCAGGCGCCCGGAAGCAAATTACGCCGGGATTTATTATTTATTCGTTTTTTTCGCCTTGGCGGTCTGCCTGTTTTATTCTCCCATTCATTCCAGTTCCACGTTGCAGCGGGAATTTCAGCGGGAAACATGGCCATTGCTGCGTATCACCACTCTTTCCTCCCGCGATGTGGTGATGGGTAAGGTATACGCCGCTTTTCGAAAATCCATGATTCCCATACTTTTCTTTTATCCGATTTTTTTCGGTTCCGCCCATTTGTTTTTTCACTTCCATGACATCCGATCGGAGCGGATGTATGTGACGGAAATCGGTTGTGTGTGTCTGCTTTTTTCCGCCTGTCTCTTTTTTTATTCTTGCGCGGGCGTGATGTATTCCGCCGCGGCGCAGGGGGCAAAAGCGTCTCCCCACCGAAAAACGTTTGGGTTGATCATCCTGCATCTGTTGTTTCCTTTTTTGGTGTTTGTTCTGTTTGCCAGCGTGATTATGCTGATTCACTTCATTCAAGACCATAGTGCGTTTCAAACCTGGTTTCCACGAAGCCATTTCGATTGGTATGTCGATCTATTTGCAGAGAATATTTTCCCCTTCTCGCCGCTGACCTGTTTATTCCGACGGGAATGGGATTTTCACGATTATTGCATGGCCGGCGTCCATGGGGTGATTTTGATCGGCCTCGGCGGTTTGATGATGCGGTTAACCGCGGCGCGAATTCAAAGGAGAGATTGAGTATATGAATCCGGTAATTGCTCGAGAATTCATCAGCCAATTGCGAACGCCCCGCACGTTCGTGCAATTGACGATTTTGTTGCTTCTTGCAACTCTTGTTTTTTGCATCGGCTATTTTCAGACCTCGATGGAATGGATTTATGGAAGGATGGACGGGCGTTCCCTGTTTTTCCCGATCATCATCATAACGACGCTGCTGGCGATTCCGATTGCCACGATGGCATCCTCCATGATTGCGCGCGAACGCGAGGAAAACACGTGGGAACTCCTGCTCACCACGCCGATGTATTCGATTCGCATTTTGTGGGGAAAATGCATGGCGCCGCTTTTGTACGCGCTTATCCTGTTGACTTCGTTGACGCCGTTTTTAGGACTATGTTTTCTCATCGGCGGCCTGTCACCCGGTGAAGTCATGCAATGCTGTGTCCTTATCGGCGGCTTATATTGTCTGGTTATGATGATCGGGATAACCGTCTCGTTGTTTGCCCAAAGCGCGGGGAGCGCCGCGCGGATTTCGATTCTGCTTCTGATTGCCTATCTTTTCGGTCCGCTCGCCGGACGTTTCATCTATATAACCTATTGGTATGGCGTATCCGGTCCATCTCCCAAACTCGGATTGGAATTGTGGATCAATCCGATTTGGGCGTTATTCGAGGTTTACGCGCCGAAACGCATGTCGTTTCCGATGTGCAATCTTGATGAGTATTATTTTCTTTCTGTTCTGACGCCGTTGCAGTCGTATCCCGGTTTGCTGACCGGATTGTTTCTGTTTGCCTTGTCCATTCTGCTTTTTTTATTCACGGCGATTGCTTACTATTTTCTCGCGCCCCTGCTCACGAATGACTTTTCGTGGAAACAACTATGGCAGGCGCGGCGAAATAAGCGGAAATATTCCACGCCGGTTTCGCGGGAAGATACGATTGTTCCCTATTTCGGCCTTCGATTCAGGGCGATTAGTCAGAAGGAAATCCTCGAACAAAACCGCAAGCTCCTGTCCCGCGATCTGACGCTGGTCATCGCGTGTGGTCTGCTTTCCGCCTTTCTCGCCTGGTTGATGTTCGACGCGTCCAACGTCAAAGATTTATCTCATCGAATGACTTATTCGATTCTGGCCATTTTCGGCGTCGGCATTACCTGCCTTTTTACACCCATCGCGCCTAGCTACACGCTGTTGCAGGAACGCCGCCGGGATACTTGGCCGATGCTTCGGGTTACGGCCATTCGTTCGATCGATATCGTGATCGGGAAGGTGTACGGGGCCTTTCGGCAATCGGCGATTCCTCTTCTTTCGATTTTTTTCTTCTTTTATTGTTCCACTGCGGTTTTGTTTCGCTATCATGAAATCGTTCCGGAGGAGAATTATTTGCCGCAAATCACGGCTCTTGTCGTTTTACTGCTGGTTTGCGCCTTTTTTTATTCCAGCGTGGGCGTCCTCTATTCCAGCGGACAGAGCAAATGGAAGGCGTCCCCACACCGGAAAACGTTTTCCATCGTTTTGTTGCACGTCATTCTGCCCTATTTGATTTACGGTATTGTGTTGGGAATGTATCAGTTTTTTTCGATAACGCAGTCGGGATTCGGCATGCAACGATGGCCGCCCGGCGGACCATCGGATTCCGTTTTCAAAATGTTGGATCGTGTACTCAAACCGTTTTCTCCCATCCACTATATGTTCGAGGTTCGCTGGGATCTATCCACATATGTCGCCGCGTTTATCCATGAGGTTGTTCTGATTACGCTGAGCGTTATCGTCATCGGACTCGCCGGCGTTCGTATCCGCAAACGCGATTAATGGCCGACCGGCGTGTTCCTGCCACACAAAATTGCGCATGAGCAATGCCTTTGTCATTCACATTTTCTCAAAAATGGATACAGTGCAAATAAGGAAAAGACTGCGGCCGGCCGATTGATTTCGTGTGGGCGGTCCAGGTTGCGATGAAATAATGGGATTCGTGCGCTGCATCATGCGGACAGGATGTCCGCGCTCCGTCGCGATTGCATTTTCATGAAAAAAATTCGAAAGGAACCCGGCATGGATCAGCCATTGCTTGAAGAGGAAACGCTTTCTCAAAAAATCTACGTGAAGGACCTGGAAGTCGGTAATTCGATCCATTCCATCTTCGCGGTTACCCGTTTTGCCTTGCGGGAATACGATCGCGGCAAGTTTCTCACGCTGCGACTGGGCGACAACACCGGAAAAGTCAATGCGATTCTCTGGGATCACGCCGAGGAAACATCGAAACAGTTGCAGGATGGGATCGTCGTCGAAATCGACGGCAAGGTGAATTCCTATAAGGATGAACTGCAGATTACGCTGAAGAGCATCCATCCGCTGGCGGATTGCAGCCATTTGAATCCACGGGATTTTCTGCAGGCGTCTCCCATCCCGCAGGAAACGTTGATCAGCGAATTCGAGGAATTGATCGCCGGTATTACGGATCCGGATTATCATGCGCTGCTATCCGAATTTCGGCAGGATGAACGGCTGTGGGGAAAATTTATCCTGGCCCCCGGCGCGAAATTGTGGCATCATCCGTACATTTATGGCCTGCTCGAACATACGCTCAGCGTCATGAAACTCTGTCGATTGATTGCGCCGATGTATCCGCACGTCGATTCCGATCTTTTGATTGCCGGCGCGGTGTTTCACGATATGGGCAAAATCGACGAATTCGTGTTCGATTTTCGTATCGACTATAGCACCGACGGCAGGTTGTTGGGACATACATTTATCGGGACCTTGATCGTGGAGCGGCTCATCACCCAGCTGCCGAGTTTTCCGGAAGAGAAACGACGATTGCTTCTGCATCTGATCCTTTCCCATCACGGCGAAATCGAACGTTCCCCGATTCTGCCCATGACGTTGGAAGCCTGCCTTTTGCACCACATCGAAAATATGGATGCCCAAATGGCCGCTCTCGGCCGGGAAATGAACAATGTCCGTTCGGAAAACAAGGAATGGACCGGTTTCGTGAATTTGATTCAGCGGTATTTGTATCTTGGCGAGAATTCCGAATCCGAAGATAATGAATAAGGCGTCCGTTCTGTTCTATGCCCGTCAATCGTTTCCAACGTATGATATGGATTACAGATACAAATTCCAAAATCATCGGTATAATAATCAGAGCGGTCACTCGGATTCGCTATCAGCGAATATCGGATTGATTCAACGAAAGAAAATGGTGTAAAACCTTGAAGAATACTCCTAAAACCAGTCTCGCTCTGGTCCATCAGCTCTATCGACGCCATATTCTGCGTCACATGGTCGGATTGTTGTTTCTTCTGATCGGAGGAACGATCTTATGCGCCCATTTGTTTCTATTCTGGGCCGGGACTTTTTCACTCAGCACTGTCGGCATTAATTTCCTGTTTGTTTTCTTGTGCGGGATTCTCGTCTACATCGTGGTTTCCCGCTTGTCGGTATGGAGCAAGGAAGGTTTTCGGATTTCCACATTCTTTCATCGATGGGAAAAAAGGCATCCGGAAATCGCCAACCGCACTTCTCTGCTGATTTATCTCGAACGGCGTCAGGATGAGGTGAAACGTCTGGGATATTCGTCCGAACTCATCGAAGCGGAAGACGAGTGGCTGCGGCGATACATTCTCGATCATCGTGGAGAGAAGAAAGAAGTGATCTCGTCCACCGGCTTGTTTTTATTCGCATGTCTCGTCATTCCCATTTTCCTATTTTGGTTTATGCGTTCGGATTTGTTCGGAGATAGCGTTCTTCGTATCTCCCGCGCACTTTTTATGCAGGATGCGGCGGTTCGACCATCCCGGATTTATGTGAATGAAACCATTCAGGTTGTGCGCGGAGCGCCGGCGACTCTCACCGCGAGTTTGTCGCAACGCCTCGATGCGAAAGACGCCTTTATTCATATTTTCACGAATGACATGTGGCGGACATTCCCTGCCAGACAGACTTATACCTCTCTTGCATTTCCGGTTCCGGCGGTTCGTCAGCGAATGGAATATTATTTTTCGGTGGGCAACACGCTTTCCAACCGAGGCCAGGTGACGCCGTTGGATCCTCCAACGCTGTCGCAGGCGTCGATTACGGTTACTCCTCCTGCTTATACGGGAAAAACACCGGAAATCATCAAACCGCTACGCCCCTTTGCCGCGGCGGAAGGAAGTGAAATCACGATTGCGGGAGAATCGACCAACGAACTGACGGAGGCTTCTTTTCGGATCGGCAATACAAACGTTCCTGTTCGATTTGACGGACAAACGATCTCCGTCTCTTTCACCGCATCGCAGTCCGGCGAAATTTCATTTTCATTTACCGATCGGTATGGTCTGACGGGAACCTCTCGACCTTGTTTGATGACGATGGTTCCCGACGCCAGCCCCACCGTTGAAATTTTATCGCCCAAACCGATCGATCAAGTTCCTGAACTGTTGCAGCAGCGCGTGCAGGCGCGTGCGTTCGATGATTATCAGATTCAACATCTTTTTGTTCACAGCCAGGTCAATTATCAGGAAAGCGCCAATCGCGTCGAACGGATTTGGTCTCTGGAAAACGAGGCGTCTCCCGATGTGGCCAATGCGACGCAGCTGTTCGTC
The DNA here is from genome assembly GCA_003598175.1 of Candidatus Omnitrophota bacterium. Lineage (GTDB taxonomy): Bacteria > Hinthialibacterota > Hinthialibacteria > Hinthialibacterales > Hinthialibacteraceae > SURF-12. The sequence continues at coordinate 49,598 of QZKN01000185.1, forward strand.
ACGTATGATTGGGATTTGTCGCAATTCAATCTGTTTCCGGGCGACGAATTTACCTTTTATCTGGAAGCGTGGGATAACGATGCGATCCACGGTTCAAAAAGCGGACGTTCGCAGACTCATATCCTGCGTTACGCCACACTCGCCGAATTGCTGGGCGCGCTGGATGAAAAAGAACGAATCCAGGTTGAAGACCTGAACGAACTGGTGGAAGAACAGCACAAAATCACACGCGACGCCGGAGATACCATCGACAAAATCACCGAAAAAATCGAATCTCAAACTCCGGAAAACGAAGATCGCGATCCGGCATGGATGGAAAAAAAGGAACTCGAAGAAATCAAAAAGCGCCAGGAAAAGCTCGTCGAGGAAGCCAAGCGGATTCAGGAACAGCTCAACGAGTATCGAGAAGAAGCCGAACAAACGCTATCGAATGAGGAACGGGAACAGCAGGGATTCACGCCCGAAACGGTTGAAAAGATGGCGCGCATTCAGGAACTGCTCGATGAATTGGTGAATCAGGACACGCGGCAATTGCTGCAAAAAATCGATAGCACGCTGCAAGAGATGTCCAAACAAATCACCACGGAACAGTTGCAGGATCTCAAATTTTCTTTTGAGGAGTTCGATCAGGAACTGAATCGCACCCTATCCATGCTGGAAAACGCCTTTCAGGCCCGGCAGCTGGAAGGCTTGCGCAACATGGCGGAAGAACTGGCGCAACGCCAGGAGCATCTCCAGCGGGAAACACAAAAATTGGCCGAACGTCAAAACGAACTGCAAGACAAACTGGACGCATTGGAAAACAACGATAATCAACAATCGGCGGAGAGCCGCGATCAGCAGGATTTGAAAGAACTGCAAGCGCAACGGGATCAACTTCAGGCCGAGCAGGATATGCTGGAAGCGCGCCAGAAACAGATGCAACAAGACGCGCAAAGCCTGATGGACAAAATGAATGATATGCAACAATCGACCGAAGAGGAAAGCCCTCAGATTTCGCAAATGCTGCAACAGATTCAGGATCAATTGATTGAACAGCAACTGCAGGCCGAACTTTCGCAGGCAACGGAGCAATTGAAGCGGAACAACATGGAACAGGCGCAAAAACACCAAAAAAACGCGCAGCAGCAATTGCAGGAAATGGCGCAGCAATTGCAATCTCAGTTACTCGATATGACGGGGATGGAGATGGCAATGGATACGACCGCCATTCGGCGTTTGGTGGATCGTGGATTGTTTCTATCCAATCACATCGAAGCGCTGGCCGAAGGCGCGGAAGGCCGGCGGAACGAACAACAGTCGTTGCGTCTGGCGCAGGCGTTTCTGCGCGAAATCGACCGCATTCGGCGGGTATGGGTGGAGATGTCACAAACCAATCCATTTATGGGACGCGAAATCAAACGGTTGCTGGATCGAAGCGAGGAACGTCTGCGCCGCGCCGTCGAGGTCGGCCAGGGCGTCAAATGGGTGGGATTGCACGAGACCCGGCAATCCGTCATGGCGCTCAACGAGGCATTGGTGCACATGCTGCGGGATATGGAGAACATGCAGCAGCAGATGCAGCAACAATCCGGCGCGCAAAGCCTGCAACAACAAATGCAGCAATTGATTTCGCAGCAGAAGAATCTCAACGATGCGATGGATCAGATGCGCCAGATGGGTGAAAAAGGGCAGCAGATGCTGGAGCAATTGCAACAATTGGCGCAGCAACAAGCGCAAATCCGCAAGGAAATCGAAAAGATGATGCAGCAATATCGCCACGTGGATCAATTGCGCAACCGCTTGCAGGGCATTTATCAGGAAATGAAGGAACTCGAGGAACTACTGCAGGCGGGCGAAAACGACGAACGCGCCGAGAGCAAGGAAAAACGCATCATGACGCGCATGTTGGAAGCGGGAACCATGCAGGAACAGGACGAATACGGAAAGCAGAGAAAAGCGGAAACCGCCAAAACCGGCCTGGACGCCGAGTCGCCGAACGGCAAGGTTCCCCTGAACGCCGACGAAAAAGTCCGACAGGCGGCGGAGCGGCCGCCGGAAGAACGGATTCCACCGCAATACCGCGAGGCGTTGAAAAATTATTATACACGGCTGGCGGAACAGATGGCGCGGTAAGAAGGGGGTTTTGTTTCCCTTTGTTTTTAAATTTGCTTCGTATTATACTATCATTGATGAATCATGAATGAAATGGATTGCATCACAAATGTATGAAATGCGAGATAAAGCCATGACGTTGTTTACTGCAAATAATGAGGCGTCTATCTTAAGTCGGCTTTTTCAAGTAGAGGATGGAAACTGGTCGAAAGAGCCGGCGGCGTCAATTTTAGACATTCGTTTCCCGGCGGAAGATATTCAGCGGATGAATGATCTTGCGGAAAAAGCCCGCCAAGGTCTATTAGACCAAAAAGAGGAAGAGGAACTGGAAAATTATCGGCACATCGGACGGTTGTTGGAATTGATGAAATCGAAGGCGCGATCATGAAAGAATATACTTTTCCCGAAGCGCAGCAGCGTCTTTCAGATTTACTGAATATCGCTCGAACCGAAGAATTGATCATTAAAAGAAGTGGCGGAGAATCGTTCTCGATCATTTATCGGAACAGCGCAAAATCTCCCTTTGATCTTCAAGGAATCAATACTAATAGTATGATTCCATAATAACATTGCAATAAAATCACTTTTAAGATAAACTCTCCTTCAAGATAAAATAATTGGAAGAAGGAGAGAATCATGCCATTTCA
>QZKN01000153.1 GCA_003598175.1 Candidatus Omnitrophota bacterium
TTTATCAGATTACTCCCTTTTTGATGTTTCTGACGGCAGGTTTTTTTCTGAATCGGCAGTTGTTTGACCGGGCGGCGAAGAAAATCGGCTGGGGAGTGTTGATTGCGTTTTCCGTGTTCGTCCAGTTTCTGGGACTGGCCGCCGATGCGGTGGTGGTGATCAAAGAAATGGTGTACCAATCCGGCCTGCAATTTTCCAACGTGGTTCTCATGCAGTTCATGATTTACCTGCCGCAGTTTTCCAGCCCGGTTTTGCATTGGCGAACGATTTTGAATTACGGACCGGATCTTTTGATCGTGCGGTTGGGACAGATCAACCCGTTTCTGCTCCTTCTATTCATTCTCCCGTTGGCTTTGGCCATGATTGGGATGGTTGGGTTATGGAAAACCATGCGGAAATATCGTGATGAGTAATAATCAACTTCTGCTTCAGGAAAAATGTGGAGAACGCAAGAATATAAAAAATTAACAGGATTGGAGTAACTACAGAAATGGATGATTTTCCTAAAATCATATCGGTTCAACCGGGTGAAAACAGATGCCTGTTCGTCGCCTTTGAAAATGGAACTGTTAAAAATTATGATTGTACACCGCTTTTTCACACAGATGCTTTTACCCCATTGAAAGAAAAATGGTTCTTCAAAACGGTGAAAGTCGATGTGGGTGGATATGGTGTGAGTTGGAATGATGAGATCGATTTGAGTGAAGCGGAACTTTGGAAAAATGGAACTGTCGTCGAGGGTAATAGAATCATCGAGCAATAGGGGAAGGATAAAAATTATATTTTACAGAAAGCGAGTAAGATGGATTCGCCGCCAGGCGCAATCCGTCATGTCAAATCAAACAGAGAAATCTCGTTTCGTTCATCCATTCTTTTAGCCCGATCCTTTACCATAAATGAGAGGTATTTACCGGTTTTCCCTGCAATTTTAGATAATAGAACAATTGGCTTCTGTGCTGGCTGAGGTGAAAAACCATTTGTAGCAAGCGATGGCCTAAAATCACCTCTGTCGGATCCCACGGCGCGGTGGTGAACGTGTTGGCAAGATCCTCTTCGCTGCTTTGCGCGACCATATCGAGCGCGGTTTGTTTGTCTGCCGCCAGCAATTGTTTCGCTTCGGCGACGCTTCCGACCGTGGGCATTTTTTCGGCGGGGGGAAGCATTTCTTCGGGGGGCAGCTTGCTCAAGTCCACCCCTTCCGGCAGTCCCCAATCGCCGGTGATGAAGCCTTTGCAGGGAGCGCCGCATGCGTTGGATATATGCATCAGCAGTTGGCCGGTGGTCATCCAATTCGCGCCGGTCGCGGGTTTCCAATCGAGTTGACTGTCTTCGACGAGCGCCATCAATCGTTCCGCGGATTTGTACGTGGATTCCATTTCATCGTTCAATAACTTTTTCCAGTTCATAATGATTCCTTATCCTCCGTTTCAACTATTCTTGTTGAGAATGTTCTGTTGCATGCTTGTCGGCAGGCATCGGTGTATTGTTAAACAAATGTTCAGTAATGTCAAGAGGGATATTTAATTTTTTTATACCGGGATGCGGATGTTTAAAAAAGATTTCGAATCCGGAAAACTCAGCGATAGGAATGATGGCAGTATAGGAGATGAGAACGATATCATGCTGCATTGACGATTTGAATTTCCATCCGTTTTCCCATGACTTTTAATGCGACGCCTCCGTTATCGTCGGCAGTTAAGATTACAGGAAAGGTTAGATTCGTTTTTTGTCTCACTTTTGACGCACACGGTAGCCGATGTCTTTGCGATAATAAGCGCCGTCAAATGAAATCATCTCCACTGCCTGATAGGCGTTGGCATACGCTTCGTCGAAATCCCTGCCTAGGCCGGTAACGCCCAGCACCCGGCCGCCGGACGTGACGATGCCGCCCTCTTGCTTTGCCGTACCCGCGTGAAAAACCACGGCGCGGTTTTGCATCTGTTTTTCCACCTGATCCAAACCGGCAATCGGTTTTCCCTTCTCATACGAACCGGGATAGCCGCCGGATGCCATGACGACGCAGAGGGCGCTGCCGGATGCGGGGATGATGCGGTTTTCCTTGATTTCACCGCGCGCCGCCTCCATCAACAGCGGCAGGATATCCTCTGCAATAACCGGCAAAACCGCCTGGGTTTCCGGATCGCCGAACCGGCAGTTGAACTCGATGACGTAGGGCTTCTGTTCACACATCATCAGACCGGCATAGAGAACGCCGGTGTAAGGACAGCCTTCCTTTTCCATGCCGATAACCGTTGGTTCGAGAATTGTACGGCGGATTTCATCAAGAACGGCGTCGGCGACGATGGGAACGGGTGAATAAGCGCCCATGCCGCCGGTGTTAGGCCCGGTATCGCCTTCGCCGATGGGTTTATGATCCTGCGATGGCGGTAAAATGACGATTTTTTTGCCATCGGTGACGGCCAGGATGGATAATTCCGGCCCGCGCAGGCGTTCCTCGACCACCACGCGGGCGCCGGCGTCGCCGAAGGCTTTGTCCTTCATGCACAAATCGACGGCCTGATCGGCTTCATTGGGCGAAGAGGTTACAATCGCGCCTTTTCCGGCGGCGAGGCCATCGGCTTTGACGACAACCTGTTTGCCTTCTTTTGCCATTTCGCGAACGAATTGTTTCGCCTCTTGCGGATCATCGAACGAGCCGAAGGCCGGAGTCGGAATATCGTATTTCTTCATCAGCTGGCGGGCAAAGCTCTTGGAACTTTCCAAGCGAGCGGCCGCCTGGGAGGGACCAAAGACATTCACGCCCCGTTCCCGACAGGCATCCGCCAGCCCCTCCGCCAGCGGCGCTTCCGGTCCTACGACAACCAGGTCAATCGCGTTGTTCTCGGCAAACGAAGCAAGTTGATCGATGTCCCCGGCATGGATATCGACCAATTCAGCCTGATTTTCCATTCCCGCGTTACCCGGCGCGCAGAATAAATGTGTGCAAAGAGGGGACTGTTTCAATTTCCAAACCAGCGTGTGCTCCCGACCGCCGCTGCCCACGATTAATATCTTCATAAAATGTCTCCTTCGGTCCTGTCAATCGTAGTTAAATATACGAACGAATGTCGGTTTTCACAATGGGAATCGATCAGGGAGGATGGATCGATAGAAATGGGAACCTGGCAGCCTCCCTAAAAAATCATTTCCCGCGTTATTTTCGAGCCGGTTTTGATGTTTTATTGAATTATCAAAGATAGTGTTGTGATTCCATAATGATATATATTGTGTTTTTGTACTTATTTTGCTGATTTTATTCGTATCCTGTTATATATTTCCGTATAATGGCATTTCCCCTCATTTTTTTATCTCATTGGGAGAAGCATCATGCCGTTGCAATTGAAAACCATGCTGGTAATCGACGATGATACGAGTATATTCCGCTCGATTCGTTGCTTGTTCGCCGGGAAACTCAACGTGTTGCACGCTCCGACCGTGCAGACGGCGCTGCACTTGTTGGAACGGGAAGAGATCGATATCTGCCTGGTGGATTATATCCTGCCGGACGGAGACGGGCTGGAGGTGCTGAAAACGATTCACGACCTGTATCCGTACATCCCGGCCGTCTTCCTCAGCGGCTATTTGAATCGCGAGGTGGAAAACAAAGCGCCCTCGTTCGAATATGGCGCGTATCGTGTTCTGTCCAAACCATTCGATCCGAACGAATTCGTGAAAAAAGTAATGAACGATGTGGAGAAGGGCGGAAAAGCCTGGGCATATTATATCCTGAAAAAATACAAGGAAAAACATCCCGGTATGTCGGATAATCAAAAGCACAAGGTAAAGCGGGAAAAACGTCTGGATGAGATTCTGTTGCGGATTAAAAACGAGCCGGGAAAATGGACGAGCGGGATGCTTGCGCCCATGTATGAGGTGGAACCGCGCCAAATTCAATACGATATTCAGACGCTGAAAGCGCGAGGACATCGGATTCAAACGTCGGGACGACGGTATATTCTTGATGAGGAAAAAAATAATGCGAAGTGCTAGCACTTCGTGTTTGGAAAAAAGTTGAAAAATGGAGTTGACTGATAGTGAAAGATCAGACTATCTTACATCGTAAGAAAATGTCTTTCATGATACATTCCTGATATATAGTAAGGAGATTATCCATCATGCGGCAAAAATTCTTGAGGTGTTTATCTGTGTTCTTCATATTTTTCATTTTCATTTTTGTGTCTGATCTTTACGCCATACCGCCAGGGTATATAAGTCCGGACAATGGGTATTGTGATGAAAACACGACGAAAGATGAATATGTTGAGGTCTGGTGGTCGAATGTCGGAGGACAGATGGTGCAAGCGCAATGGAATGTAAAAATGACGGAATTTATAACGATGGCGCAGCGTGTTGCCCACCGAACGCTTGATTATCCCGAACCGCCGTTTGTTTATAAGGACGATAATGCCCCTTGGGATAATGGTGATCCATGGAGCGACACATGGGGAGTGTGCGCGTATTTTATTTTGCTTGATTTTCATCCTAATTCAGTAATAGGACCTGATCCCATTTGGAATGAGCTTGATGTGAATATTTGGCACAATTCAACAGTAAATCTTTCACCTGAATCTACATGGCGAATTGTGGGAGTGGACGATATTGTTCCTGGTTTTATTGGGTGGACAAAACCATTAACGAAACTCTGCGTTGTAGAGAAAAATGTGGAAAATAAAATTTATTTGCACGAATGGGGACATTGTTTCGAACCGGAATGTGACGGGGATTGGAATGCTACGAAACCAAACGGGAATGGAATATACAATTGGGGACCACTTACACAGGGACTTGCTCCTCATTACGGCCATTATGTAAATGAAGCGACTGGTTTTTGGTGGCAGGTTTTCCAACCATGGTATGCTTTGAATATCATGCATTTCAATCCGGAATGTGGGACAGACGGCGATTACAATTGGAGACACGAAAAATATCCGTGGTACTATTGGCACTATTATGATTCCTTTCGTTGGGATGAGAATTATTAACAAAAAGGAGAATTCATCATGATTATAAAATCAGTTCCTTATCTTTTTATCTTCATTGTATTCCATTCAATTTTCGCAACTTGGTCACAGGAATTCCCTTCAAAAGATCAAATCACATCCTGGCTGGAACACTATTTAAATAAAGACCAGAATTTCTTTTATCAGGATTATTTTGCACGGAATTCGACATTGAAAGAGGAGGGAGTCGATCCGATTCCTTTCTCGATGGGATTGCTCTCCGACGTTCAATATGCCGATTTCTGGGAGGATGCCATTAATTTGTATACCGCCGCGATGTATCGTTCCCGAAATCTGCCCGGATTGGCGGATCATTTAATTGAATGGTTGGAAAGAAATGAGGCTGTTTATACAAAAGACATAATTAAATTTAAAGGACATTGTATCAATATTCTTTTACAACTTGTTGGCCCCAATTTTTTTCAAGATTCGATTTTAAAGGATAAGATTATAACTTTTGCGGATCGTTTTTTCCGGCAAGGCGATGTAACCAAGCCAGATTATTGGAATACATTATATGGTTTGGATAATATTTCATTCTCGCAAGACCATCCAATTTCCGATGATATTAGAAAATCGCGTGTTTATGCACAATCAATAGCAAGATTATGTGTTCAATTCGCCGGACACTTGTACTGTGCGACAACGAATAATAATTACCTGAATATAGTGGAAATTTCAAAAGATTCATCTGACACTCAAATTGCATCGACGGCTAAATATGTTTTATCCGAGGAGTCCAAGTCAAATTGGTACTCCGGCAATTACGAATTGTTCGCCATGTATCGACAACGACAAACCTTGACGCCGGAACAAATCGAAGCCATACAAGTAAATAATCCTCCGGGCAGTACAAGGACAAATAAAAATGAAAATCAGGCAAAAAATTAAATCAGTATTACCTAGAATATCCATATTCATACTACTAATTATCGAATTCCATACAAATGCTACCGATTTGTATCCGGATCCCTTTTCAAAAGATCAAATCACATCCTGGCTGGAACACTATTTGAATAAAGACCAGAATTTCTTTTATCAGGATTATTTTGCACGGAATTCGACATTGAAAGAAGAGGGAATCGATCCGATTCCTTTCTCGATGGGATTGCTCTCCGACGTTCAATATGCCGATTTCTGGGAGGATGCCATCAATTTGTATACCGCCGCGATGTATCGTTCCCAAAATCTGCCCGCATTGGCGGATCATTTGATCGAATGGCTGGAAAGAAAAGAAATTATATATACCAGTAAAATCATTACATTCAAAGTGATTTGTCTGAATTCCCTGTTGCAGCTGGTTGGGCCGAACTTCTTTCAGGATGGGATGTTGAAGGACAAGATCGTGGCTTTTTCGGATCGTTTTTTTCAGCAGGGCAATGTCACCGATCCACGGTATTGGTATTCGATTTACAACCTGGAGGCCATTGCGTCTTTGCCGCCGGAATCGCTTTCCCATGAACAGAATAAAATTATGATCTGGACGCAAACCGTCGCAAGAGAATGTGTCAAATTCGCCGGATATCTACATTATGCAACAACGGACAAAAAATATGCGGATATTGTCAAGCAAAGTGAAAATTCCGAATTTATTCAAGTAAGGAATAAAGCAATTACATTTTTATCGGTAGAAAAAAAGGACGATTGGTTATCCGGCAATTATGAATTGTTCGCCATGTATCGACAGCAAAGAACCTTGACGCCGGAAGAAATGGAAACCATAGGAAAAAGCGAAACTTACGGCAGCACAAGGACGAATAAAGACGGAACCCGACCAAGAAATTGAATCGGTTCCATGCTCGAATTTGTCAAAAATAACAGTATGAATAAATTGGAATCAGATGAACTATCGAACACTTTTTTTTCTGCTGTTCGTTGTTGGATTGGGCGTTGGTTTGGGATATCTGACATTCGTTTATGCCCCTCGCGTATTGACGTTGCAGAATGGATCCATGGACGCTCCGCGAAAAACCATCCTTCTCCGGAGAGAATCGTTTGCAGAAAATACCTTACCAATTTCCCGCTCTCGAGAAGAAAATAGACCGGCAACACAACTCCTCGAATCCGCAACGTTGATTATTCTTGTTGAATGTCAATCCGGCGCAAGCGATCTCGCGATAACTGTATTCGTACGCGATTCCACCAGTGAAATTGCGGTATCCGATTGCATTGCCTCACCCACGACGCCCGTTCCCTACATATTTAATACTCTTTCCGTCGGTAATGTATACACCGTGATGGTATCGGCGGAAGGGTATATACCAATCCAACACAGTGTGAAACTGCAGAATCGTGAAACTTCACTGACGTTGCATTTATATCCGCAAGTCATTGTTCATCTGCTCTGTATTAACGAAGAATCGGAGCCGGTTCCAGGCGCAATGTTTGAAATACGTTCTCAAACCGGTGGAATCTTTGCGGAAAATATGCAAGCGAATGAAACGGGGGCAGCAACCGCCTGTCTGCCGCATCCCGGCGATTACGAAATCGTGGCTTCTCACCCTATGTACACGGAAACCCGGCATAAAGCGATTCACGTTACCCACAATCCGAACTCACACACCTTTCTTCTCTCCCGCGCGACAGGAATGATTTTCGGCAAGGCGACCGATGAATCCAGCCGACCGGTTTCCGGCGCAACTATCAGTTTGTATAGACAGAGTAAACACAATCGCATGGCCGGAACAACGACAGATGAAGACGGAAACTATGTTTTTACCAATCTGCGCCTGATCGATTATTTTCTCAACATCGAGGCGGACGACCGGTATGTCAATAGTGACATCTCTTATGATTCGAACCGGAAAGAGGACGCATTATTTCCCCGTATCACTCTCACGCCGGAACAACCAAACGCGGAAATCCACTTCCAACTATTTACTTCAATTACATTTTATGGCAAGGTGGTGGATGCATCGAATCAGCCCATCTCGGGCGCACTCATCAAAGCGGGAATTCAGGGAACGCGGGAAAAATCCATACGGCCGGTATTTAACGATATCCAATCAGATGGAAACGGTGAATTTACGTTGCCTGTCAAAACTCGCATTCAGGGATGGAATCACTTGCTGCTATCCGCCATTCATCCCGATTACGGAAACACATCCGTTTTGATTGAAAATTATGCGGAGAAAAATCAAGACGAAATCATCGTTCTTACACTGGAAAAATGGATCGGAGCCGTAAAAGGAACCGTCGTCGATTTTCATTCTCGTATCCCCATTTCCTCAGTGACGTTTAATGTTTTTCCCGTTTCATTTCAAAACGACGATCGCTTTCGCCAGACGTTTGTTACCAACGATCAGGGAGAATTTCTGATCACCCTGACAGAAAACAATTATATCTTTCAAGCAGAAAAATACTCCATTCGATCCCCGAAAACCATTTATGTTAACGCCGATCAAGAAACGAAAACCACGATTTTTGTCAGTAACATCGACGAAAAAAAAATCCGGATCTCCGGGATCGTTGTCAATCGGGATCAAATACCGATTCATGGAGCGAATTTGTATGTTTCCGGTCAAAATCGTATGTTCGGCAGTACGTCATCCATCCCGGAGGGTTTGTATCAATTGGAAATCAATGAATCCACTCTCCAATATGAACCGATTTTTCACGTGCTGCACCCCAGCTATCAAACGTATGAAATTCCGGTGATGGATATTCCGGACACGAACAGCTTTGTCGTTGAACTCACGGAACATCGCGGCGTGGTGAAAGCCGTCCTCACCGGTATAGAGGATTGTCGGGGCGTCCAACTGGATGTCATGCCGATACGGCAATTCAATCCAATACAAACGGTCCATGATGCAGAGCAGTCCATCGTATTCATTCAAAACATCGATGAGAGCCAGGGACCATTCGTGATCATGGCCGGTGGTTTGCAGTACGCCGGAATCTCTCCTGTTTTCGATCTCCGTAACGTCCAATCCCGTTATTTGGAATTGGAAATCCCCATGCACGCCGCCGGCCGCCGATCAAAAATCTCCATTCAGGTTTTCGATGCGCAGACGCGCGAACCGGTGGCCATCGCAACCTGTCAAATTGACGGACATTCGTTTAATCCCGCCGGCGTGCCGTCACGATTTGAAAAAAGAGCGATTACTCGAAATAACGGCATCGCCATTCTCGAAAATGTTCCGATTTGTATTGGCGCGTTGAACATCCGACACGTTTTTTATAAGGAAACGACGCTCCCTTTCCATCATGATGGAACATATTCAAATAACCGGATCGTTGTTTCGCTTGAAAAGAAGGAGGGAATAAAATAATGAAAAATTACCATAAACATAAATAATTCAAACGGATCCGTATTTTGACGCTGATTGCATTTTTAACAAGACAGAAACCAAATCCGCAAGGGATTATTAAACCTACCCATCCGCTGCTATACTTATTTTCATTCCATCGTCAGGATGGCGTAATCCTGGCGTGAAAATCATGCGCATCGATACGGACAACGAGTTTTGGTCTGTCTGTTTCAACGAGCGGCAATTAAAGGAGAACCAATACGTGAGCACGGCATGCAAGCGCAGCATTGATTTTATTTGTCCTTTCGTCGACGGTGAGTTTCACTGTCCGGAATTCATGAGCCCGACGCGCCCGACTCCCAGCCATCGGGAAAAGAAACTCTTCGTTTTGATGGGAAAAACCGCAGCGCCCACAAAAAACGCCTGCCCTCATTGCAGCCTGTTTATCAAAGAATGGAGAAACCAAATCGGCTTGTTGGGGCATATCAAATATGCCTGGATCTGGTTGAAAACCAAAGAAATCCGCCGACCAAACCCGCAGGAACAACTATAACGTGATCCGAAGTATGGACGAACATGCCTTTCAGGTTCTTGAGTTTTACAAAGTCAAGGAACTGATACTCCCTTTCGCCGTTTCCGCCTTGGGGCGGGAAGCCATTGCGGCTTTGCAGCCGGCTTTTTCTGCATCCGAGATTCGTTTCGCGTTGCAGGAAGTGACGGAAATGGTTCGCCTGTGGGAACTCAATCGGGAACCGCCTCTCAACGGCCTTTACGATGTCCGCGATCCGTTGCGCCGCTGCGCCGTTCCCGGCGCGGTTCTCGATCCGGCGGAATTGATCGTGATCGGCGAAACCATCGCTGCCGCGCGACGGATACAAACGGCGCTGCGCAATATTAAAGAGGAAGCGCCGCACATCAACCAGTACGGCAATCGCCTGATACCGCACCCGGATATCGAAAAAATCTTTGAAACGGTTTTCGATGAACAAAAACAGATTCGCGATACGGCTTCCCGCGAATTGGCGCAGATTCGCAAGTCGATTCACCAACAACGTGAATTCATTGTGAAGCAAATCAACCGCATGATTCGCACGCGATTCAAGGATTTTTTGCAGGAAGCCTATTATACGCAACGCGATGACCGTTATGTATTGCCCATCGACGCCCGCTATCAAAATAAGGTAAAGGGCATCGTGCACGACCGTTCCGCCACCGGCACCACGGTTTTCATCGAACCGTTCGAACTGGTGGAAGACAGCAACCGGCTGAAAGAACTGCGGCGGGAAGAGGAGATGGAAATCCGGCGAATTCTTCAGGATTTGACCGCGAAGATCGCCGAGAATCAGTTCGATTTTCTCAATAACATTGAAATTTTTCGCCAATTGGATTTTCTCGCCGCGAAGGCGCGTTTCAGCATCCGCTATCGCATGAACGAGCCGGTGATTACGGAAGACGGCTCGCTTGTCATCGTCAACGGCCGCCATCCGCTGCTGATAGCCCGGCATGAACGTGAAAACGTCGTACCGCTCAACCTGGCATTGCCGCCGGATGTTCACGGCCTTGTCATCACCGGTCCGAATACGGGCGGTAAGACCGTGGTTCTTAAAACGGTCGGCTTATTGGTGTTGATGGCGCAATCGGGTCTGCATATTCCCGCGGACGGCGCATCCGAAATTCCGGTGTTTCGATCCTTCGGCGCGGATATCGGCGACGAGCAGAGTCTCGAACAGAGCCTTTCCACTTTTTCATCACACATGAGCAATATTCGTGCGATTCTCTTCGCCGCGGGGGAGCGCAGCCTAGTTATGCTTGATGAATTGGGATCGGGAACCGATCCGGTCGAAGGCGGCGCGTTGGCCACTGCCATTATTGAGCAGCTGCACACGCAGAAGGCCACGTTTTTGGTGACGACTCACCTGCAGGAATTAAAATTGTACACCTACAACAAAGCGGGAATGGAAAACGGCGCGATGGAATTCGACAGCCGTACGCTCGAGCCGACGTTTCTATTCACGATGGGGCTGCCCGGACAAAGCAACGCCATCCAAATCGCCGATCGGCTCGGCCTTCCTCCTGCGATCATCCAGCGCGCACGCTCCCAAATTACCGAACAGGGCGGCTCGCCGGAACACTTGTTGAAGCAATTGGGCGAAGAACTGCAAACCGCGAGAAATGTGCGGATCAGCGTGGAAGAAGAATTGCGGAAAGCGCATCACCTGAAACAGGAAAACGAACAACGCCTGCAGAAAGCGCGCAACGAGGCGCGGGAAACGGTCCGTCGGGCGGAACGGAAAGCGCAGGGCCTGATACACGAACTCGAACGCCGCATCCAAAAAATGGATCGGCAGGAGCGGGAATTTCAAAAAGAATGGCACAAAAAACTGACGCAACTGGTCGAGAGCAGCCAAAAGCCCGCGCCGCCGGTAACGATTCTGGCCCATCTGCGGCACGATCTGGAAACGGTCAAGCGGCAGGTGGAAAAAGCGCAGCCTCCGCCCATCGAAGAATCCTATGAACGGAAAGAATGGTCGTGGGATCAGTTGAAAACCAACTCGCGGGTGCGGATCGCCGGATTTTCCAAACCGGGAAAGGTTCGCCAGGTTAGTAAAAACCGGAACGAGGTGGAAGTCCACATCAGCCTGTTGAATTTACGCGTCAAGGCGGATCAGATTCTGGAAGTGCTGCCGGCGGAAAAGAGTCCGGAAGAAATTCATCCGCCAGGAATCACGGTGGAGCGGCCGGAATCGGTTGCAAATCGGTGCGATGTGCATGGCATGACCGTCGATGAAATGATTCCCGTCGTGCAAAAATATTTGGATCATGCCTACCTGGCCGGCGTTACTCCCGTCACCATCGTGCATGGGCATGGAACCGGCATTCTTCGCCGGGCGGTTCGCAGCCTGCTTCATGAAAATCCCACCGTCAAGAGTTTTCAAAATGGGGATTCTTTTGAAGGGGGAGGGGGCGTCACCGTTGTGCAACTCAAATTTATGCGATCGTGAAACGGCGATTCAGATCACGAAATAATTGTCGTGGCCGGGAATCACCACATCGGCGATTTTCGCGATGCGGTCGATGGCGCAGCGCGCTTCTTTCCGATCTTCCGCATGTTCCGACGGCTCACGGAATTCAAAATGATCGAACGTCAAAACCGCATCGCCGGCGGCGATGACGACGCCTTCCCGCGTTTCGAACATGAGCGACGCCGATCCGTGCGTATGCCCCGGCGTGGATAGAATTTCGATCCCCGGCAACGAATGCTCTTCGATCGGGACAATCCGCGCGAGGATATTCTTTTCTTCCTCCGACGTTTCCTGTTTACGTTGCCGCCAGCGAATTTCCGTGCGCGACATGAGCCAGACCGATTTGCGAAAGAGGGCCAGGCTGCGCCAATGATTCCGATGAAAGTGGGTCAGAAAAATCGTGTCGATATCCTGCGGTTGATAGCCGCTGCGCTGGTCGAGAAGGGTTTGGAACATTTCCGTGGAGGGCAGGCCGGGATCGACGAGAATACGGCGGGCGTCGGCTTCGATCAGAATGGACGTGCAAACCTGATCCCGACGGTCGTTCTCCTCATCCCAAAATTGGTTTTTACGGAGATGGCCGATGTTGATTATTTTCCATGTAGGATTTTTCATGCCAATGTCCCAACCATAGTTTCACACATTTTATGTCTTTTATTATACCTTATTCGTGAATGATTGTTTATAATACTCTTGATGAACAGGGAAGTAACGACGTTGGCATGACTGGCAAAACTTGGATACTCGATATCATGCCAGGAGGGTCAGATGACATGATTTTAGATTGTTTGCCGGACAATCAGGAGTGATATTCGATTTGTTTCCTATTCTTTGCTGATACAGCCTTTTAGACATGACCATTTTGGCGATTCCATCTACAATAAACCTGACGATAGCGTCAATTTACAAAAGGAGATCCACGATGAATCCGTATTCGCGACGACAATTCCTTCAACATTCCCTGACGAGCGGACTTGCGCTTGCCGCCGTTTCTTCCACTGTTACCCATTCCACGTTCGCTTATCCCCGTCCGGATAAAGACGCCGTTTCACTGGCGATCTGGTCGCTCGTGCGCAGTTTTCGCGCCGGCGTTTGGAAATTGACCGACATGGCGCGCATTTGCCGCGAGGATTTCGGTATCGACGGCATCGAATACGTCACCTCATTTTTTGAGGTTCCGGTCGAATCGTACTTGCGCCAACTGAATCGCAACGCCGAAACGCATGGAGTCAAAAACGTTCTCATCATGGTCGACGACGAAGGCGATATGGTGGCCAAAGACAAAAAGGTCCGCATGCAGGCCGCCGTCAATCATCGCAAATGGATCGATATCGCCGCGTATTTGGGCTGTCACGCCATTCGCTGCAACGCTCGCGGCGGCGGCAACACGCCGGAAGACGATCCCGAGGCGCTGGATCGCGCGGCGGAAGCCTTCGGCGCACTTCTCGATTACGCCAAAGAGTTCCAAATCAATGTCGTAATCGAAAATCATGGCGGTCTTTCTTCCGCCCCGCATTGGCTGCCGCAATTGATGAAGAAAGTCGACAGTCCCCATTTCGGTATTCTTCCCGATTACGGGAATTATCGCCCGACCGACGAAGCCGATGTCTATCGCTGCGTGGAACTGGCCATGCCTTTCGCGAAAGGCGTATCTGTGAAAGCAGGTTGGAATCCGGATGGCACGCATCCGCAGTACGATTTGGAAAAACTACTTAAAATATCCAAAAATGCGGATTATTTCGGTTTTTGGGGAATCGAATCCGGCATGAGACGTAGAGAGCAATCGGCATCGGCTGAAGAGGTAAAGAACGACGATTGGCAGGCGGTTCGCTGGACGAAAGCCGTGATCGATAAAGTACTATTTGGAAAACCGGAGTAATATTCGTTTTTTCGCGCCAACTAACGGGAACCAGTCAGGCGAGACGGGATCTATCCTAAATTCCATTTACAAACGCCGAAGTCTTGCCTGCAATTACAATTTTGATCAATGAGGAAATCATGATTCGAGTGATGTTGCCTATTTTATTTTTTTGCACAATCCTAATCCCCATCGTTGTTTCGCCGATTCAAGGCGAAGAATTGCGGCAATACGACGTGGTCATCGTCGGGGGAACGCCCGGCGGCATCATGGCGGCGGTTGCGGTCGCGC
This sequence comes from Candidatus Omnitrophota bacterium, assembly GCA_003598175.1. Taxonomy (GTDB): domain Bacteria; phylum Hinthialibacterota; class Hinthialibacteria; order Hinthialibacterales; family Hinthialibacteraceae; genus SURF-12. Next base: position 14,423 of record QZKN01000153.1, read on the forward strand.
GCGGCGGACACACGGCGGTTTTGCTCGAGCGCACTGCCCACATCGGCGGCCTCCCGGCCAACGGTCTCGGCGCAACGGACATTGGCACCCGCGGCGCAACCGGCGGCCTGTTTCTGGAATTCGTGCAGCGCATCCATCGATACTACGTCGAGACATACGGCCCGAACTCCAGGCAGGTGAAGGATTGCAGCGACGGCTATCATTTCGAACCGCGCATAGCGGAAATGATTTTTGAAACCATGCTCGCCGAGCACGCATCCAAGGTCACGGTTTTCAAACTGCGGCAGTTTGACGCCTTGCCGGAACACGTCCATCTCGAAAACGGAAAACTTACACAAATCACCATTTTCAATCGCGAAACGAATAAACCGGAGCGTTATGCGGGAACAGTATTTATTGATGCGACATATGAAGGAGATTTAGCCGCGGCCGCCGGCGTTCCGTATCGCCTCGGGCGCGAAGGCCAGGACGAATATGGCGAACCCATGGCCGGCCGTTTGTACAAACCCTGGCGGGAGCCGCCCGGCGACGGTTCGACCGGCTTCGGCGACAACGCCGTGCAGGCCTATAACTATCGCCTTTGCCTGACGCGCGATCCGAACAATCAGGCTCCCATCCCCAAACCGGAACGCTACAACCGCGACGAATTCGTTTCATTGATTGATGACGTCAAACTCAACCGCACAACCGGCAAATATGGGAGCGAGATGGCGTTCGAAGGAATCGGGAAACTCGTTAATATGGTCTTGCTGCCGAACGGAAAAACCGACGCCAACAATCAGCATCTGGCCTTCCTTTCCACCGATCTGCCGGAAGAAAACTGGCCCTGGCCGACGTCCGGCTGGGATTGGCGCGATCGCTACGCCGAGCGCCTGCGCGAATATACGCTGGGGCTGTTGTGGTTCGCGCAACATGATTCCGCGCTGCCCGAAGACTTTCGCCAGCGCTGCCTTGAATGGGGATTGGCGAAAGACGAATACGGCGACAACCAAAATTTCCCGCGGCAGGTCTATGTCCGTGAAGGCCGCAGAATCGAAGGCGAACATCTGTTCATCGCTCACGACGCATTGCCGATGAAAGAAAACTCGCGTCCGCCCATTTACGCTGACAGCATCACCGCCAGCCACTATTCTCTTGACTCGCACGCCGTGCGCAAACGCGAACCGGATCGCGTCCATCTCGACGGTTTCTTCAGTTATCCGACGAAGCCATACACCGTTCCTTACGGCGTGATTGTTCCCAAAAAAGTCGATGGTCTTCTGACTCCGGTTCCGGTTTCCGGCACGCATATCGGTTTCAGCACTCTCCGCATGGAGCCGTGCTGGATGGCGATGGGCCAGGCCGCCGGCGTCGCCGCCTGCATCAGCATTGAAGACAAGGCGACGCCGCGAAATGTCAATCTATTCAAATTGCAGCGGGAACTGCTCAAGCAACAGGCCACATTGGTTTATTTCCAGGACGCCCAACCCGGCGAGCCGCATTATGAAGCGCTGCAATTCTTCGCCCTTCGCGGCTATTACTCCAGCAACGACTGGCAAGCAAAACTGAACCAGCCGGTTTCTAGCGCTCTCGCCAGGCAGTGGCTCGGATGGACCGGCGCGCAACAAACCATTCATTATCAAGCCGGGAAAACAACACACGGCGAGCTACTCGATGCGCTTTATGAATACGTGCAGCAACAGCCGGAGGAAAGAATTCAAGAAATACAGGGGGAAAGTTAAAGTATGATCCCTTCTTTTTTGTAATAAGGAGTAATGATGGCGGAAAGCAACCTAACTCAATCCGAGGCGCATTTATTGATCACCATGGAAAAACAACGAATTGATGAAAAACGATGGGATTATCCCAGTCTGGGAGGTTTGATCTCAATCCCGTTAGTTTCAATAGATAAAAGAGAGAAGTTCTTATTGGATATCAGCCGAAAAGGGATTGATTTATCAAAAAGCACGTATCAAAACCGCTCTCGAGAGATTGTAATCTTACTTCGGTTGGATTTGGGGAAACGGCATCGAAATCCTGATGGTGAAGAAATATCAAGCAATCATCTTCATATTTATCGGGAAGGATACGGAGATAAATGGGCATATCCCATTCCTGAAGATAAATTTCCCCATCTCGAAAATTTGTATCAAACCTTAATTGATTTCATGCGTTATTGCAATATAACTCGATCGCCGATAATTGAAGAAAGTTTATTCTCATGATCCATGAAATTCAAAACCTAATCGATAATTATATGACATGGCTAAAGGAAAAAACGATCCTTCGAAGGATTGAAGATTGGGTCGAAATCACGACTCCTTATCTGGATCGCCATAATGATTATTTGCAAATTTATGCGAAGCATGAGAATGGCGGATTTCTCCTGACCGATGATGGGTATACTCTGGAAGATCTACGCCTTTGCGGATGCAAAATGGAAACTCATAAACGACAGGAACTTCTCAAAATGACCCTGAACGGTTTTGGGATTCAACTGGATAAAGACAATCTAATAACACATGCATCCAGTGATAACTTCGCTCTGAAAAAACATAATCTGATACAAGCCATATTAGCAGTCAACGATCTTTTTTATTTGGCGCAACCTTTGGTTACCAGCCTTTTTCTTGAAGATGTGACTGCCTGGTTGGATTTACATGAAATACGGTATACTCCCAAAGTGAAATTTACCGGCAAAACGGGATATGACCATCTTTTTGATTTTGTGATTCCTAAGTCTAGAGTAAAACCGGAACGTATTCTGCAAACCATCAATCGACCATGCCGAGATACGGCTCAGGCAGTAGCTTTTGCGTGGATTGATACAAAAGAGGTGCGACCGCCGGATTCACGCGCATACGCCATTTTAAATGATTCCGAAAGAGAATTACATTCATCCGTTATCGACGCATTGGCAAATTATAATGTGACTCCGGTTCAATGGAGTGAAAGAGAGGAAGTGAGAGAAGATTTGGCCGCATAAACTTCTTGAAAAGAATTCTGTGGTTCCAGAATCCTTTTCAACAACAATAGAGAACGATCAATCTAAATGATCAATGATTTCGACGGCTTAAAATACACAATCGCCTCCCCTCACCAAAAAGAATGGGGACAGCGCCTCATTTCCGAATTATTTTTGATTCTCCTGATTTCCACAATCGGCGTCGTTCTCGGATTGCAAGGCTGGCAATCCCGCGTGCACGGCATGGATCTGACTCCCTGCATTGACGATGCTGTAGAGTTTTGGCAAGACGGAATCCTCCCCGAAAAAGGCATGTTGAACAGTTTTGCCTCATACAATCCCCCCGGAACCAACCTGCTGTTTATTCCCTGCGTCCGTCTTTTTCACGATCCGGTTCTTTTCGATTATCCGGTTTGCGCCTTGTTCTATTTCGGCGCGAATCTTGTTATATTTCTTCTCGTCCGACCGGCATTCGGGAGGAATTGCGCTTTTCTGGCGGTTATCCTCTTCGCGTTTTCCTCCTTCGGTCTGCAATCCTCCGCGTCGTTGTGGTCCCGTTATCAAATGCCCTTTTTTTATACGGCGTTTGTCCTCTGCCTTATGCGCTGGATACAAAATAACAATGGCTGGTATGCCTGCGCCGCCGTGATTCTGTGGTCCGCGGGTATGTATATCTTTTTGGAGATCGCGCCGATTATTTTTCTTCTTCCGTTTTTTTATTGGTTCTTCAAAAAATCGCTTTCTCTTCTCCCGCTCCTCATTGCCGCTATCGTTTCGGTATTGATTTGGCTCCCTTACCTACGATTCGACTCCCAGCGTCATTTCGAGAACATCCAATCGCAGCTGGTTCGCCGGTCGGTTCTTCCTGACAACTATAAAACCGCATGGTGTAATCCGGATTTGATTGTCCATGATTGGACCGATGGAAAATTGGAAGTATCGCAACGGATTTTCGCAAACGAATCACGCGATGACGACATACCCTCTCTTTTTCGCAATGGATTTGATCACATAGCAACCATGATCAACGGTCTGCTGCTTAATTTCGGTTTCCTGGCCCCCATCCCGTTTTTGCCTTCTCTCCTTTTGATCGTGTTATTCCTTTCCAGCGCTGTTTTTTTCCTTTTCATTTTCAATAAATTCAATACGTTCACAACGATTTTTCCATTCATGTTTCCTTTTTTCCAGTCACTGAAGGAAACAAAAAAAACGGAGATTTCCGTTCTTGTATGCGGATTTTTAATCCCGCTGCTTTTTCTCTGCGCCTTGACGGAAGCGGGAAGAATCGACCGCTACGTATTTCTATGGCCGATGCAATGCATTCTCGTCGCCATAACTCTTCAATATCCGCTGCACGTCGCAAATATCCCCAAAATCTATCGACAGGCAATTCGAAATGTACTGATCGTTTTTACCCTTAGCAATACCATCCTGCTGGAGCATGTCGATTCCTGGATTCATGACGGATTCGGCGGCAGGATGCATCCCAAACGGCAAGTCGCCGCATGGATCGCCGATCAAATCGAAAAAAATCACATCGAAAATCCGCAAATCGGGTATCAAGTCTTTTTCATGCATTACATCCCCGCATTTCATATCCGCGATTCGCGTTACAAGGTCGGCGCCGACATTGACATGCTTCTGCGATTTATACACGGCGTCGAAAATCACACCACCTGCGCGGAAGGCGTCTCCCCCGTTGACCATTTTCGCATTGTTCAAAAACTCCCCGTCGATCATCATCGTTCAACCTTCCGTATCCCAATCGAATCAAACGACTCTCCCGACTCCCAATTTTCTTATTATCAGATTTATGAATGCCGCAAAAAATAAGGAATTCCGCAAATCCCATGCAACGATATCCATGACAAAGAAATAGATTATGCAGGCGACATTGTCAGATTTGCATGAATGGAATATGATAATCCCTGGGGAAATCGTCGAATCAGAAAGCGCTTGGTTGATTTCCTGAGGGTCAGGGTGTGGAAGTCATTGATTTTCAATCCATTACAAACTGTGGACGATATGGGCGTCGCAGAGTGGGAAACGTGGTTGTAAGGTAAAAATGGGGGCGAAAGTGAGAAAAAATGGACTTCGAATTTATAGAGCGCGTTGTCCGTCTCGTCGAAGAGGCGGAAATAGCCGAATTGGAATTGGAATCGGGGGATGATCTTCGCCTGGTTGTCAAGAAAAGCGGAAGTTATATAGCGGCGCCGGCCATGTATACACAAACCATCCCCTCCGGTTATCCTCCGCCTTCCTATCCCGTTGCGGCGCCGCCGGCCGCGGCAAAAGAAGAGGCGGTCGATGCTTCGATTCACGTGATCCGCGCGCCGATGGTGGGAACTTTTTATCGCGCGCCAGCGCCGGATGCACCGTCTTTCGTGGAAACGGGAGCAGCGGTGCAGGACAACACGGTGGTTTGCATTCTCGAGGCGATGAAAGTCATGAACGAAATCAAGGCGGGGATTTCCGGAAAAGTCCTCGAAATTTTAGTGGAAAACGGCCAGCCGGTGGAATATGGCCAGCCATTGTTCAAAATCAAAAAAAATTAGATGAATCTTAAAACGGGACGAGAGCGAAGTCTGCATTCCTTCACTCTCGTTGTTTTCAGGCGGGTACGCCTGCTCAACCCGATGAACATCCCGCCGATTTCACAAAACGATAGTTGAGAATTCGTATGTTCAAAAAGATATTGATCGCCAATCGGGGAGAGATCGCATTGCGAATCATTCGCGCGTGCCGCGAGATGGATATTGCCACGGTGGCTGTTTGTTCCGAAGCCGATCGCGATTCGCTCCACGTGCGATTCGCCGATGAGGATATCTGCATCGGTCCGCCGCAGGCGGCCGAATCGTATTTGAATGTTCCGCGAATTATCTCCGCCGCGGAAATTACCGACGCCGAAGCGATTCATCCCGGGTATGGATTTTTAGCGGAAAATGCACATTTCGCGGAAATCTGCGAATCGTGCAACATCGCATTCATCGGACCATCGCCCAAAGCAATTTCGTTGATGGGCGATAAGGCCGTCGCGCGAAACACGATCGAGAAGGAAGGGATCAAGGCCATTCCCGGCTCAGAATCGACCGTGGAGGATGCGGAAAAAGCGGTTGCCATTGCCCGAAAATTAGGATATCCGGTGATGGTCAAGGCGGCGGCAGGCGGAGGCGGACGCGGCATGCGGGTGGCTCATACTGACGTGAGTTTGGTGCAGGCGTTCATCACGGCGCAATCGGAAGCGGAAAAAGCCTTCGGCGACCGCCGTCTTTATATCGAAAAACTGATTTTGGAGCCTCGGCACGTCGAAATCCAGATTCTGGCTGATAAAGCGGGGAATTGTATCCATCTCGGCGAAAGGGATTGTTCGCTGCAACGGCGACACCAAAAAGTAGTGGAAGAAAGTCCATCTCCGGCCGTGAACGCGGAATTGCGCAAACGGATGGGAGAAGCTGCCATTCGTTGCGCCAAGGCCGTCGGATATTACAGCGCGGGGACGATCGAATTTTTGTTGGACAAGGATTCGAATTTCTTTTTTATGGAAATGAACACCCGCGTGCAGGTCGAACATCCGGTGACGGAAATGATTACCGGTGTGGATATATTAAAAGAACAAATTCGCATTGCCGCTGGTTTGCCTTTATCGATCAAACAGGAAGATATCCAATTCAGCGGCCATGCGATCGAATGCCGGGTGAACGCGGAAGATCCAACCAATCAATTTCTCCCCTCGCCGGGAAAAATCACCGGTCTTCACATACCAGGCGGGCCTGGAATTCGGGTCGATTCTCATATTTATAGTGAATATGTGGTTCCGGCTTATTACGATTCTCTGCTGGCGAAAGTCATTTCTCACGGACACGATCGCAACGAAGCGATTGCCAAAATGAAACGGGCGCTGGACGAGTTCGTCGTCGAAGGGATTCCCACCACCGTTCCCCTGCTGCAATCGATCATGAAAAATCACGATTTCGTCACTGGGAACTTCCATACGGGTAGTTTGGATGCAATCCGGCATCAATTCGAAGTGGATTTTTCCTCGCGATAAGGAATTACGCCTTTTCGTTTTGCAATTTTTCCTCAAACAAATGATCAAGCCATTCCGCGCGATGGGCGTAGGTGTGTTTTTCCAGCACTTTTCGCCTTGCTCGTTCGATGCAGGCAGATCGTTGTTCCTCATGCTCCAAAAAATAGGCGGCCAATTGCGCCAGTTCGGGCAGGGACCGATAAAAAAAGACTTCCTGCGGAGCCTCGTCGGATAACGGCAGATCGTTCACGAAGCCGGGGCAATAGATTTCGTCCGCTTTCGGCAGCCAATCCGACAACAGGAAACCGCCGGCGGCGGGGACGTCGAAATCGCGCACGTTCATGCAGGTATACGATTGCAAACTGTGGATATTGAGCGTGATTTTGGCGTTGCGGTAGACTTCGAATAGATGTTTGAAGCGTAAAATACCGCGATACCACTTGTTCGCCGCTTCGGCCGGCAGCAACTTCAACCAATCTTCATTGCCGTAAATGCGTAGATCGAAACGGGACAGACTTTGAATGACGTGGAGGCGAAATTGCGTGTTGGCCTGCCAGAGAAGTTTTTGGCGTAATTCGTCCAGCCGGTCGGCGGGGAGTTCGCCCGGTGGTTCGAAGCCAGCCATCACATCGCGTACTTTTTTTCGTGGAAAGCGCATTTTTTCCGCAATCACGCGGCGGCAATAGGATTGCCAGGCGGGCGACAGTTGTTCAAAAAATGGAGACAAATCACGAACCTGTCCCACGAAAACGATGTCACAACGCCTGGAGCCGCGTTTTTTCCCACGGCGGATTTTCGTGGCCGCTCCCGGCATATAGTCCGGCGAATCCACGCCGTACAGGCGCAAGGTATCCGCCCATTCGTAATCCGCGATCAGATAGGTTTCATCCGCGGAGGTTCCGTGCCGTTGCAGTAAATGCTCTCCATATAATGGATCATCCGCAAACCAAACAATCTTCGGAATGGGAAGAGAACGGCTGAACGCGCGCCCCAATCCCGATTCGAAACCGGGAGGTTCATTGCAGAGGAAGATGAGGTCGGGTTCGAACAGAGCCATTTTTAATATGCGGTAATAAGGCGGGTAGTAATGGTCGGATTGCAGGACGGTATATTCGGTTTCATAACCCAACCGGCGAAAATGATGCATCAACGTTCTCATGAGCACGTGTTGAATGAGCGAGTAACACGCCTTATCCCGTAAATCCTGAAACGACCAGACTCGAGGGGATGAGGCGTTTCTGTTCCCGAGAATCGACGGCAACGTTTCGATTTTGTTTTTCATGCGGGAATAGCGTTGACGCACTTCGTTACGAATCCAGACGAGATGAGAATCGATCATTTTTTTTTCGTCGGCGCAAAGCGGAAATCTACCCCAATGAAAATGTGGGCGGGCGGCGGCGTAACAAAGGCTGGCATCGAATATCCGCGCGATTTTTTCGCGGACATGATTCCCGATGGCCCAATACATCTTTTTCGATGCGAAGAAGTGGCGCAGGTCCGCTGTCTGTAAAGCGACGTTGAAGGTTTTCAGCGATGGTTCAATGACGAGAATTCCACGATTCTCATCAACGATTCGCGGCGCGGAGCGCAACAGGAGATTCCCGTCATCCAACCCCATCAAATAGAGAAAATCCATTCCACTTTCCAGAGAGGCAAGGATCGAGTCGAGAAAAGAAGGATTGCGGACGGAATCCGATGGATGAAGCGGCGATGGTTCCGTTTCGGTTGCATTGGGATCGATGGTGAATGAAGATTGATTTTTGCAAGGCAATGAATCTGCATTCCCCACCAACTCTTCATGAATTGCGGGGTGATGTCTGCGTAGCGAGGCGAGATTTTTCAATGCGATTTGATTCACGCGCATAGGGAAACTTCGGATTGACTATTGCTCCACCTTCAATCCTTTGGGAATCACGACCAATCCGTTTTCCGTAACCATGAATTGTTTACGGTCTTTTTCTTGATCATAACCGATCACGCAATCGTCGGGAATCACGACTTGTTTGTCGATAATGGTGTTGCGAATTTTACATCGCCGGCCGATTACCGTCTGGTTGAAAACCACGCAACCATGCAGGTCGCTGTCACGGCCGATTCGTACTTCCGGCGAAATCACGCATCGATGCAAATTTCCTTCGATCATGCAGCCATACGAAATGATCGAACACTCGATGCGGCCGGGTGTGGGGGTATCAAGATTAATGCTGGCGGGAAGCGGATGATACGCATCGGTCCGGAACGGCCAATCCTTCGAATACAGATCGATGGATCGCCCCGGAACCAGCAAATCCATCGTGGCGTCGTAATACCCGTCAATGCTGCCGACGTCCCGCCAATACGACTGCGGATTTTGGCAGGAAAGATTATAGGCATATAAGGTGATCTGATCCTGATGAACCAGTCGAGGGCAGATGTTTTTTCCGATATCGTGCGACGAATCGGAATTTTTTCCATCTTCAATGATGGCGCGAATCAAAGGGACCGTATTGAAGACATAGACTCCCATATTGACGAGTGATTGATCCGGTTTTCCCGGAATTGGCGGAGGATCGGATGGTTTTTCAATAAAATCGGTAATTCTGTTGTTCTCATCGACCGACAAAACGCCAAATGAAGAAGCTTCTTCGCGTTTGTATTCGATGCTGGCAATTGTGACTTCCGCCTGTTTTTGTACGTGATAGGCGATCATATCGAAATAATCCATCTGATATATATGATCGCCGGACAAGATCACGACCCGATCGGGCTTGTGTTGTTCGAAAAGGTAAATATTTTGGTAGATCGCATCGGCTGTGCCTTCGTACCATCGAGAGATGGTTCGTCGTTGCGGAGGAACCGTTTCGATAAACTCGTTCAATTCGCGGCTCAAGAAATTCCATCCATTGCGAATGTGCCGGTCGAGGGATTGAGACTTATATTGCGTCAGCATGTAAATTCGGCGGAGTCCCGAATTCAGGCAGTTGGAAAGCGTAAAATCGATAATGCGAAAATTACCGGCAAAGGGGACGGCCGGTTTGGAGCGATCTTTGGTCAAGGGAAAAAGGCGCTCGCCCTGTCCGCCGGCAAGTATCAACGTCAGGGTATTTCTTAAAAAAGGAGGCAACGTTGCAATCATTTTTCATCCGGTTGTAAAAAATATTTTTCCGCTGATTCCATTCTTACATCAAAATGGCGGGAAAGTGTAGAGATAGGAAGTCGTGAAATTGAATTGGCGTGAAGATAGGGGATTTTTTTAAAAGAGAATTGGCGCGAGACGGCGGCCAATCCTTTCGCTCGAGCTATGGTTGTTTGGTCTCGACTTCGTTCAGCAGTTCATTCACTTTTCGTTTGAGATCGGAAAGGTCGCCGGATTTTACGATAAATGCGTCGGCGTTCCAACTCATGAAATTATCCTGATAGTTCGGATAAGCCGAATGAATGATGATGGGATGGCTGCGATTGATATTCAAAAGGCGCGCAATGGTTTCCAATCCATCCATCCCGGGCATGCGGATATCCACGATGATCAAATCCGGATCCTGTTGTTCGCATAAGCGAATTCCTTCGAAGCCGTCTTTGGCCAGGATGACTTGATACCCCTCGTCCGAAAGCTCTGCATTATATAATTCACGTAAATGGATTTCATCATCAATGACCAGAATTTTTTTCATCGGAATTCTCCTTCCGCAAGGGAAGCCATATGGTCGCCATCGTTCCCTTATCGATTTGACTTGTTACCTCGATTTTACCGCCATGACTGGCAATAATCCGTTTCGAAACGTGCAATCCCAGGCCTGTCCCCGCATGTTTCGTCGAATAAAACGCTTCAAATATCCGGTCAATCTGATCCTCCGGGATTCCGGTTCCCTCATCATGAATGGACAACTCGGCCCAATCGCCTCGATTCGCGGTGGTTATATTTAGTGTACCACCGTTTTTCATTGCCTGGACGGCATTTTGCACGAGATTGATGAAAACCTGGCGAATCAGATTTCTGTCGAAGAAAAACGAAGGAAGGTCGGGCGCCAAATGAACTTCGACGTTGATTTCATGGAATGAAATTTCATCCTTCATGAACGACAAAATGTTCTCGACATGTTCGTTCAGATCGTTTTTTTCTAAAAAAGGAGTAGAGGGTTTGGCGTAAAACAACAGGCGATTGAGCACATCTTCCAGTCGCAGCGCTTCATCACGGATAATGGTGAGATAATTGTAATTGCGATCCGTGGGATCTTGTTTTTTTAACAGCATATTGGCGAAACCGCCGATCGCAACCAGTGGGGTGCGAATTTCGTGGGCCACCGTGGCGGCCATTTGGCCCAAGGCGGCGAATTTACTGGATTCGACCAGTTGTTTCTGGCTGTGACGGAGTTCCGAATACGCTTTTTCGGTTTCCTTCACTTTCTGCGCGAGTTCTTCCTGCGTGTTCGCATGAGCGATCGCCAGCGCGCCCTGCATGGCGAGAATCTCCAACATCTTGATATTTTCTTCCATAATCGGGCTGCAAGTGATGGCATTGTCAACCACGAGAACGCCGATGGGGTAATCCAACAGCAGGAGGGGGATCACCGCAAAATTGTCGCATCCCAATAATTGAGAGAGGGGAGGATAGTAATCCGAATTTGCTTTTCCATGGTGAACAATGATACTTTTCCCTTTTTGGATGGCTTGCACCAAAATCGATTGTCGATTGGCCATGGATGTGGATAATTGTTGGACAATCCAGTTTACATGGCCATCGCCTTTGCCGGGATTGTCCAGGTACACCTTCAAAATATCCGAAAGAGAGCCTTTGCGGGGGAGTTGTGCCACCAAATGCCAAATATCGCCGGCATCCTTGGGGTCGGATGGACCGATCGCCATTTTGCCGATCAACTCGTCGCTATCCTCGTTCACGAGAAGCAGGAAGGCGCGGTTGAACTGAAAGGCCTCGCCGGCGGTCGCGGCGATAAGAATCAGGCGATACAGTTTTTCCCGTGTGTTGGTTGTATGGAATAATTGGGAAATTTCATGCAGTTTTGCCAGCGTAATGGTTCGTTCTTCCACGCGTTTCTCCAGATCGTCGGAATAATGGGCCAATTGTTGCTCGAGTGATTTGCGATGCGTGATATCTCGCTGTACACAGATGAAACCGGCTATATTTTGGCGTCCATCGTGAATTGGAGTTATCCGCACTTCGACGTCGAATTCGTATCGATCCCTGCAAATGCACTTCAGTTCACCGGCCCAGGTGACGCCGCGATTGATGCATTGCCAAAGATCGGTAAACACCACGGGAGGAACATGCGCGCTCCAAAAATCTTCTAAATTCCTGCCCAGGATTTGTTCCGGCAAGAAACCGACCTGTTTCTCGAACGCAGCATTGATATAAAAGATCAATCCATCCTTATCAAACAGAAAAATGGCGTCGTCCGCCGCCTCGATGGCGATCTTGAAATTGCGCAGTTCCTCTTCCAGCGCGCGGATTTCGTTTAAATCCTGCAAAACCAGAATTCGGTGCGCATTCAGAACGATGGGATAAATCCTGACATCGATGTGTTCGGATGGATGTTTCTTCAAGACGAGATCGAAGGTCTGGCGAGAACCGGCGGCGAGAGATCGCATCAATCCATCCATGGCCAAATCATCCACGCACAATCCATGGAAAGGCTGATCGATGAGAACCTTCGCCGGACCGAGTAAGGATTCCGCTTGCGGATTCATGTGGAGGATATGCGATCGGAGATCGAGACAGATCATGCCGAAGGGGAGCTCCTGCCAGAGTTCCTTCGGTTCGACCAACTTGTTCTCAATGGTGGAATCGGACGACGGATTGCCGTTGATTCCATTAGGCATGGTATTCATCTTTTCCAATTCCTGCGTCACAAAAGGAAACCATTTGGAATTCGAGAAGTTCGTTTCCCCTTCCCGACGGACTTTCATCGTAATCATTATAAATCATTCATCGGAGAAAACAATTCGCAAATTAAAAATGACCTATCAAATCGGTTTTCCGGCGGAAGTCCGCGACAAAAGGCGGCGTCGTTGCCGCATCTATATTTCCAACCGGTTTATGGATACTATCTTGTTTTAATTACCGGTTTCAGAGCCATCTTGATCATGCCGACTAAATTTTCAACGGAACGTCTCGAACAGCAACACATCTATTTTCTTGTCTTTATCATCGCGGCGCTGACGATCATGAGTGTTGCGTATCTTCCTTATTCGGCCATGCTGGTTGTGGGGATTCTTTGCCTTTTTCTTCTGATCATCGCTCAACCGACGCTTGTTTTTGCTTTATTCATTGCGGTGGAATGCTTGATTTCCGAAGACATTCTGTTAATGACGGAAAAACTGGAAACCACCTTGTATCGCGTCTCCCTCCCCTATGTCGGAATCAATATTTTTGAGTTCATGCTCTTGTTGCTGGCGCTCGTCACTCTTTTGCAGCGCAAGGGCAAACCGTTCGGTTCGCGGCTCGATTTCACTCTTTTTCTTTTCGGCTGTGCGTGTGTTTTGGGTTATGTGACCTGTATTGTACGTTACCAGGATGCGACGCGCCTGTTCGAACCTCGACGTCTGATCCATCTCTTTGCGGCCTATTTCCTGACCGTCAACCTGATTCGCACCAAACGTTCCCTTCAACTCTTTCTCTGGATTTATTTCGCCGCGATTGTATTCAAAGCGTTGGAAGGAGTGGTTCTGTATTCGATGGGAGCGGGATTGCAGATCAAATGGAGAATCCGCGCTATCTTCACCGGTTGGGAGGATTCCCTGAATTTTGTCACCTATCTGCTCTTTTTAAGCGTTTTCGTGTTGGATCGCTTACAATTTGCGGGAAAGCGATTGTTTCTGTTCTTCTCGCCCGCGGTTTTTTTCTGCTTTCTGTTTTCGTATAAACGGGCATATTATATAGCGATGGCGGTCGGTATCTTCGCCTTGTTTTTTCTTTTGGATCGCAAGTCGCGATTTCGTATGGTCATTCTGCTTCTGGCTTTGGCCATATTGTGCATGGGGATTATCACGGTTGCGGGGCAATGGCAGGCGATCGGGATGCGCATGGCCTCCATTTTCCAGCCCACGAAAGAAAGCAGCGCCAACTATCGCTTGATCGAATGGCAAAATGCCATGATCAGCATCCATCGGAATCCTGTTTTCGGCATCGGTTTGGGAGGCGTCATGCCGATGGAGGTATTTCTGAGTCGCACCAATCTGCTTGGCGTGCACAACACTTTTTTGTGGGTTGCCGTAAAAATGGGGATTTTCGGGTTGTTTACCTACTTGTTTCTTCACTTTGCCTACCTGCAACGTTTGATCCGGCTCAACCGTCGTTTGCGGGATCCGTTTTTACGAACCGTCGCGCGCGCGTTATTGTGTTCGTTTCTGGCTTTTTGCGCCGCGGAAATGTTTGCGCCGATGTTCGCGCAGATGCGGACGGGCACATGGCTGGGCGTCATGATGGGAATCGGAATGATGCTTTCGACGCTGGATAGAGAACCTCTGGAGAAAATCGATTGTTCGCATCAAAAGGATGGAAATTCCTCGTAGGGGCGGTTCACGAATCGCCCCTACCACGTTCATTTGCGTGGAAACATTCGTGTGGATAGTTCACAACGCATGGTGAATAACGTTGTGGTGCGGATTTCTGGTCTGCACATACGGCGCTTTTGTGGCGCAGACCACCCGTCCGGATCTGCGGGCAGGATGCCCGCGCTCCGGTTTTTCATTGTTATCCCGTGTATCGATACGCTGTCCTTGCACGATTTTTTTAAGATCACATCGAATCCATATCTCCGAATACCAATTCACCCTGGTCCCAAATGCACACAAAATTGCGTTGCGACAGGTCTTCGACATCTTCCTCGATGACGCCCGCCGGAGTCATGCCATCCTTGCGATTTTTCACTCGCGGAAGATCGCCAGGCAGAATTTGCCGCCAGACTTCAAAATCCGAATTGATCTGCGAGACAGCGAAAGTGAGACGCTGTTCGGCAAAATCTTTGACGATACTTTGGATATCCCGTTTGGGCAGACGTTTGGTCACCTGTACGCGGATTTCATTTTCGTATTTTTCAGAAGGCATCATTTCGACCACATCCTTTCGTCCCGGTATAAGGTTGGAACTCCACGGTCAATCTTACACCTTCGTGTATGGCAAGAGATACTCTCTCTAAGTAATATTTTATTACATCCGGATAAATATACAAGACTTTTTTCAATTATATAGACAGTATTTTTGGGATCAGGAACCGTCACCTGACGGAAAAAAAATAATGGAACCGATTGTGAGTGATTCGAAAAGAGATTATTCCCGCGCCACTTGTTCGAGCACTTCGCGTTCGACGAAAATGGGGGTATCGGTTCGAACAGCCAGGGCGAGAGCATCGCTGGGGCGCGAGTCGACATCGACAGGACCTTGCGCGGTGGAGAAATGGATGCGGGCGTAAAAGGTGGAGTCACGTAAATCGTTGACGACGACCCGCTCCATTTTGGCGTCGAGGGCGTCGATGATTCGTACGGTCAGATCATGGGTAAGCGGGCGCTGGATTTTGATGTCGTTCAAGGATAAATGGATGGATTGCGCTTCGTAATAGCCGATCAGGATCGGCATCATCCGCACGCCATTTTTTTCTTTTAAAATGACAATTTGATCCGCACCGGTTTCGTCCAATCGCAATTCGTAAAATTCCATCTCAATCATGAACGTGCATCCCTTTGCCGCGTGATCGCATTCGATGTCTGCCTCACAATGGTTACTTTCATTGTTGATCATCGTACCACTGAAAACATGACGATAGATAAGGATTGTACTACCATTCATAAAAAAAGGAATCGGCAACGAGCCGACTCCGGGGATTACGATTTGAATATTCCGATCGATCCGGAACCCGTGGCGATGCCCAATTGTTGGAAGATTTTCGCCAGTTCCAGCGTCGGCAGCCCCACGATGTTGTGATAGGAGCCTTTGATGCGCCGGACGAATTCCTTTCCATTTTCCTGAATCGCATACGAACCGGCTTTGTCCATCGGTTCCCCCGTTTCGACATAGCGTTCGATTTGATCCGGCGTCAGATCGCGGAAAAGAACGGAGGATTTGACGGCTTTCACGATTTGAATGTTGTGGTGGAGGCACAGGACGCACAGGCCGGTCCAGACGTCGTGCCATTGGCCGGAAAGGATGCTCAACATCAACGCCGCTTCTTTCTTCGATTTGGGTTTGCCCATGATTCTGTCGCCGAGCGCAACCACGGTATCTGCGCCGATGACGAGATGAGCGGGATAAGATTGGGCGACTTTCACCGCTTTTTCCAATGCCGTGCGGGCGGCGTAGGCGTTGGGAGAATCGCCCATGGGCGGCATTTCGGCCAGTTCGCTGGGAACGACGGTGAACTCGGTTTCCATCTTTTCCAACAAGGTTTTTCGGCGGGGCGATTCGCTCGCGAGAATGATTCCGGCAAACATTGATCTATCCATCGTGTTGTCTTATCGATCCGATCAGGATCGCGTCGTGTAAGCAGTCTCATTTATTCTATGAAAATGCAATCGGGCGGCAAGGGCAGCGTTGTTTCTGCTCTGGTTTGGATCCATGACGACCGTCGCGGGGATATTCCCCTTTTCCCCTCTCCCCGTGTCAACGAGGTGGGGGGGGGGTGTAGGAATTTTTGGGATGGAGTAAAGCGAATCCCACTTTTCTTTCCCTATCAAAAAGGTGGGATTCATTTCATTCATCCCACCTACAAATCAATCAATTTTCTGTTCATTCGGAATCAAAAAGATTAAGCGACCAGGTCGATTCTGTTTCCCGGCATGAGGTCCGATACCGGCGACGTGGGAGCCGGCGGCGGAGTAGTGGACGGAGTCGGGGTATACGTTGAGGAACTCGGCGGATTCGGGCGAACCGTCGGCGCCGGAGGTCCCGACGGATTCACATTCGCCGTTGCCATTCTTCGCGGCGAGAGGGGAGCGGAAGGGGCCGTGGAGGGACTATTGCCGGTAGCGTTGACCGCCTGCTGACTGATTTGCACGCGGTCGGTTCCGTTGCTGCGATTGACTGCGACGGTGCTGGTTTGCGTTGGTGGGGGAGGCGTTTGTACCGGCGGCGGGGGAGTCGGTTGAACGGGCGGCGCGGGTGGAGTGGTATTGACCGGCGGCGGCGTAGGCTGCACCGGCGGTGGTGTGGTGGTGTATGTAGGTGCGGTTACCATAATTTTTTACCTCATTATCTTTGGTTCTCACCCTCAACCGAATAATAGTATATATCTTTTCACATAAAAATGCAACACGTTTTGTAACGTGGTTGGAACAAAGCGAAATCCACATTTCTTTTTCTCTCGAAACGATGGAATTCATTTCATTCATTCCACGCGACAAATATGCTCGATTCGAATGCGATTGACGAGCGCATGCGCTTCGCGGATGGGTTCCGGCAGGCGATACCGTCGGCAGAGAGAAAGAATCAGCTGGGTGGCGGTATGGAAATCGATTTTGTGGCCGGGGCTGATAAAGAGGGGTTTCACATTATTTTTTGTGCGAACCACTTCTCCGATTTTTTCTTCCTTCAGTATCAAATTGCTGATACTGCCGCGTTGGGAATCCGGTTCCATATATTCCCCCACAAATACACTCTTTGCGCAACCGATCGTGATGATATCCTCTTCCACGCCGACGTGAGACGCCAGGCCGGCGCGGCGGGGATGGGCGATGCCGTGGCCGTCACAAATGAGCGCCTGCGGTCTGATGGATAGATTTTTCAGGCATTGGTGTATGAAAGGCCATTCGCGAAATGCCAGATAGCCGGGTATATAGGGTAATTCCAACCGCTGTTCGACGCTTGACGTTTCGATCACCTGCAAATCGGGTAACGAGAGGACGACGATCGCGGCGAATCCGATTTTCGAAAAGCGATTGAACGATACATCGGCGCCGCCAACCGTTCTTAACAGATTCCATTCCGGAAGATGGTTGGTTAACGTTACTTTACGAGCGATTTCGTGTTGTTTCTCCCGTAGCGCATCGATATTCCATTTCAACGGTGTGTATCCTCCGAATTGGCTGGAATCATAAACATTATATTCGGCGAGGCAATCAATCGAATTGAAGATTATCAGCCTGACAGGAACATTCTCTCAAAATTGTAACTGCCTGGCAATGTGAAGCGTGGTTAAACGCTGCCCTCATTTTTTCTCCGCTTTGGGTGCTTGTTTGGTCGGGTTGGATGGATTATGCCGTTTGTTCCATCATTTTACGACACGAAACTCAAGTCGGTGTAGCAGGTACGCTTGACTTATGGAAATTTATTTGGTAGAGAAGGAGATCACATTTAAAGGTATCAGCCTTTAATTTTCATTCATGTGAAAGGGGAAGTATATTATGAACTGTAGCAGAAGCATAGTATTTGTGGTCATGATCGGCATGGTTTTCACCGGAAATATCGCTTTCGGAGATACTGTCGGTTATTTCAAGTTCGATCAGTTTACGGGAACGTCCTTTATGGATGACAGTGGAAACGGTTTACGGGGATTTCGCGGGCAGGCGTTTACCGGTTCGACCAGCATTGAGGGTTC
Organism: Candidatus Omnitrophota bacterium; assembly: GCA_003598175.1. Taxonomy (GTDB): domain Bacteria; phylum Hinthialibacterota; class Hinthialibacteria; order Hinthialibacterales; family Hinthialibacteraceae; genus SURF-12. The sequence goes on from QZKN01000153.1 coordinate 32,916, forward strand.
ATCCGGCCTGGCGGGCGACAGAGCGGTCGCTTTCGACGGGAAGGGGGGATTGATCGTGGATGATTCGGCGAATCAGGTACTCAACTTCCTCAATGCGCCGATCACGCTGGAATGTTGGATTCGCACGAGTGTGACTCCCAGCGGCCATGTTGGTCTCATTAGTTATGGGATTCCCGGCGGACGAACCGGCGGCGGTGGTTACAAACTCGGTATGAACAATGGCAATTTATTGTTCACGACGTTCGCTGTGCGTGATTTCACCAGTACGGTTGCATTACCGCTCGATGGGCAATGGCATCACGTCGCGGCGGTCTATGGCGAAGCGAATGGCGGCGTAATTTATTATGTTGACGGCGAGGAAATGCAAACGGTGACGGAAACCGGCACGTATCGTTTCACCAATCCGGGCGCGCACGAATTGAATATCGGCACGCAGTATACCGCGATCGGGCGTTTTAATGGCGATATCGATCGTGTGCGGATTTCCAATGCGATCTTGACACCGGCTCAGCTGGATTCGGTTAGAAATTCGCCCAAACCGGTGGTAAACAGCACCGTCGCGTATTTCAGTTTCGACGCTGCATCCGGCCCCTACGTCAGCGAGGGCGCTCAACCGGCTGTGTCAACGATACCGTTGGATGAATGGGTGGTTGATCATCCGCCGGCGGAATCGACCGGTGCGCCAACCATCGTGACCAACGATTCGCCGTCGGGCGCGACGGGCGATAGTTCCCTGCAATTCAGCGGCGCGCAGATCGCTATTGTCAACGATCCGAATGGCATCTTGAATTTCAGCGACGGCGATTGGACGCTGGAATCGTGGGTGAAAACCGATTTCAACTCGCCCAATGAACGCATGATGATCTTTTATTACGGCCATCCCGGTCGGGGCTATTCGTTGTCATTGGTCGTGGATACGTGGGGATTGCAGGTCACGACGTTGGGCATCGCGGATATGCCGTCGACGGGAACCGGCGAGAATTACGCATGGATCGATATCAGCGTATGGAGTCACGTAGCCGTGGTTCATAAGGCGGGCGAATCAATCACCTATTATGTCAACGGCGTGGAAAGAAGTTCCAGCAGTTATACGCGCCGCACCAATGCGGCGGAACAGACAGTCCTATATATCGGGGCGGAATGGAACGGCAACCTTCCCTTCTATGGTCTGATCGACCGGATTCGCATCAGCAACGCGGCGTTGACGCCTGCGCAATTCGATTCGAACGTTGCGCCGACCGGTATTTCGGAGTGGGCGTTGTATTGATTGTATAAAAAGGAGTTTTTTGATTCAAATTTGAATAAGGGCAGGCCGGCAGGTCTGCCCTTGTTGTTTCACGTTGTTTTTGCCGGTTTCAAGAACCGCATCGCCGCAAATCCCAGCACCACCAGCACCAGCATCAGGATTAAAAACTTATCGAAATGGCGCAGGATGAATTGTGCGCGCTCGCCGAGAAAAAATAAAAACGCGCCGACGAGAAAAAAACGCCCGGCCCGCCCGATGGCAGCGACCGCCATAAAGCGCCAAAAACGGATGCGGCACAATCCGCCGCCGATGGTAAAGATTTTAAAAGGGATGGGAGTAAAGGCGGCTATGAGCACGGCCCAAACGTCGTAGCGGTTGTAATACGATTCCACCATCTCAAATTTTTCGTGGCTGAAGAGTCGCCCGATGAAGCGGGTGGAAATCAGCCATTCCACCAACGGCCGACCGCCGTATAAACCGATAAAATATCCCACCGCGCCGCCTAACACCGAACCTACAGTCAGAATCAATGCCAAATAAAGAGAAACAGAGGGTTTGGCGATTCCCATTAAAATATAAGGAATATCCGGCGGGATGGGGAAAAACGAAGATTCGGCAAACGCGAGCAGCCATAAGGCCCATAAGGCGTGAGGGGTAAACTCGCCGGTCGGATCCATCACCAACGCGATCGTCCAGTCTTTTAAACTTCCCAAGGTTGTTCTCCTGTCATTTGTTATATTGTAACGCCGGCATTCTGCCGGCTTTTCCTGTATTGCCGCCGAGACGGCGGCGATACTTTATTTCTCATCCAACGATAAATCCCAGCGGTCCAGTTCGGTGATGGCGTGGAATTGGGTGAAGTCCTGGCCCAGCGGCGTGACGGAGATTTTGTTTTCCTCCAACGCATGAAAATCGGTGCCTTCCGCCTTGACCCAGGTGGGCGAATCGCCGCCGATCCAGTAATATTCTTTCCCCTGAGGGTCCATCCGTTTGATAATCTTATCGCGGTAAATCCGTTGGCCAAGACGCGTGACGGCCACTCCCCGTAGTTGCTCCCACGGTAAATTGGGGACGTTCACATTTAAAAACGTGCCGTCCGGCATGTGGCGGGAAAAAATGGCTTGCGCCAGAATTTTGGCGAATTTAGCGGCGCCGTCGAACCGATATGCTTCACCTTGCGCGGGAACGTTCATGGAAATGGCGAATGCGGGCAGGCCGTGAAGATGGCCTTCATGCGCGGCTGCCACCGTGCCCGAATAGACCGTATCCATGCCCAAATTGGGTCCGCGATTGATGCCTGATGCGACCAGATCGGGAGGATTCTCAAGAAATCCACGGGTGCCGAACATCACACAGTCCGCCGGCGTGCCGTCCATGATAAAAGTGCGTTCATCGAGGTTATGAACACGGATGGGGTGATTCATCGTAAAAGAGTGGGAAACCGCGCTGCGTTCGCGATCGGGCGCGATGATCCACACCTCGCCCACTTCCCGCAGCGCTTCCGCCAATGCGGCGATTCCCGGCGAATGGATGCCGTCGTCGTTGGTGACGAGAATTCGTGGTTTTTTCTTCTGCATGGAGGTTTCGTTTTCTCTGATCGAACAACAATGAGTGTAATTCGGGAAAATCACGTTCAGTAAGGCGGGTTATACTTTCACGAATGGGGTTTGTCAACGAGTCGGATGGTGTTTTCACGTCATCTATTTTGTGGATGAGTATGCGGAGTTTATTTATTCCTGCAAAGGTTGCAGGAGTGCGAGGCATAGTTTTTTTGGATTGAGAGTCGGTTTGAAACTGGACCTACTAACGGGTATTTGATATTACCAAATGGTCCCAGCGAATGACGTAAATAAATAATGTTCGTTCATGTGTGGGTAAAGCAAGCGTCCTCGCTTGCATGAAAAGCGCAGGCGGGGACGCCTGCTCTACCCAAGAAGATAGGGACGGAACATCCACATCCCGGTATTGCAGATTGTATAAATTCCATTTCGGTGATGAAAAAGGGGGCGTGCTATTTTCCCATCCACCCTTGATTTATCCATTCAAGAATGTAATTTCCTTTCCAATATGGCGATTCAATAAAAACCTTGCTGTTCGTAGGTCATGTTTCGGGAATGAAATAACAATGCAAGCGGGGACGCTTGCTCTACCATTATTGTATTTGTATATTTGTTGAACTTATGAATCATTTTGTTTTCCCCAAATGGTCTAATTTTGCGGCGCCGGCGCTGGTAATCATCGCGCTGATCGTGCCGGGATATGCGCTGTCGGTGGTGTATTACGGCGGTTCGCCGCGAACCACGGATGTCGGGTATGAACCGGCGCAGCCGGTCGAATATAGTCATGCGCTTCACGTCGGAAAATTGGGAATCGATTGCCGCTATTGCCATACGACCGTCGAATCGTCGGCGCAGGCGTCGATTCCGCCCACGCAGACTTGCATGAATTGCCACAAACAAATTCGCGCGGAGAGTCGCAAACTGCTTCCGATGAAACAGAGTCACGCCACCGGAATGCCGATCGAATGGATTCGCGTGCACGATCTTCCCGATTATGTGTATTTCAATCACAGCGCCCACGTCACGCGCGGCGTCAGTTGCGTTTCCTGTCATGGACGCGTGGATAAAATGCAAGTGGTGTATCAAAAGGAAACGCTGAGCATGGCATGGTGTCTGGATTGCCATCGCCGGCCCGAAAAGCATCTGCGGGAACAGGAATTTGTCACCCAACTGGACTGGACGCCCGGCGAAGACCCACTAACGTATGGGCTTCGCATTCGAGAACGGAACAACATCAACCCATCAACGGATTGTTCGACATGCCATCGATAGAGGAACAAAAGCAGTTGAAAAACGGCTCTCAAACCTATTGGAGAAGTTTGAATGAACTGGCGGAAACGCCGGAATTTCGCTCCTTCGTCGAACGGGAATTTCCTGAGCAGGCGTCGGAATTGACGAATGCGACTACCCGCCGCCAATTTTTGAAATTTATGGGCGCGTCGCTGGCTCTCGCGGGATTCACCAGCTGCCGCTGGCCGAAAGAGAAGATCGTTCCCTACGCCAATCGACCGGAAGGGCGCGTTCCCGGCGTTCCGGAACGCTACGCTACGGCGATGGAACTCGGCGGAGTCGCGCATGGCTTGCTGGCGACCAGTTACGATGGTCGACCGGTGAAGATCGAAGGCAATCCGTCCCATCCATTCAGCCTGGGCGCGGCGAATCTATTTGCGCAGGCCGCCGTTTTGGAATTGTACGATCCCGATCGCAGCAAAGGGATTGTACGTCGCGAACGGGATCAGCACATTGCCGCCGACTGGGATACGTTTCTTGCCTTCGCGCAGCCCCACTTTAAGATGTTGAAGGAACAATCAGGCGAAGGACTCTATATTTTAAGCGAAGCAACGTCTTCATTCAGCATCGGGGAGATGCGTACGCGACTGCGGGAGGCGTTTCCGCAAGCGAAATGGTATGAATACGAACCGTTGAACGACGATAACGAGCGGGAGGGGGCTATATCCGCGTTCGGCCAGCCTGTACGGACGCATTTGGTGATCGATCAGGCGAAAGTCATTCTTTCTCTCGATTCCGATTTTCTTGTCGATCATCCCGCCGCGCTTAAATACGCTCGGAATTTCGCTCACGGTCGGCGCGCCGAGAACGGGGAAATGAATCGGCTTTACGCTGTGGAAAGCCTATACACGACGACGGGAGCGATGGCGGATCACCGCCTGACTATTCCATCCGTGCAGATCGAATTTTTTTCGTTGGCGCTGGCCAATACAATCCTTGATGCACAGAATATTTCTCTACCAACTGAATTTGCGTCGATCAAAGAATCACTGCGTCAACTGCCGCCGCATCCATTTGATTCAAAAATTATCCAAGCGCTTGCGAACGATTTGGTTCATAATCAGGGACGAAGTATAATCACGGCTGGTCGGTCGCAACCGGCGTCCGTTCATGCTTTGGTTCATTGCCTCAATCTGATTTTAGGAAATGTCGGTAAAACGGTTTTCTATACTAATAATATCGTCGCGGAACGGCCCACCCACAGCGCCGCGATATGGTCGCTGGCGTCTGAGATGGAGGCGGGAAAGGTCAATACGCTTCTGATTTTGGGGGGAAATCCGGTTTACGACGCTCCGGCGGATCTCGAGTTCGAAAAACACCTGAAAAACGTATCGGTCAGTATCCATTTAAGTGTATTTGACAATGAAACTTCTCGGGCGTGTATGTGGCATGTGCCGCGGTCGCATTTTCTCGAGTCGTGGGGCGACGCCCGCGCCTATGACGGCGCAATTTGCACGATTCAGCCGCTGATTGAACCGCTTTACGACGGTAAATCAGCGCTCGAGCTTCTTTCCGTCATTATAGATGATGCGCCGAAAACCGGTTATGAACTCGTGCGGCAGACATTTCTAAAAATGGCGTCTGCGGAAACATTTGAATCGTTCTGGCGCAAACTCTTGCACAACGGAATTTTGACTGATAGCCGTTTTGCGGAGATTGCGCCGAATTTGCGAGTCGCGGAAATTCACAATGGAATCAATCAATCTGCGCACCGTTTAAAAACCATTGATCACTCGAATTTGGAAATCGTGTTTTGCCGCGATTCCCGCGTGTATGACGGACGATTTGCCAACAACGGCTGGCTGCAGGAACTGCCCGACTTTATGACGAAGATGACGTGGGATAACGCGGCGCTGATCAGCCCGGCGACAGCAGAAGCGTTGCACATTGAAAACGAAGATATCATTTCATTAACTTATAGAGGCCGGGAATTAGAGATTCCGGCTTACATCATGCCCGGCCAGGCGGCGTTTTCTATCGCGGTGGCGCTGGGATATGGTCGTTTGCATGCCGGAACCATCGGCAACGAGGTCGGAGCGAACGCCTATCTGCTGCGAACGAGCGACGCGATGCATTTCGACGCAGGCTTGACGCTTCGGCGAACCGGTAAAAAATACCCATTCGCTTGCACACAGGATCATCACGCCATCGACACGGTGGGGATGAAGGCGCGGGAACATCGATTGGGTGAATTGGTGCGGGAGGCGGATTTGCAGGAATACCGCGAGCATCCCGATTTCGTCAACCACCGCATTCACGCGCCCAAACCGGTCAACTTATGGCAGGAGCACGAATATACAGATCATAAATGGAGTATGGCAATCGATTTGAACGCCTGCATCGGCTGCAACGCCTGCGTCACTGCCTGCCAGGCGGAAAACAATATTCCCATCGTGGGCAGGGAGCAGGTTCACAACGGACGGGAGATGCATTGGATTCGCCTGGATCGCTATTTCAAGGGCGACAAGGAAAATCCGCAAGTGTGCCATCAACCGGTGGCCTGCGTGCATTGCGAGAATGCGCCCTGCGAGCAGGTTTGTCCGGTCGCGGCCACCGTGCACAGCCATGAAGGTTTGAATTTGATGGTATACAATCGCTGCGTCGGAACGCGATATTGCTCCAACAACTGCCCTTATAAAGTACGTCGTTTCAATTTCTTTAATTACCACAAAAATCTCTCTGAAACCGAAAAAATGGGCTTCAATCCGGAAGTGACGGTGCGCAGCCGCGGCGTGATGGAGAAATGCACGTATTGCATCCAGCGCATCGAAGCGGTCAAAATCAAAGCCAAAAATGAAAAACGACCCATTAAAGACGGCGAAATCGTTACCGCCTGCCAGCAAACCTGCCCGACGCGGGCGATTGTATTCGGCGATTTGAACGATCCGAACAGTGAGGTTGCCCGTTTCCATGCGAACAACCGCGCTTATGCCCTGCTGGAAGAATTGAATGTCAAACCGCGCACGGCCTATTTAGCCAAAATACGAAATCCGAACCCGGAATGGAAAGAAGGGGAGTCGGCAAACGCCAATGAGCAACACAGCCATTCGTGAAATCGATAACACGGCCAACGATCCCAGCCGGCGACCGTTATGGATCGTCGGGGAGAACGATTTTACCTCTGTCACTGAAACCGTGTGCCGGATTACGGAACAGCCGAAACCTCCGCGCGCGTGGTACATCGCTTTTGCCATTTCTTCGGCCTTGACGGGAATGCTGTTCGTCATGATTGCGTATCTGATCGCGGTGGGCATCGGCGTGTGGGGCGTGAATATTCCGGTCAGCTGGGGCTTTGCCATCATCAATTTTGTGTTTTGGGTGGGAATCGGGCACGCGGGGACTTTGATTTCCGCGATTCTCTTTTTGTTGCGGCAAAAATGGCGAACCAGCATCAATCGTTTTGCGGAAGCGATGACGATCTTCGCCGTCGCCTGCGCCGGTATTTTTCCGGCGATTCACATCGGGCGCGCCTGGCTGGCGTATTGGTTGTTTCCCTATCCCAATCAGATGGCGATGTGGCCGAATTTTCGCAGCCCGTTGTTGTGGGACGTTTTCGCCGTCAGCACCTACGCCACGGTTTCGATGATGTTTTGGTACGTGGGGATGATTCCCGATCTGGCCACGCTTCGCGACCGCGCCAAAACCCGCGTTCGGCAGATTGCCTACGGCATCGCGGCGCTGGGGTGGCGGGGCTCGCATCGGCATTGGCACCGGCACGAATATGCGTATCTGATCCTGGCCGGTCTGGCGACGCCGCTGGTGGTGAGCGTGCATTCGGTGGTGAGTTTCGATTTCGCCGTCTCGTTGTTGCCCGGCTGGCATACCACCATTTTTCCGCCGTATTTCGTCGCGGGGGCGATCTTCAGCGGATTCGCAATGGTGGTCACGTTGATCGTGCCGGCGCGACAGTATTTCGGATTGAAGGAAATCGTTTCGCTGCGGCATCTGGAAAACATGAACAAAATCATTTTGGTGACGGGAACCATCGTCGGTTACGCCTATTCCATCGAGTTTTTTATCGCGTGGTACGGCGGCAACGCGTATGAATCCTTCGCCTTCATCAATCGCGCGTTCGGACCTTATGCGTGGGCGTATTGGACCATGGTTTCGTGCAATGTGCTCGCGCCGCAGTTGTTCTGGTTTAAAAAATGCCGCGTGACGCCGTGGATCATGGTGATTGTTTGTATTTTTGTGAATATCGGCATGTGGTTCGAGCGATTCGTCATTGTCATCACGTCGCTGCATCGCGATTTTCTCCCCTCCAGCTGGGGCTATTACGCGCCCACGTGGGTGGACGTGCTGACGTTTATTGGGAGTTTCGGCTTGTTTTTCACGTTGTTTCTCCTCTTTTGCCGTTATTTGCCGATGGTGGCCATGGCGGAGGTGAAAACCGTAATGCCGCAGGCCGGTCTGGAACACGGACACCATCGCGGCGTCGGTGATTATCACGGCGAGATACCACACGCGCACGAACCGGAGTATTGGGAAAAAGGGTGAACGTATGATGAGTGAAACCGTCAACATGCCCATGAACAAGGAACGAACCGAACCGGCGACGGTTTACGGATTGTTGGCCGAATTCAGCGACGCGGGCGCAATCGTGCAATCGGCCGAGCAGGTGCGCAAGGCCGGATACACCCGCTGGGACGTGCATACGCCGTTCCCCGTTCACGGATTGGACGAGGCGATGGGGATTCGGCCCACGATATTGCCGTGGATCGTGCTCGGCGCGGGGCTGAGCGGGCTGGTTGCCGGTTTGGGATTGCAGTGGTGGACGAACGCCGTCGATTATCCCTTACTCATCAGCGGCAAACCGATTTTCAGTCTGCCGGCAAATATACCGGTTATTTTCGAAGTGACGGTTTTATTGAGCGCCGTCACGACGGTGTTCGCATTATTCGGATTGAACGGGCTGCCGCGATTGTATCACCCGGTTTTTACCAATCAGCGCTTTCGACGGGCCACGGCGGATCGTTTTTTCATTGTGATCGAGGCGAACGATCCCTTATTCGATGCGGAAAAGACCCAGTCGCTTTTATCGTCGTTGGGTGCGACCGCCGTCGAGGTGGTGGAGGATTAAATCGATGTCCAAATCCGTTATTATCGGCGGGATGATCGCCGCGTTGTTGGCTCTGCTGCCGCTGCTGTTCATCGCGCGGGCTCGAGTCGTGCGGTCTGATCGAACCCGCATTCATTTGATTCAGGACATGGACAATCAGCCGAAATTCAAGGCGCAAAGTTCCAATCCGCTTTTTGCGGATCGGCGGGCGATGCGCCCGCGCGTACTCGGCACGGTTGCGCGCGAGCAGTTGAATGAGGATACGCGATTGTATCTAGGCATGTCGAACGGAGAATTCGTTCCCACCAATCCTTTGCCGATCACGGAAGCATTGCTGAAACGCGGGCAGGAGCGGTACGACATTTTCTGCGCCGCCTGTCATGGTCTGGCCGGTTACGGCGACGGGATGGTCGCCATACGCGCCGACGAATTGCAGGAAGGCACGTGGACGCCGCCGACGTCGTATCACAACGACCTGATGCGAGAACGGGAGGACGGGCATTTGTTCAACACGATCACGAACGGCATTCGCAACATGGCCGCTTATGGGCCGCAAATTCCGGCGCAGGACCGTTGGGCAATCGTGGCGTATATCCGCGCCCTGCAGCGCAGCCAAAATGCGAAACTCGAGGACGTGCCGGAAGAATTGCGGGCGTCGTTGCGATAAGTTGAATTGAGGAGCGCGGGCATCCTGCCCGCATGGATGTGAGAAGATGCGCGTGGAGAAATGCGGACGGGACGTCCGCGCTCCCGGATTTTATAATGGAGTAAACCATTGTCAGCCATCGAGCCAATAACACTATCGGAAGATCAATTGCAGCTGCACCCGTTGGGTAGAAGCCTCTTCCGCAAAGCCGGAATCGTCGGCGTCGTCGCGCTGGCGTTCACGTTTGTTGTGTCGCTGTTTACGGCCGATCTGCGGGAGCGGTTTTTCTTTTCCTATCTGCTCAATTTTACCTATTTTTTAAGCCTTTCGCTGGGAGCGCTTTTTTTTGTTGCCCTGCAGCATCTTACACGCTCCGGCTGGAGCGTGGTGGTGAGGCGATTGGCGGAATTCATCGCGGCCAACGTGGTTTTACTCGCTGGTTTATTCGTTGTTGTGCTTCTTGGTCTCACGCATTTGTATCATTGGCTGGATGCGGAGCATGTCGCTCAGGATTCGCTGCTGCAACATAAACAACCGTATTTGAATCTTCCCTTTTTTCTGATTCGTTGCGTGTTTTATTTCGCCGTCTGGTCGTGGCTTTCCCGCTATTATCTGACGAAGTCCGTTGAGCTGGATGAGAGCGGCGATGTGAATCTGACGCTGCGTATGGAACGAATCAGCGCGCCGGGAATGATTTTATATGCATTGACGGTTACGTTTGCCGCGTTTGATTTGCTGATGTCGCTGGACGCGCATTGGTTCAGCACCATCTTCGGCGTGTATTATTTCACTGGCGGATTCGTCGGTTTCGTTTCGCTGCTGGCGCTGCTGGCCATCCTGTTGCAAAAATCCGGCCGCCTGCGCCATGCGATCACGGCGGAACATTATCACGATCTTGGCAAGCTGATGTTTGCCTTTATCTTCTTTTGGGGATACATCGCCTTTTCACAATTCATGTTGATTTGGTACGCCAACATTCCCGAAGAAACCGGCTGGTTTTTCCAGCGGCAAAGCGGGGGATGGGGATGGATCGGCCTGATTTTGATTTTCGGGCACTTTATTCTTCCCTTTCTCGGATTGCTTTCGCGGTACGTGAAGCGCAGAAAGAAGCCGTTGGCGTTCTGGGCGGTGTGGATTCTCCTCATGCATTGGATCGATTTGTATTGGTTGATCCTGCCGGAATACGGCCAGGAATGGTTTTTCTTTCATTCCGTATTGGATATCGGGTGTTTTATCGGAATCGGCGGGCTGTTTCTGGCTTGCGCCTGTTATCTGGCGCGGGATCGCGCCCTGATTCCGCTGAAGGATCCGCGATTGCAGGAATCTCTTACGTTTGAAAACGCCTGAGTAAAGGTAACGTTGGATCATGAATAAAACCTCGGACGAAATCAATATCCCGACCATTGTGCTGGTCACGTCTCTGTCGCTTCTGATTTTCCTGATTCTCGTTGTGGGAGCGCAGACGTGGTACTATCATATAAAGAACGAGCAGGAATTCACAAAAATCATATCCTCACCTTCGATTGCGCTCGACAGCCATCTGGCGAATCAGCAGGAACTGTTGAACAGTTACCGCTGGATCGACAAAGAGCAACAAATCGCCGGCATCCCCATCGACAGGGCCATGCAACTCATCGCGCAGGAACGGAACGCCGGCTCCGGTTTGACCAAATAAATAGTATTGATTGATGTGTGTGTTTGAAGATGCGGACGGGACGTCCGCGCTCCGTAATGCAGGAAAGGAGCGCGGGCATCTTGCCCGCATGGGCGTGTGATAACGCTACATTTTCAGATAAGGAATGCTACGTCATGATTTCCAAGGAAAATCGTCTTCGAATTTACTTGTTTTTAATGAGCTGGACATTTCTGTTCGTGTTTTTTGTTTATCACGATGCGTCGGCCCAATATTCGGAATCCCCGCTAAAAGAATTGGAGGGAGTGGGCGTGACGGAAAAATTAAACGCGCAAATTCCGCTGCATTTGGAATTTCGGAATGAACAGGACCGGAGCGTCCGATTACAGGATTATTTCACCGACAAACGACCGGTCTTGTTGATTCTTGCGTATTACCGCTGTCCGATGTTGTGCACGTTGGTGATCAACGGCGCGGTCGATGCGCTGAAGCAGATTCCGCTGACGCCGGGCAAGGATTACGAAATCGTGACGGTCAGCATCGATCCGTTGGAAACGCCGACGCTGGCGAAATTCAAGAAGCAGAATTACCTCAAGGAATTCGGCAAACCGGAAGCGGCGCACAGCTGGCATTTTCTGACGGGAAGGGAAGACAACATCAAACAACTGGCCGATGCGGTCGGATTCGGGTATCGCTATAACGAGGAACGTGAGGAATATTCTCATCCGGCGGTGCTCACCATCGGCGCGCCGGACGGGCGGGTGTCGCGCTATCTTTACGGCATTCAATTTGAACCGCAAACCATGCGTTTGTCCTTCGTGGAGGCGTCGGAAGGCAAAATCGGCTCCACGCTGGATCGGATTCTTTTGTTTTGCTTTCATTACGATTCCGCCGCCGGCCGTTATGCGCCGATCGCGATGAATATCATGCGCCTCGCCGGCGGGATCACCGTCCTGGCGCTGGCCGCGAGCATTTTCATTTTATACCGACGAGGTTCCATTCCTCAACAAAACCAAACGATAGAGGGATCGACATCTTGAACGACGCAAACGGATTTATGAATTATCTGAACAATACCGTATTGGCGCAGGAACGCGGCTCGTTCTGGCTGCCGCCGCAGGCGTCCACCACCGCGGCCGATGTGGATTGGGTGTTTCAGTTCATTTTCGGCGTCTCTGCTTTTTTCTTTATCCTGATCGTGACGTTGATGATCATTTTCATCATCCGCTTCAAACGGCGGGAAGGCGTGGAACCCGGCGCTGCGCCGCATCACAGTATGGCGTTGGAATTGACGTGGAGCATTATCCCTACCATTATCGTCGTCCTCATTTTCGCGTTCGGTTTCACGACCTATATGAACATGAGAATCGCGCCGGACAACGCTTACGAGATCAACGTCACCGGCCAGAAATGGAAATGGCTCTTCACCTACCCCAACGGGCATGTCGATGAAAACCTGCACGTGCCGGTCGACATCCCCGTACGCCTGATTTTAACCTCCGTCGACGTGATTCACAGCCTGTTCGTTCCTGCGTTCCGCATCAAAATGGACGCCGTGCCGGGGCGATACACGGATACCTGGTTTCAGGCCAAGGATCCGGGCGAATACCTGCTCTTTTGCGCGGAATATTGCGGCACCAGCCATTCCGACATGACCTCGATGGTGGTTGTGCACAAAGTCGGCGAGTTTGAAAAATGGATGCAAGACGCCGCCAATTTTCTGAATACCATGCCGCCGGCGGAAGCGGGGACGCGGCTTTATAAAATTCGCGGCTGCGCGCAATGCCATTCCATCGACGGAACCGGCGGCCACGGGCCGACATTCAAAAATCTGTTCGGCCGCGACGTGGCCTTGAAAAACGGATCGACGGTCGCCGCCGACGAGAATTATATCCGCACATCGATTCTGGATCCGATGGCCGACATCGTCGCCGGCTTCGAGCCGGTCATGCCGACGTATCAAGGCAAGCTCAAAGCCGAAGAAGTTACGGCGATTATCGAATACATAAAAACCTTGCGAGAAGAATAATATGATAGCATCGACAACATCTCCTTCGACGATTTCACCCGCAACGAACGAACGTGCGGATAATTATCTTACCCACAAAACGGGTATCCTTTCGTGGCTGGTCACGTTGGATCACAAACGCATCGGAGTGCTGTATCTCATCTCGATCCTGTTCGCCTTCTTTTTGGGCGGCGTTTTTGCCATCCTGCTTCGCACCGAGTTGATCGGACCGGGGCAGACGATCATGGACAACGACACCTACAACAAAATCTTTACATTGCACGGCGCGATCATGATTTTTCTTTTTATCATTCCCGGCATCCCCGCCGCGCTGGGCAATTTTATTCTGCCGATTATGTTGGGCGCGAAAGACGTGGCGTTTCCACGGTTGAACCTGACCAGTTATTATCTTTATGTGATCGGCGCGATATTCGCGCTGCTTTCCATTCTTCTCGGCGCGGCGGATACGGGGTGGACGTTTTATACGCCCTACAGCACGTCCACCAGCACCAGCGTGGTGACGATTGTGCTGGGCGCGTTTATTCTCGGCTTCAGTTCGATTCTGACCGGCCTGAATTTTATCGTAACCATTCATACCCTGCGCCCGCCGGGAATGACCTGGTTTCGTATGCCGCTCTTTTTATGGTCGTTGTACGGCACGGCCATCATCCAGGTTCTGGCCACGCCGGTTTTGGGGATCACGCTGTTGCTGTTGATCATCGAGCGAACGCTGGGCGTGGGATTTTTCGATCCCGGTTTGGGCGGCGATCCGGTTTTGTATCAGCATTTCTTCTGGTTTTATTCGCATCCGGCGGTGTATATCATGATCCTGCCGGCGATGGGAATCATGAGCGAGCTGGTTTCCACCTTCAGCCACAAACACATTTTCGGTTATAAATTCATCGCCTACAGCAGCCTTGCCATCGCGATTTTGGGATTTCTCGTGTGGGGGCATCACATGTTCACCAGCGGACAGTCGTCGCTCATGAACATGATTTTCAGCCTGTTGACCTTCAGCGTCTCCATTCCGTCCGCCATCAAGGTCTTCAATTGGCTGGCGACGATGTACAAAGGTTCGATCACGTTGGAAACGCCGATGTTGTATGCGCTGTCCTTCATTTTTCTGTTCGGCATCGGCGGATTGACCGGCTTGTTTCTGGGCGCGCTGGCGACCGACGTTCACCTGCACGATACGTATTTCGTCGTTGCTCATTTTCATTACGTCATGTTCGGCGGAACCCTGATCGCCTTTCTTGGCGGCCTGCATTATTGGTGGCCGAAAATGATCGGCAAGATGTACAACGAAACGATGGGGAAAATCGCCTGCCTGCTGATCTTTGTGGGATTCAACGCCACGTTTTTCACGCAGTTCCTGTTGGGGATGCAGGGGATGCCGCGGCGATACGCCAATTACCATGAAATGTATACGCCGCTGCATCAAATTTCCACGATCGGTTCGTATGTGATGGCCGTCGGTTTCGTCGTTTGCGCCGCTTATCTGATTCACTCCCTGTTTCGCGGCCGCAAGGCTCCCGCGAATCCGTGGGGGAGCGCGACGTTGGAATGGCGCTGCGCTTCTCCCCCGCCGCACGACAATTTTTCCGCGCCGCCGACGGTCGGCGATCCTTACGACATGAGCGACGTTCGTTTCGATCCGCAAATCGGCGGGTATGTTTTCAAGACGCAACCAACCCCATAATTGAGGTATACGAATATGTCGGAACGCAACCAGGCGCAGGGGAATCCGGACGCTTCGCATTCCCCCCATCTGTCTCATCATTTCGCCACGCCCTTGCAGCAATACGAGACGGGCAAATTGGGCATGTGGCTGTTTCTCGTCACCGAAATAGTACTTTTCGGCGGCTTGTTTTGCGCGTACGCCGTCTATCGCGCCAATCATCCGGAAATTTTCGTATATGCGCACAAATACCTCGACGTCTCGTTGGGCGCGTTGAACACGGCGGTACTTATTTTCAGCAGTTTGACGATGGCGTTGGCGGTGCGTAGCGCCCAATTAAACCAGCAAAAAGCCTTGATCCGCTTTCTGGCGGTCACGATTCTCTGCGGTTTCGTCTTTTTAGCCGTAAAAGCGGTCGAATACGAGCACAAATGGAAACACGGATTGTTGTGGGGCGTGCATTACAATCCCGAAAAACATAACACGGAATCGCATGACATTGGGCATGAAGCTAAATCCCTGCCGGATCATGCAAACGAATCGTCGCCCATGTTACCAACGGAGAATTTGCACAATCCTATACCAACAACAAACGAAAAAAGCGCCATCGCTCCCGCCGCCGACGCGCCGCGTGGTCTCGCTTCGCGGTTTGATCCCGATTTGTATGAGCATATTCGAGATGTGCCGAAAAACGTGCAGATTTTTTTCGGCATCTACTTCGTCATGACCGGCCTGCACGCCTTGCACGTGATCATCGGCATGGGATTGATCGGCTGGATTCTGCGGCGATCGATTCAAGGCCATTTTTCCGCCGCATATTTCACACCGGTCGATTTGACCGGATTGTATTGGCATTTGGTCGATTTGATTTGGATTTATCTGTTTCCGTTGTTGTATTTGATTCATTAACTCTTCAATGAGTAGAGCAAGCGTCTCGCTTGCAGGAACGGCGCAGGCGGGGACGCCTGCTCTACTCTGGTTTCACGAAATTGATTGTTTTGGAGTTTAAAACCATGTCAGATGAAATAAAAAAACACGAGCGCGGCGTTTTCCATGTCGCGCCGCTTCCCGTCCTGATCGGTGTTTGGGCGGCGCTGATGGTTTTTACCTGGCTGACCGTCGCCATTACTCATTACGATCTCGGCGATTGGAATTTGTGGATCGCGATGCTCATCGCGACGGTGAAAGCCTCGCTGGTGGCGCTCTATTTCATGCATTTGCGATACGACAAACCGTTCAACGCCGTCGTGTTCATCGGTTCTCTCTTTTTCGTGATGCTGTTCGTTTCGTTCGCGTTGATGGATACGATCGAATATCATCCGGAACTCATTCTCGATTATGCGCCGGTTCTCCATCCGTAATGTGTCAAACAAGGGTAGAAACAACGCTGTCCTTGCCACCCATGCGCTTCCTATAAACCGACATGACCAGTGATCCCAATGAAGGGCTGAAAATGGGCGCTCCATTCCCCCCTTAATTCTCTCGTCAACGGGGGGGGGAAATGGGCTCCCGCCGCGTTGATGGGGAGGAGACATTTTCATAGAAATGAGTATAATAATTTTTTATTCTGCTTGCCGATACGAACAAACTGGTTGAAATGATGAAAGTCGGAAGAAAAACTTGCGGCGCAGACCTCGGGTCAGCGCTTGCGGGCAAGATGCCCGCGCTCCCATAATTTTATTAGGAAAGTTGGATGGAACCCAAACGAATCGCGCAGGAAATGCGGCCTTTGATCTACCAAGCGGGTCACATCGCCATGCAATACTATTGCAACGTGGCGGTGGAACGGAAAACCGATAAAAGCTACGTCACCGAGGCCGACCGGGAAGTGGAGGCGTTTTTGAAGGAGGAAATCCATCGGCTCTATCCCGATCATGGATTTTTCGGCGAGGAAACCGGCCGCCATCGGATGAAGGATGCGGAATATGTGTGGGCCATCGATCCGATCGACGGCACCGCGCCGTTTGTGTATGAACTGCCGGTTTGGGGAGTGTCCGTCGGTCTGATTCATGCGAAACGGTTGATCGTCGGCTACGTATATCTGCCAGTTATCGACGAAATGTATTGGGCGGTGGAAGGTGAAGCGGCTTATGTCAATAATCGAACGATTCACGTCTGCGAGCCTCGGGAAATGAAAAAAGGCTCTGCCATCGTAGCCTCGTCAGCCTTGTTTCGTCGTTACGAAGTGACCTATGAAGGGCGATCGTTGGCCTTCGGCTCCGCCGCCGCCAATATCTGCTTCGCCGCCAAAGGCAAAATTCACGGCGGTTTGCAGGAAACCGTGCGGGTATACGACATCGCCGCCGCCGCCGTGATCATGAAAGCCGCCGGCGGCGTCATGAAATATTTATCCGGTCGCGAAGTGGACGTGTGGGAACTGGTTGACGGGCGTAAAACGCCGGAGGCGTTCGCCTACGGCAATCCGCACAACGTCGATCAATTGATTACGATGTTCAAGCAGAAGGAATGTATGGAATAAGTATCATAATA
>QZKN01000087.1 GCA_003598175.1 Candidatus Omnitrophota bacterium
AAAAGACGATATTCCATTATTGGTGGATTATTTTCTAAAAGCAAGAGAACCATCGGGAACCACCCGATTATCCCCGGAAGCGCTGGAGGCGATAAAACAACATTCCTGGCCCGGCAACGTGCGGGAATTGAAATCGGTGATGATTCGATGCGTAACGTTTCATAAAGGGAAAGTGGTATCGTTGGATGAGATTCGTGAATGTTTTACGGAAAATCAAGCAGACAATCGCAACTTCACCGATTTGTCACTACATGAATATCGCCGACGGCAAATGAATCAATTGGAATACGAATATTTCAAAGGTTTAATCAGTCAATATGGTCGTAAAACGAAGACTCTCGCCGAAAAAGCCGGTTTATCGACGCGATCAATACAATTAATGTTGAAGAAACATCAGCTCTAAGGAAAACGAAAAATCATTTCGTTTAGGCGAAATGATTTTTCGCCTTCCATATTTGATGATAACACATTGAAATATCATAGTTTACGCGAGTAAAGGATTTGGTGTATGCGAAATGGAATTTCGTTTTTTGAATTGTGGGCTTTGAATGGGTGGATTTGTAAATTAAATGATATGAGGATGTTACGTGATTTTGATATTTTGGCATTGTTGTTGCTCTATTGACTTATGACTTAAGGGAATTGTTCAGAGATTCCTGTGAGATGGAGTTATATAATCTGTCTTGAAGGATATTTTGTCAATAATGTATTAATCTAAAGTTATTCCGGTTATCGATCCTTTGCAATTTGTGGTTGATAGAGGTTGACGATCACATTGATCTTTCGAATGGAACTATTTTCTCGAAAATAGGTTCATAATGAACTCATTGAAAAGGATTAAAATATGTGGAGAGGCAAGCTAATAATCTTCACCTAAAAAGAAAGGGGAAAAAATGACTGGAAGACATGGTAAAGAACTTACCAGCGGCAATTTGCGGTATAAAGAGGATATGTTAATGGATCGGCGGGAGTTTTTAGGGTTTTCAGTCAAGAAGATTGCCGTGACTGCGGGAGTGTCTGTTTTGGGAAGTATTTTTATCCGGTCAGCCACGGCCAAAACTTGTGTTTGGCCTTCTGTGAATAAGTGTTACAGCTACAGCCCTAATGTATGTTCAAGTACATCCAGAAATATTTGTTCGTCAGCGGGTGCGGGAAATATATCGAATATATGTACAGGTGGTGCATCCGCGAATAGTTGTACTGCAACAGGGGCCGTTTCGGCCAATAAGTGTGAAAATGTTGGTCCAGCCAACAAATGTACGGGAGCGGGTTTATCGAATGTTTGTACAGGAAGCGGCAGTACACCCGGTAACGAATGCAATGGCGGCGCTTCCGGTGTGGATGCAAATCGATGTGAGACAAACGCATGGTCAAACACTTGTGGAGGAGGCGTCAATGCAAATTCCTGTAACTGGATCGAGGGGGGAACCGGCGCGTCGAATTTCTGTAATGGAGCATTGGCCAATCGGTGCCAAATCTCACCCAGTGGAAATAATTGCGGTTACTCAGAAGGCAGTAGTGGACCGAATAAATGCACCGGGAGTGGTAACTATCCCGGTAATAAAGGCTATTCATGAAAACGGATCATAATCGTATTTGTAAACAAAACGTGAAGGAGAGCAGAAAATGTATACAATGACAGGTATTAGAGCAGAAAACCATATGAGATCACCATATTCCTTATTTTTTCTTTCCATATTTTTTGTATGTAACTCGTTGATCTTATCCGCAATGGAACTTCCATCGAGTGCGATTCTGGAGAAGGAGCCAGAATTTGCACGCGATCAATGCATGACCAGTCAGCGTGCGGAATTCCTGCTCCAAAATCCATGTTATGTGCAAAAAGCTGCGGTTTCTAAAAGCGGGGATAAATGGATACTCATAGCACATAAAAATGGCATGACCGGGTCTCCGAATTTCGGTGGATATTACGAAATTTCAATATTGGATAATGAGAGCAAAAAAACAAAAGTAATTCATACGATTAAAAACGGTCAAGAAAAAGTACTTCCACATATTTCCAATCCCGTCTGGTCGCCGGATGGAAAGAAAGTTGCGTGGAGTTGCGTTCCGGAACGGTCCATTGTCCGGGATGCGAAAACCGGTGCATTGGATGCAAATGATGAACGGGCTTATGATGAGTGGGTGAAAAATCGTGGTTCCCTACTCACGGTTTACGACCTGGAAACAGACGAATTGACCCACGTTCCGTTCACAATCGAAGCGCTCGAATTGACGTGGGGAACGGATTCCAATCTCTATGGATGTGGATATGCAAGAAACCGTGGTGAGCGGGGAGAGGGATCGCCGGAAGAAGTATGGATGATTGATTGTAGGAACCACTCCTGTGAAGCCGAACGTATATTTTATTCTACGTATAGAGTATCCCATTGTTCGCTGGTAGGAGGAGCGGATTCAAACGGCGCCGTTTATATCCTCGAAACCATCGATCCGCAGTATCTCATCAGTCAAAAAGCGACGGAATATGGACCGGGTGCAGATTATAGCAACTGGAAACTGCATAAAGTAACCACGGATAACGGGAAGGTTATAATTTCCAAAATCGTTGACTGGGAATTGGAAAATCAGGAAAGTATTATTTTTTATAAGCCGACCTACGTTTCAGCGGATGGAAATTGGTTGATCGGGAATGTCTTATTAAGTTGCGGGAAATGGTCGAAAATGGGTTTATTTTCTCTTCCGGCGCAACAGCTGGTTTTGATTGAAGATGAGGAAGAAATCATGCCGGTCGGCTGGTCGTCTGATGGAAATTGGATGTTTGCCCTTGTTCCTGATACGCTTCATCCACGACCGTATGGTGGACTTAATAGATGTCCGGCGCGATATGCAATCCAATCGTTGCTACCATAAATGCAGGTAATGAATCCAAATTCCTGTAGCGATTTGAGATGAGAAAATATTCCATTCCCCAACATCTCTTGCGTTTAGACTATGAAGAAAAAAGCATCGTGGTTCGATGTGCAAGAGATCGGTTGCGGTTCGCAATCATTGCAGGGAAAGAGAGAGCCTGTCTCGATTTCATACTCTCATCGGAAAAGAAGGAAAACATTATTCCGGATTCACGGAGCAGTGTGAATATTTTGAATGCCTTGTGGGAAGCGGGAGTGATAGACGTCGATTTTCCTGATAATTGTTTCTCACCAAAACTCCCCGAGGAATCAAACACGGAAATCATGCGGGTGTGGCTATTTGATGATGATTGGGATTGGTGGGATTTTGCATGTGCAATACGGCCTCTGATCCCCAAATACAAGAAAGTTGAAATTCATTATTGGGGTAATGAACCGCTGCAGAATTTCCATTCAATCAAAGCGATAAGCCGATGGTTCCGTGCCTGTCAGTCACATGATTATTTTCAATCGAATCTCGAATTGCAGTGGATCATTGAATCGCCATTTTTGTATTCTTCTTTACCCAATGTGGGAGAGTTACAGGAGCATGGCGTACATCTGCATTTTGTGGATCGTTCAGGTGTGGAAGAAACCATTGGCACTTATTTACCGAATAACGAACAAAGTATGTTGCGTCTGACCGGATTGACACTTGACGGGGTGCCCATTCCAGCAACATTGATCGTAACCTCCGGCAATGAAGAGAATCTAACGGAGAAAATCATTCGACTTCAACATGCGAATCGCGGAGCCGGCGTCAATCTGCGAAGTATTGAATGGGCTTTTCCGAATCGTTCCATTCCATCCCGTTATTTTCCAAATGTTCAAGTATTGTCTGTAATGTATATGTCATTATTAAATAATACCCAAATCTGGGTGGATCGTACCGCTCCCTTTCTGTGGTTCAACCGGGACAAGACAATTTGCAAAATGGCATTGGATGTTGCAAATGATCCAAAGCGGACGGAGTATGTGTATGAAAACGGGAACGGACTTTTTCATTCCGATCCCTTATTTTCCAATGAACTGGAAAAACATCTGTCGGATGCTCCATGGCTTGTGTATTATCCCTACCGACAATTCAAATCTCATCCTTATTCGAGTGGAACGGATGGTTTGTTTCCGGAACATGCAATAGTTCGAGTAGTGGCGACAAACGATGCTTCATTTCGGGAGTACGTTCGCCGTCTGGCTTCCTATTTCACTTCCTGCGAAGATCCACACTGGAACTATCGCCGCTGGATCACTGGCAAAGGAAATAAAATCGATGTCCAAGTAACCGAATCTGTTTTTGAAGCAAGCCGCGAACTTATTTCATCAACCCCATTCGGAAAGTAAACCAATCATGCGATCAAAATGGTTAAATCCCCAATCGTTACCCAAATTATTCGCCATCACGGCGATGGATATGGACATCACCCAGAAATGCAATTTCCGATGTCGTTATTGTTTCAAAGGCGACCGTGAAAGACGTCCGTCAGCGACCATGTCTTTGGACATGGCGCTTGCAGCCATCGATTGGTTACTGGAAGCTTCCTCACATGCCGTAAATCTTGATATTTCGTTCATGGGTGGGGAACCGCTTCTCCAATTTGAATTGATCAAAAAAGTCGTACCATACGGGAAACGTCGTGCTTGGACAAGAGGAAAAGCCATTCAATTTTCAGCGACGACGAATATGAGTCTTCTGAACGAAGAGATCGTCCAATTTTGGGATTATTGGGGGATGGGCTGGCATGCTTCCATCGATGGAGTTCCAGTCATCCAAAATTATCAGCGTCCATTCTCTCATGGAGGAACCACATCCGATATCGTTGAGAACAATGCAAAATTAATTCTTCGTTATCGGCCCACATGTATGGCACGGGCTACTATCATGGAGGAAATGATTTCCCACTTATATGAAAGTTATCAGTATTTAAAAAAATTAGGATTTTTATCCATTGGTATTTCGCCCGCGGAAATTGCATCCTGGACGCCGAAAAGTTTATCGAACTGGCGAGAGCAGGAGCGTTTGATATTCGATGATGTTATTGACAGCTTTCGAAAAGGCGAATTGATATTTTATGCGCCGATCGAGTTTTTCTTTAAGATTTTATCCGGAGAAAAGAAACAAGGAGATGTATTTGGATGTGGTGCAGGACGGGGAATGTCTCTTTTGGATCCGGAGGGAAACATATGGCCGTGTCATCGCTGGGATGGAGCAGACATTGACTCAGAAGCGGAGGGAAAATGGCGGTTGGGAAATATTTTTGAGGGCTGGTTCAATGATGAATTACATCTGGCCATTCTCCAGCGAGATGTGAGGGCGACCCGAAAGCAATCCTGTGGGAACTGCGAATGCATTTCATTTTGTACGGGGGGGTGTCCGGCCGGCAATATACAGGAAACAGGAAGTATGTACGAACTGCATGACAACTGGTGTCAAATTACAAGGATCAATTACGCGGAATCGAAACGAGCATACGAAATATTGAAGGAGGAAAAGAATCCTCTGTTATGGAAACGTTTTCTACCATCCTTGAAAGTTGAGGATAAGCGCAATGTGTATTATATGCGTGAGGCGCCATCACCCAAACAATCCGTATTAAAATTGAAAAGAGAAAGACGATGGTAATGACGAAAGAAACCGAAAAAGAACCGGTCAAACTTACGCTCCGTGTTTCCGATATTAAACCGGAATTATGCGTTCATTGTGCAGCTTGTTGTACTGTAGAACTGCATTTGAACAACGTCAATAGTCGAATGCGGCAATTTTATCGGTCGGTGGGTCTGACGGTGAAACCCGATGTGGGAATTGATAAAAAAGATTGTTGTGAAGAAACCCATGATTGCACGGTGGTTCTAGGGCCGTGTATTCATCTTAAGGAAGGTATGGTTGGTGGAGTTGCAGGTTATATTTGTGACGTTTACGATCAGCGAAGTCAATTGTGTCAGGAATATAATTGTGTGGCGTGGGCGCTGGCGCATAATACCTACAATTCTCACAATGAATTGCTACTCAAGGTTCAAAAAGTGTATGATCAGTTGCATCAAATGCGTGGTTAACGAGAAATTTTTTTATCTGGTGATGCTATTTTCATCATGGAAAATCTGAATTATATCTTAACAGTTTATTTGCTTTTTCCCAATTCATGGTCTCTGACGCTCGTACAGCATCTTCTGCGAATTCATCAAAAATGGAAATCAAAAGGACTCATGGTCAAACTGGTCAGCACGCCAGAATTGAAACGTTTATTGACATTGATTTCCATCCCACCCGATCTCATTGAGAGCAATGAAAAAGAAGATGCACATATTTCGCAAAATCCTGATTGGAATTTTTTGATGATTTTTTCGGAATCGGACGGAAAACTCATTACCCGTATTTGTGGTTCCGATCTTTCCGTCATGAAAAATATCAAAACCATTTTATCCCGATATTGTTTTCCAGATATTGATTGCACACAAATTCAATTTGGATACGTGGGACGATTAGATGCACCCGAAGCCACGTTACTGGATGACAGTCCATGGGTGGAGACGCTGAATTGCAGCGATGTAAATGAATCCGGTCGGATTGAGGAGTGTGATATCCTTCTTTTGACTCTTCACCCCAAAACCAGGCATGAATTGAACCTGATCCGAAGAAGTTACCCTGAAGTTTTTATCATTGGTCTTCCACCCTGTGGTGTGCTCAGTTTCAATCTTGATTATCAATCATCTGCAGAAGATTTTTTATCAGGTCTAATGCAATTGGATGCCATATTGGTTTCCACTGCTTTGGAGGAATCGTTTTTTTCATACTTTCATTCCCGTATTCTTCGGGTAACCTATCCATTTCCTTTTCATCGTTTCCAAGCTTATTTGGGATTACAAAAATGCAACCGGATCGGCATCAATGCCATGACAAAATCCGCAATTAAAAATTTATCCACGATTTGCCGACTGTTTGAAATAATTCAGGAAATTCAGCCGACTCTCGATGCGTTGATTCTGCGATCCTCCATTGACTTTGAATCGGAACATCTTATCAAAAAGGGGGAAATCGATGTGGTGCACCGATCCAGTAAAGAATGGTATCCAATTTATTTGGCCGGTTGTCAATTGGTCATTAATCCATCCATGGAACCCATTTTGGAGCGTTTGCCTCTTGAGTGCGCCTTTTTTGGAATTCCCTGCATCGGTCCGGATAATCAAGAGATGCAGAGATGGTTGTGGCCGAATATTTCGGTTCCGATCTATGATCTAAATTCAATTGTTTCCTGTGCCCAGCGCTTACTTGCAGATAAGGAATTTTACCAAAAAAACATAGTATTGGCTGCGGAGACGTTAAAGGATCTCTTGGGAAAGAATCACAAAAAGAATCTCATCACGGGATTACGACATTTTTTTTCTCAACGCATCACGGAAGGTGAGTAAGGAAATGTATCCTTATGTTACCTATATTTTGACATGTCAAAGAAAAAATATGTATGCTTTTTTGGAGATTTTAATGAAATCGCTTCTTCATTCCGGCCTTCCGGAAGTGGTGGAAGACGGGAAAACGTTTTGCTTCATAAGCGAAACCAGTACTCGTATTCATAGTGATGTGGCATTGCTTTGTTCGCGATACCATTTTGTCCATGCCATTCATGGTGTTCGTCCACGAACGTTATTCCAGAATTTCATTGATTGCCTATCCGACGGTGTGAAAAAGGCGGATTGGATATTTATTCTGCAGGATGATACATATATCGCCCGCAATTGTTTCCTTTATATGGATTGGGTCATTAGAAATATTCCTCAATCAACGGGGATTCTTTCCTTTTTCACACATTATACCGATACCCGAAGTTGGCCTTACCTTTTTTGGCCATACCCCGCTATTTTATTAGATGGCGCCCAGGCTTTATTGTTCAATCGATTTTGTGCCGATGAATTTCTTCAAAGCAGGGCTCGAAGGGAACATGAGTCCCTGCCAAAAAACAAAGGGGACTATATTACGGAACTTTTTCCTCACAAACAAATAGACTACTGCCTTCGACGGTATCTTATTCGTGAATCGAATTATCGGTTATTTGGTCATAATCCCTGTTTGGTGCAGCATACAGGAGGTAACACATCCTCCGTTGACAATGTTGGTGATCGTCTATCTCCCAATTTTATAGGCAGGGATTCTTGCTGCATGTATATGTTAAATGAATATATGGATCGTTGGGAGAATTTTGTGAACCATACAAATACATTTCAATCAGAGAAACAAAGAAGTAGAAACAGTTTTATGGAATGGGCTTTTGTTTGATTATTGAGGTTTTGTTTAGCATTTTTTCACATTCATATCCGTCTTCACGGATTCAACAAACATAAGGATAGGATTGAGTCGTGTTTTTCGATCCCTCAAAGATCATTACAAAGCGATGGATCAAACGAATGACCTACAAAACCTTCACCTCATTTCAATCATCCCCGCCTCTTTCGCATACGCAAACACATCCCCCGCCCGTAGAATCTTTTCCACATCGCCAAGCGAACATAATTCGAAAGATTCGTCGCGAGTCAAATTCTTCAATGTCGAACTTTGCACATCGATCTCGATCTCGTCGCCGGTTGCGATTTTTTCGATCAAACGCGATGGGGTTTCAAACGGTACCAAATAACCGCCGTTGACCGAATTGCGGAAGAAGATGCGCGCATACGATTCCGCCACGACTGCCTTTACGCCCGCGATATTCAGCGCAAACGGCGCATGTTCGCGGCTGGAACCGCAGCCGAAATTCTTGCCGCCGATGATGATGGCGTAATCCGTCGTCCATTTGCCTTTCTGCACGAACGGAATGTGTCCGTCGGGTAATCCGGACTGCGCATCCGGCACGCCCGACATGGCCAATTCGCCGTATTTCTTGCGTTCTTCCTCGTCATCCAGTTTGTAAACCAAATACTGCGCGGGTATGATCTGGTCCGTGTCGATATCGTCGCCGAGAACGAATGCTTTTCCTTTTATGATATTTTCCATGATCGTTGTCCTTTCCCTCGTTTTTTACGAAAGATAATCCCGCGGATCCGAGATACGCCCTGCCACGGCGGATGCGGCGACGGTCAGCGGCGACGCCAAAAAGACCTGCGCTTCTTTCGAGCCCATGCGTCCGGGGAAATTGCGGTTGGTGGTGGAAATACACACCTCCGGTCCGTTCAACCGTCCGAACGTGTCTTCCGGCCCGCCCAGACAGGCGGCGCAGGACGCCGGTCCCACCTGCGCGCCGGCCGCGAGGAAAATATCCTCCAGCGATTGCCCGCCGAGGCGTTCCTCTTTCAAACGTTTTGCAACTTCCGTCGTCGCCGGAACGATGAAAGTCGGAACCGCACAGGTTCGTCCCTTCAAAATCGAAGCCGCCGCCTTGAAATCGGTGATTTTCCCGCCCGTGCAGGAGCCGACATAGGCGCGCGTCAGTTTTACATCCTTCAATTCACGTACCAACGCGCGTTTATCGGGTGAATGCGGTTTCGCTGCCGTCGGTTCGAGTTCGGCGGTGCGAAATTCGTGAGTCGAATAATAATTCACGCCGGGATCGTTGCGCACGACGGTGAATGGCTTGTTCGTGCGCGATTTCACGAAGGTTTCCGTTATCTCATCCGGCTCGATCACGCCGTTCTTGCCGCCGGCTTCGATCACCATATTCGTCAGCGTCATCCGTTCTTCAATGTTAAGGCTATAGACGCCGTCGCCGGCAAATTCCATCGCGCGATAGGTCGCTCCGTCTACGCCGATCTCGCCGATGGTATGTAAAATCAGATCCTTCGCCATCAAATACGGCGGCAATTCGCCTTCGAAGACGAAACGCATGGTAGGGGGAACCTTTACCCACAATTTGCCCGTTCCCATCACAAACCCGGCGTCGGTGTTGCCGATGCCGGTCGCGAATTCGCCGAATGCGCCCGCGGTGCAGGTATGCGAATCGGTGCCGAACAGCACTTCGCCTGGACGGGTATGCCCCTCTTCCGACAGCGCCACGTGGCATACGCCTTTATATCGATCCGTGCCGGGATCGTAATAATACGGCAGGTTCTGCTCCTTCACAAATTCGCGCAGGATGTCCACGTTGCGATTGGCGTGGAAATTTTCCGTAAAAATGTAGTGATCGGGAATGATCACGACCTTTTCCACATCCCACACCCTGGCGTTCGCGCCGAAATTCTTTTTGAATACGCCGATGGTTCCCGGTCCGCAGACGTCATGCGTCATCAACACGTCCACGTCGATCCAGATATTTTCGCCCGGCTCCACCCGGTCGCGTCCGGCGTGTTTCGCCAAAATCTTTTCCGTTATCGTCATTGCCATAATGAATACCCTTTTTTATAAAACATTAAATCCCGTGGAAATCACTGTTTTACACGATTTCATGAACTCGCATTCGCACTCATTTCCCGGTTGGAGTTGGAAACAAATAGTATATATGGGAATCCCGGACTTTGCAATACGCTTGCGTTGGATGGTTTGATGAGAACGGAAGATAAAGTGGAAAAACAAATGTTCATTGAATTGGAAATCCACCGTATCGTTCAATGACGGTATCGATGGTTTCCATCAGGCCGATGGTCTCGTGAATGGAAGCGATCATTCGTTGATAATGAGTCAACTCTTCAAATGTCAACTGCCTGCCTTTGCGATCCTTCAGCCATTTCTGACAAACCTGATATCCGCCGATGTGAAAATTCCATATGTGCGGCGATATGCCTTTAAAAAATTGAGAGGCGTTGATCCATATCCGGCCTTTTTCGTTTGCATGTAGCGGTTCCGTATACTGAATGGTCTCGATGCGGTCGTCGCCGGAAATCGGATAGGCGGTGATCAAAGACGGAAAACCGGTTGTTTCGACATCGCTCGGATTCCCCTGCAAATTATATTTATCGAGCAGGTGAAGCGGAATCAGTTTTGCGCCGATTCCACATAAGGAGCGAAACAGATTGATATTCGAGGGGATCGGCAGGCGAGGAAAATCGATTTTCAGAAATTCGGCGTATCGTTGACGGTATGCCGGCGAGTGAAACAAGGCATACATGTAATCGAACAGGTCTTCGGGACCGAACGTCGTATGCAAATCGCCTTTGCCGTCGCGAACAAAGGTCCTATTTATCTTTTGGGAAACATACTCAATAAAGGCATCGGAAAGATTGGAGCTTCGTCCGTTTTTTACATCTTCCGGATCACGGATTTCGAATAATTTGTCTGTCTTTTCCGGTGGGTAGAGATATAAGGGAAACAGATAATTGACTTCTTTCAGTGATACGGCATGATGTTGAATGATGTCTTTTGTGCAAAAAATATGTTCCCACCCACGGGATATCTCGATAGAACGCGTGGTACTCACGGCAATGTTATTTCCTGCCAACATATGCTTCATCACTTCCGGGCGAGGCATACAATGAAAACCTCGGGTTTGTCCGGTGTAATACGTGTATCTTCTATCAAAAGGACGATACAAAATTGGAACGATTTTCGATTGATTCAGACCATTTTTCTTTACATCTTCTTGCGCAAGAGAAACTTTCCAATCACGTACATCCTCACCCAGTTGGTATTTTTCTCTTGCTTTTTCGGGGGAAAGGGAAGCGAAATCTCTTATGGTTTTCTCCACTTCATTTTTTGTCCATTTGATCGTTAACGAATCTCTCGCCGTCACGATTCCACAGGAATTTACCGGCATAAATTCCGATATTTTCCATCCACGATCATATTCCTTTTGTAATTCATTATCCTTTGGAATGAGAAAATAAAAAGGTTTGGATGGTTTTACCCGTTTCCATTTCGTATTCGTGATATGATGATTCCATAGCCAATGGTACTTGCATCCGGGAAGAATGGATTCCTCTTCATTCTCTTTTTTATAAATTTCGCGGATTCCCCAAAGATCGGCATGACGAATAATCGTTTTTTTCTTCCGTTCGAATGGACGCTTGACAAAAATCCCGATGGCAACTCCCTGCTGAATGTCAAAGACATTTTCATCTTTGGAGCCGTCGGGACAACGTTCTTTTTTCTTGCTGTTGCCATGAAGATCAAGGATATAGATATCATCGAAGGCGTCCATCAGGCTTTGCCGCATCCCGCGAAACGTCGGATTATCCAGATATCCATGATTGGAAATGAACGCCAGAATTCCATAACCGGTCTGTTCGATTCGCCATTGCGCAAAGCGGATGAATTTTACGTAATCATCATTTAACCATTTGGGATTTCGTTCTCCAAGCGGTTGCCCGTCCACTGCGAAATAATTTGCCGTCGATTCGCCGGTCAGCGTGTCCTTGCCGCGGAGCAAATTCTTGATCCATTCGCCCACATTTTCCGAATGGCCCGAATAGGGAGGGTTTCCCAGGATGACCATCACCGGCGCTTCCTGTTTGATCTCTCCGGCGGCGTTGGCTTCCTCAACCAGCCATTGCGCAAAAAGAGGCAAATGGGTAGATTCATGCGCTTCTTCCAGCGAATTGGTCAAATAGACGCGCAGCCGTTCGCCGGATTTGAAATCATACCCGGATTCGGCCAATTGCAATCCTAATTTCATATGCGCCACCGTGTAGGGCGCCATCAACAACTCGAATCCGAAAAGGCGTGGAAGCAGGTGACTCGACACGTATCCCGACCAGGCGCCGGCCTGACCTTTCTCAACCTGATGCTCGTAAATGTGATCGACCACGCCATGCAGGAATGTCCCCGTGCCGACGGCCGGATCCAAAATGAGCACCTTATGGCATTCCCCTGTTTTTTCACGGCGCAGTTTCCCGTTTTTGGTTTTCATGGTGCGATAAATGGGAATTTTCGAAGTGTCCGCCAGGCCATCCGGGCAGCCGAAGTCCTCCTTGAGAATGGAATCCACGCTGCGAACAATGTAGGAAACCACCGGCTCGGGCGTATAATACACACCGCGAGCCTCGCGCATTTGCGGATCATAGGCCGCCAGAAACGATTCGTAAAAATGCACGACCGGATCTTCCCGCCGCGTGCGTTTCCCAAAGTCTTCGAGGATGGAAAATATATCCGCGCGATGGAGGAGCTCGGCGAGATCATCGACCGCCCACGTGATCCGTTCGTCCAGATCCGGCCCGGCGATGTGGGTGAACATTTTCCGCAGAAACGGATTTGTTTTCGGCAAATCGAAGGCCGCATGTTCCCGAGTAAACCTTACGGATTCCTTGATATTGCATCGCGCCGCAAAGAGACCGTAGCCGATTGTTTGCGCATACATATCGGCAAACTGCTCTTCGGACAGGTCGTGAATGAGCACTTCGCGAAAACTCTCCAGTTGGCCATGCAACGCCCCCCCTTTGTCCTCATCCTGAAACGCGCGTTTGATGGCCTCTCGAATCAGGCGGGCCAGAGCGGCCATCCGAGCGGCGAGTTCATTCGGAGTGTGAACCGTGGGCGACGTTTCCATCAAAAACGCATTGAGCAATTCCCCCCAATGGCCGCCTTTTTCGGGATCGAATTGAATTTTTCCTGTTCTATCGAGGCGCGCCGGACGAACCGTCAGCCGATGCTTGCCGGCCACATACCAACGGAACTCCAAATAATCCGTCAGGATCACGTTGCCGAGACTTTCCCGATAGCGAGTCATTTGCTCGCTTTTTTCCGCTTCGTCCAGATTTTTTCCCACATCCTTCGCTTCGATATAACCGACGGGAACCAAGCCGCGCGTCACAATAAAATCCGGCGCGCCGCATGCGATTCTTTTGGGTTCATTGGTCGCCGTTATATTCTCGGCCAGCGATTCGATCAAATGTTTCAAAGCGGGACGATGGGTGTGCTCGGTGGCATTCCCTTTTTGGAGTTCTCCCTCAATCGATGAAAAATAGTGTGTCAGTTCACTCAAAACCATATTCTGCTCAATTTTGCATTTGTAGATATCGAATGGGGCGTGGAATTAGTTCTTTATTTTCGGATACATCAAAAAAAACAGTAGTACCTGTACTTTCTTTATATTTTCACCGGTCGCGCGCTGACCCGCTCCTTTTTGGAATCGAAGAAGAGTACTTCATTTTTCCGATACGCCTCGACCGACATGGCGATGGGGACCATTATGATATACGCGCGGCGCGCATTCAAATTGGGTTGTTTGCGGGTTTTGACGCAGGAGAGGAAATTCTCGACGTGGCCCTCGCGCGGTTTGGATTCGTACACGAATTCTTCCTTGCCGTTGAGCTGCACGAATTCCTTCTTGAAGGGTTCTTCCGCCACCATCCGCAAATGCCCGGGTTCGGGATCGTCCGGATAAATGGTTCCATAATTGCCGCGGATGATGGTGGGCACGCCGATGTTGCTGGCCATGGAGCAGGGCATGTTGATGGAGTGCTCGGATGGATAATCGATGTTGGTGAAAAACGTGTCGGGCACTTCGCGGTCGGGCTGTACCCAAATCCCGCCGGTCCCGGTGACGCGATACGGAAACTCATCGCCGCAGCAAACGGTCAAGGCGGCGAGTTTGTGATAAAAAAGATCCGTCGCGATGCCGCCGGAATAATCCCAGAATTTGCGAAAACGGAAATAGCGTTCCGCGTCGTAATCCGTTTTCGGCGCAGCGCCAAGCCAGAGATTCCAATCGATATGATCGTCGCCGGCTTTTGTCGGCCCGGCGTTTTCATCGATGGCCCAGTTCCACTCCCATTCGCGCGAATTGCGGCAGTAGGTTCCCTGCGACCAGACCAATTTGCCGATGCGCCCCTCTGCAATAAGCCGGCGCGCCTCCCAATTCATATCCAGTGAGG
Source organism: Candidatus Omnitrophota bacterium (assembly GCA_003598175.1). GTDB lineage: Bacteria > Hinthialibacterota > Hinthialibacteria > Hinthialibacterales > Hinthialibacteraceae > SURF-12. The sequence goes on from QZKN01000087.1 coordinate 14,631, forward strand.
CGTATTGGCTGCCGACCTGCATGATGCGGTCGGTTTTCACGCTGGTTTCATAGACTTTTTTGGCTTCATCCACGGTTTTGGTCATCGGTTTTTCACAATAAACGTCTCGTCCCGATTTCATTGCGTCAATCGACATTTTCGCATGCCAATGATCGGGTGTGGCGATGAACACCGCGTCGATATCGTTGCGATCAAGCAATTCCCGGTAGTCGGTGTAGCCTTCGGCCTCGCATCGCTTCGCCGCCGCATTTTTCCGGCGTTCCCACACATCGCACACGGCGACGATTTTGCATCGATCCTGCAATTGCAAAAGTTCGCTGACCAATGCTCCGCCGCGGCCGCCCACACCGATGAAACCGATGTTGATGTGGTCGTTGGCGCCCATGGCCCGTAATGACGCGGAAAAAGGCAATACGTTGGCCGCGGCCGTCAAGCCGGCAACGGTTGAAGCTTTACGCAGGAACGTTCGACGATTGGATTGGGTTTCTTTTTCCATCGGATCAATCTCCATTATTTAATATCTATTTACTAACATTTACGAATCAGGTGCGACCCAAATTTGTACTTCCACCGTTTCAACTTCCACTTTGTGTGCCGGGCGTGAAGCGATAGATGTCGCCCTCTGAAATCAGTCCATTGGATGTGTGATACGGCAAGATCCCTTCCGCCTGGGAGGAAATGTCTTCGTGTTTATCCGGTCCGGAGGTGAGAATCAGCATGACGCTCCCACTTTTCACCGCATTGTGAACGCCCGGATAGCCCCACGTCCAACCCGCCTTGACCACTTCACGCACGTTCCATGATGGATAGAAAAACCAATGATTATGTTGCGCGCTGTCTCCCGCCTGCTGGCTGAGGAACGGATCGAGAGGAATCGTGGCAATATATGCGATGGGGGTGGTAATCATCGGATAGATCGTATCCGATCCCCACAACGAGCCGCCTTTGAAGGGATAACCATTATTATCCAGATTATACATGTCGTATGAAGTTGCAATGGCGCGTTGGTCGGAATAGGCGCGCGCGACTTTGGCGCGAATCTGTGCGTTCATGAAATTGGGAACCGCGATGGCGGCCAGAATTCCGATAATGGCGACGACGATGAGTAATTCGATCAGCGTAAATGCGCGAGGATGTTTCATCGATATGCTCCATTACATGCAAATAGAATATATTGGTTATTCTATCATCTTCCGCCTTCCATGACGAGAAGGGAATCCGAACTCAATCAAAGAAAAAATGAATCGAATGGAAAATCGGGCTATTGGTTTTCATCGAGAAATTGGCGGTAACAATCGAGAATCCGCGCCTCGTCGAGTTTTCGCCCCACAACAAGCCTTGTTTGAGCCTTCACGGTCTGGCCGGCGTCTATATCCTCGCCGAATAAGGAGAGGTACAGTGAATTATGACCGGCGATGCCGTCAGGCGGAGTCATGTCATAAGGCATCTCGACGGCAAAACAGTCTTCCGTTTTGGACATCATGGCAATCGTGATTCCATTCGGTATGTCCCGCTTCACACAGAGCGGATATTCGAAAAATTTACCTACGGAAAAATGAACCGGATGTGGTTCATATTCCCAGCGTCCGTCAAAAATAATCTGGCACGATTGCCGGTCGCGCGGAAACGCCAGATACGTGCCGGCAATGAAAGGATTCACTTCGACCGGCAGGAAAAATGGTTTTTCAGAGCCATGCAGCGTCGGTTTGATATAAATATAGCTCTTAAAATTGCTGTTGAAATACGACGAGAGAAACACTTCGAATTTCGGCAGGTCGCTTTCCGCTTTCACCGTCGTCACCAGATCGAGAATCGTGGAGGATTTCCAGCGATATACAGCCGTCATCGTAAACGGATGTTCTTCCCGCGCCGGCCAAACGATCTCCACCGCCCCATCCGGCAATACCTTCGCCGTTTTCGGCCAGCTGCGGGCGGAATCTCCGAATCGGTGATTCGTCGTAAATAACCGGTAAAAACTCAAAATGCCCGGATTGGTTTTTCCATACGCCAATTCGATCCCGGTTTCCTTATCCATGAATGTGGGAATGCCTTGCGACTCTCCATCCGCGCGTAATGCGCCTTGTATTACGCCCGTATCGAAGGAATAGAAGCCGTTGCCGTCGGATTGAAAAGCAAGATCGGAAGCCGCAGAGGCCATGGTAAAAAATAGAATGGACACGATAATAAAATTTCTGATATTAACCATAATATTCCTTTCTCCATAAAATGAACGGTGAACACCGGATAGGAATTGCATGTGCTCGCGTTGGATTGGTTCTCTCTCGAACCTTGTCATTTTTCACTCTCAACATGCAAAGCGGCGAATTGCGTGATTTTTACCGGCGGGTGATCGGGAAAACGGGCGATGATTTCGAGGCTTCCTCCCATCGCCTCGATGAAGGAGCGTAAGGTGCTGACGTACATATCCGCGCGCCGTTCGAGTTTGGAAACGGCGGCCTGATTGACGCGCAGGCGTTTCGCCATCGCCGCCTGCGAACGTTGTTTGGCTTTGCGCAATTCCTGCAGGGTCAATTCCTCGGCAAGCAGCTCCGCGGTGCGGGCATTGATTTTTTCCTGTTCCTCCACAGGAAGTGCGCTAATTACTTCGTCCAGGGTCTTCATTTTTTCTCCAGTGAATCCAAATGACGTTGAAATCGCTTTTCGGCAATGGAAATAGTTTTCTTATACCATTCTTTTTCTCCTCGCTTATTTCCTCCAACCAGCAGAATCGCTCTTCGAATTGGATCGAAGGCAAATAACACACGCCATGGATCCCCTTTGTATTGAATTCGCATTTCTTTCATGTTCGGAAAAACGGATGAATGAATGGTATTCACGACCGGCCTTCCCAGAGACGGTCCAAATATTTTCAATAATCCAGCTTTTGAAAAAATTTCACACCGTATTCCGGAATCTTGCTGCAGAAGCCAGTTTTCAAAATCATCGTCAAGAAGTACTATCCATTCCATGATTCAAATATATTCCTCCTATGGAATATAGTCAAGTATTTTTTTCTGGAACAGAAATTCTTTAGGTAATTAGGTTGAAGGCTGAAGGCTGTTAACCAAAGCGAAGTTTTACATTTTTATAGACCGAATGCCTTTTGCATTTGTTCGCGCACCTGCGTCAGGCGCTTGAGGTCGCCGCCGCCGACTTCCGCCGTCGCCCAACCTGCGAAGCCGATGTCGGCGAGAGCCTTGCGCACCTGATCCCACGGAAGATCATCGTCTTCGCCGGTGATGTCCACGAACTTGTTTTTGGCGCGACTGAATCCTTTTACATCGAGTTTGACGCAACGGCGGCCGAATGCACGGATCCATTCGGATGGCTGCCCGTATTTCCAGTGGTTGCCGATGTCGTAATACATTCCCACCCAGGGGCTGTTGAAACTGTCCACGAAAGCGACAAAGCGTTCCGCCCCCTGCTCCGGCGGTCCGTCGTGATCGTACATCATTTGATTCCAGACGTTCTCGACCAGGATCATCTGCCCCAATGCCGCCGCGAGAGGAAGAAGTTTTTGCATTTCTTCCCGCGCTCTTTGTTCGATTTCATCGGTGGGGCCGTCCGCACCACGGCCGACTACGATCAATACGCCGCTGCCGCCGGCCGCGTGCGATACGCGGATACAATGTTCGATGTTTGACCGGCCTTGTGCGCGTTCCTCTTCTTTTACGCTCGTGAGTCGTTGCGACCAATGAGCGTGGTTGATCGCGTTATGCACGAAGACGCCGGATTCACGTACCGCGTCGCGCGCCTGCTCGGGTGTGAAATCTCCGGCCTCGTCAAAATCGACGCCGTCGAAGCCCGCCTCACCCGCCAATTGCAGACGTTCCGAAGCAGACAAGGTTTTGTCGTTCAGTTTTTTGGGAATCATCCCCAGTTTGCACGAGAGAAGAATACGCTTGCCTGTCGGTGGGGTTATGATGCCTGCCTTATCTGGCTCGGCGGCATGTGCAGCATCTGCGCCACTCACCATGACGGCAACCGAACTCGCTCCCATCGCCAAAACGGCACGGCGATTCAACGACGGCATATTTGTGTCGAGAGATTGATTTTTCATGATCATTCACCTGTTTTGGAATAAGATGACAATTCGTGTCGATCTTCTGATTCCATTTTTGATTGGCATTAACTTACGATAACTTATCATATTTATTAAAGAATATTAAGAGCTTCTGCGACAATAGAGATAATTTTTTGTATAGTATTTAGCGTTGGGAGAAACCAAAATCCGCTAGAAAATTTTCAAAATTATGTCTTTTCGAGAAGAATGCTTGACATGATACATTCGGTCATGAGATAATTGAATAAAAATCAAAAAAGCATGTTAAGTTTCCGGTTTCAAATGGATCATTCCGATTTATCTATTTTAAACGTTGAAAAGGAGAAACAACTATGAAAGAAGCGATTGTAGTTTCGAATTTGTCCTGTGCGATTGTTTCCGCGAAATGGGCGTTAGACCTGGGATTCAGTCAAGTCCGTCAAATTATTATTTTGATAGGAGGCTTGATTTTGGGTCCTTTGATGCTGCTTGTTCTCTATGTCTATCTGATCCAAAAGGCCAAGGGCGAGGGACAACCGGGAAGCAAGATCGTTTAAGGTGGAAAATCAAATACCACACTGGAGCCTACCAGCTTACTACTTAACTGCAGTGGAGTGTTGTTTTGCAGTATTGATGCCCCGGCAAAAAGTCAAAAATTGTGGTGCGGACATCCTGTCTGCACAATATATGGTGGTACATTGTTGATTTATACCACAATATATGCAAGTATCAAAATTCAATCACACTTTTTGCCGTCGCGTCAGTATTGCATGATCAGTTAAAAAACACAATTCATCTTACAACACTAGGGAAATAGGATATATTTCAACTGTTCGTTATAAACGTAGATTAATCCCGAACCGCCGCAGAACACCTGTGAGCCAGGTTACGCCAAACGCAAAGAACAGCGCGCGCCAAAAACCGACGGCGAACGAACCGAGAGTTCCGAAATAAAAATCATGACCAGGATCGTCAGGCTGCGTAATACATCGATCGATTCGATTCGACCTGGCGACAAGGGAGTTGGATTTACAGACGGTTGAGACATGGAGAATACCGCAATCAAATAGAATGAAGTGAATCATCGATTCGATTATTCACATTTTGGTCTCAATATCCAGTCCGATACATTGTGAATTATACATTGGGGGTCGATCAGGAAAAAACGCAATTTATTCCACCACCAGCACGCTATACACCTGCATGCGCGGCAGCGTCACCGTCAACACTCCATTCTCCCACGATTCCCGCAGCCGTCGATTCCGGGGAACGGTGTAGACCTTTTCCGGCTTATCTTTCAAATCGATTCGCAGGGTAATGGGGCCGACTGGCGGAACGTAATCGATGATGCCGTAACGATCGGAAACCGGGGCATTCATGCGGTTCAATAGATGGACGCTGAGTTTTCCGTCTTTCGTTTTTCGCAGCGCCACATCCACGCACGGCGGACCGTCGATTTGAATGGCGGGTTTGGAGAATAGTTGTTTGGCGAGATCGCCGATGAATTGGCGCAGGTAGGGATGATGGCCACGATAGAAACCAAGAGCGACCGGTCCGTAAATTGCGCCGATTCGTCCTTTGCCATGATCGGCGATCGTCGCGGCAATGTCTCCGTCTTTGCGCGTGTCGCGAGTGGGATGGCGATAACCAGTTGCTTTTGCCGATGTCAATTTCACCTTTTGCCAGTCGCCGTTGGCGTTCACCGGGCCGGTTGAAGCGGCCAGTTCCGCGCGAACATTTTCCGGAGCGCCGACGAATTCGACGCCAAGCGCCGGTTCAAACAGCCGGGCGCATTTTTCGCCAAGCAACAACAAATTGCCTCCCTCTTCTACGTAGTTCATCAATGCTTCCTTGAAGTCATCCGTCAGTTTGTGCGCCTCGGGAATGACCACCAGCGGAAATTCGCTCAATCGCGGCTGCAAGTGGTGTTCGGCCAGGATATCGACGGAATAATGCAGCTCGAGCAGCGCCTGCAGCGCGCCTTCCAGCGGCTGGATGTCTTTTCCACTCGTCGAATACACCTGATCCGAATTGTCCCACATCGATTCCGTGGAAAGCAACAAGGCGACCTGCGGAACTGACGCGCTTTTATGGCTTACTTTTTCGTATTTTTTACAGAAATCCGATACCTGACCGAGCGTCTCGATCATGGCGTCGTGCAGATAGCCTGACCGGGTTGGGTTGTTATAAATCTGGAAACCGCCGCCTTGCATGAGCACCACCGCCGCTTCCTGCTGCAATTGCACCGGCGTCTTCAAACTCCATTGCAGATTTTCGCCTTTATTAAAACCCCACGCCATCAAATCCCACGGCATTCCCGTGCTGGCCAGATACCGGGCGTCGACCTGCGCGCGCGCGACCGACTGACCGGGCGAATAATCGCCGGAGAGATAATCGAGATTACAAACAATGGCTGTGGGCGCGAGTGTGGTATACATCCAGTTGCTGGTAATCTGCAAATCCGGCCGAAATTCATGCAGGGCATCCACCCAATGGCACAGGTAACGTTCAAAATGGCGGCGGTGGAACATTTTCCATTCCAACCAATGCGCATCCGTTCTTGATTTCGGCGCTTCTTCATACCCGGTTTCCTTTTTCCACTGCTCCAACGCCGCCGGAGAATAATCAAGTTTGGCCGACCAGCATTCACCGTCCACCCACAAACCATCGAGATCATAGGCCGCCACCACTTCTTTCAATTGCGGAATCAATAATTCATCCACATAGGGGCCGAAAACGCTGGCAGCGTTCGCATCCGCTTTCCCTTCCGCGTCGATTCGCGCCCATTCCGGATGCTTCTCAACGGCGACGCTGTCCCATACGCCGGAAAAGTGAATATACAAACCGACGTCATTCCGTTGCGTCACGCTGCGCCAGAGCGCTAACGAATCCTTCACGATGCCGGGCGACGGCGTTCCGATTTTCGTCGGATATCCGGCATAACCGGCGTGGCCTTTGCAGTCGTATTGCACGTAATCGGGTTTCACACGAGACAATAGCTTTTCGATCATCGCTTCGGTGATATCCGCGCCCAACTCCGTATCCGATTTTTGCGGATGCAGGTCGAAATGCAAACCGAAAAAGGCATCCTGGCGCGGAATGGGATCGGCGGCGCACAGGTTCGGGATTTGGAGCCATAGTATTGCCGTGATGAATAATGGATTGAATTTCATGGTTATTCTCCTTGTTTATATAAAAATATTGTGGCGTGGGCTTTCCGCCTGCACGTGCAGACCGGAGGTCCGCGCCAAAATTATGCATCCATCGTTGCGACGAACCACCCTGACATGGAACGACGTTCGTCAAGGGGTAGAAACTTGATTATTTACATTTTTTCTCCTCCCATCATTGTCCCTTCATCGAGAAAGATAGAAGCGGAAGGTGCAGGATGTTTCGACGACGGGTCAGTCTACGAAAGTATTTTACGATGAATGTCGCCATGCAACATTTTCCAGGATCACTCGTTGAAACACATTCGGATCCCGTAAGCGTTTCAAGGCGTCTAAGATTTCAATCCCAGCCAGTCGGCCTTCCTGATCGTAATCCGCCGCGATCCCTTCCGCCAAATGCTGCGTGGTCACCGTCGTTTCGTGAAAACGAATAGAGAGAGCATCCACTTCTTCATCATATGTGATAATCAAGAAAATCTCCTTTCCCCTATCGTATCAGATTCTCGGATTTGCTTGCACCGCAGTAATATATTTAATGCCGCGCATGTCCCGAGAACCGAAGGAGAGAAATTTTGGGCGACGAGCGAATGATTTTCCTGTCATTCCTCTCCGCTGTTCATCCTGACCATCCTTTCATCCTGCCCATCCGGATTCAGACAATTTCAGAAATCTCTCCCACACGACAATACAAAAGGTCAGAATACTCACTCCATCAAAATTCTGTGGGAATAGATATACTACGAAGCGAACCGGAAGTCGATGATGCCATCGGGAACTTGACTTTTTCATACAGGAATTCCGGCGCGACATCGGCGCCGTTGGGCCAGGTGAGCGTGTGAAATTCGGGATGCACGGAGAACTGTTGGAACAAGGTCCGCTCCTTGAGTGGCTCGAAGATCTCCCCATACAACTCATCACAAAAATCCACGATGCCTTCGGTTCCGTCGGCAAAGCGTAGGTGGATCCTATAATCCCGCAGGTAGTGCGCTTCTACAACTTTGGGTATCATCTTATTACTCCAATGGGGCTATTTTCCTGGCCGGGCGTCCTCCGCGAACACGATTCCAGTTCTCTTGAAGTTCATCTCGATGAAGATCGAGCCATTCGAGCACAAGGCGCAACGCCCGCTTCGGGAAAATCCCATGTACGACTCCACTTTCAATATCAACCGTAATCTGATACTCCCCATAGACGGCATGGAAGTGCGCCGGTTCATGATCTCGTGGAAAGATACCGATCACGATTCCGAGAAATCTCGAGATTTCTGGCACCGTAGGATATTTTCCTTATTATTTTTTTTCCATCAATCCCATCCTATCTATTTTACAGCGATTTTCACAGATTTAATAGTAAAACGATGGGGCAAAAAACGCGACCCATCCTACGAAACTGAAAAAAAGGTGGTTGAAAAGTGTCATGTCCGTATCGAATTGGTAAAGGAATTCGGAAATACGCTTCGACGGCCATATGCCGATTTTTTAAGAGACGGTATCTATGAATTGAGAGTATCTTATAAACGCATTCAATATCGAATTCTGTATTTTTTTCATGGAAAAAATGTGGTTATAATTTCCCATGGATTGACGAAAGAGCAGAAGGTTCCGGAAAAAGAGGTGAATAAGGCAATCGAGAGAAAGATCAAATTGGAGAAAGACCCGAAGAAGCACATTTTTAAGGAGATAGCAAATGTCTGATATCAAAGGAACGGATGCAGCGGAATATATCCGCATAAAATTCGGCGATTATCCGGATTTTGAAAAAGGGATTGAAGAGGAACGAATGAAATGTAAAATCGGGCAGATGATTTATGACGCCAGAACGGAAGCCAACCTGTCCCAGGAAACCTTAGCGGAAATGGTCCGAGTCGAACCGGACATGATTGCCCGGCTGGAAGAGGCTGATTTTGAGGAAATTCCCTTTTCTCTCCTGCAAAAAATAGCCAAAGCGCTGAGCAAACGAATTGAAATGCATTTCGTTCCATGCAATATAAAAACCGTCGAATTGCAGCTAAGCCTTTAATATTTAGTAAATATTTTTGTAGAAAAAACGAGGGGTCAAAAAACGCGACCCATCCTACGAGACTGAATCACGAAGGGCGCGATATTCCACGAAACCACGAAATTTTATGCTACTGACTTTCAATCCTATCGATCAATTCCTGCGATTCCAAACCATCCCCCACACTCTACTTTTCACCTTTTCGCGCCTTTCGCGTCCCCTTCGTGCTTTCGTGATGCAAACACTACACTTTTGAATCACGAAGGGCGCGATATTCCACGAAGGCACGAAATTTCATACTGTTTACTTTCAATCCTATCGATCAATTCCCGCGATTCCAAACCGTTCTCCACATTTTCCTTTCCGCCTTTTTCGTGCCTTTCGTGCCCCCTTCGTGCTTTCGTGATGCAAACACTACACTTTTGAATCACGAAAGGCGCGATATTCCACGAAATCACGAAATTTCATACTTCTGACTTTCAATCCTATTGATTAACTCCTGCGATTCCAAACCGTTCTCCACTCTTCACATCCCGCTTTTTTTGTGCCTTTCGTGCCCCCTTCGCGCTTTCGTGATTCAAACACTTTTGAATCACGAAAGGCGCGATATTCCACGAAGGCACGAAATTTCATACTACTACCTTTCAATCCTATCGATTAACTCCTGCGATTCCAAACCATTCTCCACATTTTCCATTCCGCCTTTTCGTGCCTTTCGCGTCCCCTTCGCGCTTTCGTGATACAAACACTTTTGAATCACGAAGGGCGCGATATTCCACGAAGGCACGAAATTTCATGCTACTTCCTTTCAATCCTATCGATCAACTCCCACAATTCCAATCCATTCTCCACATTTTCCATTCCACCTTTTCGTGCCTTTCGTGCTCCCTTCGTGCTTTCGTGATTCAAACGATATGCAGAAAATTTTCGCGCCGCGCTTCGCGCGGATAGGGAAAAGTGAAAAGAGTTTCAGTGCATAGTGTAACAGTGTTATAGTATTTAGCGATACAAAGTCCTGGCAACACGAAAACCCAAACCGTCGCCGCGATTATCGGGGGTGAGCCTGAGGCGAATGGCGGAACGCACGATCCTCGGGATGAAGTTCCAACTGCCGCCGCGGAGAACCTTAAATTCTTTCGATTGATTATTTACAGGATCCTTCTCCGGCGATTTCGAATAATAATTCTCATCATATCCATCCTCGCACCACTCCCACACATTCCCGCTCATATCAAATAATCCCCACGCATTCGGCAACTTCAAACCCACTTCTTTCGTCCCACCTGGGCTATTGTTTTCCCTATACCATGCATACTGCCCAAAAGGATTTGCCAACGGCTTTCATCGCCGCCTGAATCGGTCCGGTTACCATGATTTATTCGATTATCCCTTCATCCAACCCATCCGGTGGCATAAATGGTTTATTCGTCAGCACGGCTTTTTTGTATTTCTCCCCAAATTCAATTATTTCCTCTTCCTGCGCGTCAAATACGGGTGGAGAATATTCGGCTCCAAACTTTTTTTTATGCCGGTCAAACCATTCAAAGGCTTCATATTCCGTCATGACGGCTCCTTCCTTATCATGACGATCCTTCTCATGATCCGGCGATCCCATCATAAAATCGCCTGCCGGGATCAACATCATCTCCAGCGGCTTTGCATCTTTCGCCAGGTTGGGCAGTGAGATGGTGATAAGTTTCTCCGGTTCCGTTCGGGTGGCAAGGGTACTGCTTTTCGTACCCTTGCTGGTTTCCTTCTCACTATCCTCAAGGGTGGAAACAACGCGAACACTCCCCGAAAAAAGCCCATCGTAGTAGCTGGTTTCCTTCTCACTATCCTCAAGGGTGGAAACAACGCCACCCTTGCCACCCGTGGATTTCAATAATTCCATGACTTCCATAAACGACTGCGGGCGTTTGGCCGGTTCTTCCTGCACACAGGCATCGATCAGATCCGTCAGCAGGTGATCATATCCGAGTTCCCGCCAATTTCGCGGCGTGGCCTGCGTGGTGCCGAATAACAGATACGTCAATATCTTTCCAAATGAAAAAATGTCCGAATAGGGTTTGATTTCCACTCCCGGCCGTTCCCCTGTTTGCTCCGGCGGGGCGAATTTGTGCGTGCCCGCGTAACTGGAACCGATGATCGACTGTCCCTGGCTGCGCAACGCCGCCTCTTTCTCCGCCGGCGTCAATTTCAACGACAAACCGAAATCGATGATCTTGATTTTCCATCCGTTGTCCGGTTTCCGCGCCAGAATATTCGCCGGTTTCAAATCCCGATGCAGGATATTCTGCGCATGAGCCGCGTTCATCGCTTCCGCAAGCAAACGCGCGATCCACATAACCTCTTCTTTATTGAATACCCCCTTGTTTTTGACAATCTCTTCCAAATCCTCCCCCACGAAATACTCCATGACCAAGTACGGATGCTTTTCTTCCCGATCCGCGTAATCCGTATGCGTCACGTTGATAATTGAGGGGTGCCGCAGCCCGTCAAGAATCCGCGCCTCGCGGAAAATCTCACTCGCCGACCGCCCGATTTGTTCCGCATGAAGCGTTTTGATCACCACGTCCTTGCCCATATGCCGATCGTGACACAAAAACGCCGTACCAAAACCGCCCGCGCCCAAAATCTTCTTGATCTCATATTTCCGCAACGGAAATGGCTCGAACCGTTCCGCGTCCGCCTTCGCTGCCTGCTTTAAATGGTCCAGCGCTGCTTCCCAATTTTTACTTTCCAGCGCCGCCTGATAGGCGTTGAACGACGCTTCCGCCGTCGCCTGCGGATTGCGCAAATTCCCCGCCAGCGTGGAAAACGTGGACAATCCCGCATCGATCTGCCCCATGCCCATGTGCAACTTGCCGATGCCGTTCACCAGCGCCGGAAACTGTTGTTTTTCCGCATCCGACAGCGCCCGATATTGCCTGATGATCTCCATGACCACCGCTCGTTCCTGTTTCGATTGGATCGAAAACGACGTGGTCGGTTTGATCGCCCCTTTTTGCTCCCCCATCCGCGTCAATTGTTCCTGCATCGATTCCAGCATGGAAATAATCTGTTTGTGTTCCTCACTCCCCTCCTGCTTCAAATCCCGCACCGTTTCACCGATATCGATCACATCTCCATACATTTTCGGCCAATGATCCTGCAAATTTTTCCACAGCGCGTCCGTTTGCAGTTCCATAAAAAGCGCTGCATCCTGCGCGATTTCCCGCCGCAAAAAGTAGCCGAACGCGGTGACGAGCAAAGGCGTTTCCCCATCCGGAGAATGGCGCAGCAGTTCCGCCAGCGCCGGAAAACCGGCCAGCTTCGCGTCATCCGCGACCTGACTCATAACCTGCCGGCTGCCGTCAATTAACGACTGCGGATCGCTATAGCGCTTGAATCCCCGCGTTTGCGCGACGATCTCCTCTTCCGTACCCCCGGCGAAATCCATAACTCCCCGTTTTTTGGCTTCCTTCCAATCGGCCACACATTGCTTTCGGAAATCCGGACCTTTTTGTGTTAACACCGTTTCGATCTGCGCCGTCAGCCCTTTGATTTGCCCGGGAGTGAAGAACTTTTTCATGCGGGTGAAAACCGATTCGCCCAAAATAGCCAGTTCGACGGTTTGCCAGGCCTTTTCGTTGGCCTCTTTCAGCGCCTTTGGTAAAGCCTTGCCAGGATCGCTAAATTGTTCCTTGATGAGATCGGTCAATTCCTCCACGCTGTCGCCCACGACCTGCCGCAGGGTGAAATAAACCAGATTCGACTTGATGCTCATAACCATCTCTCCTGTTTCGATAAAAAGGCCGGAGCGCGGACGTCCCGTCCGCATTTCAAAAAAGTCGGAGCGCGGACGTCCCGTCCGCATTTCGAGACGTCAACGACCCGCCGCAGGGTAGTGCAGACCTTCGGTCTGCACCTGCGGGCAGGATGCCCGCGCTCCGGCCGCGACCATGTGGATTTATATGGAAATGCCCATCGTAGGGGCGATTCGCGAATCGCCCCTACGATGCGTATTTTCCCATCATCCGCGTGTCGATTATAAACATAAATGATACTTATCGATAGGTCGAACTCACCCACAACGATTATACGGATCAATGGCTCATTTCGATCATCGGTTTTGATCTATAGTCATTTCATTATACGGTTGTATGGCTCAAATCGATCCATCGAGAGGTAAACGTAGGGAAACCATTTCCATAAAGTTCCTGAGAAACATACCCCAACGGGGTAGAAGAGGAAAGCCAGTGGGTAACGCCCCTGGAAATGTGTTGGGGATGGATTCCTCCACCCTGAAAGGGCGGAAGAATGGAAGGGAGTTATTTCGCCCTTTCAGGGCTGACTTGTATCGATTCTTTCGTAACCAGGGGCGTTGCCCGCTGGCTGTCTTCTCTTACCCCGTTGGGGTAGAAAGCAAAGACAATTTACGATCAGTTTTCGGTGGAGATAAGCAAGGGAGAATTAATAAACATCGTGAAAGTAGAAAGCAAAGACAATTTACGATCAGTTTTGGGGGGTAAATCATGGGGGCATGCGTAAAGTAAGTAACGATCATTGTCTCAAGCACAACCACGGTTACGCTGCTTCAAACACACATTCTGAGAGCACAATTTTACCGTGAAATATAAACTTCTCCCACCCCCCATCCACCGCCATCATGCGCCGGCCCATCTCATTTCAATACCAGGCAGGATATGCTACAGTAAAGAATCAAACGCAGGAGGGAAACCATGAAACGACGCGAGTTCTTCTTGACCGGCGCAGGAATGGGTATAGTGTCTCAAATCAATCCCAGCCGGAGTATGAGCATGACCTCCCCTTCCAATCCGACAGAAATCATGGGAAATCCGGGAACCATCGATCGCGCGAAATTGCGCGGACGCAATATCAATCGCTCCACCGTCGTTTGCCGCAACGGCGTCGCGGCGACCAGCCAGACGCTCGCGAGTTCGGTCGGCGTGGATATCTTAAAATCCGGCGGCAACGCCATCGACGCCGCCGTCGCCATGAGCGCCATGATGAGCGTGGTCGAACCGATGAGCTGCGGTCCCGGCGGGGATCTGTTCGCCATCGTCTGGTCGGAAACCGATCAAAAACTCTACGGCTTGAACGCCAGCGGGCGTTCTCCCTACGCCTGGAATCGCGACGAAGCCCAAAAAAGAGGTTTTACCGACAGCCTGCCGATTCTAGGACCGTTGACCTGGTCGGTTCCGGGCTGCGTCAGCGGCTGGGACGCCCTGCAGCGGCGGCTGGGGAAACTCTCGTTCGCGAAAACGCTGGCCCCGGCGGCAGAATACGCGCGCCAAGGCTATGCGGCGACGGAAATCATCGCCGGTCATTTTTCCAACGCCGCCAACGATTTCAAGGAATACCCCAACGCGGCCAAAACCTATCTCGTGAATGGAAAACCTCCGCAATTCGGGCAGGTGATCACCAATCCCGACATCGCCGATTTCTTCGAAATCCTCATCCGCGACGGCGCAGATGCGTTTTATTGGGGCGAAATCGCCGAACGCATTGTCCGCTATTCGCAGGAACGCGGCGGCCTGTTCTCACTGCGGGATTTCGCGGATCACACGGCGACGTGGGTTGATCCCGTCGCCTCCACCTATCGCGGATATAACGTGTGGGAAATTCCACCCAACGGCCAGGGCATCGCCGCGTTGCAGATGTTAAACATATTGGAAAACTTCGACATTGCTTCTCTCCCCCCCAATTCCGCCGAACACCTGCATCTCTTCATCGAAGCGAAAAAACTGGCTTTTGAAGATCGCGCGACTTATTACGCCGACATGGATCACGCAAACGTGCCGCTGCACCAGCTGCTCGCGAAAGAATACGGTCAGGAACGGGCTAAATTGATTGACAGAAACAAGGCGGCAACAAATGTGCGCGCCGGACAGTTGGACGGCTCCCAAGATACCATCTATCTATGCGCGGCGGATGGTGAAGGCAATATGATTTCGTTGATTCAAAGCATATATTACGGATGGGGCTCCCGCGAAACGCCGACCGGCCTCGGTTTCTGTCTGCAAAATCGCGGACGCAGTTTCAGCCTCGATCCCCATCATCCAAATACGCTGGAACCGCACAAACGCCCGTTTCACACCATCATTCCCGGATTTCTGACGCTCGAAGGCCGTCCGAAATGCGCCTTCGGCGTCATGGGCGGCGACATGCAGCCGCAGGGGCACGCGCAGGTGTTGATGAACATGATCGATTTTCACATGTCCATGCAACAAGCGGGCGAGCAACCGCGCGTGGAACACTCCGGCAGCTCCCATCCGTGGGGTGGAACAATGAAAGATGGCGGCTCGGTGGGCATCGAAGCAGGAATCGAAAGTAAGGAAATTCAAAAACTCGACGCCCTGGGACACAAAATTTCCGAAATCGGCGTCGGCATGTACGGCGGCTATCAGGCAATCTGGCGTGAAGACGAACCCTTACGCTATTTCGCCGGCTCCGATCCCCGCAAGGACGGCTGTGCTGTCGGTTTTTAACAGGAGCGCAGACATCCTGTCTGCAGTTTTAAAATTGGAGCGCAGACATCCTGTCTGCAAAATAACCACAGCTACATTAAAAAGGATGGTTTGATGATTCAAAAAAAACAGTGGATAGCATGGTTAACGGTTTTCATGGTTCCATACATAGCCATCGCGGATTCCCCGATCGGCATCCATAAAACCAATTTTTATGCATTAAGTCAAAATGGGAACCCATTCCTGCCGGTCGCCGCCAACGTCGGTTTTTTAATGGATTTGTCTCTCTCCGAGGATGCGGTGAAGGAAACGCTGCACCGACTGGCGGCGTTCGGCGTCAATTCGATTCGCGTCGTCATTGACAACGCTTACAAAATCGGCGAGCCGTTGGACAAATTCGAGGCGTTCGACGGCAGTTTGAAAGAGCCGGTCCTGGCGAGATTGGACGCGATTCTGACCGAGGCGGAAAAACAGGGAATGCCCGCCATCCTCGCCCTGTTCGACATCGAAAGCGTCGCACGCCAGTGGGAAAACCATCCCCGCAACAAAAAAAATGGGGGCGCATGTATCGATGTGACGGAATATTTGACCAAACCCGATCAAGTCAAGCGCACCGCCCTCCGCCTGACGCAAATCGTCGCCCGCTATTCGAAACGAAACATTCTCGCGTGGGAATTGGCGCGCGGAGTAAATATCTGGGACCTGCAGACGCCTCCCCAAAACGAATACCTACAACCGATCCAATTCTGGATCATGCGCACAGTCGATCAGTTGCGCCGCATCGATGACCGCAAACACCTGACTGCTCTTTCCTACGTCCCTAATTCCCTGCCCTTTTCTCTTATGCAAACTGCGCCTGTCGATCTCATCATGCTGCACATTCGTTCCGAAAATCCCCTGCGCACCGCCATGAGCATCCAATCCTTCATCGACGCCTCGCGGCAGTACAAAAAACCGATTTTCATCGCGGAAACCACGTGGACCGGACCGTCGGATCATCGCGAGGAATTCACGAAAAATACTCTCTGGTCCGCCGCCGCATCCTGCGGCGCCGCGTTTCTCATGCCCCAGTTCGTTGGCGATATACCTCGTTTTTCCAATGCGGAATTGACCCAATTCAAGGCATTTCAGCTTTTTCTGGACAATGTCGACCTCGGCGGCGTGCCTCGCCCGCCGACGCCCGCGCCCATTCAAATCACGCCGCCGGATTCCTATTTCATCGTCGAAAGCATCGTGGGAAACGACCGCCTTTTTTGGGTTCTCCGCAAAAATCCCGGAAAAAGCAAAGACATATTCACGTTTCAAACGGTCGAAGGACAATACGAATATCTCTGGTTCAATACGGACGCGGGAGAAATCGACAGAAAACGCGAATTCAAATTGACGCGCAAAACTCTGATGTTGGATCCCCCGCATTTCGAACATGATATCGCCGGAAGACTGCGGTTGATGCAGCCCATTTCGGAAAGCAAGGGTGAAAAAAAAGAAAAACCGAATGAATAGAAGAATTCATCGGGCAGAAAATCCGTCTCGTTTCACCTCTTTCATCGACTGCTCATAAACGAACCGAACGAATCAAAACTGCTGGACGACAGATTCATCATCAGAAATATCGACGCGATGATGGCCACCACGCCGATAGCCGCCCAGATCAGAGCCTGATGCATTCCTTTTTTTCTCTCCGTGTCGCTTTTCCGCTTCAACGATGAAACCATACGATCCATTTTCGCCGTATAATCGTCAACTTCGGTCGGCGGCGCATTAGTTGTTTGGGATGTCGCTTTTGTCATGATCTTATCCTCCCGGAAGAAAGGATTTTGAGAACTCTACAATTTAAATATATCACGTTTCCGATTAAAATACAAGAAAATCGGAAGAACATGTTCATTATTATCATATTCATCTATCAAATATTCCTTTTTGTAAATATACATTACAGATTAATCATAGAATCATCTCATTTCTGTGCAGTAAATCCAATGCTCTATGAGCCAACGATCTTTGCGGGGATGATCATTGGCTGGAAAGAATAGGAGGTCTTCCTGTTTCCATCCATCATTTTAATATAAAATTGTTATCGACAAATGAATGCGCATATTGATACAAATGTACCGCCGGCATCCTGCCGGCATCTCGTATCGCCGAGTACGATCTTCGATGCAACCATTATGACCTGGTAATTTCCATGAAAATCATTGAACTCACGATTGAAAACCTACAGCAGCCGCTTCGCATCGATAAATATATCTCCGAATCCATGGACAACATCTCCCGCAATCGAGTGCAACAGCTGATTAAAGAAGGTTTGGTCTGCATCAATTCGAAGCTTGTGAAGCGCGTGGGAGAAAAAGTCAAACCGGGCGACCGACTGATCATCCAAATTCCTCCACCGAAACCTGATGTGGTCCTGCCGGAACCGATCGATTTGGAAATTCTGTATGAAGACGAACACATCGTCGGAATCAACAAACCGGCGGGACTCACCGTTCACCCGACGGAGCGGATCAAAACCGGGACGTTGGTCAATGCGCTCCTTTATCATGTTAAAAACCTCTCCGGAATCGGCGGCGTATTGAGGCCGGGCATTGTTCATCGCCTGGATCGCGTCACCAGCGGCGTGTTGGTGGCGGCCAAACATGACGAAGCCCACCGCTGTTTGTGCGAACAATTCAAATCCCGCCGGATCCAAAAAACATATCTTGCCATCGTGCACGGCTCGATGGCAAAAACCACAGGAATCGTTGATTTACCCATCGGCCGGCATCCGACCGACCGCAAACGCATGGCGATTCTGCCGGACGGAAGAAAATCCGTCACCCGCTACAAAATTCTGCGAACAGGGCTAGGCGGATCGCTTGTCGAGGTTTATCCTTTAACCGGCCGTACACATCAAATTCGTGTACATTTGAAACATCTCGGGATTCCGATCGTGGCCGATTCGGTTTATACACTAAAAAAATATATCGGCAGAGGCGAATTGGAACGATGGTTCGAAACGTATCCCGGAATTGCCCTTCATGCCCGGCGATTGTGTTTCGAACATCCGGTTGATAAGCGGGAAATTCGGTTGGTAGCGCCTTTGCCGGAACGATTCGGAATCATTCAGGAAATGTACCCATGACAGAAACCGTAAATCGACGTTTGATCATGTCGGCGGAAGATATTGAGCGCACCCTGCGCCGCATGGCTTCCCAAATCTGCGAAAAATGCGCCGGCAAAAATCTGGCCCTGGTCGGCGTGCGCAGTCGCGGCGCCACCCTCGCTCAACGCCTGAAACCGTTGATTCAAGATATGACAAGAGAAGAGATTCCCGTGGGAGTGCTGGACACCGGATTATATCGCGACGACATCGGCACGACCGCAGTCGCGCCGGAAATTCGCAGCACCGATATCCTGTTCGACGTGGAGGGAAAAGACATCGTTCTGATCGACGATGTCATTTACACCGGCAGAACGATTCGCGCCGCTCTCAACGCGCTGATCGATTTGGGAAGGCCGGATCGGGTCACGCTGTTGGTGCTGATCGACCGCGGCCATCGCGAACTTCCCATCCAACCGGATTTTATCGGCCAGGAAGTGAAAACCTATACCCGGCAAAAAGTGGCCGTCTGCTTGAAGGAAGAAGACGGCATCGACGCCGTGTACATTGTCGAAAACGAATAATCAAAACATCGCTGCATCATATAATACCGTTTACCATCGTGAAAGAGTAAAAGCATGACTGAATGGTTGAGAAAAGACTGCCTGGGACTGAGAGGAGTTTCTCGCGAAGAAATCGAACTGGTCTTGGATACCGCTCGATCCATGAAAGAAATTCATACGCGAACGGTAAAAAAAGTGCCCACCTTGCGCGGAAAAATCGTCGCGAATCTATTTTACGAACCCAGCACGCGCACGCGAACCTCCTTCGAATTGGCCGCCACGCGCCTGAGCGCCGACGTCATCAATATCACCACCGCCCAAAGCAGCGTGGTGAAAGGGGAAACCGTGCCGGACACGGCGAATAATCTGCGCGTCATGGGCGCGGATGCCGTCGTCATACGCCACAATATTTCCGGAACGCCGCATTTCCTCGCCAAAAATACGTCCATTCCCGTTCTCAACGCGGGAGACGGAACCAACGAACATCCCTCCCAGGCCCTTCTGGATATGTTCACCATCCGCGAACATAAAGGTTGCATCGAAGGATTGACGGTCGCCATCGTCGGCGACATCCTGCACGGCCGAGTCGCCCGATCGAACATGTGGGGATTATTGACTCTCGGCGCCAAAGTCCGATTCGTCGGACCGCCGACCTTGATTCCGCCGGGCGTCCAGGATCTGGGCGTGGAGGTCTACCACGATTTGGACAAAGCGATCGAAGGCGTGGACGTCATCAACCTTTTGCGCATCCAGCGAGAACGCATGACCGGTAACTTTTTTCCCAGTTTGCAGGAATACAGCCGTATTTACGGAATGACGATGGAACGCTTGAAACGGGCAAAACCGGGTGTGTTGATTATGCATCCCGGCCCCATGAATCGTGGCATCGAAATCATGTCGGAAGTGGCGGATTCGGAATCGTCCGTCATTCTCGAACAGGTAACCAACGGCATCGCTGTGCGCATGGCGCTGCTCTACCTTTTAATCGGGCGAGAAATAGAATCCGATAAACCTCACGAAAAGAAAGACTTGCATACGCCGACTTTATTCGAGAACTGAAGTGGTTTATTTTATGTCTAATTAATTCAATATAAATCTTGATACAAAAAACAGAATAAAAACCATGAAAACGCTGATTCGACAAGCACGGATACTTAACCCGGCAACTCAGGAAGATAAAAAAGCCGACCTCCTCATCGATGGAGAAACGATCAGCCGGATCGAATCATCCATTTCCGACTCCTCGGCAAAAACCATCGACGCCGATGGATGGTGGCTGATTCCCGGTTTGGTCGATATTCACGTCCATCTTCGCGAGCCGGGCGCGGAAAAGAAAGAAACCATCGCCACCGGCACGCTGGCGGCGGCGGCGGGCGGCGTAACCTCGGTCGTCTGTATGGCAAATACATCGCCGCCGATTGACAATAACACCGAAATTGAATTTATCCTGGAACGAGTAAAACGAACCGGCTACGTCCGCGTTTACCCGGTCGGAACCGTGACCAAAGCGCTGGAAGGCAAGGAAATCGCCAATATCGGCAGCATGGTCGATGCCGGCGCGATCGCCATTTCCGACGACGGACGCAACGTCACGGATCCACTGGTGATGCGCCGCGCGATGGAATACTCCACCATTTTTGGCATCCCCATCATTACCCACAATGAAGAACACATATTGACCGACGGCGGTACCCTCAACGAAGGAAAAATGTCGATGATGATGGGGCTACAGGGATGCCCGGCGGAGGCCGAAAGCATCTCCATCGCGCGAGACCTGATCCTGGCAAAAAAAACCGGCGCTCACGTCCACATCGCTCACCTCAGCGCCGCCGAATCAGTCGATCTTCTCCGTTTTTATAAACGCAAGGGGGTTCAGGCAACCGGCGAAACCGCTCCGCATTATCTCCTGTTGACCGACGACGCGGTGGACGGTTACAACACCAACGCCAAAATGAATCCTCCCCTGCGCACCAAAGAAGATCAGAACGCCTTGTATGAAGGATTGAAAGACGGAACCATCGATAGCATCGCCACGGATCATGCTCCGCACACGATCGCGGATAAAAATCAGGAATTTCCTCTGGCGCCGTTCGGCATCATCGGCCTGGAAACCCTTCTTCCATTGCTGTTGGGACGAATCCGGGAACGAGCCGGATTGGATCTACTATCGTTGCTCGGTCTCGTCACTCACAAACCGGCGGCGGTCATGAATCTGCCGGGTGGAAAAATCGAAGTGGGAGGTCCTGCGGATATCACGTTGTGGAATCCGGATCCGACCTATTCCATCAACGCCGATCATTTCTACTCGAAAGCGCGCAATACGCCCTTTCACGGATGGGAAGTCAAAGGCCGAGTGGAAGCCACTTTCGTCGCGGGCCGCCAAGTCTTTTCTTATGGAAAAACAGAACGAATCTGATAATTCCTCCCCATCCGACATCTCTACTCGAAAAAAGTGGCTGTTCGTCATTTTCGCAACGGCGGCGAGCGTTTTCGTCGCTTTCACACTTTGCGAACTGATTTGCCGCTTCACAAATATCGGATGTCCGAATCGGACGCTGACCGGCCCGAAAAAACTCTATGTATCCGATCCGGACCCGAATATCGCCTTTCGCATGCGTCCACAATATGAAGATTTCGTCTACGGCGCCCCTGTCAAAATCAACGAAAAAGGCCTTCGCGATCAAACCACGCCATTCGAAAAACCTCCCGGTGTGAAAAGAATCCTCATTCTCGGCGATTCGGTGGCTTTCGGTTACGGCGTTCCGGTCGAAGACACGTTTTCGGATCAATGGGAGAAAAAATTAAATGAAGCAGAAAGCAATTCTCGCTGGGAAATCATCAACGGCGGCGTCCCGGCTTATACGACCGTGCAGGAAGTGCGATGGTTTGAAACGGAAGGATTTTCCTATCATCCGGACGCCATCATCGTCACGTATGTCATGAATGATCCAGAGCCGGTTCATCGATTGGGCGAAAACGGCAATTTCGTATTGCAGGATATCGATCAATTTTATCAGGAATTGGCGAACCTGTTCCCGCCCACAATCCTTCCCTTAACCGACATTTCCTACTTTATGCGCTTTCTGAACCGTCTCCTTCTCATTCCCCATCCCCATTGGAAAATTCTTCACGAAAAATTGGTTCTTTATTTCTGTGAAGAAATTTTTACAACCCCGGCTTGGGAGGATTGCAAAGAATCGTTACGCCGTCTTTGCCAATACAGTATCAAACACGATATTTTTCTCCTCGTCGCCGTTTATCCGATGATGTATCGCTTGCATTCGCCGGATGAACACCCGTTTTCACCCCATTATCTTCATGTGCAACAATTTCTGAAGCAGGAAGGAATTCCATGTATCGTTCCTTTGCATCCCTTCATCGGCCAATCGGTTGACGCCATGCGCGCTTACGTCGATGATCCTCATCCAAGCCGGAAAAGCCATCGAATTTTCGCCCAAAACCTCCATGGCGCTCTCAAAAATCATTGGATTCAATACGATTCATCCCTATCGTGGTGAAAATCACAAAAAATCGTCCAAAAAAATGGTGAAATCCGTTACTTTCAATGTACAAAGACAAAGCTCTATGTTATGATCTATAAACAACTTACTCCATTTTTGCGTTATAATGTTTGTTGGATACAACCATTCGGGCATGAATGTTTATTGCAGACAGGAAACTTCTTCCATCATTAATCGATGGCTTCAATAATATTTAATTTAATCGATTGATTTGTGTCGATTAAATTAACGCTCTGAAGTATAAAAGAGGATTCATTATGACCAGTACCAAGAGAGATATTGTCAAAGAAGTTGCCGCCCGAACGGGATTCGATATCTCCACGATACAAGAAATCGTCGATACCATGTTTGAAACCATGTCGCATGGTCTTGCGCAAGATCGCAATATTGAAATTCGCAATTTCGGAATCTTTAAAGTGAAGGAAACAGAAAGCCGAACCGCGAGGAATCCGAAAACGGGCGAAACCATCACGGTTCCCGCCAAAAGACATATCCACTTCAAACCGGGTCAGGAAATGAAGAACAAAATCAACAAGAAAACCAAACTAAAATAATTCTCGCTCATCTCCATTATCCCATTAAAAATCAGTGTATTATAATATTTCTCTCCTTCCCATTTTCCCTTCCACAAATGTAACGCCGACATCCTGTCGGCACAACGATGCAACAAACCGTCCCCTTTCTATTTCATGCCGTTTTCATCGGAAGTCGAATCAGTTTTAACCGATTCGTGCAACAATACTCCCAGCGCGGGTACCGTAACGATGCTATCCAAAATAAAATTGAAAAAGTCCCACTTCTGTTTTTTGGCATGTTCGCTGAAACTTTGAAAATCGACGTCACGATACCCACTGCATGGTATCCGAATGAACGATCGATTCGGTCCGGAATCAAGATACGCGTATTCCTGCACGGTAAAGTCCGCGATCGCCATATCGATGATCCATCCGATCGTCTCTGCCGTGTTGCCGTCGATATTCCGTTCCAACAGGCTGATCTTCTTTTGCTCATTGATTATTTGAGAAATACAATCCTTTTCCGCAATTTGATTTTCCCCCTCGTTTTCCTCTTCGGATGAATCATCCGGCTTTTCGATTTCGATTTTGCCGGTTCGAGCCCGTTCAATGTCGCTTGCCGTGATGAGCAGCAAAGCCGGAGGACGAATCATTTTTTTCTTGGAGGCGTTCAAGGTTTGCAGCAGAAGTTCATAATGAGCAATATACTGCTGGGATGCATAGGCGCGCGCATAGGCATTATCGCCATAAAAAATCACACGGTCCG
This sequence comes from Candidatus Omnitrophota bacterium, assembly GCA_003598175.1. Taxonomy (GTDB): domain Bacteria; phylum Hinthialibacterota; class Hinthialibacteria; order Hinthialibacterales; family Hinthialibacteraceae; genus SURF-12. The sequence goes on from QZKN01000087.1 coordinate 38,755, forward strand.
GAAATAATTTGGTCAAAGCCGTAAAGGAAGGATAATTGGGATTGATTGCGTTGATAATGATCTCCTTGAAGCGCGAAGAAATGTTTTTCAACGTCAAAAGTTCCCGGATGCGTCCATGATCCAAATAATGAAAAGGGATGCCGTTGGTGAATTGCCAATAATAAAAAATCGATTCCAGCCGTTCGATTTTTGGAAACGGAATTCGGATTTCTTTGCGGTAAATCTCTTCTTCCAATAAAGATAAAAATTGCTGCGATTGCCTTAAATCGTCCTCCATTTCTTTAATGACGCCCGAGGTGATGTTTTTTTGCAAAAAAAGTAGTAGAGTTTTGTCATCGGTGGATTTGGCGTGGAGCAGAGGGAGTTTTTTCACTTCTTCCTTGCACGCGGCCACCCAATGCTTCCATCCATCAAATCCTTGCAGCGTAAATAAGGTTTCCTCGTTTTCCTTGATCTCGTACCCTTTGGCGTTGTGAGCCAGAATCTGGCTGCCGACGGTGTTCAACATTCTTCGAAACTGAACCATCCCCAGTTTCCGCCGCGCGTTTCCATCACTATTCCGTACGCCCAATCCTTTCAGGATTTGCATTGCATCCTTATCGGAAATCGCGAGAAGTCCCGTGATGATGCTTTTCACCTGCTTCGTCGCGCAATTGCTCAGGTTTCCCTTTCGCGTCACGATTTTGTCGATATGCGCGAGTATTTCCTCATCCTTGACCGGTTTCCCTGTCGCATAGAGGTCGCAGGTATTTTTAAAAAAAAGAAGATCGTCCGGGGAAAGCCATATCTTTGCCTTTTCGAACGCCAGGCGAACGATTCGTTCTCCCCACACCCGTTCGTCGAATGCTTTGCGCCAGCCCCATTTATAATACGGCGTGGCATTGCTTTTCGTTCGGCTCCGAGAAAGTCCCAAATCTTCCAACAACTGGTTTTGTTGGTGGAGACTTTTGCCACTAAACAAAAAAACGCCGCCCCCGGCGACAAACAGACATATTATCCCTGCGATGATAACCAGCCACATCATCCCATCCTATATGAAATTCGGATGAAATCGCGTTTCGACCCAAATCGTTTTCATATTCTTGTCATTCTGATTTACCATTATAACTGTTCCCGGCAACAAGTTATATGCGCCTAAGAAATTGGTCGATATTCACACATTTCTAACAAATCCACTATTCATAAACTATCTCATCATCGATTCATTGATCAATTATTGCAAAAAAAATTCAATTCCCGTATAATCAAGATAAAACCTATGGAGATGGAACAAATGAATAAACAGGCATTCACGTTGATCGAGCTCCTTATCGTCGTCGCCATCATCGGCGTCCTGGCCGCGATAGCGGTTCCGAATTTCCTCAATGCGCAGATTCGCGCCAAAGTCGCGCGAGTCGTGTCGGAAGAAAAATCGGTTCGCGACGCCTATACGCAATATTTCATGGATCGAAATGCCTGGCCGCCCCATCTCGATGGCGATGATGCTCAACATCGCTATGTAACCACGCCGATTGCCTATCTGACCACGTCTATTTTTTGTCCTTTTTTGAATTCTCACGCGGGGCGGGAGCTCACGCAATGGCAATATTTCAAAGGGCAATATCACACCGAACCCGGTTATTTCTGGCATGACAATCAATGGCCGGGTCTGGCCCGTAATGATCCCGGTTTTTGGGCGCAACAACGCAATATGGCCTATTTCATCATCAGCATCGGACCCGACATCGATTACGATGCGCCGGAAGGGTGTGCGACTTGTGTCGCGGGTCTATACAATCCCAGCAATGGCGTCGGCAGCAGCGGCGACATCCTGCTGCCGATCAACGGCGGTTTCAAAAATCAATTACCCTATACCTCTCGATAACCGGTCCCGCCATGCATTGAAATTGATCGTATCCTTTTACGCCTTTCTGATACGCCTTCACCGGAATACAATAAGTCTCCCCTGTTTCCGTTTTAAAAAGGAGAATCGCATGACATCCGGAAGAATCCGAACGAGGTGAGATAATCCGAAACAGGTAAAATGAGCATCTCCATCGGTGGATCGGAAATTCAACCGTTCCCTATTTACACATGGAAAAATGTACTGCGTAACTCGAAGTGAGTTCGCACGTATTCCCGTACAAGAAATACTACCCATTCGCAATCCCATGAGGAGGCATTTCGAAATGAAATCATCGACGAACTCCTTCCGTTTAATTCTTGTATTGCTGGTCGCCGTTTCCTCTTGCGGTTGCCTGCGAAATCGCGAGCAATCCATCGACGTCGAAGTTGAGCAATCAAAAAATGAACCATCGACGGAGTTCTCTGAAAGTTTTATCGTCTCTTCGGCAGAAGATTTATCGCACGCGCTGGAGGCGCACTGCCACGAAATCATCATTACGGGAGAACTTGCGGCCGGCATGATGGATGAATTGGAAGAGATCATGAAAAAACATGGCTACGATCTCGACGATCTGGTCGAGGATTCCGCCATCATGCTGACCGGCACGGCGCTGGAATTGTTGATATCCTACTTCGTCGGCGGAAGCGTCACCGGATTCCCCCTCGTGGGCGCGCTCGTGGGCGGCGGCATCGTTTTGCTGAAATACTCGGGAATCTTCGACAGCGAATTGGAAGACATTCTGGATAAATATAAAGTTAATAAATACGTACGAGACGAGGATCGAAACCGTTGCGAAATTATTTTGCATCGAATCGAATAATCGCCATTCTCTCGCTATCGCCGGCAATCCACAGAGGAAGCATCCATGAAAATCGACGCGCATCAGCACTTCTGGCAATACAATCCGGACGAATATGGATGGATTGACGAAAGCATATCCGTTCTCAAAAAGGACCATCTGCCTGACGACCTCGCTATCTTACTGCAAGCGGCGGGAATCGACGGGACCATCGCCGTTCAGGCGCGACAATCGCACGAGGAAACACGATGGCTGCTGCGCCTGGCGAAAGAGTATCCTTTTATCCGCGGCGTGGTGGGTTGGGTGGATCTCTGTAGCCCGATAGTCATCGATCAGCTCGAGGAATTTTCTCATGATCCCAAATTTCTCGGCGTTCGCCACATGCTGCAGGATGAACCGGAGGACACGTTCATGTTGCGGCCGTGTTTTTTGTACGGCATCGAAATGTTGCAGTATTTTGATTTGACCTATGATTTCGTAATCTTTCCCAAACATCTTCCCGTCGCGGCCAATCTGGCGGCGTTATTTCCCGAGCAACCGTTCGTGCTCGATCACATCGCCAAACCGTTCATTAAAGATCAAAAAATCACGCCGTGGGATATCCACATACAGAAATTAGCCGCTTGCAAAAATGTCTACTGTAAAATTTCCGGCATAGTGACCGAAGCGGATCGACAACATTGGACTATGGAAGATTTTATCCCTTATCTGGATGTTGTTTTTGACAGTTTCGGGACCGAACGCATCATGATCGGATCGGATTGGCCGGTTTGTACCGTCGCGGCGTCTTATTTCGACGTCATGCAGATTCCATTGAATTATATCAAACAATTTTCAGAGAAAGAACAGCGGGACATTTGCTGCGAAAACGCAAGGCGTTTTTACCGATTTGAAAAATAATGCTCATATATAAAGATGGGCTTTTCACCTGTCGGTGAATGGTGTGGATAATATTGTTTTGGGCATTATTTGAGAAATTTCTATCATTCATTTTACTGAATATCAGGAGCACAACTCCTTGAACTTTGCTAAAACCAAGGAGTCATACTCCTTGTTTTTATCATCAATTGATCTATCATGGTATTATGTTAAAAAGATACTATGACGAACAGATTCATGAATTTCTGCAACCTGAAAAGGTATTGGTGATTTATGGTCCACGCCAGGTTGGTAAAACCACGTAATCAATCCGCCAGGATAATCCCATTTGATTTTCGAAACCTTCGCACCGACACGAAACTCACATAGTATACAATTTTCGGGATTCCCATAGACACAAATCAATGGGATTTCGCGAGAAATTAAGATACCTTATGGAAATCGAATGAAACGAAATGACCGGAATTTACAGGAGGGATGTTCGTTGTTTTTTTTTCGATTCCATTACCATGAAATCCGGTTCAAAAGGCGCTATGAAAACAATCATTTTAGAAGAACCAGGCCGCTTCTCGTTGACGGATACGGCGAAACCGAATCGCGCAAATCCATCCGAGGCGTTGGTGCGAGTTCATCGTGTGGGGATCTGCGGCACCGATCTGCACGCATTTGAAGGGACCCAATCCTTTTTTACCTATCCCCGCATTGTCGGGCACGAACTCGGCGTCGAAATCGTGGAGATCGACTCCAACGAATTCGATTTGAAAACCGGCGATTCCTGTGCGCTGGAGCCTTATTTACACTGCGGCGAGTGCATCGCCTGTCGGCGCGGCAAAACCAACTGCTGCGTGAATTTGAAAGTGATGGGAGTGCACGTCGACGGCGGGATGCGAGAGTATATTACCGTTCCTATCCACAAATTGCACAAATCAAACCAATTATCCTGCGATCAACTCGCTCTGGTTGAAACGCTGGGGATCGGGGCGCACGCCGTGCGTCGGGCGAATCCACAACCGGACGACGTGGTATTGATTATCGGCGTGGGACCGATCGGTTTAACCGTTCTGACTTTTGTGAAGTCATGTAAAGCACCGGTGATAGTGATGGATATCAACGAAAATCGTCTCGATTTTTGCCGCAATGCAATAAACGTGGAAAATTGTATCCACGCGAACAGGAGCGCCGCTGATTCCATACAAAAACTCCTCGGCGGCGAGTTGCCAACCGTGGTTTTCGATTGCACCGGCAACAGCGAATCGATGCAGGACTCTTTTCAACTCGTTGCCAACGGTGGATCGTTGATTTTTGTCGGATTATACAAGGGCAACCTCACGTTTCACGATCCTGAATTTCACCGCCGCGAACTTACACTGTACGCCAGTCGCAATTCCACTGCGGAAGATTTCAAACGTATTATTTCTTTAATGGAAAATAACGAAATCGACGCCTCGCCGTGGATCACCCATCGCGTTCCCTTCACCAAAATGATCGATGAATTTCCCCAATGGCTGCAACCGGAAAATCGCGTGTTGAAAGCAATGGTGGAATGGTAAACTCACCTGCGCAGGGGCTGAATTTTCCAATACGTGGTCGAACGCCACAACCATTCCACCGGCCCGAACCGGAAATAGCGCAGCCAGGCGGGAGAATACGCCAAATCCGGCAACGATTGATTCTCCCCCATCCCGCCAGTATGATTCCCGCTATGATGATCGACATCGCCGAATTTCAAAAAATCCGGAGATGAAGCCAAAAGCGAAGCCTCCCTCCCTTCGTGAGAATCAACTGATTATGGAAACCGGCATGATCGGTTAATCATAACGATGCATCAAAATGTAGCGTCGCTGCCACGGCGGCGATTCTGATTTGTCGGCACTATGCCGGCGCAATATTTTCGTTGAAAAGGAATCACCATGCCCCAAAAACCAGGAAAAACAACCATATTCATTCTGCTGCTGGCCGTGGCCGTATTGCCTCTGTTCGCCGAGGAAAACCACGCCCCGTCCATCGATCCGAAAATCGAAGAACTCGTAAAAACCGCGTCGTACTATTTCAAAAAACTGAACAACTTCGGCGTCGATATTTCGATGGTCATCAAAGTGGAAGCCGAAAACATGAACCAACAAATGACATCCGGCCAATCCCTCGCTTTGCGACGTCCCGACAACGTCGCCCTGGTCCGCAAAAGCGGCATGTTGGGCGGCGACATCATCTGCGACGGAACCAACGTCTACCATTACGTCCCTCTGTCGAAAACATATACCGTTACCAAGGCCCCGGCCACGCTCAACGAGCTGAAACTGACGCCCGGCGGCGGCATGGAAATGATGATGGCCGCCCCCAGCGCCATGGTTCTGGAGTTCTTCATCCGCGACGATTCCGCCGAAAACATCCTGATCGGCGTCAACGAGGCAAGATACGTCGCCTTGGAGGAAATGAACGGCGAAACCTATCACCATATGAAATTCATCAAAGACGAGGTGGATATGGATATCTGGATGAAGGAAGGCGAGACCCCCCTTCTCCATAAAATCAAACCCGATATCGCCAAATCATTTGAAAAAATGGGAAGCCGCATGCCGCTGCCGATCAAAAACATGAAAGTCGAAATGGAACTGACCTTTACCAATTGGCAGATCGACGTCGATTTTCCCGATAGCGTCTTCACCTTCACTCCGCCGCCCGACGCCCGGCAAACCGACGCGGCCGATTCACAAAATCCAATCCCCAATTAAATCCCTCCACCACTCTGATCGTTTCAAATGATCGAATACGTATGCGCCAAGATCTGCATTATTTGTACTTGTAAGATTATTCCCACCCATCGCCAAAAAACAAATTGCTGCGCCCTGGTCTGCCGGCCCTCGCAAATAATAAATGGTATATTTATGGGGAGGTTAGCTTGTATGATACAAAATTTCATTTATATTTAACCGAAACCTAACCGTATGCTAACACGCAAACGGTTAAATCAAAACTTGTTTCCGTTTTCCAAAACAGGAACAATCATTCTCATTAGGAGGTTTGAGATGTACAAATCATTTTTCAAAGTGCTTGTAGCCATCGCGCCGCTCATCGTTGCATCCGCCGTTTTTGCGCAAGCGCCGACCTTTACGATCAGCGATCCGATCGTGTTGTTCGGGGAAACCGAAACCAAAGAGGCCGGTCTGGCGGTCAATACGCGGGAAGCGGAAGTGCTCTTCGTCACCATCGACACCATCGCCGTCGAAGATGATCCCATCACCGGCCAACCGGCAGTTCAATGCGTAATGGGCTTTTATTACAACCCGGTTACCCTGCAACAAATCGGCGATCCCTTCGTTATTGTCGGGAATCCACGCGGCAATTTGCAAAAATTGACGGTCACTTACAATCCGGTCAGTAATCAATACTTCGTCGCCGTCGCGGCGGACAGCTATTCGCCGAACAGTTCTCGCGTACCGCTTATGGCCATCGTAAACTCGAGCAGTGTCGCCGCGTCGGCCGGCCCAATCGCCAAAGTATGGACTTGGGATGAGGGAACCGCGACCAGCTATCAGGACACCGCCGTCGCCGCCAGCGCCAAAAACGGCAATATGATCTACGTGTCCGAATATACGCCGGCTGGCGAAAGTGAAGGCGTCATCGGTCTTCTCTACGACAAAGACGGCAATTTGCTTACGCCGCAAATGATGCGTCTGGACACGCTGGAACCGACGCGGGACGAGGACGATCCCGACGTGATGTATCTGGAAGAGAACGACGTCTTCCTCTTCATCACCAACATCGATCCTTCCACCTCCGCCAACCGTATCACCGCCACCATTATCCAAACCACGCCGGATGCGAACGGCAATATGCAGGCGGGCAATCAACAAGTCGTTTCGCAGCTGCGAAAAAGCTTCAACGCCGGTCACCCCTCCGCCATCGAAAATCCGTTCAACAAGGAATTCATCGGCGTCCTGGATTACGATAACGGCAGCGAAGGCGGCGACATTTTTTACTTCAACATCGGCCCCGCTCCCAACTACATCTTCACTGAAGCTCGCGACCAGGTTCCCTATTTCGAAGCGGCGGGAGGCGTACCCTTCTCGCATCGCCATCCGCGCCTGGCCGTCGATCCCAACCGCGGCGTGATCGTCATTTCCCACAACGCCACTGGCGGATTTCAAGGCATGGTCTTCACCCTGCTGGGTCCGGATGGAAGCGTTCTGCCCGGCCGCCCGGATACTCTCTATGTACTGGAAGCGACAGATACCGCCGTCAGCAACGACGCCAACTTTCATGACGTCAAATATGACCCCCATAGCGGTTCATTTTTGGTCATCTACGCCACCGGCGGCGGATTGACGAAAGTCACACGCTTGACTGTCACCTCCACCCATCTCGTCTCCGTCGACTCCTGGATGCTGATGGACTAAACCTTCATCATTCTTTTTTAGTAATCCCAAAAAGGGGAACCGTCTAATCCCGGTTTCCCTTTTTCCATTTGGCAAGAGTGAATTTCTAGAACAGCGCAAGACGGATCAATACGATGGATCCCTCTATTCTCCATGGAGATGAGACGAAATTTCATTGTATCTGTCATTGGGTACTAGACAAATTCAACCAATCTATTTTATGATGATCACTTAAAGGAATGTCCGTTTATGGACAGAATTAATGAGAAAGGAGTATCAAATAATGTGGAGAAAACTATGCATGTTGGGAATCCTTGCCGGATTATCGATCCTGGTTCTTCCCACTTCCGCCGAGGTGGTGGGATATTTCAAGTTCGATAATATCCGCGGCTCGAATTTCACTGATGACCTTGGAAAAGGCTTGTTAGGTACGCTTGGTTTGCCGCCCGAAGGAGGAGAACCGGAAATCGTCACAGGCCCATCCGGCAGCGCCGATGACCTGGCCGTCAAAATTTCTGTGGACAGGGAATTGATCATTGATGACGACACCTTCTGGGTATTAACCATCTTTGCTCCGTTCACCATCGAATGCTGGGTCAAGGCGCCCCCCTTTGACATCCCCGAATCGGAAACCGCCCTTCTTTCCTATGGCGGTCAAAGCGGCGGCTACCGCCTGCTTGTTACCCAGGCAGGACTCATTACGTTCAGTTGTCCCGGCGTGGGGCAAGTGGATACGAATGTCGCGTTTCCGTTTGATGATACCTGGCACCACATCGCCTTTGTGAATGACTGGGACGGGTACCAAATGCGCCTGTATTTGGATGGACAGCAAGTCTTTTCACAGGATGGAGTATTGGATCCGGCTGAAGGTGCGATTAAAGCCCTTTATATTGGCAAAATCTACCAGTCCCCCAATTACGTAACGTTTCAGGGTTCATTCGACCGCATCCGTATCACGGACACGGCTCTGGCCGCAAACGCACTGGACAGCGATCCGGCAAACGTAAAACCCATTGGCAGCAATACGGTCGCCTTTTACGATTTCGATACGGGAACGCTGCCTTTTATCGGCCAAGGCGCTTACGAACCCACCCAGGCCATCACCCTACAAGCCTGGGCGACCGGCAACGCGGGGGGACCCGAAATCGTCACGGATACTCCGTCCGGAGCAGAGGGCGATTTTGCCTTGTACTTCTCCGGAACACAGATTGCGCGCGTCGATGATCCGAACCGAATACTGGATGTCGGCGGCGAAGGCAACGATTGGACTCTCGAAGCGTGGGTCAAATACGAGAACACCACCGCCGGCCGCATGATCATTTTCTATTATGGACCGGGCGGAATTTCCTTCTCCCTCAGCGGCGCCAATCCACGCAACGTGTTCGTTACGACGCTGCGCGTTCGCGATATCGATTCGGCGACCGCGTCCGTGCCGCCTGGTGAATGGCATCACGTCGCCGTGGTTCATTATTTCGGAGAGGGCATGTCGTTTTACGTCGACGGAGAGGAACTCAGCTGGATCACGGAAGCGCGTGGCGCACGAGTTGCCGATACTCCGCGCATGAACATCGGCTCCGAACCCAACGGCGTGCTTCCCTACAGCGGTTGGATCGACCGCATCCGCATCAGTAACGAAGCGCTGGATCCCGCCGACTTCGACTCCAATCCGAATGTGCCGGCCGCAATTACCGATTGGGCAATTTTTTAATTCATATAAACCCACATGACTAAAAAGTCACAACGATGGATGAAAATTCCGCGTAGGGGCGGTTCGCGAACCGCCCCTACAAGGCGCATTTTCATAGAAACCGTCCTGATCGATTGATCAACGAAGGAAGTGACGTCCAGCCTTGAAGACGTTGTGAATTGATCCTCGTTGACGGAAACCGTGCATTCGATCCCCCGTTGACGGGGGATCATAGGGGGGAATCCGTTACGGTCCGAAGCGGTAAATATCCCCGTCGCTGTTCAGTCCGTTGGTCATATCATACAGGACCGTTACATAGCCGGCTTCGTTGCTGCCCAGGAAACCATTCACATTTTCCTTGCCGTCCGGCCCAACGCTTTTCATGGACCAGAGTTGGCTCGAATTCAGAAAAAAACGCGCGCCTCCCTCCGCTCCACAGCTGCCGTAGGATCGTCCGTATCGATCCATATACCAATAGTAACCCAGAGGATTCAACGCGCTTCCGCCCGGCGTCAACGCCTCCCCATTCAAATTGAATGGATCTTTGTGGAGAGCGGACATATAGGAAACGGGAGTGGTTAAGGGCCGGAGAGCCATGAGACCGCTGAACAACATGGAATCGGTAACCGCCCCGCAATTACTCACCACCGGATAACGCCCGGCATCCAGGCTATAGGTTTCCAAGGCGACGCTGAACGCCTGGAAATCTCCTTGCACGCGGGCCACCTTGGCTCTCACTTGCGCGTTCAAAAAATTCGGGACGGCAATCGCGGCCAGAATCCCGATGATGGCTACGACAATGAGCAACTCGATGAGTGTAAATGCATTATTCCGGTTCATGATTGATCTCCCAATGAAGTAGTTTCGTCATGTTCTCAATAACTATATAAATAAAATGAATTATTTTCACTCTCGCTCTACCTATAAAACCAAATCGAATTATCGTACCATCATATCATGAGTATCCTAAATCAAGCGGAACGAAAATCCATGCTTCACCATAGAAAAACGGAATGGGAGAAACAAATCATGCCGACAAATTCAAACCAAGTCACTCGCCGTAATTTCGTCAAGGCAACAACCGCCGCCGCCGCATTCACGGTCATGAAAAGTGAAACCGCGCTCACGGCGCAAGCCAACTCGGCCATGGCCATCGGCCTGATCGGATGCGGCGGACGCGGAAACCACGACGCCACAAATTTTCGCCGTCACACCAATAGCCGCATTGTCGCCCTTTCCGATCCCTATCAGGATCGTCTCGATAACACAAAACGACATTTCGAATCGGATAATCCCTCCACGTTCCAGGGCTTCGACGCCTATCAAAAACTGCTGAACAGCGAAGTGGACACCGTCATCATCACCAGTCCACCTTATTTCCATCCCCTGCATTTCGAAGCCGCCGTTGCCGCGAAGAAAAATGTCTATTTGGAAAAGCCGGTGGCGGTCGATACGGTCGGCGCGTTGCGCGTGCTGGAAGCAGGAAAGAAAGCCGACGGCAACCTCAGCGTCATGGTCGGTTTTCAAACCCGTTTCAGCCAGGACATGCAGGAAGGCGTCAAACGTGTCCATGACGGCGAGATCGGAGAGATCGTCTGCGGGCAGGCGCATTATCATTCCGGTTGGTTAAGCCCGCAGCACAAAGCCGGCATGCCCGAACAGGAGATGCGCATCCGCAATTGGGTGTTTGACATCGTTCTTTCCGGCGACATTCTCGTCGAACAAAACATACACATCCTCGACGCCTGCAATTGGATCATGCAAAAACATCCGATCAAAGCCTATGGAACCGGCGGTAGAAGAATACGTACGGCGGTAGGCGACACGTGGGACCATTACGGCGTCACATTTTGGTATCCGGACAACGTGGAATTGGTGTTTGCCGCCACGCAATTCCTCGATTTGGGCTGGGGCGACGCCGGCGAACGTTTCAACGGCGCGAAAGGCGTCTTCGATTCCATCACCCAACCGGTCAACATACGCGGCGAAAACGCCTGGGAATTCAAGGGCGAGCAGGATTCCAGTGAAATCCGCAAAGTGCAG
>QZKN01000178.1 GCA_003598175.1 Candidatus Omnitrophota bacterium
TGTTTCTACGTCGATTTCGGCTTTTTCGTGGAACGGGAGCAGCCCATTGCGGCGGAACGCGCACGCGCGCAGCGTGGGTTCCGGGATTCGGTGCGCGGCGGCAAGCAAGAGGATTGGCGCAGGCGCGATGGTCTCACCCGTCCTGGCCCCTCACCACGCACGCGGCGCGGACGCGGCGGCTAGACAGCCTCGCGCAACCGATGCCTCTGCGCCTGCGTATACATCCATGAAGGCATATGCCACGCATGCATGTGAATTGTTGCGCATATGTTAAGCAAAATGAGGGGATCGCCGTGAAATCTGGAGACAAGGCCACGATCCACGGCCTCGAAATGGGGAATCGCTGTCCGACGCCGTGGCTCGCGTATTCAACCGCCTGCGCCAGGAAACCGGCGCATATGGCAAAGCCGTGATTGTCGTTACGCACGGCGACATCATCGCGGGCGTGGCCGGCTCCGCCGACGGCGATCCCGCATGGAAACGCTGGGACACGTTTCCCTCGGAAACCGGCTCCATCCATGTCATCGATCTTAAAAAAAACGGTCCCGCAATTCTTCGCGCCTTCAATATCGTTCCATCGCTCGATGAATAAAATTTTTTTTTGATCAAGGAGGAAATAAATCATGCCGGATATTTCATTACTTACCACCATCAAAGGTTCGTTACTCGAAAATTTCTTTCCGCAAGGATGGGATTTACAAAAAATCGACGCCTGTTGCCAACATCCGCCGGAAACGGTCACGCAAAGGCAATCGTTCTGGCACAACGATTTCGCGCCGGTTCTCTGTGACTCGCTGGACGAGTTCGATGCGAAAATGGGTCACGAAATCGCCAACACGATCCGCGCGTATCGCAATTCCAACCGTTCCTTGGCGCTCATTCTGCCTGTCGGACCAATGGGGATGTACAAGTGGGCCGTTTATTTTCTCACCGAATGGCAGGTGAAGTGCGATCACGTTCACGGATTCAATATGGACGAATGGTCCGACGAGGAAGGCAACACCACGCCGCCCGAAGCCGCCGGTTCCTTTCAGGGCGCGATGGAAGAAGCCTTTTACGGACCATTGGGCCAGCTCACCATCCCTCCCGAACAACGCCATTTCGCGACCAAATCCAGTTTGCCCGAGTATCCCAGGCAAATCGCAGAATTGTTGCAGCAGGGCGGCGGCCTGGTGGTCGTCTTCGGCATCGGCCGCGTCTGCCACATCGCCTTCTGGGAACCGCACTTCGCGGCGGAATTCACCGAAGAGGAATGGAAGAAACAAGCGTATCGCATCGGCGCGAAACTCCATCCTCTCACCATCGAGCAAAACGCCATCACCAGTTTCAAAAGCCGCACCACGCTGGTTTCGTGCTGCGCCAACACCATCGGTCCAGGCTTATTCCTGAAAGCCGACCGCATCATCGGCGGCTGCGACGGCGCGCTTGGCCGCGGCATGCAATGGCAGGGGATGAGTTTTTGGATCACATTGCGCCACGGACCCAGCATTTGGCTGCCGTCCACCTTCATGCCCACGTTACCTGGCCGCCTCTTTTTCCTCAAGGAACTGGCTGGCCCACTGGTCGCTGAATGCAATTGATATTTTCAGATTCACTCCATTCTCCAAATTGATAAAATGCGGGTAGAGCAAGCGTCCCCGCTTACGCCCTTTCCGGTAATACTCTTCCAACTCCGGAATATCTGATAAAATGCGGGTAGAGCAAGCGTCCCCGCTTGCGCAGTTTACCTAAAAACACAGTAAACAAAATGAATAAAGAAATCATCTCCCCCACCGCCGTCGGAACCGGCCTGATCTGTCTCGACGCCATCGAAATTCCAGCCGATTCGCACTACAAACTCTTTACCGGCGGCACGTGCATCAATGTTCTGGTCATTCTCCAGTCCTACGGATGGAATATCGTTCCCATCGGCCGTATCGGCGACGATCCCGCCGCCGAATCCATCTTTCGCGATCTTGAATTTCTCGGCGTCGATACCCGATTTATTCGTCGAGATCGCAATGATTTCACGCCGATCTATATTGAAACATTTTCAACCGAAGGGCATCGGTTTCTGCATCGCTGCCCGCGCTGTCAAACAAAATTTGCGGATTTCCAACCCGTCGCAATGGCAGATATTTTGTTCATCCTGCCCGAATTGCCGGATAAAATTGACGTTTGCTTTATCGATCGAGTCTCTCAAGCCTCTCTCACATTGGCTGAATATTGCAAAGAACACGGCGCATTGATTTATTTTGAACCGAATCGACCGGAGGATATTTCTCTCTTTGAACAATGTCTGCAAATCACAAATGTAGTAAAATATTCCGCCGAAAAAATGGCGTCGGCAAAGGAAATGACCGATCGTTTGCACATTCCGCTGGAAATCGAAACGCATGGAAAAAAAGGACTCTATTACCGCACCGACGACGGCAGGAGAAAAAGCGAATGGCGGCATATGCCCGCGATCCCCTGCCACGCTTTCGTCGACGCCGCCGGCTCCGGCGACTGGCTGAGCTCACATCTCATCCATCAATTAATGGGAGATACCAACAATCAACGGAACACCGTTTGTTTCGATGCCATTGAGTTCATCCTGCGCACGGCGCAAAAAATCGCCTCTTCCAACTGCGGACAGGAAGGAGCTCGCGGATCCATGTATCATACTGCCGACATTCAAATCGGCGCCGGCTTTTGTCCGTATTGTGGGTATTGAACATTTCAACGTCGGTTTTACGAATCAAAATCAATCTGCCGCAAAAATAAAAACAGCCCATGCAGATGTTTCATATGCTCCGCAGCCGTATCCCCTTTAAAACCATAAATTTTGAATCGCCCCGATTCAAAACGTGAGTTATGGGTCATATCCATCTCATTCGTTCCGCTCCACGGCGTTCGCATCCCCTTCATGGCGTCGATCAAATAATCGGCGCACTCAGTCGTGCTCGCATACGAACCGGGAACGATCTCCGAATGGGTCATGATGAAGGTCTTTTTTCCGGCGGAGGCGTCTTGCGCATAACGTAAAAAGCCCGCAATTTGTTCAGGATTGACCCGACGCTCTTCCGTATACGACGTATGCGGACAATCCAGCAAAATCAGCGAATCGATCAGATTATAAATATCGTCAAAACGCATGAATTCCCGCGCCCCGCCATATCCGCCGCTGTATGCGGTAACGCAGATATGCTCCCAACGAAGAGCCGGATCGGAAAACCGATCTTGCAGCAAAACCAGCGCCTGTTCCAGCAACTCATGGAAATGCCGCGGATCGGAAAAATAGGCCTGATAAGGGCTGGAAAACGAACCGATATGAACGGCAATCATCACGGCATTGATTCCGGATCGAATCAACGAGTTTCCGGCGGCTTCCGGCGCGCAATGCAGGTGAAAAACAAGATCGATCTCTCCCCTTTGCGGCTGAAAATAAGTTGGGATGATCAATTCACCGGTAACCAGCGCAATTCGCTCGCCGGCCATTTCACCCCATGCCGGATGTACCGCCATGCAAAAAATGGCGATTATAATAATTGAGTACGGCACAAGAACCACGATGGAACTGATTTGTGATCGCGCAAGTTTGGGTATTTCGCTCAAGCGATTCATGATGAATGCCCCTTATGCAAAGAAATCCTTTCCTACCATATGAATATGATCATTAAAAAATTTTGAAACACAACCTCGTAGAGAGGATATATAGGAAACGTGCGGAATTCATCGTTCCCACTGATTTGCGTGCAAACATAAACTACAAATGATCGCATGAATCGTACATCCGGCTCCACCTCTCCGTAATCATTTCATACTGAACAACTTACGCAAATTCCAACAATGCGTTTTGCACGAACATCCAATTCAAAAAGTGGTCACAACCACAAAAAGGAGCAAGCTGATGCAGAAGATATGGAAAACGGGTTTGGGAATTTTCGCTTTATTCCTCCTTGCATTTCTTCCCGGCCATGAAACGTCCCCTCAGGCGCAAGACGACGGACCGATCCTGTTTCCGGAACCGGTATGGCTCAAATTCGAGCGTAGCGGCGGCTTCACCGGTTATACCCAGACGCAGGATATTTCAGCCAGCGGGATGGTGATGTACAACGAAATCCCCAAATTCAGCGACAAGGAGCGCGTTTACATTCTCAATCCGGAAGGGATCGTTCTTTTGGACAAGCAGCTCGATACCGCGAATTTTGCTGATTTGAATCCGCTTTACCGACCGGAAATTCTCGTCGCCAACGGGTACCGATACATCATCGAATTCCAGGAAAAAAAGGTGGAAATTTACCAAGAAGCTGACATCCCCTCCTCGCTCACTCTCTTAATCAGGATGCTGGAGGAAGTGCTTGAAAAAGGGTATCTCGATCCACGATTCCTGGAATCATCCGTACAAAATTGGGAATCGTATGCGAAATAACAATGCAAACCGACAAGATGGCAATCAGGGGGCAGACGCATCGTTCTGCCCCTTATTAGCGTAATCATTCTGATCGAGTCCGGGAATACGTTTCCGATCAATAGAGCGAATAATCCGTCACCGCTGTTTCGCCTTCCACTTCAAACACACGCAGGGCCACAATGCGCGAGCTTGTGGCGGCGCTGTTCTTGCTTTCCCAAACGATCGCGATGGTATTGCCACGCCAAGCGACTCGCGGCCGCCGGCTTTCCCCGATAAACGTGTCGATGGTTTCTTTTTCGCTGACGAAGAACGAACCGCCTTCCGGATTGCCTTGCGCATCGAACAATCGTCCCTGCACCAGTCGAGACGCGCCGCCGGTCACATCATTGTCGGCCCACACCACGATCACACGGCCGGAAGGTGATATCGCACAATCGACGCGGTCGGCGTTGGCATATTCGAAGTCGTCGGTGGCAATGCGGCTGTAGCGAAGAGAGCCATCTGCATCGAGAACGGAAAGATACACTTCCCGCCCGCCGTTTCCATCGCCATCGTTGGAATTGACAATCGCATAGGCGTCCACGCCATTGCCATGAAAACCGGCGCCGTCGCCGCGTCCGCCGCCGATGGTCGCTTCGTTTTCCGTCAAAAGGCCGATATCGATATCTTCGGAAACCGGTTCGCCGGCGTTGTTAAACAGGCGAACCGTCGCTCGTCCGCCGCGTGAGAAACGGACGCCGAAGCCATTCTGGGTGACGCCGACTCCGTGCCAGATTTCGGTTATTTCAGCCGCTTCACTCACCAAACCGACCGATCGAACTTCGTTCCCGGCCTGATTGACGATGCGATAAATGGCGTGATTGCCGGGCGCGCCGCCATAGACATTCTGCAAATCGAATTGCTGGCGGCTTTCGCCCACGATCACGACATGTCCATTCGACAAATAATCCCAATCGCCAATGCGGATATCTCCCTCCGGCTCCGCATACGCATCGTCCACGCCGGAAAGCGTCGCAATCGGCCGTCCATCGTTGGTCAACAACTGCACCGCCGGAAAATCACCGCCGCCGCCCGCGTCGATATTGATATCCGCCAGTTCTTCGATTTCCAATCCGAGTGAAAACGCCGTTGCGCCCATACCGACGCCCTCGCCGAAGAGATTCGCCTTGATTTTCGGCCCCCACGCAGTATTACCTGGCACGGCGCTGCCGTCCGCGCGGAAATAGGAGAGAAATTTTGACGTCAACGTATCGTCGGACTGCGTCGAGGTAATCGTCGTGTCGGGTGTGATCATATTCCCATTCGCATCGAACAGCGTCCAAACCGCTTCCAGATCAGTCAAATCGTCGCCGTCATCTTCCCAACCGACAATGATGTTGCCATTGCTCGCAATGGCGACGCCCAAACTTTCCGTGCTGTCATTGTTGACCGTATCGGGAAGATTGATGAAAATCCTGTCGGTTTTCGGCATGAGTCCGTTGGCTTCGGGAAGGCCGGGAAACTCATTGCCGGCTTGCGCGGGAACCGAATTGCTATCGCCGGGATTCGTAACCAACGCTGCATTGCCCGGCGCGGCACTACCTGCTTGCCAAATCCCACTCGGATCCTGCAATTCCACTCCATTCGACGCGCCGTCCCCATCCGAGTCAACCGCCGCCAGCGCCGATCCCCAAAACTGTTGCTGCCCGCCCGGCGTAACCAACGCCTGGACTGCCAATCCGAATGCATTGCGCGCGCCGCCGCCGCCCGGATTGATATGACAATTCGCACAATTGTTCACAGTTCCGTTTGGCAGGAATCCCACTCGAAAGTCCCATGCCTCACTCGTCGGCATCATCATCCCAAAAACCATGATCACGACACTGAAAATCATGCTGCATTTTCGCATTGTACCTGACCTCCGTAAGAGAAATGTATCTGGGAAAACCCAGTTTGAATTTATCGACGCCCTGAAAATTTTCACATTTCGGTTTATTATCACACTACATTTAAATTGTTGTCAAATATTTTTTGCTTTTTTCCTGTTTAAAAATCATGACTCCCGTTCCAAGACCAACGAATTAAATTCTAATAAAGAAAGAGAAATAATATGAAACGAGTCCATCTGATCTGTAATGCCCATATCGATCCCGTCTGGTTGTGGGAATGGCAGGAAGGCGCGGCGGCGACCCTTTCCACCTTCCGCACCGCGGCGGATTTGTGTGAAGAATATCCCACTTTCATCTTCAACCATAATGAAGCCATCCTTTATCAATGGATCGAAGAATATGAACCGCTTCTATTCACCCGCATACAAACGCTGGTCAAAGCCGGCAAATGGCACATCATGGGCGGATGGTTTCTCCAACCGGACTGCAATATGCCCTCCGGCGAATCTTTTGTACGTCATATCCTACATGGAAAACGATATTTCAAACAACAATTTCGCGTGGAACCGACGACGGCAATCAATTTCGATCCGTTCGGCCATTCCCGCGGCCTGGTGCAGATTCTTGCCAAATCCGGCTACGATTCGTATCTTTTCTGCCGCCCCAATCCACAGGAATATCCGCTTCCCGCCGATGATTTTTTATGGATCGGCTGCGACGGTTCTCAAATTTTTGCACATCGCGCCTACGCCCATTACAACTCCGAGCTCGGCCAGGCAAGAAAAAAAGTGGAACAATGCATCGCCGAACGGCCGGACCCAAAATTAACCATGATTTTGTGGGGCATCGGCAATCATGGCGGCGGCCCCTCCCGCGTCGATGTAAACGATTTGCAAAACCTGATCGAAAGCAGCGAACAGTATGAAATCATTCACTCCACACCCGAACAGTACTTTAAAGAATTAAAGGAGAGAAATCCAAATCCACCGCGGCATGAAAACGATATCAATCCCTTTTCGCCCGGTTGTTACACTTCGCAAATCCGGATCAAACAAAAACACCGCCGATTGGAAAATGAACTGTACGCAACGGAAAAAATGATGTCTTCCGCCGCCCTGCAAGGTTTGCTGCTTTATCCCGCCGAGGAATTTCAGGCCGCTCTGCGTGATTTGCTGTTTTCCGAATTCCACGACATCCTTCCCGGCTCCGCCATTCAGCCGGTCGAGGAAAACGCCCTGCAATTGCTGGATCACGGCCTGGAAATCGTCTCCCGCCTCCGGACGCGAGCCTTTTTCGCGCTTGCCGGAGGCCAGCCAAAAGCCGCTGACGGCGAATTCCCAATTTTGATTTACAATCCCCATCCCTTTCCCGTCAACGGCATCTTCGAATGCGAGTTTCACATGATTGAACCGAATCGTGGACCAACATTTCACCAGCCCGTCCTGCTGCACAACGGAAACCGTCTCCCCTGCCAGCCGGAAAAGGAACACTGCAACCTCGATCTCGAATGGCGCAAACGAATTGCATTCACGGCGCAACTCGCGCCGAGCGCCATGAACCGCTTTGATTGCAGATTGGAATTAATCCCACAAAAATTACAAATTCAAATGCAACCGCAAAACGATCACTATGTTTTTCATAATGATCAAATGCACGTCGAAATCAACCGCAGCACGGGTTTGATTGATTCTTATAAAATAAACGAAGTTGAGTATGTCAAACCGAATGCCTTTCAACCGATCGTGATGCGGGACAACGACGATTCGTGGGGGATGTTCGTTAAAAGTTTTCCTCATCCGGTTGGTGAATTTCGCCTCCTGTCGGCGGAAGAATGTGCTGAGTTTCTTGGCAGTAATCAAAAGCGGGTCGAAGCGGTCCGCGTGATCGAAGACGGCGAAGTGCGCACGGTAATCGAGGCGTTGTTTACCTGGCATCATTCCATCATTTGTCAACGATACAAAATCCCCAAACACGGAAGCGAAATCGAGGTGGAAATCCACGCGCATTGGCATGAAAAAAGCCGCATGTTGAAACTCTCCATTCCCAT
Source organism: Candidatus Omnitrophota bacterium (assembly GCA_003598175.1). GTDB lineage: Bacteria > Hinthialibacterota > Hinthialibacteria > Hinthialibacterales > Hinthialibacteraceae > SURF-12. The sequence continues at coordinate 8,291 of QZKN01000178.1, forward strand.
CGCCTTTGAAAAAGTCGATTTTCTCGGTCAAACCGCTTTCGGCATGCATCACCTGCCCTGCGACAGTGACGAAGCCGTCGCCCAAAAGTGGCTCGCCGTCTGTTCCAAAACACACAACGCGGCTCTGACGTGCGTCAACGACGGAACTTACGGCGCGGATTATCGCGACGGCTGCCTACGCTTAAGCCTGCTGCGTTCCCCCGGTTATTCCGCCGCCAACATCAATCCGCAGGAATCCATATTACCCACGGATCGCTATTCTCCCCGCATCGATCAAGGCGAACGGCATTTTCATTTTTGGATCAACGCGGGTGAAAAGCGGGATCGCATGAATACCATTGATCGGGAAGCATTGATTCACAATGAAAAACCAACCGTACTCTCCTTCTCTCCATCCGGCGATGGTTCAAAACCGAAACCGCTGATCATGTTGAAATCCGGGGACGGAGAGGAAACGCCGGTTCAACTTTCCACATTTAAAAAAGCGGAGAGCGATGATCACTATATCATTCGTCTGTTCAATCCAACCGAGCAGGAACAGCGCCTCTACTTGCAACTTCCTCCGCTGGCTCTCGAAATGACAATCCCATTGAGCGCCTACGAAATAAAATCGTTAAAACTCAATGTTGAAACAAACAAACTGATCGAAGTGAATCTACTGGAAGACCCCATGTAGCAGAGCTGAAAAACCGATGAAACGTCATCAACGAACCTTTGACCGTATCTGTGAAATTCCAACACGTTCCGATATAAAATGGAGTGAAATACTTTCGTTGATCAAGCATTTGGGTGGTACAATTGAATCAAGAGAAGGATCCCGAGTCTGTATCAAGTTCAAGGGTCATAAAATCAATATTCATACTCCTCATCCGAGTAAAGAAGTAAAAAGATGGGTTGTGGAGAAAATCAGAACTTTTCTTAAGATAGCAGGAGACTGAGCCATGAACAACACGATGAAATATAAAGGTTATCAGGCTTCGATCTTTTATAGCGGAGACGATGCGTTTTTTTACGGCCAAGTTTTGTGCACGAATGATATCATATGTTTTGACGGTGTGACGGTCGATGAACTGGAAAGGATGTTTCACGAAGCGATTGATCAGTATCTAAACGAGTGCGAGGAAGAGGGGAAACCGCCGGGACAACCGATTTGCGGTGAATTCAAATCCATCATTCCTCCTGAAAACCTCGCACAAGAATTATTAAAATATCGTGATGATGAATTAACTCCCCATGAAATCGATTCCCTTCTCGTTGCGTGTGGCCATGATCTTTCTGACAAAAAAGACGACTCCCGTGAGCGATTTTGGACGTATTGGAAATCTCATCAGCGGATTCAATCCACCGGGAAAAAACAAGACTTGAAAAAAGCCATTTGAGTTTTGTTTTCTTTTTAAGCAAACATCCTCGCTTATATGGATTTGGGAGAATAGAAAAGGAATAAAGCCCCCTATTTTTGAAGCAGTAACACAGGATGGCGCTTTTGTGCATCTGCAGAATTTCGTGTTCCTCGTGATTCAAATGCTGAATTGGAAAAGAACCGGAATGCGTCAATCTCACCCGCATGAGGGCGAGAAAAAGAAATGCAGACGGAACGTCTGCGCTCCAGTGAGACCTGTATAGAGGAGAGTCACACGCACGCTCCTATATGTTCCTATGCAATCACGCGCCTTGCGAGAAATCCTAAATTGAAGAGAATAGTGAGTGTAAAATGGATTCGTTTTGTTTCATTCAAATTAAGCAGTCATTCGGAATCAATCTGCGATGCCGCGAGAGGAGTATTTTTGTATGAATTACAATGCCATGATGCAATACAAAAAGTCCGGAGAAGAGAAATTTCAAGAGGGGAATTTCATCGAAGCCGAACAGTTCTTTCAACTGGCCCTGCGGGAAACGGAACGTCATTCCACTCCCAACACCTACACCATCCAGCGGCTCAAAGCCTTAGGAACCTTCTACCTGGCCCTCGGTGAGTTCGATGCAGCCGAATCTGCCCTTAAACGCGGCATCGCGATGGAACGCAACCTTCTGGGATCGGAAAATATCGCAATAGCCAAAAGCCTCAATCATTTGGCCCTCCTCTATCTCTTGTGGAACAAGCCACAGATGGCGGAAGACACGCTGAAACAGGTCCTGGCGATCGAAGAAAAATCCCCGTTTTTGAAATTTCCGGACGTGAATCTACCGTTGCAATGCCTCAGCCGCCATTATCTCGCCATGGCATACTGCAAAAAAGACCTCAAAGGCCATGGACGACAACTCTGCAAGGAAAATGCGGAAAAAACCATGAAAAATATCGGCCCAGGCGGTCGCGACATGTCGTTGGATCTTTATCAAATCGCGATAGCCAATTGCGGCAACGGCCAAAGCGCCGAGGCGCAAAACCTCTGTGAATTCATTCTGGATATGGGCGTTCGCCAACTGCAAAACGAATGGCTGGGTTCGACCTACAAATCAAAAAAACCGGCTGCTGACAAATGGCCCGCCGAGAGAATCGTCCCTCCCGAACCGGAATATGAACTGCCGTCGATTTACGACGAAATATGGCGTCCTTCCCATGTCTGTCGGGCAGAACCTGCCATTCTTCAACGCCTGTCACGAGGAGACGGCCGTTCCGAATCAAGCGCCCTATCGATCAACCGCTTCTCTCTTCCTGCGGAAGAATCCTGGCGTCCTTCTCACAAATTAGTGGGGCGTAGGAATTGATTCCGGAACACAAGCTGGCTTGCCCTCCCACCTAAAAAGGGTAAGATATGCCAAGAATTTGGATCGCGCTCGTCATCTTCGAGTGTGGTTCGTCTAATCTGCCTGTCTAAGGTATTTGAATTAGTTTGCCTTATCCCTTCGTAAACAATCGATCTTTTACGGTTTGCCTTCGGCTGGGAACGGCATGATCGACTATCGATAAAATCTGCCCATAACAGGCTTGGGTAAAGTGGCGTATGGAGGAAAAAAAATCAATGTCTGAACAGACCTCTTTTGAGATTACACAAAAACAATTGGACGAATGCGTCGAACTCCTGAAACTCGATCCCGGCGTTCATGCAATTTTACGTATGCCGATGCGGGAAATCCACGTTTCTCTGCCCGTCCGCATGGACGACGGCTCGCTCAAGGTTTTTCAAGGATATCGCGTCCAATACAACAACGCCAAAGGGCCCACGAAAGGCGGCATCCGCTTCCATCCCGACAAAACCATTGACAACATCAGAGCCCAGGCGGCCTGGATGACCTGGAAATGCGCTCTCCTCGATTTGCCGTTGGGCGGCGCGGGAGGCGGCATCCTCTGCAATCCCAAAGAAATGTCCCGCGGTGAACTGGAACGCCTCAGCCGCGCTTATATCGATCAACTCAGCGATTTTATCGGACCGGAAAAAGATATCCCCGCGCCGGATGTCTACACCGATCCGCAAGTGATGGCGTGGATGATGGATGAATATTTCAAAATCAACCGCGCCAATCATTTCGGCGTCATTACCGGCAAACCATTGGCAATCGGCGGATCCATCGGACGCACAGACGCCGCCGCTCGCGGAGCGATGTATGCGATTCGGGAAGCGGCTCAAGTGCACGGACTCGACCTGACCAAAGCCACCGTGGCTGTGCAAGGCTATGGAAACGCAGGCTATTTTGCCGCGCTGCTGGCTTCCACCCTTTACGGCTGCAAAGTGATCGCCGCCAGCGACACTCACGGCGGCATTTTCAACGAGAACGGACTCGACGCCGAAGCCATTCGCAAACAAAAATCAATGACAGGATCGGTAGTCGGCCTGCCGAACACCGAACCGATCACCAACGAGGAACTGCTCGAACTGAAAGTCGACATCCTCATCCCCGCTGCGTTGGAAAACGTCATCACGGAAACGAACGCGCCGAGAATCAAGGCCACGATTCTGGCGGAGTTATCCAACGGTCCCACCACGCCGGAAGCGGATGCGATTCTACTGAAAAAAGGAGTTCACCAAATCCCCGATTTCCTCTGTAACGCCGGCGGCGTTACGGTGTCCTATTTCGAAATGGTTCAAAATGCTTATATGTATTATTGGGATAAGGAGTTGGTTCACAGTCGACTGGATAAAAAAATGACCTCCTCGTACAACGCGGTTCACAATACCGCCACGCGGTTCAACATCGACATGCGAAAGGCCGCCTACGCCGTCGCCGTCATGCGCGTGGTCGAAGCCATGAAATGTCGCGGCTGGATTTAAAACCGGAGCGCGGGCATCCTGCCCGCATTTCCGAGTAAACGGTTCAATTTGAGTAAAAACAATGCGGACGGGACGTCCGCGCTCCCGGTTCAGCCGGAGCGCAGCCCGTATGAAACAACCATGAATCTCGAATCCAAGGTTATCGAAAGCGGGATCCCCACTCTCGACGAGGTCCTGCAAGGCATTCGTCTCGGCGATAACGTCGTGTGGCAAATCGAGGAACTGGACGACTACACATATTTTGCACAACCCTTCGCCGGCAAAGCCATTCAAAACGGTTACGCCTGCGTTTACCTGCGATTCGCCTCTCATTCGTCCATTCTCGCTCCTCAACCCGGCCTGACTATCATCGAAGTGGACGCCTGGGCGGGATTTGATTACTTCAGCAGCGAAGTCCACCGCATCATCGAAGAGAAAGGACGTCGATGCTTTTACGTCTTTGACAATCTTTCCGCGCTGGTGGCCAAATGGGCGACAGACGAATTGCTCGCCAACTTTTTTCAGGTCACCTGCCCTTTCCTGTTCGAACTCGATACGGTCGCTTACTTCGCCCTCAAACTCGGCAACCATAAAGACAACGCCGTCGCCCGTATCCGCGACACCACACAGCTTCTGATCAACGTCTACCATTCGGACGGCAAACGCTTCTTTCACCCGCTGAAAGTGTGGGACCGTTATTCCTCACAGATGTTCCTCCCCCACGAAATTTCCGCGGAAGAAATCCTGCCCATTTCCCACAGCGGCGACGCGGCCGCCATCACCGCCCGCGCGCGCAAGCAGCCTTTGCGCGCCGGCGCCGACTCCACCGCGCCGTGGGAAACCGTGTATCGCAAACTCCTGCAGTATTATGAAGATGGGAAATGCGATACCTCCGCCAAACGCGAGATTCTGTACTTGAAACAGGAACTAACAAAAATGATCATCGGCGCGCATCCCGATTTCACTCCATTGGCGGAACAATATTTCACTCTCGAAGACCTGTTCAATGTCCGCAATCGCATCATCGGCTCCGGCCGCATCGGCGGGAAAGCCGCCGGCATGTTGCTGGCCAGAAGCATCCTGCAATACGACAAAAACGAATATGACTTTTCACCAATTCTGGACGACCATGATTCCTTTTACATTGGATCGGATGTATTTTTTACTTTTTTAGTCAATAACAATCTCTTCCGCCTGCGTTTGCAGCTCTCCCGCGGCGCGCAAATTTCCCACGACGAATTCGAGGAAATCGAACGCCGTTTTTTGATGGGCTCCTTCCCCCGCGAAATCATGGAGCAATTTCAAAATATGTTGGAATATTTCGGCCAGGCGCCCATCATCGTCCGCTCCAGCAGCCTGCTCGAAGATAGTTTCGGCAACGCCTTTGCCGGCAAATACCGCAGTGAATTCTGCACCAATCAAGGCTCGCCCGAAGATCGCATGGAAGCCTTTCTGCAAGCGGTCAAATTGGTCTATGCCAGCGCCCTCAATCCCGACGCGCTCTCCTATCGCCGCAAACGCGGCCTTGACGAACGCGACGAGCAAATGGCGTTGCTGGTTCAGCGCGTATCCGGCATTTCGTATAAAAAATATTTTTTTCCCATGCTTGCCGGCGTGGCGTTTTCTCATAACTTATACGCCTGGACCGACCGCATCGATTCCGAACAGGGCATCATTCGTCTCGTGTTTGGTCTCGGAACCCGCGCCGTGGATCGCACCGGCGGCGATTATCCCCGCCTGATCGCCGTCAGCCATCCCGAACTGCGGCCGGAGCGGGGTGACAAGGTCATCAAATATTCGCAGCGGGAAATCGATCTCCTTAATTTGGAAGAAAACCGGTTTGAGACATTGCTTGTTTCTGAAATCATCGCATCGGGCGATTTTCCCAATATGCACCTGTTCATTTCCACGCTGAAAGACGGTTATCTGTCCGATCCCGTATCCGCCTTTTTTGATGAAGACGCGGAGGAATATGTATTGACTTTCAACAATCTCATCCGCCGGACCGAATTAGTCTCCATCCTGGGAACCATGCTGGCGAAGATCGAAAAGGCGTACGGCATTCCCGTCGACACCGAATTTACCGCTTACGTAAATTCGAAAGATAAGGTCCGCATCAATCTCGTGCAATGCCGCCCGATGGGCGTGCCCGGCGCGGAAGGGCAACCGGTTCAAATTCCGACGAATATCCCGCCCGACGATATTCTCTTCAAAGCCCACCGCATCGTCAGCGGCGGCGTGGTGGAAAACATCCGATACATTCTCATCATCGATCCGCGCGCCTACGCCGCGCTCACAAACATGGACAAGAAAAGTATGCTCGGCCGCGTCGTGGGGCGCATCAATTCCCATCCCCGGATTCTGGATGGCAAATGCATCATGATGGGACCGGGTCGCTGGGGCAGCAGCAACATCAACCTGGGCGTCAATGTCCGCTATGCGGAAATCAACAATACGTCAGTTTTAGTCGAAATCGCCCGCGAAGAAGCCGGCCAGGTCCCCGAAGTCTCGTACGGCACTCACTTCTTCCTTGATCTGGTTGAAGCGCAAATCATCTACCTGCCTGTCTATCCCTCCGATCCCAAAACCCAATTCAACGAAATCTACTTTAACCAATCCCCCAACATGCTCACCGACATCTTCCCCGACGCTGAAGATTTCTCCGGCCTGATCAAAATCATCGACGTCGCCGCCGAAGGAAAACGCCTGCAGGTCGTCGCCGATCCGCAAAGCCAGAAAGCGGTGTGTTATTTAATTAGGGATTAGGATGTAGACGGAAAAATGAGCGATGATAGATGAAGATTTTATCCAAGCCCCTAGCCTTTGCCGTATACAAAGAAACCTTTTTTTTCTAACTTGGTTCGGGTATCCATGATGGATTGAAACAACACAACGTATCCTTTATCAACTGTAATTTTCAATCTCATTCTTAGTGGTTATCAATAATTACATCCTATCCGCATCCCCTCTTTCATATGATTATTTAATATTTATTAATTAAAATGATTTTACTTGACATAAAGCATGGAATGGTTTATCGTATAATTAAGAGCGATGTTCATCCGATGGAATTCGGCTGTGGCATAAAAAAGTGTGGCGTACGGTACGTCCTTTTACGGTTTTTTGATGAAAAAAGTGGTTGACAACATGATCAAACCGTCTTAATGTTGAATTAAAAAATATATATGAATAGGAATTGCCGACTTCAATACGCACGCGAAAGGATGGAATCAATGTGATTTTCTGCGGTTTTGATCCATAAATAACAAAGAGGAGGCGCATTGCTGTGGTTTGACGGCCCTATGCAATGCGCACTCCCGGAAAGGAGACCACACGCATGTGTCGTCTGCCTGTAGGTATTATTGTGCCTGATTGCTTTGTTTGTCAAGCATTTATCTATGCAGAAGCGACGAGGAATGCGAGAAGCCCTCCCGGATTTTCGACGGTTTGGGGATTTTTGTTCGTTTTTCGGATTTTATGCGAACGCAAGAGAAATCAAACCATCGAAAATCATTACAGGAGGAATCATCATGTCTCGAAAATTCAGTATGTTATCATTCGTTTTCAGTTTCACGATTGTGTTCGCGGTTGCATCGACCAATTCATACGGCGAACATGCAATCGTGGAGATCAAGGACTTGGTCAAGGACGCCGCGGACGCGGTCTGGTCGGATGGCAACGGGAACGCCATCGAATTCGACCAGACGCCGGGATTTTATGGCGGCGCGCTACGGGGCAGCAAGTTGGGTGGGGCAAATGGATCGTTCTATTCGCGGACGAAAGAATTGTTGATCGATGAATCGATACAATCAGAAACCATCGATATCAATTTTGCTGCAACATTGGGTCGGAACGACTCGTTGGTTCGCGGATCGTATACGCTTTCGTTACCTAATTTGAAACGAATTCAACTGGAAGTGGTCTACGATCTTTTTCTGGATAATGAAGACGTTCGTAGTCCGGGTGAGTTTCATATGGAAGTTCATGAACGATATGCAAGTGAAGACAATCGGTGGGTGAAAATGGGTGAACTTCATCAGGACGAAACCACAAAAGCAAAATATGGTCAGGAACGAATCAATCAAATTCATAATTCCCGTTTCGTGACGCATCAGTTTGTAGTGAATTTGTCGAAGTGGGCGGGAAAAGAGGTGCGCCTCGATCTCGTGGCCAATGTTCCGGCTCATGCGGTCACACCTCAAAAAGGCCGCTGGTGTTATGCACGGCTGGTGGGGTCCACGTTTACCTGGCATTTCGGATTGCCCGAACAGGTAAAAATCGGCAATCGTTCATTTCCTGAATCCTCGAAAACGTCGAAACCGGCCCGAGCATCCGAAAAAATAAGTTTTACAACCACTCCAGCTCTCGTTGAAACCATTCCGCTCACCGGCATCAAAAATCCGGAAGCCTCGCTGACAACTGTGAATATCGATGGCCGATGGTTTGGTTATTTTCACGGTCTGGCGGATGGAACCAGCGATGATCGGGGAACGATGGCGTTCGATTTAAGGAATTTTTCTGCGGAAGATTTGTGTTTTATCGATGTAAGCGAGCTGCAACAGACGCCATTGCGCGGAACAACTGTTGGAAATGCCACGCCCGGTTCCAGTGGCACTCCGTTTCGGATTCTGAAACCGAATTATTCGGACAAATCGAAGTGGGATGCCGGATATGTTGGAATGACTTCCGCCTTAAAGGAAAACAGCGGCGGGGATGATTATGTGCATGGTTTCTGTCATGTCGAGGATTGGTATCAGAATGGAGTCGATTTAAATGAATATGGAACTCCCAATGGTACAAGAGATTATTGGTACGTGCGGATCGGTTACGCTCGATCCGAGGCGGATCATGGGTATGATCTTTCCTTGATGCCATATGATGATGATACTTACGCAACACCTGTTGTTGAATCGTTCCAGCCGGAATGGGCTTACACATATTCATATCCAGCACCTAAAACGTTTGGAACTGCCATGCCCACAGTGATCAAAAACGGTGATTATTTCTATATGTTTCACACCCGGTTTTTGGATAGTTCTCCTGATATTAATTATGCAACTGGTTTAGGATTTTCCAGTCCGACAGATTATAGAAATAAAATCACTTCATTGATTGGTGGATTTCACGACCAAATCTGTGTGGCCACAGCGCCAGTCAGTTTGGTCATCGCCAGCGATTACGAAGATGAAGCAAATCCGTGGCGAAAAGGATTTTACAACCAAACCACAGAAGAATGGGAGTGGAAACCGGCGCGAGTGCCAAGTGGAGCAACCGAATCGGCTTCTTATTCCTATCCCATAATTCACGAAACCGACAATACACAATATCGCGGTTCTCCCAAAGTGTTTTACGATACCTATTTTGATCAATACATGATGATTTGCAAAGGAAATATGGGATTCCACATTTACCTGACGAATGATGATGATTTGATGGACTGGAACATTGATGACATCGTCCTTCATTATCAGGGAGATAATGAGTTGATACTCGATCCCTCGCTTATTGGAATAACGGGTGATGACAAGTATGGTCAACAGATGTATCACTTATACTACACCTACGATCCGGACGGGATTCCCGGCGACCACTATTTCAAGCGGTTCTGGGTACAGTTTGATAACTAATGGTTTTATAACGGCGGCGGCTACTTTCATGGCCGCCGCCATATTTTGAAGGAAAGAACTCATGAAAAGCAATCACATGTTTAATTTTACAATATTGTTTTTTCTATGTTTATTCAATACTTTGCGCAGTCATACCGACAGACTGGAACTGATTTCCGTGGATTTGAATGGATACGCCGCAGGTTTAGTCGGTTATAATGAAATACCAAAGATCGATATCAGCGATAATGGACGATACGTTGTTTATTCCTCGAATTCTCGCAATATAGTACCGGGAGATACAAACCATGCTTTTCGTTCTTATAATACATATGGTAGTGATGATATATTTTTGCGGGATCGTCTTGAAAACAGGACAGAAAGAGTATCGATAAGAAGTGATGGTGGACAAATCGAAACGGGATTCAATACCGAAACTTCGATGAGTGGTGATGGAACCAAAATTGTTTACCAATCCTTCGCCAATGATATTGTTCCTGATGATGAAGATGATAAAGAAGTGTATCTTCCGGACGATGTTTATCTATTCGATACACTAACAAGACAAACCCGACTAATTTCAACAACCATAATTGTCGATAATTATGAAATACAATACGGTTGTAAGCCTGTTATCAGTTCAGATGGCAGATTTGTTGCTTATATAGCGGATTCTATAATTGTTTATGACATCGAAAACTGCGAATATGAAATTGTTAACATATCACCAACCGATGATCGAATTTATTCTTCGGATTCAAGCACGGTTTCTATCAATTCAAATGGCGCCTATATTGTGTTTCAGGCATGGTCAAGTAAGTTAAGTCGATATTGTATCTACCTTTATGATCGTGAATGGGGGGAGACAAAATTGGTATCCGTTTCATCGTCTGGAGAACCGGCCAACGAGGATTCCAGCAATCCTGTAATCAGTGACGATGGACGTTATATCTTATTCCAATCGCAGGCGGATAATCTCGTTCCCGATGATCCTCATACCGGACTTTCAGGTTATCATATCAAGGAAAACATGGACACATTTCTTCATGATCGAATCACGGGAGAAACCGTCATTTTATCGTTTGGAGAATTTGAAGGAGAAAAAAGAACAGAGCCGATCGCGACTCCGAAACCCGGAACGCTTCCCGGATCGTTTGGAAATTATGAAGGAGAAGGAAGAACCATGGGAGCGAGCGCCGAGAGCATCAGCGCCGATGGCAGGTACATTGCGTTCACGGGAGAATATGGAGGATTGTATCGCTGGGATCGCACAACAAATGAATTGATACGGGTTTTGGTTGCTTCATACATCTCCCAAACCAAAATCACGGCGGATGGTCAGGCTATCGTTTTTGTTACCAACGCCAACGATTTGGTTCCAGAAGATACGAATAACAGTAACGATGTATATATACTCGAAATCGAAACCGAAGACACGCCGGTTATAACTCCTACGCTAACACCGACACCGAACGTCACTTCGTCACCAACAATTCCACTCACGCCAACACCTGCTCCAACAATCAAGATGACAGTGCTGGACGAGGCGGAGAATGAAACCGGGGATCTCACAGGAAAGACCGATTACGACGCCGTGGAGAATCGCAATTTGTCAATCGTATGGAACGCGCCGACAACGGGGGCGCGGGATTGGCACATATTGGCGCGCGAGGGAATCGGCGGCTACAAATTTTTAGGACGTACGGCGAATGGAGAAGCTGTGCGCCTGGATTGGCATCCGGGAGCGCCGTATTTATCCGGCGAATTCGTATCCGGCCCGGAATTCAATACGGTCTATCAATTTCGCATCGTCCGCATCGACGAGCAGCGGGGCGAGGACGACTACATCGACATGACCGGGCCGGTGGGCTTCCAGCGCGAAGGCGGCAGGCCGCTTCGCATCAGAACCATTCCAACGCCGTATCTGGCAGCGGGGCAAATTTGCCTCTACGACGACATCCTGGGCGGAAACGATTTGTCAGGAGGAACGGATATTGACGAAGCGGACGGGCGTGGAATTCTGATCGCATGGAATTTCGGCCAGGACGCGGCGGTGGTGTGGGACTATCACGTATTTGTGAGCGTGGACGACGGCGAGAATCAATTTTTAGGAACGACGGGAAGCGGGGAGATATCATATTTTTTATGGACGCCGGACGGAGAGTTTGCCACGGCGGCCGGCTTCGCGGACGGCCCGGCAGACGGGCATGAATATCGTTTTCGGGTAGGGATGATCCGGTTTGGGGGGAACGTGGAATTTCTGGAAAGCGGCGGAGTGCAATATAAGGTAGTGGAGCCTTGAAACAAGGAGATACACAACTTACAACGAATTCCAAAATCAGTTAGCGAACGCCTCTTCGATATCGCGGCAGAGGCTGTATACCCACGTTAGCGTTTCCGCCATGTGACGTACTTTGACCAGGCCGCTTTCACCCAACACTTCGCGCTCCACCACCAATTCCTTGCGATAACCGGATTCGAACAGGGTTTTCAGGAACAACGGAAAATTCACGTACCCGGTTCCCGGATGCACTTCCTCGCCGTTCCATTGATCCAGGGAAGGATGAATCGTTGTCGGACGGGCTTCTTTGAGGTGCACGCCGCCGATTTCGATTCCCGCATCGATCAGGTTGCGCAGAAAACAGACGGGTTCCCACACTCCGTGATACAAAATGATGTTAGCCAGATCCAGATTGACGCGGAATATATCCGGACGATTCACCGCTTTGATGAAATCACGCAGCAGTTCGAACGGCTCCGGCCCGGTTTCGACGTCATAATGCCCGCCCCACTGCGAAACCGTATCGCAAACCTGCTGGACGGTTTTCACCGTCGGCTCATAATAGGCATTTGAGGGATCGATATGGCCCAAATGCGCGTTGAAATCATTCACGCCGAGTTGCTCGTGACCATATTCGAGATAACGTAAAGTCAAAGCCAGTCGCTTTTGACGCAGTTCGTGGTTGGGGACGCCGAATCCCACCGTTTCCAACACTTTGCGCGGCGTGTCGTAGCGATCCCCATCCGCTCCCGAATACCCGATCACGAAACGGGCGATTTTGATCCCTCTCGGTTCGATCAATTCCTTGACCCGCTTCGCCCATTCGGGCGTCATATCTTTTTCTTCGGGCACGTGCAATTGAAAACATTGCACGCCCGGCACATCCACTGCAATCTCGAGAGGCGCGCCGATTCCCGCGCCATACGATCCGAACAATCCTTTCGCTCCAAATTTCCCGGCTGGACTGCTTGTTGACATGCTGATTCCTCCATTCCTATTGCAAACGTGAATTGTATCGTTTGGTCAGAACCTGTCTGAAGTATTCAATGTATAGGCAAATGGATGGAAAACCAATAGCTACAAACCATCGTGTACCCACTATTTTATTGCGTGATTTCGTCTAAAATTGCATCCATCCGATTCACGGGTAACGTTTTTCATCATAAGGATAGATCGATTATGAAATCCATATTTCATTCCTTGTTTTTAGTGATTCTCACTCTATTGATCTGGCAGCCAATTTTTTCGTTGGGGAATCAGCTCGAATCGCGGATTCCTCTTCGTGATGTGCAGGTGGGAGGTGAAATCGGCCACCGCATGGACATCACGATCCATAACAACCTACTGGTGTTGGACGCCGGCAAGGATTTTCTGCAGCCGTTTCAGGAACGCAACCGCAGCGACGGCTATATCGGGCTGGGAAAATTGATCGACAGCCTCGTGCGATTCAGCGCGAACACGAATAATGACCGATTGATGGCGTTAAAGAATCACATCGTTCAGGAAACCATCCGCATGCAGGAAGAAGACGGCTATATCGGCATGTTCGTTCCCGCAAAACGCATGTGGTCACTGTGGGACATCCACGAAATGACCTACATCGCCAACGGTCTGGTTTCCGATTATCACTTTTTTCAAAATCAAGACTCGCTGCATGCGGCGAAACGATTGATGGATTACATCATCCGGCGCTGGACGGAACAGCCGGACGGATTGGATGGCATCGATATTACGATCTTCATGGCTGTGACCGGTTTGGAAGAGACGCTGTTGACGCTGCACAATGAAACCGGCGATGAACGTTATCTTGATTTCTGCGTCAACTTCCGCCGCTTGCCGCAATGGGATTATCCCATCGATCTGGGTCGCTGGGGACCGATCGGCGGACACGCCTATGCCTATTTTCATCGCTGCCTCGCCCAATTGCGGCTGCATCAACTCCAACCGGACGAAAACCTGTTGAATCAAACTCGCCGCGTGCTCAAATTCCTAACCGAGCAAGACGGTTTGCTGATCAATGGCGTTTGCAGCCAACACGAATGCTGGCACGACAACCAGGATGGAACCGAAGGATTGGGCGAAACCTGCGCCACCGCCTATATGATTCGCCTGTTGGATGAATTGATCCGCATGGAGCGTGATTCGTTTTACGGCGACTTGATGGAGAGGGCGATCTTCAACGGATTGTTCGCCGCGCAGTCTCCGGATGGGCGAAAATTGCGCTATTACGTTCCATTCGAGGGTGAACGAGTGTATTTCGACGGCGATACGTACTGCTGCCCCTGCAATTACCGCCGCATCGTGGCGGAACTGCCAGGCATGGTTTATTACCGCATGGATGATGGAATCGCAATCAATCTATTTACTTCCTCACAGGCGGTTATCAAACTGTCCGACGGCACGGAAGTGCGAATTCAACAGGAAACCGATTATCCCAACGGCGGATTGGTGCATCTGCATGTCGATCCAGAAACGCCCAAGCAATTTCCGATATTCATCCGCATTCCGCGTTGGTGTGAAAAGGCAACCGTAACCTTAAACAGTCCGAATCTCAGCATGGAAACAAGCGCAGGGCAGTTTTTCCGCTTGGAACGCGCCTGGAAACTCGGCGACCGTATCACAATCAACTTCAACATGCCGATACGCTTGATCAAAGGACGCAAATCACAGGCGGGGCGGGTCGCCGTCATGCATGGACCGCAGCTCTATTGCCTGAATCCGCAGCGAAACGGCGATCTGGAAGGGGTGGACCTGCGCCAAATCGGAATCGATCCGCAAACGCTGGAAGGCCCACTGCCTGATGCGGGTATTCGTCCGGGCGGAACCGCCGTCAAAGTGAAAGGGTGGAAACGAATGGGATTTTCCCGCGGGGATGGAAACCACGATCTCGAACTCCTTTTGACGGAATTTCCCGATCCGGAAGGGCGCGCGGCTTATTTTCGGATTCATCGATTGGGGCAGGTGGGCGTCGAGGATGAATTGGTGAATCCGGGTGATCGATGAACCAAAGAATAAACCTTCTCCATCACCTCGATGACTTGTATTTCCTTCATACAAGCGTGGTGTTGTAATGGGCATTCCCGCTTCATGCAGGGCGCGCAGGGGAGCTCTTTATCAATGGCGTGAACAGCGGCTCCTATAGGAGCGGTTGCCATCTGATTGGTGGGGCCGAACAGAACAATTCCCGGCGTTTTCATGGCTGCGGCGACGTGCATGACGCCGGAATCGTTGCCCACGAGAAGATTACAGCCGTTTACCAGTGCGAAGAGTTCGCGCAAATTCGTTTCACCGGCAAGATTGACGACTCCTTCGCCCGCCTGGCTTGTGATCCATTCGGTTATTGCACGCTCATCGCGGGATGCGAACAGAAAAATCCTGGCGTCCAGTTCCTCACAACAGCGACGCGCAAGTTCCGCATATCGTTCTGGAAACCATCGTTTCGCTTTTCCATACGCTCCCCCCACAGCCAGTCCGATTCGAATCCTTTTCAGGCTTTCATGCCGTTCGAAAACGAGTAAAGCTTTTTCCGATTCCTGCGGTGATAAAAATATGTCCGATTCGATCAGGGTGTTTCCGTTCCCTGCCAGTAAAAAATCATACTTCGCCGATTGATGTATCGCATTATCCGGAATCACGAGCGGTTGGGTCAATAGCATTGTTCGCCCGTTGCCGGCTCGTCCAATCCGCTCGCGGATTGCAGCGGCCCGAAAAAGCAGCGCCGACGAGAATGAATACGGCAACAAATACCCCGCATCAAAGTTTCCACGCCGAAGATCATTGACAATACGGATCCAACCGGAAAAACCGGCGTGTTTTCCTTTTTGATCATATGCAATCGTTGCGCAGGGGAACGGGGAGAACTCAAAAACCGACAGGACGGAAGGGAGGCCGAACAGAGTCACGTCATCGCGCGGATGCCGGCGGCAAAATTCCCATATCGGACCGGTAGCCATGACGGCATCCCCCAGCCAGTTGGGAACACGAATGAGGATTTTTGCCATGATAATCGAAAAAAGATTAATCCGGGATGACGATGCGGAGGGATTCGCTGCTTGCGCCCAATTGGGAATTGTCTCCCACCGCGCGGACTTGTATCAAAAGAATATCCGGTTCGGTGCGTACGATTTGAAATGAATTCAATCCGTTCGTGGTAAACTGGCGACCGGGGGTAACCTGAAAATTACTACCGTATAATTCGGAGCGGATGTTCACTTGATAATTCCCGGCGCCCTCCACCAAGGAAAAGAAAAATTGAGTCCCATACAATTCCGCATATTTGAAGCGTGGATCGGACTGTCCGAATTGAATGGCGTTGGGAGGAAAATGAACCTGAGTTCGCCCCGTCTCCACCGGTTGAAACTCATCCATTTGAAACACGGGAACATCCGCGTATAACCAAATCGGCGCGGCAAGCGTTTGCTGCCGATTCAGAAACAGGGCTTGAAAAATAAGCAAATCGTTCACGTCGATCTTGTCATCGGCGTTGAAATCAGCATTCGCATCGTAATCCGGTTGTCCTTTTCGCATCCCAAAGCTTTTGGCGAAAGCCAATACATCCAACACGTCGATTTTATTGTCGCGCAAGAGATCCGGATCAAGGGGTTTGGGAGTCGACGTCGGTTGAATAATCGGTTGGGAAAAGCCTATTTCGAAGGAGGAAATCACAATATTGCCGAGCCGTCCCAGGGCATCCTTCGCTCGGAGATAAACCGTGTAAATGCCGGTTCGGGTAGTCACGGCGCTAAAAGGTTTATAGGATTCCGTTTGGAGATCGAGGCCGATAATTTCATCGCTTCCGTAAGGGGGAAGAATCATAATGTCATACAAAAATGTTGTCCCCGCCGGAAACGAAGGGGGAGACCATCGTATGGTCAGCAGGTTGGATTGGGACATATGAAGGGATTGGGCCGGTTCGTAAAAAATGTCAGAAGGCATACCGATGGATGGCGTTGGAGTGGGCGTGACATCGGCGGAAGGCGGAACCGTTTGCGCGGGAGTGGGAGTGGGAGTGGGTCGCAGATTGACCACGGATCCGATCGTGAAAGGCGTCCACTCCGTAATCATATCTTTTCCCTCCCCCTCTGTAATCGTTACTTGCCATTGATACGGTCCATTCTTAAAATAGGGAGAAAAATTCTGGGGCAGTAGGAATGGCGAGGAATTCGCTTTCAACGCCGGGAAAACCGGGAAGGACGTTCCATCAATCAAAATGAGAAACGAGATCGCTCCCTCCGGATACTGAAACTCAAATCCGCGTGTGGTTAAATCGGAAAATTGGACCGTTGCGCCGGCGGAAGGATATACTGCCATTAATTCCTGCCCGCCGGCCATGAAAGGAACCGCAAGAAAGAATACCACAATTGCAGGGAATACAAAACGGATTTTAATCATGCTGCTTTCTCCCTCAACCATTCTGAATCAATGTGATTATGAGTTGATTTTATCTTTCACCTGTTTGCCGGCGACGAAAATCGGAAACGTGCATTCAGGAATAGCGATCGGTTCGCCGGTGCGAGGATGACGTCCTACGCGCGAGGAACGATGTCGCGTGCGAAACGTGCCAAAACCGGATATGTGAACGGGACCGCGTTTGATCCCGCGCGTGATTACGGATAGAATGGCATCGACCGCGAGCTTCGCATCTTTTTGGGAAACATCAGATTGGATGGCGATCTGTTCGATCAATTCCTTTTTTTTCATTAACAACACTCTCCAATAATACAAATGGATTGATTTACCTCAAAACAACTTTTCATTCGATTTTGAGATGATTCATCCCGGTCAAAACGTGGAATGATCACAGAAGCAACCAATCATCCGTCACCGGCGAAGATAGACAGAGATTCGTGAAATGTCAAGAATTGCGAATTCAATTATCCGTTTGTCGGTTTTATGGATACTATCAGCGCTTCGAAAGAGGATTTCCAGCGCGAAACGGTTTTTTCCGAGCCGGTCAATTTAAAATGCCACGGGCCGCCGGGTCCTTCCACGACCGCCGCCAGCATTCTCACGCCTTCCTTGGATCCATCGCCCCCCATCATGCCCGCCGAAAACACGCCGCTGATATCCAGAATCTGAATATTCAATCCATTGATTTGCTGTTTATCGATGTGCGCAACGTCGGATGAGGATTTACCGTCCGGTTGTCGGAATTGGTCGATCCAGCGCTGAATATTTTGTTCCGCCGTGCCGCCGATACCTTGAAACAACGCAAGTTCCGCAGGTTCGGATTCGCCTTCCATGGGTGGAATGCGAAATTGCGCCGCACGAAAACTGCTCGAAGGCGTTTCCGCAATCCACGACGGATCAATTTCAAATGAAAGCGCGGCAACCGAAGCTGTTGTGCCATCGATTTTCAGGGAACCGGGGCCCGCAGGATTGAGAGAAGCGGCAGTTTGCCCTAACAAGGGAATCTGCGCGATGGGCGGATGTCCGGCCGGAAGAGATTCGGTTGTCGCCGTTGTGTTCGACGGAGAATCCGTTGTGGTTTTGTCCACCAGTTTTCCCTTGTTATCCGTACAGGATAAAGCCAGAAGAGCCACAAATGGTATCCACATGAATGGTTTCATATTCAATCCCACTTTCCTTTTGTCATGCACCTTTTTTGCATCCGCAAAGTTTGTATATCTTGGGAGATATTATATGAAAATCAGTTTTATGGAATGATAAACCGGGATAAAATCTTGCGATTCGGATTGTTTTCCCCTGGGCGGGGATTACCCTTCTACAAATCTGCAATAAAATCGGCGAACGCAATATAATAATAGAATCTTTCGTCTCAAGAGATGCAATGGCAAATCCATGAACACAACGCATTCCATTCATGTTTGTTTCTTTCTATTGTTTTCAATTGCAATCGACACGAATTTCTCCCGGGCGGATTGGTGGGAGCATCCTCATGACAAGTGGTACGTCAAAGACGATTGGAAAGCGGCAAAGGTCGATGAATTTGTTAAGACCATCCCGTTGCAAAATCTGGCGACCGGCGGTTGGATCGTAATTTGGGGGGAACAGGGTATTCATTTGAATGTAAACGGCGTCGACGTCATGAACCATGTCGATAAAGGATTGATCTACGATGCGGATTTGAGCGCTTATGTTCAAAACGCGACGGAAATACGTTTTCGCGGCGGTCCCGCCGCCATTGTTGCGGAAGGGGAAATTCTCGACGAGCAGGGGCTTTGTTATCCGTTTGCATCCGGTTGCAATTGGATTACACCCGTAACGACCGACATTCCGCTTCCACCGGCGGATAATGCGTACCGGCCGGGCGATACCGGCGGGGTGTTTCATACTGCCCATAATGCACGCCTGATGTATTATAACGACGAAGAACGCGGGAAGGCGGAAATTTCTAAAAATCTGGCTCGTATCGATAAGTTAAGACAGCAATCCATCTTTCTCCTGCGTCGTTTTCGCTCAGTAGAGGAAATCCTTGGTTTTGATCAAACCACATTATCGCGGCGCGCGGAACGATACGCAATCGATCTGATGCAGGAAGCGGAAAGTATACTGAACTCCGTTGCGGTTCCCGCGCAAAAGCAAGGTGAATATGCCCAATCGATTGCCATGGCCCGAGAGGCGGCGGTATTGTTGTCGACCGCGGAATTGGCCGTAACCGCAGCGCGCGAAGTGGAAACCATCGAACGGCAGGAACACCACCTCGTCGCCTGCATCCAATTGATCAAAGAAGCGGGACTCGCGATAGCCGATCGTATCCGCGATTTCGAGGAAATCCGAAACCTGCTATCCGCGGCCCGTCGTGAGGCGTCCATCGATGACTGGGGCAACGTTCATAAATGCACGGAAGCGGCGCAAGATAAACTCTCTCTGTTGAACGAATATCTATCCGCCGTTTGGGGAGCGCCCATCGGCAAGCCGGACGAATTTCCGGAAGATCGCTTCGGCTGGCTGAACGCGTGGCCGTTGATGGGCAATGATCCCTCGCGATGGGAATTCACGGTCGTCAATCCCGCGGCGGATTGGATCGACCTGCGCGGCGTTTGGTCTTTTCGTCTCGATCCGGCAAACAGCGGCGTACAAAAAGGATGGCATCAATCCGACGTTCTGCTACGCAACTGGCATGAAATTATGGTTCCCGGTCCGTGGGAACGGCAAAATGTTCTGGATGGCAATGACTATTCGCCCTGGGATTGCCCGTATCCGCTCAATGATCCGCGCAGTGATAACAAACCGTACAACGGCTATGCGTGGTACCGGCGCGAAATGTTGATTCCTTCGCGCTGGGCAGGCCGGCATATCGTGCTGCACATCGGCAAAATAGCGAACTGGGCGCGGATTTTTGTCAATGGAACAGCAATTGATCCACCACAAATGGAACACGTCGCTTGTACGATTCCGAACGAACTCTTCAAGCCGGGCGAAATCAATACCATTGCCCTACAAATTTACAATCACAACAATTTCGGGGGAATTCTGCAAGGTCCGGTCTCTCTTGCCGTGGATGATTATCAACCGGAATTCATGATCACACCGTGTCCGATGGCTTGGGTGTCCGAGTCAACGGTCGAAACGCCGAACGACGTTGAACATGCGGTATTCTATTCTTCGTCGATGACGCCCACGGTGGTTTTTACTTCCGATCAACCTGCGATGCAGTTATGGGGCTGGGACGCGAAAGGATATACCCGTCCGGAAACCTTGTCTTTTATGAGCACCGATGGCTTGAAGCGTGTGAAATTAAATACAGCGAATCAAACTGTTGACGTGGGGCGAATGGCCGAAAGTTGGCTGCTGTTGTCCGGTGGATTTTCTCCTCGCCGCAGTATGGCGTTGAAAAAATCCAGCCCCGTGCTCCTGATCTTCGAACAACGTCCTGTTTCCATACAGTGGATCAACAACGAATTGGATTTTTATCAGCTGAGTATCGTTTTCGAACGGAGCAACAGCAAAATCCTGATCCTGCCATTTACGACGGATGAGAATCCTACCGCGGAAATTTGCAGGGAATGGGCGGCGCGACTTCGCTCGGTTCCCATTCAATGTTCCGAATTGTACAGCCTGGATAAAAAAGATCTGCTCGGCGCGTTTTTTTTGAAATATCATTATTTTGACATTCCCGATTTCGCGAATGCGCCGATGGAACGAATCGCGCCCGTGCCGCAACTCCTTTCCTATGCGGTGAAATACAATTTCCCCGGCTTGCAGATTCCCGAAGTCGTCACGTCGGGGTATTCGTCGGAATACACTCCATTTCGTTACCGGCCATCAAGCGACGCCTTGCGTTATATCGCTCCTCTCGTCGACAAATCCAAATTGTTGAAAGGGGTGGGAGAACTCTTCGCCAAGCGCGAACCAAAATGGAATTCCCGCGGTGGGCTGACCGAACAGCAGATGTTCGATGATTGGAAGGAGTGGGGATTCGATCATTGCCGCTATGCTTTCGCCTGGAACGCCGATTGGGATATCCCCTTGCAGAAAGGCGTGGGAGGCCCCATCGATGACGATCCCGCATTGTGGGAACGCATGGATTCTCTCGTGCAGGAAATGACCGGACGCGGAATGCAGGCAATGCTTTGTTATTTCTTCAACGAAGATCAGCCGCAGCCGGAAAGCAAAAATCTCGTGCGCAATTCCTCCCGTTATTGGCGAATGCATCCGGAAGCGCGCGAGAACGTTTACGAACTTTGGCGGCGCATCGCCGAGCGGTATGCGAACGAACCGGACGATATGATCGCGTATGACTTTCTCAACGAACCGGCCTATATGGACCGCGACGACTGGAATCAGATCGTTAAAGATCTCACGCGCATCGTTCGGCTGGTCGATAAAAAGCATCTGATCGTCATCGAAGCCGGAGACGGCTGGTCGCAACCGGAATGGTTTTTATGGCTCGAACCGACGGGCGATCCGAACACAATCTATAGTTTTCACCATTATGGCAAACATTGGGGCTACCAGTATGACGAATACTACCCCGGTTATCAAAGAAATCATGAAAGAGAAATCCAGACGCTGCTGGAAGCCATCCTGTTCGGCATCAAGAATAATGTTCCCCTTTATTGCGGCGAGTTCGGCGTTTCCATGATCTCGCCCGGCGAAGACCATCTCGTCTGGCTCGACGATTATTTACGCACGTTTGAACGCTTCGGCATCGGTTGGAACTGGTGGAACTGGAGCGGCAGCGACATCTACCGCACCGGCTTGCGCGCCGGCGAAGAAATCAGCCCGAATCTGCAGATTTTGCGAAAGTGGATCGACCGCAAGAAGCAGTGATGACGGAGTTTTCTTTTTACTTGGACCTATAATTAAGAGGATCGGATCCATTCAGATAAATTATGTTTGATTCTGAACAAACGATCCTGCGAAATTTCACCAATCATACCGATCAAATTGTTTCTTTCTACAACAGCAAGTCTTGTAGTGCGTATAACACTGACAAATTTGAGCCCAGAAAGTAAAAAATCATCAGAATCATCATCAATGATTTCATCCAAGCCTTCAACATATTGATCAATCCTTGATGAAATCATACAAACAAGCCAGTCGTCATATTCTCCCGGCAGTTTCCTTAGCAATACAACCGGCCGTAGTTTGGAAACGGAGAGATCGGTGAACGGAAAATGAAGGAGTGCAATTTGACCGGCTTTTTTCATAACCATTTCTCTATCAGATCGGATTCATCGTATTCTTGTTCTTCATCATTTTCTATTTCATTGAATAATGATGAAATGGATATTTTACTCCACTCCAGCTCCTCCTGCCGCCCTTTTTCCAGTTCGGTTTTATTAACCAAAACTTCAACAAAATCGAGTACTTGCTCTTGAAAAAATATAGGTAATTGATTCACTTTTTGGTGTATTTTTTCGGCTGTTGTCATGATGGCCCTTTCTTATTATCATGGGTGGAATCTTTCGTTGATTGTTCAATTACATCCCATAATTCCGGGAATGCCCGTTTCAATTCCTGTAAATATTCATTTCGAATTCCCCAAATTCCTTTTCCCATGTGTCGAAATATATCTTTATTTCCGGATACAAATGCTTCAGAATCAGATGAATGGGTATATATTATATTTCTTACGGTTGCCTTCCATGTACCGGACAACTTATCAGTCATTATATCCTTTAATCTTTTATAAATTTGTTCGAGAGTTCCTGTTCCTCCGTTTTAAAACAAAGCAAAAACACAGCGATCTTCCCATTTCATTTCGATAAAAATATTTTTTAATTGATTGATCATTTGTTTTCGATTCTCCAAATATTTCTTAATATTTATATAATATGCATAAATGACACCTCAAAACAAGGAACCAGTTGTCAGTATTACACTCTTTTTCGTATTCACGGCACAAACCGCCGAATCGAACCGAACGACTGCAATCCGTTCGACGCATCGAAATCCATGTGCCAACATCCCCGTTGAAATCCTTCCCCCGGAAAATAGCGCGTCATCGATGGCCCGACCGAATAGAGGATGGCCAACCGGTTGCGGTAGTCGTTGTCCCCATTATACTCACCCGGCCCGCTGAACGGACTCCAAAACGTGCCCTCTGAACCTTTACGAGTAAAATATTCCGACGTAAGAAAATGCCACGAATCCGGCACCCACGTGGCGCCGGAGGTATCGCTGCCTTTATTAAACGGATCGCGAGGAAAAGCGGTGACATAAGCGACTGGCGTGCTCAACACCGCGATATGTGTGAGCATGTATGTCGGCCAGGGACCGGTGTTCATATCCGGCGGCACATCGTTATGATCCACCTGATACATCATAATTGCCGATCCCATAGCCTGCAAATCCCCCTGCACCCGCGCAATTTTCGCGCGAATCTGCGCATTCATGAAATTCGGCACGGCGATGGCGGCCAGGATTCCGATGATCGCCACGACGATCAATAACTCGATAAGCGTAAATCCACGTTTATTCATCCGCATGGTTTTTCCTTTTCCTTAAATCCACCTTCCCTTGCGACTTCTCAACTGCCGGAATTTGCCCGAAGGCGTTTTATGCAAATAATGTTCGTTTAAACGATACCGGATCCCCCGTTCAATAGGAACGGTAAACGGCAAAGGCGTTGGAGTTTGTGCTTTTATGAGATTGCATACATCCCACAAAGACGAAGACGCCAACGCCCTTGCCACCCCGACGGTAACCTGGTTGCCAAGCCCGACGATTTCTAATTCCGATCAATCCATCACCATCCATTCCTGCACGGCGGTTTCACCGGTAAATATCAATTTACCGCGTGGATAGGAGGCGAAGGGACCGCCGATGACGTTGTTCCACGTAACCAACGTCAAGCCACGCGCCGCGGTATAATTGTCCGTGTATCCACAAACGTTGACCAGCCATTCGTTGCCGGATTTAACATATTTTCCGTTTGCGTCCTTCACCAACGTCAGATTGGTTTCTCCCTCATTCCCTCGTTCGGCGATTCCCCATGCGGGATTCAACTGGCTGAAAGGAATAGCGATTTCCAGGATGGGACGAGCATACACTTCGCCAGAAAAATAACCGGCGCCGGTTTTATGCAACAACGCGCCCGCGATCATCGGCAAAGCGCCTTGCGCTGCGGCTT
The DNA here is from genome assembly GCA_003598175.1 of Candidatus Omnitrophota bacterium. Taxonomy (GTDB): domain Bacteria; phylum Hinthialibacterota; class Hinthialibacteria; order Hinthialibacterales; family Hinthialibacteraceae; genus SURF-12. The sequence goes on from QZKN01000178.1 coordinate 32,906, forward strand.
CTGCCGGATCGAACGTGGGATTCCAATCGCCGCCAAGATAAGTGGTGTTATAGGCGCCGCTGGTGGAAAAGAAGGGAGGACCAGTCGGATGAGACGCATTGCGGACGCCTTCGTTGTTTTCCGTATAGCCCGGATCCGCATCCAACGGGAACCACACGACATGATACCCATCGTTGACGCCGTTGCCGCCGGCATTGGTAAAGGCTGGAGGATCGCTGTTGAATCCGTCGCCGGCTTGCCAATTCGGTTCGAAGAATATCTCGAGATTGGTGCCAATGCCGATGGAATAGGAATGGGTGTCATCATCATTTTCCACGGGATTGATAATCTGATTGCCCGCAATGCCGTTGATGGGAAGATCATACATTTCCGCTTCGTACAAAAAGTAAAGGTAATTGTCGTCCCATAACGCGCGCCAGCGATAATTCAGGCCAATTAAATTGCCCTGATTCGATCCGTTGGAACTTTGATTGTTCAAACCATAAAAACCGGTGGTCCATTCGGAACCAGCCCATTCCGTTTCCGAATATACCCCATTCATCACGGGAGGCGTTCCCGTAATTTTGTTCACGACATATTCCCGAATGGCGTGAGGATCAGAATAGGTGAATGGGGAAATACCCAACATCAAAATCCCAATAGCGATAAAGACAGTAAACTGTGTTTTCTGTTTCATGTTGCCTCCACATTATGTCCAATGAATGATTTTTTGAAACGAATTAACGCTCAAATCCCTTTTTTCACCTCCTTTTCAGTAATGATGAATGAATGGGATGTAGGAATCGTCTTCCGACAAAGAATTCCATTATCTCCCGAGTTGTGCGCATTTATTTTATCGAATAAGTGATCAAAAAATCTAGGGGATCCAATTTAAAAAACCGATCGTTTTCACCATGGGTCGGAGATTGATTGATTTTCTGAAATTTTCTACAATAATATGTGATTTGAGTAAAAAGGTGGGTATCGCTTCGCTCAACCCACCCTACATATTTTGAATTGTGGGGAGTATGACTATGAAGAAAAAAGGATTTACGCTGATCGAATTATTGATTGTTGTTGCGATTATCGGGATTTTAGCGGCCATCGCCGTGCCCAATTTTATGAATGCGCAGGTGCGAGCCAAACTGGCGAGAGTCGAAGCGGATTTGAAGGCTCTTGCCACCGCGTTGACGATGTATCGATTCGATAATGGCCGTCCGCCGAATGACATGACCACCCCCAATCACGGATGGGTGGTTTCGTATGCGATGTTGACCACCCCGGTTTCGTATATGAGCAACATTTTAGCGGATGTATTTCAGGCGGACGACGTGCTGCAAGGCTCCGGCGTGCATCGTATCGGCGGTCCCGAAGGTCTCTTGAGTTATGATTACGGCACCGATGAATTTCACGGATATACCGGCGCGAATAAAAATCCGAATCATGCATGGTACCGAGCCTGGCGCAATTCGACCTGGAAAATCGGCAGTTGCGGACCGGATTTGAAATATCTCAACGTCACGCATATTTCCGGATGGATTTCCGGAACGGCGTTCGATGCCACCAATGGATTGAATTCGGCGGGAGATATTTTCAGAGGCGAGGAATTTTACAGCAAAAACGCAAAGGAACGAGGACTCTAATTGCGGATTTTCGGTAAGAGAGAAATAGGGATTCCGCTTCAATCCATTCAATATTGCTCTAACCAAAACAGCCCGCTCAAAAGGAGCGGGCTGTTTATTTTGGTTGATTGATGTGGAGATCAGCTGATGGCTACGACATTAACCGCTTTGGGGCCTTTTTCACCTTGCGCGACGTCAAATTCAACGGTTTGGCCTTCATACAGGTTTTTGAATCCTTCCCCGCGAATATCGGAATGATGGACGAAAAGGTCTTTCGCGCCATCCTGTTCGATGAATCCATACCCTTTTTGCTCATTAAACCACTTCACTCGACCTGTTGCCATGATCATTTACTCCTTAAAAATAGTTTGGAATCACACCCCACATCTTCTGGTACTTCCGGTGCTTCTCCAAACGTCCGGACATCCTGACAACGGCGATTGAAATGCACTTCCGGTAATCCAGTTACGGGATGAATCAAGAAACCATTATACATAAGTTTTAGGGGTTTGCTATCCCAAATATATTTTTTAACACAAAAATGTTCAAATCTTCGCTTTGAATGTTGTTTTTTCATCCCCAAAATGACCGTAAATTATTCGGAGCATTCATGAAAGGCGTAAATATGGCCGCTGGTTGTGCTTACGAATAATCCATGATTGGCTACAGCAAGATCGTAAACCTGTCCTTGAACGCTGGAATTCCACAACAACTCTCCATTTTTTGAGGAATACGCGCCAACATTTTCGTCTCCACCCGCAAATAACATGTCATCCGCCAAAATGATCGAAAACGGATGCTTGGTTTTGACTTTCCAACGAATTTCTCGTTTTTTCCTGTCCAGGGCAAACAAAATATCATCCTGTAAAACATATGCCATGTCGCCGGAAACAACCATGCAATTTGCATTGTCAAATTTGGCAAACGAATCTCGGGTTTCCGCATTGCTATCCGTAATCCAACCGGTTTTGTTGCCCGGTCCGTGGAAAAAGTGAGAATCCGGCGTTAAAAAGGCAAACACTCCCCCGCCGCCGCTCAATACGCCTTCAAGAGAACCATTCAATCGATTGAAAATCATCGGCGCGCGCCGCCCCTGCGGCACGTACAGTCTGGTTGATGAAGCCAAAAGCGCCCCTTCCATCGTCACATTTTCCTGCGTAACTTGAAACATACCGTCGCCGACCGTTTTTCCCGTTTCGGCGTCAACGGCGCATAAATAGGATTCCTTCCAAGGCAACAACGCCGCCGTGAAATAGGCGATTCCGTCGGCCACCAGCACGCCCGAACGGCAGGGCCATAATGGGATCAATTTTCCATTGCTGGGGATCAGTTGTTTATTGGTTTCGGGCGTGTATTTCCAAAGCAATTCACCATTTACCGCATCAAGACAATAGACATATCCATCGTCGGAGCCGAAATAGAGTTTTCCACTCGCGAAAGTGGGAGCAATACGCACCGGACCGTCCGTGCAATACGACCATTGTTCCGTCCCATCCAATGCATTCAGGCAATAGACGGAATCGTCGGCGGACGAGCTGAAAAACAGGGATTCTCCCACCACGATCGTGTAAAAAACCGGATCATAATTGCGCATGGATTTCAAGCCGATAATGTTCGCGTAGGCGTCCCATTTTGCCGGCCCCGACCATGCTGTTTGCGGCGGAGCCGTTGATTCATACATCCACGTTTGCCGCAAAGTATTCACATCGATTGATTCCGCCGTGACTCCACTGCGGTAATAATCGTGTTGATAAGTGGGCCAATCTTCCGCGTCAAGCCGGATGGGATTGAAAATCGTAACGACGATAGTAACTTTTATGAACATAAGTGAAATATATTTCATGAGAATCCTCGTTTTATTGCATTTTCATGGGATTGTCGGCAAGAATGAATCCAACGGAAGTTTCCAGCCAGCCTCCGCAACTGCATCCTCCTCCGCCTTCCGGCGCCAGGACCATTCCTCCTGCGGCAATCGTGCTCAGCCAACAATCCGGACGTAAGCTGAACCAATGGCTCACTTCTTCCGTCTTCACATCCCACATCGAAATCGAACCCTGCTTGCCGCGATAGATCAACGCGCCGGTAGTGGCGGCGAAGGTGGCGCATCCGCCTTCGTGCGGGGGCATATTTTTCGTGATCAGAGAGCCGTCGCCGATTTTATAACCGCAGGGGCGCAGATACACCACGTCGCCGACCACGGCCGGATGCTGCATATGCTGGCCGTGATTGTCCTTGATCCAATCGTGGTTGACGTACCATTTGAAATCGCCGTTCTGGGCATCGTAAGCGTAAAGATGATAACGGTTATTCGATGACGCGATCAGCAACGTATCGTTTGTGTAGAGCAAATAAAAAACGATGATACCGTCTTCCACATCAATGGGACGCTGCCATTGAATTTGCCCGGTTTCCGCGTTCAGCGCCACTAAAAATTGATCCTGCCACAAATCCGGTGGTCCCACGCGGCGGGCATCACCCGCCTTCACTTTCGCATTGCGGCATTCCACGAAGAACACGCAGCCATCGGCGATGGTGATGGTGGGATTAATGATTACACCGTCTTCGTAGGTCCAAATGGTTTCTCCCGTTTTTGGATCAAGAGCATACAGGTTGTCGCTACATATTTTAAATGTGATGGGGCCGGATGTCGCGTCAGCCCAACCCGTTTCCGATCCACCCCAGAAATTGGTGTGGGATGTACCTTTTTTGACGGCGCTGCCATAAAGTTTTTCGCCGACGCGGGCAATGTAGCTCCAGTCGAATTGCCAGTTTCGGTTTTCGGGTAAAACAACATCATACACCGCTGTCAACACTCCTGTTGCGGCATCGATCCGCCAACATTGGCCGTTGATCGCGGCATATAGGAAATCCTTATCGGCGCACCAGTTGCTGCAATCGCGCGGCATGTTATATCGTTGCAACGCGGGAATCTCCAACGACCACAGAATCGCGCCATTGAATGCATCCTGGGCGATCATGCGGTTGAGTCCCTGTATGAACAATCGACCGTTGATTGCCAGCGGGGCGGGCTTGCGCGGATTGCGATCCACCATGGCGCGCGGTCCGGGCCGGCCGATCCATTGCACCTCGAGATCGCCGGTTTGCGTCGCGCCTTGCAACGAATCCAGACTGTTTGCCGCATTATCGGGCCGACCGTATTGATGCGTCCATTCCCCCGCGCCGGGAAGGGGAGGACGAACGATTTTAATCCACGTTCCTTCTTCGTCCTCCAAAATTGTGGATGGCAAGGAGGCAATTTCAATTTGTTTTTTTAGTTCATTTATCACAAACGGATCATGTTTCTGCGATGTCCCTAACAACGCGACGCCGCCATCGGGTCTTAACACACGATACAATTCCTTCACCGAATCGTTCCATTTTTTTTCCTTCATCATCCTGTCGGATACGATCAAATTAGCGAAATCACCGCTAAACGGTAACCGGGAATAGGATTCGACATGCCGAATCGTCGCCCGTCCGCCATACAATCCTGCCTTTTTCAACAGACGCCTGGCTTCGTTGACGCGATCGCTGTCCGTATCCACGCCATGCACGAAGAAACCGCTTTGTTTCGCCAGTTCGTAAACCAATTGGCCGGAATCGCTTCCGACAACCAGGCAATAGCCCTTCCTGAAATCGCATTGCGCTAGAATGGATTCCGCAGCTTTGCGATATTCCGCCGATTTCTCATGGTTCGGATAAGGCGAAGGACGAACGGGAATCGCCGGAAGGCTGTAATTAAAAAAATTATCGCATTCGTATTCCGGCGTGAAACAAAGCTGATCGCCACTATCTATTTTAATAATATATAAATATTTTTTCTTGAATTTCAATCCGGCGATCGCGACCTCGTGATCGGTTTTTGGTGTGGAGTCTTCCATGCGGTTTTCAGATGCGGATTTTTCGCCATATTCCAGGATGGACGGAACCGGTTGTTCCGTTTGCCAGCGCACAATCGCCTCGTCGGGAGCGATGAACTGCAAATAAGGGCCGAAGGCGAGTTCGGTGGGACCCGGAAATTGCGATTTTCCGGCTTCATAACGGCTGAGAACTTCATCCTCGCTCAATGCGCGATCAAACAAACGCACTTCGTGGATTCGGCCGGAAAAGAAGCAGGCTTCGCCTGATTTGCGATCGACAAATTGTCCGATTTCATTCGCGATATGAATTCTGTCGGAAGATTGAGCGGCGATTTTTTCCTGATGATCGAGTTTGCCGTCGATATACATCTTTATGGAAAAACCGTCGTAAGTCGCGGCCACGTGGAACCAACGTTCGGTAGTATAATATTTTCCGGAATGAAGTTCCTGCAATTTTCCCTGCAAGGAAAGGGCGAAGGTAAACCGGTAATTGTCGCATCCCAACCACCAATCCTGCATCGGCTCCTGATTTTGGCAGGCGAGAATCCCACCCCGGCGACTGGCAACATCCATATAGACCCATGCATCGACCGTGATCGCAGGTGTGGGAAAACGTGTTGGAGCCGAATCGTCACGTTCAATTGTTATAAAATTATCCATCCCATCGAATACGAAAGAATCGGGAGTTGTCGTGAATTTCACCGGTCCGGAGATCACGCCAGCGGATTTTCCGTGTTCAGGTTTCACCCGATTCGGCGCAATCAGCGCGGATTCATGAAATCGCCATGCGGCCACGGCATTTCGCTTGGTTTGAAAACTCCATACCTCTCCTTTTTCGACCGTTCCGTCTTCGGCGATAGCGTCCACACGCCAAAAATACGTGTTGCCGAGATGCAACCGCGGCGGGGAAAAACTCCATTCCCGCAATGTGGTTTTGAATGCAGGGGATGTTTTGTCGGCTTCGGCGACTCTTTTCTCATTCGCATCGAAATAGAGATCATAGTTCACCGCATCCCGAGCCGCGCGCCAGCGCAAAACGGGATGCAAGACGATCTCATCCTCGCCATTCGCCGGCAGGGGCAATGCCGCTTTACGCGAAGGTGCAATCGTGAATTCGTTGCCGCTCATCCCGGTTATAAAAATGTCATGGATTTCACCGGCAGTCAGACATCGCCGCCAAATGCAGACATCGTCGATCACGCCGGGAAAAAACTCGGGATAAGCAAGGGATCCGTCTTGTGCGATGATCGTCGGAAGCAAGGAATTGAGATCGCCGATGGCGGATATATCCAGTGAGCCGATGGATAAGCCATCCTGAAACAACACGGCAATCCCTTCGCGATCACAGGAAACTGCGATTTGATGCCACACGCCATCGTTGATGATCCCGCCATCTTTGTCAACACGTTTCGCGCCGTCGGCCAGATTGAGTTTCCATTTTCCTTCCTCGCCGGCAAAGATTCCCCACCCTTCGCTCTTGCCGTTTTTCCACGATTTGTTGCTGATGATGCAGGGATCGGAACTCCATCCGTCGGTTTTGATCCACAGCGAGACGGAAAAATCGGTTTCCTTGCCGAATTTCAAATCGGGTGACATTCCCAGCGATAGACAATCGTTCGCGCCATCGAACCTCATCGCATGAGAACCGACGCGTCCCTCGACAAATCGGGGATGTTGAATCAACCGGGCGTCATTTTGCCTGCCGGAGGCGTCCTTGGAATCGTTGTCCATTTTCAAATGCACGACCAAACCATCCGCCAGATCGGCGTGCGATGAAATCGATGCGCCATACATCAACAACATGGTTCCAACAACGAAGTAGACGCGATGAAATTGCATTAATTTTACAAAAAACATGAGTGCTCCTGTTTCCGTTTGAGCCATCTTGAGAAAAACTCTCTTTTCATTGTACCGCGGATGAGATCGAGGACTAGCGCTCAACGGAGTTCTCATCAATCATATACTGCGGAGTCTGCAAAACCATCGGTTTGCTTACCCAACCGTTTTGGAATGGACCATCAAGTTTATGGGGAAGAGAAGGAGAATAAAGCAATGCATCAATGGAAACGAATCATACTCTTTTTTCTCGTGGCATGGTGCGCCCCCACATGCGTCTGGTCGGTTACGCCCAATGCGAATGAGATGGAAGCCGGCCGCGCCTGGTTCGAACGAGTTTCAACCGCCTTTTCCTTGGTTTATGCGGAACAAACGAGCGATCAGTTTTTGCAGGAATGGACCTCGCAAACGTCCCAAGAAAACGGTGAGAAGAAATCACGCCGCATCGTTACACTCAGCGATCCGAAAACAAAATTGGAAGTGCGAATCGAGAGTGTGCTGTTTCATGATTTTCCCGTAGTGGAATGGGTGATTTATTTTAAAAATAACGGGAAAAGCGACACGCCAATTCTCGAAAATATTCAGGCATTGGATTCCGTCATGCCGATAAAGAGCGCGCATTCACCGCGCTTGCATTGGGCGAAAGGAGGAGTGGCAAGTTTCGACGACTTCGCTCCGCAAGAAACAGCGCTGAAAAAAGGCGCGCCGTTTCGTCTGCAGCCGGGCGGCGGGAGATCGTCCAATCAGACGCTGCCTTTTTTCAATGTGGAAGGCGACCACGGCGGAATCGTCGCGGCAGTGGGTTGGAGCGGCGAATGGGCGAGTGAATTCAGCGTAAATGAGCGAGGAGAAGTCGTGATGAAAGCGGGCATGGCGCAAACCCATCTGCGGCTCCACGCAGGCGAGGAAATCCGCACGCCGCGCATCCTCGTTCTTCATTATGCAGGAGATCGATGGCGAGGCCAGAATCTGCTGCGGCAATTCATTCTTGCCCATCATCGTCCAACGCGAAACGGAGAGCCGTTAACCGCGCCGATCACGTGTGGAAATTGGGGTGGAACCGCGGCGGCAGTGCATTTGGACAACATTCGCAAAATCAGCGAGCATGAACTGCCGCTCGAATATTATTGGATCGACGCGGAGTGGTACGGCGGCGCCGGTTCGTGGGCGGTCAACGTGGGCAGTTGGACGGTGAAGAAGGATTTGTACCCGCAAGGTTTTATGCCGTTAAGCCAGGCGCTGCGGGAAACCGACCGCAAATTGATGCTGTGGTTCGAACCGGAGCGGGTATACAAAAATACGGAATGGCACATACAGCATCCTGACTGGTTATTCGACTGCGGCCGCGACAGTTTGCTCTTCAATCTGGGCGATCCGGCAGCCTGTTCATTTTTGACGGATTTCATTTCTGAAAAAATTAAGGAATTCGGATTGGGATGCTATCGGCAGGATTTCAATATCGATCCCCTTCCCTTCTGGCAGGCGGCGGACGCGCCGGATCGCGTCGGAATATCGGAAATACGCTATATAGAAGGATTATACCGATTCTGGGACGAGCTGTTGCGCCGCCACCCCGGCCTGATCATCGACAATTGCGCCAGCGGGGGACGGCGAATCGATTTGGAAACCATCGGCCGCAGCACGCCGTTCTGGCGAACCGACGGCCCCCGCGATCCCATCGCTCATCAATGCCATACATATGGACTGATGCCGTGGGTTCCTTTCAGCGCCACCAGCCAGGATCGGGCCGCCGACGATTATGAATTTCGCAGCAGCATGTGCAGCGCGCTATGCCTGAATTGGTGGGTTTCCGGCGACGTTCCGGCGCAGAATATTCCCGACTCGTTTCCTTTCGCCTGGGCAAGACGCACGTTGGAGCAATATCTGGATTATCGCCAGTATTATTACGGCGATTTTTATCCGTTGACGAAGTATTCGCAATCCGACGATGCGTGGATGGCGTATCAACTGGATCGCCCGGATCTCGGCGGCGGTCTCGTCGTGGTTCTAAAACGCCCGCGAAGCCCTTATCAAACCGCTCGATTCCCATTACACGGTTTGGATGAAGTTGCGAATTACCATATTTCTTCGCTTGCCAACGATCAACAGGATTTTCGGGATGGCAAGGAATTGATGCAGCAAGGACTGGAGGTGCATTTGCATGAACAACCGGATTCTGCATTGTTGGTTTATCAACGAAAAGAATAGGAGAAATAATCCTCTCTTGAGAACAAAATCCATATTCTGTTCGATCATGATCTCGTGTAAAATGGATTCGTTCTACAGATCATATGGCGTTTTGAATGAATATGCCGGAGCGCGGACGTCCCGTCCGCATCTTCTCGGGTAGAGTAGGCGTCCCCGCCTGCATCGTTTGGCTAGCGAGAACGCTTGCTTTATCTGTGAAGAAACGAACGTGGTTGTTCAGTTATCGATTCATTCCAGCATTAAAAAGAAAGAGACGGTCATGAAACCTGCCATGAAAAAAATAGACCTACCACTCAACAATCGGGATCATTCGTTTACATTAATTGAACTTCTGATCGTGGTCGCCATCATCGGCATCCTGGCGGCCATCGCCGTGCCCAATTTCATGAACGCGCAGATTCGTTCGAAAATCGCGCGCTGCCATGCCGACATGCAGGCGCTGAGCACCGGTTTTCTGTCCTACAACATCGACAACAACAATTTTCCCTTTTTCGGGGACATCAATTGGTACTCCATCTTCATCTATCCCGTCTTGACGACGCCGATTCCGTACATGACCGGCATTCCGACCGACGCGTTCGCCCTCAACGAATTCAAGGACAACATTCATCGCTTCACCGGCGGGCATATGGATTACTATCCGGGCTGGAACATTCGCGAAATGAAAAGGGCGGGCTGGACATGGGGCGGCGAACCGGTGACGCGTGCGGTCCGGTCCGGCTCCGTGATGTTGACGGTCAGCCGCGGGCCGGACAAACTCGAAGATATCGGCGGCTCGCCGCCGACCGGCGTATTGGTATACGACGCCTCCAACGGATTGCGCTCGGGAGGCGACATCTATCGCTTGACGCCGGGGGGAGTTTTATCGTCGTCGGCTCAATATGGCGGGTGATCCGTAAACATCCTCATCAGTGGGAATCCTCATCAGTGACGATAGAGACATCGCCATCTCGAAACGCAAACGTGATGCGCCGGTTTTGGTCCCTATCGATTGCCCACCGGCCCTGCATTTTTCATCGGAAAGGGTGTAAGCGAAATTTATGGGGGGAAAGTTGATCACCTGGGCCGATCTTTTTACTTTTTAGGATTTTCTTTCCCTAACCAGTCTTAATTCCAGTCGACAATCCAAAGCGCGAGCATATTTTTGAAGCGTTGCCAAAGATGGAGAATGTTTCCCACCGCCAGACTCCAGACGTGCGATGGCGGATTGGGTTGTGCCGATGCGTTTGGCAATTTCTGCTTGCGTTAAATCCGCTGCCGCTCGTGCTTTTAAGAACTCGTCAAGGTAAGAAAACTCTTCACTCAACCGGTCGTATTCAGCCTTCACGTCTGCGCGTTCGAGCGCGCGGGCTTTCAGTTCTTTATGGGTAATCATTTTTGACCTTCTTCATTCGCCGGCGAGCAATTGTGAGCTCCTTCGGCGCGATTTTATCAGTTTTTTTTATGAAACTGTGCAGGATCACAATTTCACGGCCAATCACCGTACAGAATAAGACTCTTGCGATTCCTTCGGCTGCTGTGAGTCGTAACTCAAACAATCCATTGCCGATTGCTCGCGTATGAGGCATTCCCAAATCAGGGCCATACACTTCCATCCGGTCTGTATATCGAAGATACCGGGCAAGCAAACCAGCTGGTAATGAAAGGACTTCAAATTGAACCGCTTCACTAAAGTAGGTGATTGTCCAATTCATATTGCGATTATAGCATATTTGCTATGATAAGTCCATACTTATTATCCTAAGTCATTCAACCAATCCGTCAGTACTAGGGTGCATTTCTTAAATTCATGCATTTTCAAAGTGGATGATGACATCTTTTCCAAATTTCAAACCCGCTACTCTACAAGCCAATTCAATAATTTTTGTTTTAGTAGGATTCGATATATTCGTACCAAACCACCAGCCAGGAACAATCTCAACGGAACACCGTTCACATCGTTGACGATCATTAGGATACAATTTGTATTTATCCTTGTCCAAATATCTTCCATTTCTTCTTCCATGTGATTGATTTGTAAATTTTTGCAAAAAGAACGCATCATCCTTTGCCATTAATTTTAACAAACTAATGGGAACCTCAATCGCTTTACGCTTATCATATTTCTTGCCCTTATAAATAAAATAGATTTGCGATTTTGAGACGGATACGTCACTGATGATTGGTTGAGAAGTTTTCTGAATTCCGGTCTCTTGCATCGTAGGTATAATCTGACTTTTTAAAAATTTCGATACCAATTCATTATTCGGTTTGTAACCGCAAAGGTCTTCTGTTTTTTCCGCAATCAATTCCACCAGAATCTCCTCGGATTCATCCAGCAACTTACTCCAAGCCTTGGGTAAAGTTTCTTCCAGTTTTCGGATTCGTGAAGTATCTCTGTAATCCCTTCGAGCATCGCTTAATGCTTCATCCGAGCATACCTTAGAGAAATTCAAGTAACGCCGGAACCTTTCTACGGACTCCGCTAAATCTCTTTCCAAAATATCAAGCTTATAGACACAACGTTCCTGATAATTTCCCTCTTCTGCCGGAAGAAAAAAGGACCAGTCTCTTCCATCGGTAAGAATAGCCATTGGTACTCCTTGATGGAAAGCATACTCAAAAAGTTGGCGGTCAGCTCCCTCTATCATTCCTGTGCGTTTCACTTCAATAAAAACCTTCGGATGGCCTGGGGGGTGGCATAGGGCAAAATCCACTCTTTTTCCCTCTATAGTATATTCAGGTATTACAACGGAGATGTCGTATACCGGCCAATTTAAGGATTGAAGTATGGGTAGAAGCGCACCTTGTGATACCATGGATTCATTGGCATAGCGACCGTTTTGGATGTTGTTTTTGATTTGTTGGATGCAATTTTCTACAGACATGATTTATTCTCCACTCAAATAGTACAAGCCAAATCTCAGCGTCAAAATTAAACTGGCGGATTAAGCGAAAGCCTTAACAGGAGTAATTCTATCGATTTCCGTTTTGATGTTTCGCGCCGCATCCCAGAGATCAACCGCCTGCTGCGCGTTCAACCAGAATTCCGGGGTGTTTTCGAAAAATCGTGACAGGCGCAATGCCATCTCAGGACTCACCGAACGCCGCTCTCGCAACAAATCATTGACCGTCTGTCTTGACACTCCAATCGCCTTGGCAAAACTCGACACGGTAAGTCCGTAATCCGGGAAAAAATCTTCCCGCAGCATTTCACCGGGATGAGTAGGCCGGACGTTTCGCTTTCGTCGGTTCGGAATGCTCATCACAATTTCTCCTTAATGATAATCCGTCAGTTCGACGTCATAGACATCGCCATCGATAAAATGAAAACAGATTCGCCATTGATCGTTCACAGAAATTGAATATTGTCCCTTGCGATCCTGACCAGGTTCGTGAAGGCGATTGCTGAAAGGTACTTTTAAATCGACCAATCCTACCGCCACATCCAGGTATTGTAACTTTCTGAGCGCCCGTTTCAGAAGGATTCGAGGAAAATATTTGGATTTACCGGTTTCGTATAATTCCTGGGTATTCCTGTCAGCGAAAGTTTTAATCATAACCGAATTGTAAACTGTCACGTGACGATTTTCAATCATACATCGCTTTTTTTCAATCGATTTTTTATTGACAATAAATCCCATTCCTCCCTCTCCACCTGTATTTCACAAACCATTTAGTATTAAATGATAAATACGGACCAGGAGGGTCGGCTACTTTTTGATCAGAATGAATCAAAATTCAAAGGGAGAAATCGCAATGACAGAAATGAACAATATGAAACGCAGGGATTTCGTGAAGTCGGCGGTTGCCGGCGGGGTAGCATTGAATCTGATGGGGATGCGCGGGCCGGCCTCGGCGCGGCAGCTGGGCGCGAATGATCGCATCAATACCGCGCATGTGGGCGTGGGCGGGCAAGGAACCGGTTTGCTGCGCCAGGTGGTCAAACGGGCGGAAGGAGAAGGCGGCGTCAAAGTCGTGGCGGTATGCGATTTGTATACCCGTCGCATGAACCGCGCGAAAGAGTTGGCCGGTTTGGATGACAGCGGAACATACCACGACTACCGTGAACTGCTGCAAAGGGACGACATCGACGTGGTCTTCATCGCCACACCCGACCATTGGCACGCCCCCATCGCCATCGCGGCGATGAAAAGCGGGCGGGATATTTATCTCGAAAAACCGATGACGCGCACCGTCGAGGAAGCGAAAGCAGTGTATGAAGCCTCCATAAAATACAATCGCATTCACCAGGGCGGCGCCAGCGGAGCTTCGTCGCCGTGGTGTTGGGAAGCGCGATCGGCCATCGCGGATGGATTGATCGGTAAGGTGATCTGGGCGCAGACCAGCTACTCGCGCAACAATCCCAACGGCGAATGGAACTGGTCCATTGATAAAGACGCCGGGCCGACCGGAAGCGGCGACGATTTCGTCGATTGGAAAATGTGGCTCGGCTCCGCTAAGAAACGCGACTGGTCGCCGGACCGCTTCTTCCGTTTTCGCAAATTCTGGGATTATTCGGGCGGCATCGCCACGGATTTGATGTATCACCGCCTGACGCCGCTGCATATCGCATGGGGGGAGGGATTTCCCAAACGCGCAGTGGGCACGGGCGGCAATTGGTTCTGCAGCAATATTATCGATCCGACCACGCAAAAACCGGACGTGCGCGAAGTGCCGGACACGTTCATTCTCAGCGCCGACTATTGGGCGGGGCATTCCGTCAATATCCCCTCCTCGATGGCGAACGACACCGGCGTTCCCACCATCATCCGCGGCAACAAGGCCGATTTATACGAAGAACGCCGCAGTATCCGCATCGTCCCGCAAAGCCCGTTCCGCGAGGAATTCAAAAAGAAATACGGCAAAGAGGAAATGATCATCGAAACGCAGCAGCGCGAGGATCACATGGGCAATTTCTTTGCCTGCGTCCGTTCCCGCGAACAACCCACGCTGAATGCGCTGACGGCGTATCAGGTCATGTGCACGATCGGAATGAGCGTGGAATCGTACAAAAGCGCCCGTCATCTGTTTTTTGACGAAAAGAAACAAAAAGTGACGACCAAGCCGTTTAAAGAGATGTTCGGGTGGGTGTCTTAAGAAAGTAGGATGGATTAGCGAAGCATAATCCATTGATTTTCAAATGGGAGAATTGGGAAAAAACGATGGATCATCCCAAAAAATCGTGATAGAATAGCAGAAATCAAGTCACATCGGAAAATGAGAACAAAATGGGCCAACCAATTATCACGACACGGCAAACCGATTCCGAGGATCGTATCTATGTAGGCGATCTTGCCAGAGGCGTGAAACGTTTTCGCGTTACCTGCGACGAGGAAAGACGCATTATTTTAGAACCGGAAGATATTCCGGAACGAGAAAAATGGCTCTACGAAAATCCAGAAGCGCTCGCCAGCGTTCGCCGAGGAATACAGCAGAGCAAAGAAGGAAAAACGGTTCTTGCGCGTGAAGATTTTACTAAATACATAAATAGCGAAGATTAAATGCTGTGTCCTTCCAGATCATTTTTTCAATAGAGGCAGACGCCCAACTGCAGGCGCTCGAAAAGGACCATAGCCAGAAAAAGCGCTTCAAAGCCATCAAAAAAGCATTGGGATTTCTTTCTGCAAATCCGAAACATCCGAGTCTTCACACTCATGAGTTTACATCCCTGACACGGGAAGCCGGATTCAAAATATTCGAAGCCTACGCGGAAAGCAAGACACCCGCGGCTTACCGTATTTTTTGGCATTACGGCCCTGACAGAGGGTGTATTACGATTATCAGCATTACTCCGCATTCGGATTAACCATTCCTGACGAGTGACAAGTTTTTTATTGCTTATCTCTAATCACTTGTCACTTTTCACTGCTTATAAATCCTGAAAATCCACCCATCTTGAATATCCTGATTTTGACATTTTTTAGTTGTTGGCGTAGCCGGGCGAGTTGTTGTTGCGATTGGCGGACCGGCAGTTCCTGGCGTTGTTGTTCCAGTTGCCGCCGCGAAGAACCCTATGCAACCGCCCCTTGGTCTCGCCGGAAAACCTACTGTCTGAATCAGGATGGTCAGGATGCAAGGATGACCAGGATATATTCTATTTACGTAATAAGCGTTTGAATTCAAGTTTTGGTGCTCCAAAATTGATCAGTAGCCCAATCCCAAGATTATAAGCCGTTAAGTAATTCAGACCTTGAACAAGATGCACTTCTTCCAAATGAGTCAGTGCTTTGAGTTCAACCATGACTCGATCTTCAATCAGGAAATCAACACGACGGGTCCCGATTTCCTGAGATTTATACCATATCGGCATTTCTTTTTCTCAAACAAATCCGATGTCAGATTCTTTCCATTCAATTTTGAGTGCTCTTTGATAAATGACTTCTTGAAAACCATTGCCAAGAATATTATGCACATTCATTGCACAGCCGATGATTTTGTGAGTTAACGGATCATCAATACTCATTTTCTTTTCCAAAATTCTTTTTGTCTTCTTTTGTCTGAATCAGGATATCCAGGATTGAAGGATGACCAGGATAATTTATTTATATTGCAGCATCAATCAAGGCAGAAACGTTATTTTACGCCTTGCTTTTATCCTGAGTATCCTTTCATCCTGACCATCCTGATTCAGACAATTTTGAAAATTCCCGCGGCCAAAGGGATATATCCCTTTGGAATCCCTGCCTTCCCTTACTCCACACTTTCCTTCTCCTCCCCCGTTCTCTCCATCTTCCATGAGCCGGAGTACGGCCACTTCGTTTGGCCGACTCCGTCTCATTCCAGATTCCGTTCACTTCGCTCCTGCTCTTCGATACCTTTTTTTAATCCATCAAGTGTCCAAGTTACCAAGTATTAAGAGTACGACCTCCGGAGGCGGAAGCCCAAGCCGTTGCCGGCGCCGCCGGGCGAGTCGTTGTCGCGAGGCGCCGACCGGCAGCCCCCGGCGTAGTCGCCCCAGCGGCCGCCGCGCCGGACGCGGTCCGAGCCCCCTGCTGGACCCGTCGGATCCGTATGAGTATTGTTTCTATAATCCCCATACCAATCCTCACACCACTCCCAAACATTTCCACTCATATCATACAGCCCCCACGCATTCGGCTTCTTCTTTCCCACTTCCTTCGTCCCTCTCGGATTGTTATTTCCATCATACCACGCATAATCCTTGATTTCCGTGTAATTTAGG
>QZKN01000022.1 GCA_003598175.1 Candidatus Omnitrophota bacterium
CGATAGAAACACCGATAGAAACACCGATAGAAACACCGATAGAAACACCGATAGAAACACCGATAGAAACACCGATAGAAACACCGATAGAAACACCGACAGAAACGCCGACAGAAACGCCGACGCCGACGGAAACGCCGACTCTTACACCTTCGCCAACGGAATCACCGACGGAAACGCCGACGCCGACGGAAACGCCGACTCTTACACCTTCGCCGACGGAATCACCGACAGAAACGCCGACGCCAACGGAATCGCCAACGCCAACCCCTGTTCCTACTGAATCTCCCACCGAATCGCCAACATTGACCCCGATTCCTACGGAATCGCCGACTCAAATTCCCGCGCCAACCGATATCCCGACCGCGCGCGTAATGGCGTCTTTTCAACAGCGAAAATATACGGTTCATTTTATCAAGGCCGAAGCGCCGACAGTGGATGGAGTCGTATCGGTCAAGGAATATTATGACGCCGCCCAGCGACAAAGCGGCTGGGTGAATCTCGACGTTGTCCCTCCGCGTCGAGATAAGGAAGGCACGTATTTTCGCGCCCTGTACAATGACGAAAAAATCCACTTTCTCATTTCCTATCGCGATGCGGATGGCTTGCAAACCGGCTTATTGTCATCCGGAAGCGAAGTGATGGAAATCTATATCGATCCGGTTCTCGATGATTTGAATCGAACGACGCAAATCGACGCCGTACGCAATAATCGTGGATATCTGCTCTCCATCGAATTATCGACGCA
The DNA here is from genome assembly GCA_003598175.1 of Candidatus Omnitrophota bacterium. Taxonomy (GTDB): domain Bacteria; phylum Hinthialibacterota; class Hinthialibacteria; order Hinthialibacterales; family Hinthialibacteraceae; genus SURF-12. The sequence goes on from QZKN01000022.1 coordinate 749, forward strand.
AACGATTTCGCCGACGATTCATACCGCCTCGGCGGATGGATCATTGCTGTTCAACGATGCGTGGAATCCCCGCAACATCGAGACAGCGATTACGCAACGAGGCGACCGGATAACCGTCGAAGTCGCGATTCCTTTCGCGTCATTCAATCTGCCCGGATCGCTCGACGCGCCGAATTCGCCACGAAACGGGACGAGCTGGGCGGTCCAGATCACACGCAAAAGCAGTAATCCGCTCAATCGGCGGCCGGTTTGGAGTTATCCGCAAAGTTATATCGCATCCAACCGGCCGTGGGGGATTTTTTTGTTTGAACGATCGGAATCCCCCGTGTTTGTGCCGCCCGCGCTCCCCACATCGACGCCGACGCCGTTACGGCGAAGGCTGCCGGTCGATTTTGTCAGTATCCATTCCGCGCCGACGTTCACTCCCACACCGATTCCGATAAAAAGGGAAGGCATATCCGACGTGCAATTGCGGATCGAACCACGCGGGTGGATTACGAACGGGAAACTCGTCAGTTTCACCGCCAATGCGCGGTCGATTGATAACAACGAAGCGGCAGCCCGTTTCCGTATTCCACGACTTCCGATCCGCCTGGCGGCCGATTTTGTCCCGCAAACGTTGCGGCTTCCGGGAACGTCTCAGCTGTACATCGAACCCGTTGAAAAGATTGGAAACGAATTGAATGTTTCCATGTACGTTGAATTGCAATCGCGGATGCTCGCACAAAATGCCGACGCTTCGATCTCTACCGTTTCACAGGAGATCATCGTACACGTCGATCCGAAATTGGACTTGCCGGAGCCCATCCCCATTCGCGCGGAGACGGTTCCCATTCATTTGTTAACCGATTCGACGTTGGATGAAACCGTGGGCAGTACGGTACGCATCGGCGGCCGGTTGGGAGCAGGCGGATTTGCCCGCTTCGGAGGTTTGTTGGAACAACTCTTTCCCGAAGTGGAATTGATTGTCCATCGCGGCTCTGCGGCTCCTCTTTACATCAAAGTTCCGGTTCAAGACGATTATCATTTTCTGGTTGCAATACCGGTGGAGAACGAATCAATGCTGAACGGCCTCTGGTGGGTCAAGGCGCAGGCCGTCTCGCCATCTTTTCCATCGTTGATCGCATCCAGCTCCGGTCTTGTCATTCCGGTCGGCGCTTTTGCGCGGAACGCCTCGAATACGGTGGGGAAGGGAATAAAAAGCGTCCGTCCGCACGATTTGTCACAAAATGTATTTTCTCAGTTTTTCGGAAATATCATCCTCGTTTCCGGCGCGGGCGGCTCCGCTTCGGAAGCGGCTTCGTACGATCAAATTATTCGTCGTATTTACGAAAACTTTGTTCCCGGCAGGCGATTTACCACGGACACGGCAAAGGTTTTTTCCCCGCGGGCGCTTCCGGCAAAAGACACGGATCCGGAAATCAACGTACTCACGCCGGTAACCGTGAGTACGCTCATGAACCGGATCGAAGCGATTCCTTCCACGCACGCAATGACCTTACTTTTCATCGGTGTGAACAATGAGGATGGAAATTTGTTGTTAAGCGATGGACAAATTCTCGCGGCGCACGATTTGGGGCAACAATTGAATGCCGTTCGGCGGGAAGCGGCGACGGTTGTCATTGTGGATGCTCCGCGAGCGGAAATCGCCGTACGCGCGATTCTCGAAGCGGCCGGCAACAACGCGAATCTCGTGGGAATCGCATCGACCGGTTCGACTTCGCTGAGCATCGCCATTTTCGGCAATCTCGAGGGGACGGGGCAACCCGTTTCCTTTACCGATTATTTCTTCGATCAAATCATTGCCGGAAAGCCGATCGGAGACGCTTTCCATGTGGCGCGTGACCAACTATTACAAATACAAGGCCCTATCGTGCTGCAGAATCCGGCCATCCATCCGGGCGAAATTCCAACCGAACTTCTCGAAACCACCTTGGGCAGCGCCGCGACAGGAAATCTCGAGAATGACGGAGTTCCCGATACGCTGCCGCCGATGATTTTGGCCGCTCCCGGAAATCAGGAACTGCCGGCGGGCAGTCGTCTCGATGTGGAAGCGTGGATCATCGACGAAAGCGGCGGCGGCAGTGATTTGAAAGTTGGAATCCGATTGGCGCCCGCTGTCGCGGGATCAAACTTACCGGTGGTTGAATTGCCCCTCGGATACGATCCCGACAGAAACCGTTTTATTGCTTCGATCCATGACTTTCCCGAGTCCCTATTCGGTCCACTCGAGAATTCGGCCGAGTTTGTACTGGCGATCGTTGCCGAAGACGGGCGCGGCAATTCCGCCTCCCCGGCCGCCAGCCTGATCACCGTGATTCCCGCTTCTGCGCCGGCGGTGGATGAAATGGTTCGCGTCGAAGATTCCGATTTGAACGTGGACGGCGACGTTGACCTGCACGATTTGCTGAAATTAATCGAGTTATGGCAGCAGCCGGTGGATCATGATGTGAATCAAGACAACATTCTCGATGCGCGCGATCTGGAGTTGCTGCAATTCTTCTGGAAACAAAGCGTCCCGATTGAATTGCAGCGGTAACCGCTTTTTCAAAGGTCTTAGGCCGCCTTGCTCACCTGCCGGAATACCGGTTGCCTATTAAATTCGATTCAAACCGACGGAATCAATTCCGGATTGACGCCGAATCCCCACTCGCGGACATACCGTTTTAGAAAATCATTCGTCAAGTGGTTTCGACCGGAAATGTCGGGTGAGTCAAGATATTTTTTTATCAAAACGGTGTGAAATTGATGCAGGAACGGAATCGAGAGTTCCGCATAACTCCAATGCCAGGGTTCGTAGGCAAATCCGGTTCGTCGCGGATCGTTCGTGTACACTTCGTAAAAACCATATTTTTCGGCGTTTTCCCAAAGCCAGTGATAGAGTTGGAAGTAGACGCCGTTTTCGGTGAAATGGTTTCCATGCAACGGATCCGGCGGTTCCGGTTGGGCGCGATCGATCAAGTCGCAATCCGTTCCCCAATGATGGCGGGATGTGCCCGGCAGCGTGGAATAGCGAAGAATGGAATGGATGTTGTCTATCGGTTTCATTTTTTGCCGGACGCCCAGCTGGTATTTTCGGTTCCAGATGCGTTTTTGATGATCGAAATTGCGATAGCTGGAATACGAGTAAATATGAATCCCATCCCGTTTTGCCTCCGCGCACATGCGTTCGAACGCCTTGGCGGCCGGTTTGCGTAGATTGAAACCTTGGCCGAATAACGGCGGCCGTTGTTTTCCGACCAGTTCCAATTCGGGGACGGTAATGCGATCGGATTCGGGTTTCGATTGCGCCAATGCCGATGAACCTGGCCCCGTGTCGAGAATTCCGGCAGCGAGTGCGCCTGCATAGATTGTAAAGAAGGTTCGTCGGTTTAGTTTTGTGTGTTTCATGATGAAAATCATGTCGCAAGCGAGACGCTTGCTCTACCTTTGGGATTATGCGGAATCCAGCACTTTGCGGATTACACGGATCAAATCGGCCGGTTTATATGGTTTTGTCACGAAGTCGGCCACATTCAAGTGTTGAAAGGAATCGAAATCGGCGCTGTCGGAATAACCGCTGCTGATGATCACTTTTATATCCGCATCGTTGGTGCGGAGTGTTTCCAGAAATTCACTTCCGGACAAATAAGGCATGGACAGATCGAGAATAATCAGGTCGATCTGTTCTTTGTGTCGATGGAACGTGGATAAACCTTCATTTCCATCGGAAGCGACGAAAACCGTATATCCATGTTGTTCAAGAATCGAGCGCGCCAGATTGAGAATGAGTTCCTCGTCATCGATCAATAAGAGAGTTTCTTTTCCGCCGGTTATTTTTTTTGCTTTTTCAGGCGATCGCGGCGCCGTCATGTTTTCGGCTATGGGAAAATAAATCATGAAGGTCGTACCGACGCCCGGTTTGCTTTCCAGATTGATCCAGCCGCGGTGTTGTTTCACGATTCCATAAACGCTGGCCAGCCCCAAACCGGTTCCTTTGCCGATGTCTTTGGTCGTGAAGAAGGGTTCGAAAACATGTTGTTGAATCACTTCATCCATGCCGATTCCGTTATCGGAGATCAGGAGCACGACGTACGAGCCGGGTTGAGCGTACGTATAACGTTTGCAGTAATTCCTGTCAACCACAGCCTGTTTGGTTTGAATGGTGATGACGAATTTCTCCCCGCGCCGTTCCGGATAGGAGGCGCCGTTCATGATATCGTTGATTGCATCCCGCGCGTTCAAACACAGATTCATGATCATCGAATTGATTTGGCTGATATCCGCCTGGATAGGAGGGAGTGCCGGATCCGTCTGTATGACGATGTCAATGCGGCGATCAATGGTTTCTCGAAACAGGCGATAGATTTCCTCGACGATGTGATTGATGTTGATTGCCTTCGGCATAATCCGGGATTTCCGACTGAATGCGAGCAACTGCTGGACGAGTTCCGCCGCCCGGTCCGCTGCGTGTCTGGCGGAAAGAATATATTTGCGTATTTCTTCCGTCGCCATTGATTCGAGCAGACTCAAATTACCGATGATGCCGGTCAGGAGATTGTTGAAATCGTGCGCCACGCCGCCGGCCAGTTGCCCGACTGCCTCCATTTTCATGGATTGGCGCAGTTGATCCTCCAGTTTTTCTTTTTCTTTTTCCGCACGTTTGCGATCGGTGATATCCTGAAGGATTCCGAGAGAGCCCACGACGACGCCTTGTTCATTTCTGACTTGGATGGCTGCATTAGCCAGCCATTTTTCCTCGCCGTATCGTGTTTTGATCCGATAATCCGCCTGCCAACTGACGCCTTCTTCTCCGCGGGCTTTTTTGACGGCTTCTTCCACCGTCAAGCTGATGAGATCGCCGCGCAAAAGGATTTCTTTTTCCATCGATAGCCATACATCGACGGAAAATTCATCGGCGGAATAGCCGGTCATTGCTTCTATTTGAGCGCCGACGAATTCATAGGAATTGGTCAAATAATTTTGATAATAAGGCACCGCGTCGGCGACTTCGATGGCGGCGCGATACAACCGTTCGCTTTCCTGTAGAGCCGAAGTGCGCACATCGACAGTTTCTTCAAGGTTTTTCGCATAGCGAGCCAGTTTTCGCTTGGTAATCCACGTATGGATCGCGAGCAGTATGCTGGAAAGAAACAAAAAATTGATTACCGGTTTAAACCATGCTCGTTCGTAAATGGGAATCGGCAGAATCGTGAACGAAATTTCCGCCGGCGTCGGATCGATGTCGAATCCCTGGTCCTGCGCTTTGACTTGCAGGATGTGCTTGCCGGTTGGAAGGTGATCGACCCGATGCTGATGACGAATCCGGACATGGAAATCGCTCCATGGTTCTTGATCGATTCGCCATGAAAATCGAAGAGTGCGGGGGAACTCCGTTCGTTTGAAACGCTCGATACCGTTGAAAAGCATTATTAGTTCTTCGTTTTGATAAACCGAATCGGAGACAAGTGAAACATTTGTTTCCGGAGGCATTTTGTCCGGGTGGTAACGGTAAAGCGATTCACCGGCAGCAATCCAGAGTAGATCATCGAAATCTTTCACCAAACCGGTAACCAGTTTTCGGGCCGGTAAATTCAATGGGACCGGTTGATTTTTACCCCGTTCGGAAATGACATAAAGACATCCTTCGCCCCCGAAATAGATCGTCCCGTCCGTCGCTTTCGCCCCAAAATTGCGAACATCCACACTGAATTGTTGTCGATTCTGCTCGTGAAAGCACATCAATCCGCTTTTTCCGCCGCTGACTCCATTGCAAGCGAACCACACATTGTCGTCCTTTTCGATGCAGAAAAATACATTGTTGCCGATCAAATTTTTGATTCGTTCCCATTGTTCCGTCAATCGATACAAACCGAATTCGCTATACAACCAACCGTTTCTTTTTTTGTCCATATAAAAAAAAGGCAACGAGAATGTTTGTACGCCGGGTTGTATGATTCGCGCTTCGGCGGATGGGGAGGAAACATGAACCAACTGAATGTGGTTTTCCGCCGGCTCGACCATCACATACCAGATTCCATTGTGGGGATCGAGTGTGCTTCCGACGACAAGACCTTTTTCCAATTCGGCAATCGAACGGGAAAGCCAGGAAAGGCCGTCCCAAATGGAAACGATTTTTTTTCCATGTTCATCGTGACCGAATAACCAGACGTTTCCATTGGCGTCGCAGTTGAAGCGAAGCGGATTTTCGAGTTCGGTTACATTTTTATCAAAAAAATCCACATGGTCGTTTTGCCAACGAACCACACCCATTCCTGACCATCCCCAAACGTCGCCCTTCGCATCCAATGCCAAATGGAGGTCGTTATTGGTCATCTCCTCCCATTTTTCCCCCTCTTTTCGCACGACCGTATCCGCGGAAACAAACCAAATCCGATTTTGATTGTCGATCAATTTGGGGGTGAGATGATTCTGAAATTCGGTCCATTCTCCACCTTTGCGAGTCCAACGAACCAGGCAATCGAGTCCCAGACACCAAATCGAACCGTCCGGGGCCTCACGCACACAACTGATTTCTCCTTCTTTTATGTCCGATAACGCGGAAATCGGTTCGAAATCATCGCCGTTCCATCGTAGAAATCGATGGCCGTCTTCACCGAAATTTTTGAAAGAGATGATTTCTCCATCCGCTGTTGTGCACAGTTTATACATTCGTGGAAATTTGCTGTGAAATTGACTCCACCGATCATTTTTAAAAACATAAATGGCGGATCCGGTTGTCGCCATGACTCCCCATCTGGGCGATTCGGTGATCGACCAGAAAAAATCTTCGCTGTCGGAAAATCCTACAAGCGCCAGGGGCTGGATCCAACGTTCGCCGTCCTTTTGCGCCAATCCTTTTAACGTCAGGACAAATTGCCGGCCGCGGGAATCACGAAAATAATCAACCACGTGATTACTGGGAAGGCCTTCCGAATCACGATACGTTTTCCATAAACCGTCATGATAGGACGATAATCCGGCGCTTACCGATGCATCGGGCCAATGATCGCAGCAAAACCAGAGGGTTCCATCGGGATCTTCCACGATGCGGCGAACGCTGGGGCCCGCCAATTCGTGTTGGGGATTCACGATGTGAAATGAGAATCCGTCATAAACCGCCACGCCGTTGTCGGTTCCGATCCAAATTTTTTTATCCCGAGCAATCCGAACACAACGGATAAAATCGCTGGGCAATCCATGCGTTGTCGTATATTTTTGGGTATTGTATCCATCATAATAATAGAGCCCATCGGAAGCGGCGATCCATACCGCCCCATCCGATTCAAAATCACAGAAAAAAATATGGCGTTGAGCTAAACCGACGGTGTCTTTTAAAGAAAGCAAGCGCCAGGCTTGATCGAATTGTTCAACCGGTGGTGCTGTGGGTATGAATTGGAGGGACGAGGACGGTTGGCCGGCCGCATAACCGGCAACCATGAATAAAATGGCAATCGTTACCGACCTTCTTTGCGTACAATGATGTTTATGCATTACTGATTCCCAAAATCGATAGAAGATCAATACTCATTGCTCACTACGAAATCGGTTTTACAATGAAACCGACATGATCAATTGGTCACAACGAACGATGAAAACATGTTGTGGTGCGGACCTCCGGTCTGCACGCGCAGGCTGGAAGCCCGCGTCACAATATTTTCAGATAAAACACGCACTTTATCTTCTCGCTTTGTCCGTAAACATGATTACTTATTTCCATGACAACTCATTAGTATACAATCCAATTCATTTTTATTATCCCCGATGATGAAGCGGATTCAAATAGGGAACATGGAATTTCTTGATTTGGATTCCTACGTTCCGGAGAATGTTGTGAATAAATACAACGAGAATCGAATTGAATTGCAATAAAAAAGGAAGGTGGACAAGGTTTCATCCATCCTTCCTGCAATGGTTTTGATTTCACTGGTTTCGTCAGGACTGATTAAAATTCAATGATACGTACTTTTTCCGATCGGGGAATGATGGCGTCAATCAAGCCGAAGCGGAAACCGGAATTTTGCTTGAACGCCAATGAGATGCTCAATGCCGCAACGAAAAGAATGCCGATGAGGATAAAGGAAAAAATCTTCGACATGATTTTCCGCTCCTGTTGCTTCATGCGGTCCGTGTGCTGAAGAAGCGGCTCCACACGATAATCGGCGTCGTGCAAACCTAACGGCAGTTTGGCCAGATCCGGCGGGATTTGGCCGGGGAGAAGCGGCGGCACATATCCCGCGCGTAACGCTTGCAGACGCCAAACCATCCACGGATTGCGAGAAGCCATCAGATAGGCTTCTTTTCGTTGGTTACGTTGGTTTTCATAAAATCGATCATTCATTATTACCCTCAACAGTTGGATTCAGGGTGCTTGCCGGAGAAAACCTCCGTGTTTTCCCCGACAACCATCGCCGGCGCATACCACTCGAAATTCGATTGATGCAATCGATAAAGAAATCGAATGTCGAGTGGTAAGGCTCCGCACCGCACTTGGCACTTCAAGGAAACCAAACCTATGCGGAGCCATAATTCCTTTGAAGTGCTTTCCGGAATTGTCAACATGGAAATGCGAATGCAATGAATGTACCAAGTAAAAATGAATGGAACGTATATTTCCTAAGTGGGCTTTTCTTTTAGTGTTATTGAAGATAAACTAGAATTGATTTAATCCAGTGGTTTTCAAGGAGAGGAAAATTTTTCCTGATTTTGCTTTCCATGAACCATAATTTCCCGATCAAATCCATGCAGGAAGCGGTTATGCGTGAAGGATGTGCGGTAAAACTCGGCTTGTACATTCATATTCCGTTTTGCCGATCGAAATGCAGTTATTGCGCATTCGTTTCCGCGGCGCCTCGCGACGATCAGGAAATGGATCGTTATGTGAATGCGGTAATGACGCACATTCGCGCCAGTAGCAATATGGCAAGGAATCGGGAACTCTCGACGATTTTTTTCGGCGGAGGAACGCCAAGTTTGATCGGTGGGAAAAGGCTGGCATTGCTTCTGGAATGTATTTTTGAAACCTTTTCAATTGCGGACAATGTGGAAATTACACTGGAAGCCAATCCGGAAAGCGCAACGGCCGAGCTTTTTCAGCATCTGACGCCGTTGGGTTTGAATCGGGTGAGTCTTGGCGTTCAGTCCATGCATGACGAGGAATTGAAACAGCTGGGACGTATTCATTCCGTTGCGACCGTTGAACGCGCGGCTTCGGCTATAAGGGAGGCCGGAATACCGAATGTATCGATGGATTTGATTTTTGCCTTACCCGGCCAGACTGTAAGGCGTTGGGAAGATACGCTGCAAAAAATACTTCGGTTGACGCCCGATCACCTTTCCGTTTACGGTCTCTCCTTTGAAGAAGGCACGTTGTTCCATCGACTGAATCAAAAAGGAAGATTGGAACCGGTTCTGGATGAAACTTATGTTCGGATGTATAATAGGACAAGAGATTTGCTGACGACTTACGGATTTTGGCATTATGAAATCTCGAATTGGAGCAGGCCGGACCGGGAATGCCGGCATAATCTGATTTATTGGAATCAAGATGAATATCTGGCGTTTGGAGCAGCGGCTCATGGCTTATTCGACGGAATTCGTCATGCTTTTATTTCCGAAAAAGAAACATACGTCAGGTTTCATGAACAACATCAAAAACAACGCGACAGATTGTATTTCAATCCGGAGCTGCTTGCGGAATATAAGCGCCTCGATGTGGAGGAAATGGCGTCCGACGTGATGATTTATGGTTTGCGTTTAATCAAAGGCGTCTCGATTGATCGTTTTATAAACCGCTTCGGGTATTCGCCTCGTGACCGCTGGCAGGAAGCGATTGACAAATTTGAACGGCAGAATCTGCTGGAACAAAAAGAGGAGTATCTAAGACTAACTCCACAGGCCTTACTCATTAGCAATGAAGTGTTACAGTATTTTCTGGATTAATAAAAAAATGCATGTACCGTCGGCATTCTGCCGGTAAAAGAAATGCCGCCGAAGCGGCGGCGTACCGTTTTTTTGTGAGAAAATTTGAAACTCATTTTCCATCGGATCGTATTGGAGATAATACGCCAAGCGATTGTTGCGATGGATTAAATCAATAGCGAATAACAAAAGAGAGTCCAAATCGAAATGAGACGGTTTTACTTATTACTTGCGAGTAAATTGAAGTATTTCTCATGGGGCAGAGCGATAGTCAACCATATTTCCAGACATTATCGACTTTATGAAAATCTCGAAGCGCTTTATACCGCTTTGATTCTCGCGCTGCTCATCAAAACCTTTATCTTCGAAGCCTACAAAATTCCTTCCAAATCCATGTGCGATACCCTGAAAGAAGGGGATCGGATTTTCGTCAACAAATTTTTGTACGATCTTCGACCGATTCACGTGGGAGACGTTGTGGTTTTCAAAACGAAAGGGATTCCCCCGATCGAATCGCCGGACAAGCCGTATTACATCAAACGGGTGGTGGGATTGCCGGGAGACCGTTTGGAGATTATGGATGACGGGCATTTAAGGCGAAATGGAAAGATTCTCGAATCCCCCGATTTTTTTAACGAAAATTTTTATACGGTTCTCTATAATCGCAAACGGAATTTCGTCGTGCCCGAGGGGTGTTTGTACGTCTTCGGCGACAACAGCATGAACAGTTCCGATAGCCGCGAATGGGGGGCCGTGCCGATCGACAATGTGATGGGGAAAGCCTTTTTCCGTTATTGGCCGCTTTCCCGATTCGGTCTCATCAAAGGGGTTCCCACGGAAAAAGCGCAGGAATATGTGAAACGGGAACGTCCCCTGCCGCGCGAAAGCGGATTCGGGAATCAAGCGCAGGCGGCGGAACGTTGAGCGATGAATGCCTGCCGTATTATTACCCTCGATGTGGGAAATTCTGCTGCCGATATCGGTTTGTTTGAAGATGCGAATCTGATAACTACTGATTTTTTACCCTCTTCGGCGGACTCGGTGGAGCGAATCTGCCTAATCGCCGAACGTTGGCATCAGGAAAACGAACTCGAACACGTCATGATCGCTTCCGTGGTGCCCGCGTTGGGCGATCTTCTCGCCGTTCAAATCGAACAGCGGCTGCGAAAAATTCCGATCATGGTGGAAGATATAAAAACGCAGTTATTGCCGTTGCGGGTGGATCGGCCGGAAACGGTCGGCGTGGACCGCATTGTGAACTGTTACGCCGCCGTACACCTGTATGGAAGCCCGGCGGTTGTGATTAGTCTGGGAACGGCCACTACGTTTGAGGCGATTTCCGCCGATGGCAGGTACATTGGCGGAGCGATTGCGCCCGGCGTCAACATTTCACTCGAGGCGCTGACGCGTCGAGCGGCGCTGCTTCCTCCGATCGATTTGCATGAAAAACCCGAGCGCATAATCGGCAAAAACACCGTCGAACACATGAAAAGCGGGATTTTTTTCGGCACGGTAAGCATGATTGAAGGAATGGCGCGAAGGATGAAAAGCATCGTCGGCGACCAGGCGAAAGTGATCGCAACCGGAGGGATGAGCTCGATCTTTGCACAGGAAGGCGTTTTTGATGTTCATGAACCTTTCCTGACGTTAAAAGGATTGGAATTGATTCATCGGCATCGCTGCCCATCTCGTGATTGAATGGTCGGTTTGAGTCAAGTGCAGGGAAAATCAGCGTTACGCTCATAATATGATAATTGTTTTTATGAAGAGGTGTTTTTCGATCATGAATGAAATCATTTTTTATGTGGAAGAATCGGACGAGGGGGGATATACCGCGCGGGCGCTGGGGGAATCGATTTTTACGGAAGCGGATGATCTTTCTCAACTGCGTGATTCCATTCGTGATGCGGTGCGATGTCATTTCGAAGAAGGAGTGGGACCTAAAATTATACGGCTTCATTACGTTCGGGAAGAATTAATGGCATTATGAAACTTCCACGTAATCTTTCCGGAAATGAGTTGGCAAACCGATTGGTCAGATTTGGCTATCGAATTACTCGACAAACGGGGAGTCACATGCGTTTAACCACCGAGAAAAATGGAGAACACCATTTAACGATTCCTGACCATTCTCCACTCCGGATTGGAACAGTTTCCTCTATAATTAATGACGTAGCAACACATTTGGGATTTAGTCGTGACGAAATAATGTTTCGATTGTTTGGGAATCGGTAAAGGGAAGATTCGTAATGATTTTGATCAACCGATCATGATTGTTTTTTATGAAATTGTTTAAAAGGAATAGCTGAAACATAAAATTATTTGCTCGCCTCATTAAAATACGTTAAAATCCTAATTATTGGAGGTGATCAAATGAATAATGATCTTTCATTGGAAAATGAACGCTATATCCAAACGATCGCGAGAAACTTATTTTTTAGTAATCGTAGAGAGGCGCTCGACCAGGCTGTGACTCTGTTAAAAAAACAACAGGATATTCTCCATCATATCGATGTGGGAACACGGCAGATCAAAGAAGGAAATTCAATAAAAATCGATAATGAAGTGGAATTGGAACAATTCTTTGCTGAAATAAAAACAAAAGGAAAAGAACGTCTCTATGTGAAGAAAAAGAAGTGGTTGGAGTAGTGCATCAATCGCGTGACATTCATGAATTTTGGAAGCAGCGAGAATTATAATAAGGAATCCATAATTATATTCCTCTACACTTCTTTATGACAGATGTAATTGTTTCAATAAAGTATCCCACATCTTCCCGTGTATTCATCCGCCCGACCGAAATACGAATCGCGGCGGCGGCTTCCTCGTCTGTGCGGCCGATGGCCTTGAGTACGGAAGACGGCTCGGTTTTGCCTTGCGAACAGGCCGAGCCGCTGCTGAGACAGATGGATTCTTTATCCATCGCTCGAACGAATTCCCGCGCATTGATTCCGTGAATGGAAACGTTGAGTGTGTTGGGAAGCACGTTCGTTGCGGGACTGTTGCGTAGGATCGCAAATGGAAGTTGCGAGAGTTTTTCCCATAATAAATCCCGCAAGGTGGTATCGTGTTGGTTTCGCTGTGGCAGTTCATGTAACGCCAACTCCGCGGCTTGTCCGAATCCGACGATGCCGGGGACGTTTTCCGTGCCTGCCCGTCGGCCGTTTTCGTGATTACCTCCCTGTACTTGCGGAATCAGCTGTACTCCTCGTTTCACATACAATGCGCCGACGCCTTTGGGGCCGTAGATTTTATGGCCGGCGAGAGAAAGCAGGTCGACTCCGAGTGTTTGCACATCGACAGGAATTTTGCCTGCCGCCTGAACCGCATCCGTGTGGAAAGGAACGGCGTGGAATCGAGTAATTTTCGCAATGTCTTCAATGGGTTGAATCGCGCCGATTTCGTTGTTCGCAAGCATGATGGAAACCAATGCGGTTTCCGGAGTGATCGCTTTTTCCACGTCTCGCGGATCGATTCTTCCGTTTTTATCGACCGGCAATTGCGTGATGCGGCAGTTGTGATACTGCTCGAGATACTCACATGTCATTTTGACCGCCGGATGTTCGATTCCGGAAATGATCAGGTGGTTTTTTCCGTTCGCCGCCACGATTCCTTTGATCGCGAGATTGTCCGCTTCGGTTCCGCCGCCGGTGAACACGATTTCGTCAGCGTCGGCGTTGATCAGGAAGGCGATTTGCGCGCGCGCTTTTTCGACGGCATAGCGGGCATCGACGCCGAGACGATAGAGGTTGGACGCGTTGCCGAATTGTTCCTTGAAAAAAGGTTCCATTGCATTGAAAACATCGGGATGAACCGGCGTGGTGGCATTGTGATCGAAATAAATGGTGTGCATGTGAGTGATTCACCTTCATAAATCGTTTTGTTGGAAAATAATAACAGTGAAGTGGCTCCGACAAGGGCAGAAAAAACGCTGCCCTTGCCACCCAATAATGGTAAGCGTATTCAAGCTGTTTGTCTTGATGCTATGATGGTATTTATTTCGATTGGGAATGAAACATGTGGATATGAAACCTACTATTTTAATTGTTGACGACGACAACTCCATTCGTGGATTGCTGGAAACCCATCTGACCAAATTGGGATATGCGATTCGGACGGAAGAGAACGCGGCGGGATTGCGCCGCGCTTTGCAGGACGAAGATTATCAAACCCTTTTACTGGATATGCAACTTCCGGACGGCGACGGAATTGCATTGATCGAAGAGTTACGAGAGATCGAGCCGGATCTGCCCGTGATTATGATTTCCGCGCATGGAAGCGTCGAACGCGCAGTGGACGCCATGCGTTTGGGGGCGTACGATTTTTGTTCGAAGCCCATCGATTTCAATCGTTTAATGGTCTCGGTCAAGAATGCGATCGAAAGCAACAATTTAAAAAAGAGAGTCAAGACGCTCGAACGCTCGAAACGGTCGCAGCTCTGCGATTTGATCGGCGGCAGCGCGGAAATGCAGATCGTATATAACATTATCGAAACCGTCGCGCCCAGCAAAGCGCCGGTGTTCATTACCGGAGAGAGCGGTTGTGGGAAAGAATTGGTTGCGCGCGCGGTTCATCAACTCTCTCCTCGTGGAAGCCGGGAACTGGTCGACGTCAATTGCGCCGCCATTCCCCATAATTTGTTGGAAAGCGAACTCTTCGGCCATGAGAAATTCGCGTTTACCGGCGCCAACGAACAATACATCGGACGTTGCGAGCGCGCCGATAAAACGACGCTGTTCCTGGACGAACTGGCGGAAATGGATTCGAATTTACAGGCGAAACTTTTGCGTTTTTTGCAGGAACATGCGTTTTATCGAGTCGGCGGGAGAGAAAAAATCCACGTCGATGTGCGGATCATCTCCGCAACCAACCGCAATCCCGCCGAGGCGATTGAAGCGAGCGATCTGCGCGAGGATCTTTACTACCGCTTGAATGTGGTGCACATTCATATCCCCCCATTGCGGGATCATCCCGACGACATTCCCGAATTGGCCGATTTCTTTCTGGAAAAATATGTAAAACTCAATCAGAAGCGCTTCCACGAATTCTATCCGGAAGCGATGGAGGCGTTGTGTACGTATCATTGGCCGGGGAATGTGCGGGAATTGGAAAATAGCATTCATCAGGTCGTGGTTCTATTCGACGGCGAACGATTGGAACGGCAAATGCTGCCGGAAGCGATTCGTACGGCTGAACGTCAGAATCATTTCATAAAAAAAGCCGATAAAAATGATCAAAACAGCGTTTCGGGAAAGCCGGAAATCATTCCCTTTGAAATTTTAGAGCGGGAAGCGATTGAGAATGCGCTGAAAATCATGAAAGGAAATGTGGCGCAGGCGGCGGCCGGTTTGCATTTGAGCCAAGCGACCATGTACCGTAAGATTCGGGAATATGGATTGATTTTACATAAGTACAAGGATGAATGAGTCGGTAAAACCGATAGGATCGAATACTTATAACGTGGAATCAAAAAATGACGTTCACCCGTGCGTGGGTAAAGCAAGCGTCTCGCTTGCCGAACAATGCAGGCGGGGACGCCTGCTCTACCCACGTTTATTTTTATTATTGCATAGACAGAAACGGATTGTGCAATTTTTTTATTTAGAAGAAATAAGTGAATTGCAAGAACACCCAATCCGCATCGTCGGTTATACCAACGTTGGCGGAATCGTCGATAAATCCCCCCGCGAAGAAGTGGGAATATCCGCTGAACAATTCGACTTGCTTGTTGATCCGCCATTTGACGAGCAGGTCCACCTCGTGGCCGAGTTCCGAACTTAAACCATCGAGATTGGCGCGATTGGCGACGCGGATGGGTCTTTCGTTGATGTGATACCAAAAATCATTTTTTTCGTCACGGCGGAAATAATGGTAATCGACGGAAAGATCAATCGTTTTGGTGGGTTTGACGCTGAATGTGGCTTGGTAATCCTGCAGGTTCATCCACGCAAAAATATTCATCCGCCCATAAAATGTATCCACCGCGCCGAATAAACCGTCGAACGTCGTGGTCTCCCCGTCATTGGGATCGGCGTCGCCCGATGCGTGCGAATATTCGACGCCGATGCGCGGTTTCCAGGGCGCATTGAACGTGTATCCCACTTTCGCGTTCATGCCGAACGCGCTGATATCTTCATTTCCCTGTTCGCCGAATTGATAAGCGCCCATTCCGCTCCAATCGATGCTGTTCTCCAGTTTTCCATTGGCATACACCCCGATCGAATGGCGGTCGGCTTTGTCCACATTCGGGATGGTTTCATCGTCTGCCTTCAAAATATAAAAGAAATCAAGATCGAATGGGAGTTGTTTCACCTTGGAATAGAGGCCATACGCATCGAAATCGTGATAGTCGTCGTCGAAGCGGCTTTTGTGGCTGATTACGCGCTGCGCCAGTATGATGTCGGTATCCACCCAATCCGTTTCGATATACAATTTCAGCGCATCCCACGTATACCGGCCGGTGTTGCCCCAATCGCCGGGTCCCCACACGCGATTGTCGCGGTAGGAAATCGCCTGCCGTCCGAATTGAAAGCCGAACGGCGTGTCTCCGATTTTACGCCAATCGATATAAGCCTTTTTCAAGTCGAATGGATTTTCATAGGCGCACACGTCGCCAAAATCGTCCAAATCCAGCTCGGAAAACCAGAAATGGGCGTCTTGAAATTGAACGAAGAAATTGAGATTTTCAAACAGCCGATAATTGAAATCGATGCGGATTCGTTCCAATAGCATTCCGTCGTCTTCGATCTGAACGCCGTTTTTTCCGGTCCCGTAGCCTTTGATGGTGAAATCGTTGAACAATTCGGTGCGGATGCGGATGTTGCCGCCGATATCGAGAACGCCCGGTCCAATCTCAATTCCTTTCAATATGTCGTTCCACGAATGTTCTTCCTGTTGCCTCTCTTGCGCAACTCCATCGGTGTCTGCGCCGATGAAAACGAACACGGCGATGAGAATCCAGCATGGTTGAGTTTTCATTTCGTACCCCTTTCTTGCGCGTAGTTCCAACTTGTCATTACAATTCATTATTGATTTGGGATTTACTATTGTGAGGTCAGATTTAAGGATCATCTCTCCTTTCTTCTATTAATTTGATTTTTGTAGGTGGGATGAGCGAAGCGAATCCCACCTTTTTGCTTTTTTGCAGACAACCGGTGGGATTTATTTCCTTCATCCCACCCTACAAATTTATAAATTTCCCTTCTCGAAATAATTCCGCACCTGCAACATTTTTCCAATGAACGGTTCGCTCAAGCGATCGCGCGGGTGGGGAAGATCGATAGGCGCATCCGCGACGAACCGTCCGGGCGAAGATGCCATCACAATTACCCGTGATGCTAAAAAAACGGCTTCTTCGATGTTGTGCGTCACGAAGATGCCGGTTATGCGCTCCCGGCGGCGCATGTCCAGAATTTCGTCGTACAACAATCTCGCCGTGGCAATATCCAGCGCGGAAAAAGGTTCATCCATCAAAATAACATCGGGCCGAGGAGCAATGGTACGCGCCAATGCGGCCCGTCTTTGCATTCCGCCGGATATCTCGTAAGGATAGGTATGCGCGCAGTCGGGCAGACCAACGAGATGCAAACATTCGGAACAGCGTTGCCTGGCGTCGGCTTTGCCGTATCCCGCCGCGTGCAATCCGAACAGAATGTTTTTCTCCACCGTCATCCACGGAAAGAGCGCGTGTTGCTGAAACAGAAAGCCGACTGTGGAAGGCGAACCATCCGCTCGCGAATCGATGTCGATTGTGCCGCTGTCGGGTGATTCCAGACCGGACAAAATTCTCAACAACGTGGTTTTCCCACATCCCGTGGGGCCGAGAATGGATACAAATTCACCGGTTTCGACCTGCAGATCGATATCTTTTAAGACCTGAATTTGTGCGTCCCGCTCCCGTCCAAACGACTTCGAAATCTTCGACACGCGAATTATCGTTCCATGATTTGCCATCGGCTTATTCGATTCGACGCAAGATATAAGAATTTGTTGGACATCAGTCCGATGACGGCGATGACAACGATCGCGGCAAAGGCGTATTGATATTCGGCGACCTGATGGCTGGTCGTGATGATATACCCCAATCCGGCGCGAGCGCCGGGAAAAATCTCCGCCGCGATGATCACCATCCACGAAATCCCCAGCCCGACGCGTAATCCGGTCATGATCGAGGGAAGCGCGCCGGGCAGCACGATGTAGAGAAAAATCCGGCGATGGGAAGCGCCTAGCATGGCTGCCGCCTCCAAATACAATGTTTTCACCTGCTCGACGCCATGAACGGTATTGACGAAAATCGGAAAAAAACCGCCCCACCAGATCACCGCGATCATGGCGAATTGTAACTGGTCGGCGATTGAATGCCGCCACGATTCCTGTCCCCATACAGCGCTGCCGACGGATTCGAAACCGAACACCAAAATGGCGACCGGCAGCCAGGCGATCGGGCAAATCGGTCTGCCCATTTCGAGAAACGGGATGAGGATTCGACGCAACACCGTGATTCTTCCCGCGAGCAAGCCCAGCGGTATCGCTGTCAGCGCCGCCGCCGTGAATCCGAGGAATACGCGCAGTACACTGATGCCGCAACTATGCGCCAGCGGCATGGAATCGAGATGCCGCGGGGGCGCAAACGGGTGAGCCAACACGGCGAGCACATCCAGCGGCCGCGGAACCACTTGCGAACGTTGCTCGGCCCACCATTGCCAAAGGATAAGAAACGCGATCGGTAAAAGGCTGCCCAAAAGAAAGTCGGATATGCCTTGTCGGTGTCGTTGCCAATGATGGTTCATCGATTTTGTTTCTCGGATATGATTTCAAGGAGAAGTGATAAATCGCAACACGTCTCCACCACTTCCTGCGACGTTTTTCCTTTCAATTTGTCGGAAAATTTATCGATTTCGGCCATCATTTGCGCCCAGGTTTGCATTCCACTCACCCATTTTGCGGACGGCGCGTTGAGGTACCGAACCGTCGGCACGCTGTCCTGTTCGACTTCAAGCGGTAATTTGGTCCATTCCGCCGCGTTGCGGATCGCCAGCGCCGGATCGGAGTTGATGAGATCCGTGGCCGCAGAAAGGACTTTTAGAAAAGCTTTCACCACGCCGCGATGATTTGATAAAACAGTTTGGGTGGCGGCGACGCCGCAACAGGGATGCTGTTCCCACTTGCCGGCGGGAGGCAACGTGGAAAGATCGCATACAATCTTTCCCGCCCCTTTCCGCGCCGCGGAACTCGCATGAGGTTGATTGACGACAAATCCGTCCACCGCGCCGTTGAGCAAAGACGGAACCATATTCGCTTCCTCCTGCAGATTGACGAGTTCCACTTTTCCACCGCTTTCGTCCGGTTTATAAATGATTGGGATTTGTTCTTCCATCAATGCGCGTTCGAATATCAGTTTGGCGACGGCAATCGGCGCTTTGTACCCGATTTTGATGATTGTTTCGCTGGTTTTGACGGTTTGTGCGAACGACGCCCAATCCGTTGCGGGAAAATCGTTCTTCATGACCAGCATATCCCCGTCCGTTTGCAGCGGAAAAACGATCTTGAAATCATTGCCTTTGTCGATGAAAAAAACGATCGCCGCCACGCCGCCGAGTCCGATCTCGATTTCACCGCGCTCCATTGCCGCCGGCATGTTCGATCCACCGCCGACTTTGATCAGATGAAGCCGCGCCAAGGGCGTCCCGTTTTCGACCAGGTCATATACTTCCCGGTCTTTTATCATTTTCAAATACGCCGACGAATGGGAGGCGAGCGATTCCCCTTCCAACGCGGCCACGTATAACGCCAGATGATGGTCGTGTCCCACATGCCCGATTTTTATGTTGGGAATGGATGGGGATGGTTCTTGATTTACGGTTCCATCGCGCGGCAATGGGATTGTGCTGATCGCTTCCTGTCCTGATTTGTCGCCACAATTTGCGCAGAGGATCAGCACGATACCGGTGAATAGGAATAAAGGATGATTTTTCATTTGTTTATCTCCACTGGTTTTTATGCGGGTAGAGCAGGCGTCCTCGCCTGCGTCGTTTGTGCAAGCGAGGACGCTTGCTTTACCCATGTATGGGACGCTTGCTTTACTGACGTATTGGGGGCGCTTGCTTTACCCATAATAAATCATGCGCCGTTATTATTAATCATTTATTGTGACCAACCGGATATAGTGGTTTTCGCTACGGTAACACCGCAGAAGACCGCATCATTCATTTCTACATTCATCATCGATAAAAATCAATAGTAGGGAAACCCCAGGTGAACGAGCGTCACTTTAAAATGAGTGGATCGGGTCGCCTTGACCCGCAGGCATGGAAAGGGAAGGCGGGTGAGAGTCCAAGGATTTACGCGGAACTGCAATTCGGAATGAGCAATGTTGAAATCGAATCATGCTTTTGTCGTTTGCGACGCTGTATGTGATCAGTTGAGTTCTTGTGGGATAATATAACAACGTTTTGTAAATGTAAATGGATTGGAAAATAAATCTCCTAAAAAAAAGAATAGGGGAAAAAGAATCGTGAAACAGGTTCATCGAATACTCGTAAGACATTGCAATATGATATCCAGCGCCCGATCCATTTCCGTTTTCGTGATCGTGAGCGGAGGGGTAAGAGTAAGAATGTTTCCCATCGTCAGTTTGAAACTCAGCCCATGTGAAAGGGCGGCATACATGACCTTTTCCGCTTCGCCGGTCGCTCGTTCTTTGGTTTGGCGGTCTTTTACCAGTTCGATTCCCATTAATAATCCCAATCCGCGCGCGTCGCCGATGAGTTCGTGCGCGCTCATCATTTGTTTCATGCGTTCCAGCGCGTAAGCGCCGACGGTCTTTGCGTTTTCAAGTAAATGTTCTTCTTCAATGACTTGAATTGCCGCCAAACCGGCGGCGCAGGCGACGGGATTTTTTTCGTGGGTGTAGTGGCCGAGGGCGCGGTCGGGCATGACGTCGAGATGTTCGCGAACCAGAAGGGCGGCGAAGGGAAAAATACCGCCGCCGAGACCTTTGCCGATGACGAGCATGTCGGGAACGATGTCGTAATGCTCGCAGGTGAACATTTTTCCTGTACGGCCCAGGCAGTGAGGGATTTCGTCGAGGATGAGCAGCGCGCCGTGCTTGTCGCAGGCTTTGCGGATTTTCTGCCAATATTCGCGCGGGGGAATATACGGCGTGCTGCGTACGGTTTCGGCGATGACGGCGGCGACGTCGCCTTCCTTTTCCAGCACATATTCGACGTAATCGGCGCATTTGAGATTGCATTCGTCGCCGCAACCGAAAACACAATGACAGGGATCGGGCGGAGGGACATGTTCCGCGCCGGGCAAGAGAGGGCCGATGTTGTTGCGGAAAATGGCCTCGCCGCCGATGGAAATGGCGTCCAGCGACGCGCCGTGAAAGGAATCCCACATCGAAATGGTTTTGAAACGGCCGGTGGCGGCGCGGGCAAGTTTCAGCGCCATGCCGATGGCGGTGGTTCCACCCGGCGCGAAGAGAACTTTATTCAAATCGCCGGGCGCGAGCGAAACCAGCTTTTCCGCCAGGCGAATGGCGGGGATGTTGGTATAACGGCGAGTGCAGAACGATAACGAATCCAGCTGCGCTTTAACGGCGTCGATCACTTTTTTGTTGCTGAAGCCGACTTGATGCACGTTGTTGCCGTGAAAATCCATGTATTTACGGCCTTGCAGGTCGCAAACGTAAATGCCGCCGCATTCTGTCAAGACGTTAAGGCAAGGGGTGGATAATGATTGATGGATGAAGTATTTGGCGTCTTTTTCCAACCATTCGCGGGTTACCGCATTGAGATTTTCGGATTCCCATTGTTGGCGAAGGGGAGAAAGGTTGAGGTCGCCTTCGGATTTGAATATGGTGGAATCGAATTGCTTATCCGGCATGTGGCATATCCTTATCGTTGGTTTGTTTCCGAATGGTATTCCCGGATTTTTTTCCCGTCTTCCATCCGGAAACCTGCTTATTATAGGTAAGGAGTTTACCGATTTGAAGCGCGGACAAACGTTGTATGGATGAGTTTTTCTTTAGTTCGGACGGCGGCCGAATGGCCATTTTCGTTGGGGATGGATTTTCACGCCATGCCGATTACAATTCGCATAAAGTCTACTATTCCAATTATTATCGATCATCGATTTCATGAAGAGACGTGATTTTCTCACCATACCGGCGGCGTCCTGCCTTTTTTCGGCAATGAATTCCTGTCAAACCACGATGAAACCAGAACAAACAGTCCATTCCATCTCGTTACCGGCGATCCAAAATGGCGATACGATCGGCTGTCTGTGCACCGCCGGCGGAATTGAGCCTGCGCAGCAAGAACCAATCGAGCGCTTTTTTCAATCGCAAGGATACCGAGTGCGCTGGGGAGCGTATCTCGGCGGCGATTTTTTGTATGGTTTATCCGGCGCGACTCAGGAGCGGCTGGCGGATTTGAATGCGTTCATTCGCGACGAGGAAATCAAAGTAATCGTGGATTTGAGCGACGGCTATGGTGCGTTGCCGTTGCTCGTGGGAATCGATTTTGATGCGCTGCGGACTTATCCGAAATGGTTCATCGGATACTCGGATCGCACCGTTCTTCATCTTGCGATTTATAAAAAGGCCGAATTACATAGTATAATGGTTACCGACTCGGTTCCGGATTGCATAAATAATAGTATTAATAATGAAGGATTTCCCGCATGGCTGCGATTCCTTCGGTTGTCATCCATGAACGAAACGCCTTTTTTTGTGAGGCAACACAAATTCACTATCGAAACGTGGGTTTCCGGCCAGGCGCGAGGCAAACTGATCGGCGGCAGAGTCTCGCGATTGGCCGGTCTGGCCGGAACGGATTTTGCGGTTCCGACGGAGGAGGATGTGATTTTATTTCTTGAAGAATCGGATGAGTATGCGTACCGCGTCGATCGTTGCTTGACGCAA
Source organism: Candidatus Omnitrophota bacterium (assembly GCA_003598175.1). Taxonomy (GTDB): domain Bacteria; phylum Hinthialibacterota; class Hinthialibacteria; order Hinthialibacterales; family Hinthialibacteraceae; genus SURF-12. The sequence goes on from QZKN01000022.1 coordinate 23,574, forward strand.
TTGTTCGAATCGGGCGCGTTTTCCCGGGTTCGGGGAATCGTTCTTGGTCGTTTTCGTTCTCCCGAGGATGAACCGGATGACCAAATCGATCTGATCGATGTGTTGCGAGAGCGTTTCCTGAGTTTGAATCTTCCCGTGTTATCGTTGCAAACAACGGAAAAGGAGAATGATACGTTGTCGATGGTTCTTGGGACGATGGTGGAATTGAATTCGGATGAAAAGATTTTGAATTATATATAAATAATGACGCAACGTTTCCATATACAACCATTGCAGCCGGGCGATTGGGCCGCGCTGGCCGCTCCGGCGAAATCGATTTCTCCCGCTCCGGTCGAGCCGTATGCCGATTTGCTGCGTACAAAAGGCTATCGCGTGAAGATCGGCGAGAATGTCAGTAAAAAAGTGTTGTTGGATTTGGCCGGAACCGATGCGGATCGCATTGACGCCCTGAACATGTTTTTTCGCGATCCGGAAATTCGCGCAATATTTTGTTTGACCGGCGGTTATGGCGTGACGCGCATTCTTCGCCATTTGGATTATGCCGCCTTGTCGGCGCATCCGAAAATCATTTGTGGGTATTCCGACATCACCGCCTTGCACGTCGCGGTTTCTGTAAAAACTGGTTTGATAACATTTCATTCGCCCAACATGGATTCGGTTTCCCGCACGGCGTATACCGATCGCTGCTGGTGGGCCATGTTGGAGGGGCAATTGCATCGAGAGCCGATGCCGCCATTGCCGCCGGACGACGATTATAACGGTCCGGAAACGTGGACGGACGGCGTGGCCGAAGGGGTGTTGTTGGGCGGGAATCTCAGTTTGCTGGCGGCGCTGGCGGGAACTCCGTTTGCGTTGCCCATCGATCGAGATGTGATCCTGTTTTTGGAAGATGTGGGGGAACTGTCCTCGCGCGTCGATTTTATGCTGCATCAACTACGGCTGGCGGGAGCGTTCGAACGGGTACGCGGAATGATGCTCGGACAATTCACGTATCGAAAAAACCAGCGCCGGGAAACGCCGGAACTTCTATCGCGCGTGTTGCAGACCTTTTGTCAAGAACTCAACATTCCGGTTTTGGCGAACCTGCCCTTCGGCCATGTCAGGAACAATCTGACTCTCGCGCACGGCGCGCGTGTGCGCTTGGATGCCGGCAGGAAACAATTTAGTTATTTGGCGTGACCGCAAGTCGGGTGGGAAGGAACAATAAACCGCCGATATGGTTGTCGCCATCGAATACGATTTTGGCGTCGAGTGCGAGTTTTTCGAATTGGCAGGTTACGAATACAACATCATTCCTCGCTATTTTTTCCATGCGCGCGCCGGTGATTTGTTGAAAGGCTCCTGTTTTCACCAGCAGGGTCTCCCACGATTCTTTTAATTTTTCCGACGGCATGAGCTGCTTCATTTTTTCATCAAAATGGGAAACAACGGCCGCGTATTCTTGCTTTCCGAGTTGCGTGATGAAATTTTCTGCCCGATCGAGCAAGATTGAGGCGGAATCATCCTGGAGAGACGGTATGGTGCTTGGAAGTGGAGCGGAAGGCGATGGATTCGGCTGAACCGGTTTGATTTCCGTCTGTGGTGAACAAGAAAAGAAAAAAACAAGCGCCAAAAATAAACATGCGGAGATGCCGGATTGCTTCACGATTCAACTCTCTCATTCCTTTGTAAATTTTTAGATTGTATTTGATAATAAACGAGAAGTCCACTCAGTGCGCACAATGCGAAAGTCGGCCCCAACAACAGCAAACCCGGCGCAAAGGGCAGCGTCAGTATACCATTTGTTGCGGAAAACCCGCCGGCCGCCCAGGCTGCCAGTTTTTTCCAAACGAAGATGTTGGGCAATAAAAACATTATAATTATTATGGAGAGATTGGTTTCGAAAGGAGGAAACCGGTTTTCCCGCAGCCGCCGGATAATCAAAAAAAGTGGAAACAATGCCAATACGAAATAATGAGGCCAGGATAGGGGATTGAGAATGATACTGCAGCAGAGCAGCAGAGCGAACGACCAGTCCGAGTCGAGAAATTTCCAAATCAAGGCTGCCGCCAGGATCAAACAAAGGATCGGAATGAAATAAAAAACGATGGTACTCATCACCACCGACGGGAAGAATGGCTGCGTAACGATTTCGAAGGTCGCGCCGGTTTCCGGATCAACTCCGGTTCCTTCAAACATTCGTTTTCCTAGCGTCCAGAGCGATAAATTCCAGGGATTGGCTTGATAGAGGTTGGCAATCGCAGGGAGAATGGTCGTGAAATAGGAATAGAGGCGTCCGAATCCGACCATGACGCCGGCGATGATGTAACCGAAAAAAATCGTCAAGGTGGTTGCCAGACATGCGCGCAAGTCCTTTTTGAATAAAAACAAAATCAAAACCGGCCAGGCAATCTGTTTTACGAGGAGCGACAGTCCTAACAACACGCCGGCTGTCCACGATCGCCGCGAGCGCAGAGCCAACCAGCATCCGGTCAGGAGAAACAAGACCATGCAATTCACTTGCCCGTTCGAAACGTCGATAAAAACAGGATACCATGCCTGTAAAATCACCGTGATGAAGCCCACGCGCCAGATCGACGAGCGTTTTCCCCCTGCGCGATCGAACATCCGGATCGACAAAAACAGACAGCCGAATTGGGAAACCAGCCAGATCGTTTTGGCCGTAGGATAGGGGAACATAGCGAGAGGCAGAAACAGGACTCCCATCGTCGGCGGATGCGGGGTGGGGTGGGGAAACGCAGCGCCTTCAAATTCATCGACATACATTCTCGCCAGATCGTCAATGGGCAGCGTCGGGTCTGCTCCATGCGCCACGGCGTTGGTCAGCGTGTAAATTGCGAGAAAATCCTTGCGATAATCCTGTTTTTCTTGTACGCGTTGAATTTGCGATGCCGTGACGAAGAGTCCAATTCCGGCCAGAACGAACACAACGATCCCCCGCAGGATTTTCATGCCTGTCGATTGTGGGAAAATCAGCTGGGAAAGCGCATGTTCGGATGAATACGATGTGAACTCGGTTTTCATATCCGACGATTCACCAATCGGTTAAAAAAAATGTAATGTCATACCGGCGTGTCTACGCTTAAATCGAATCGCTCGAACGCCCACGCGAGCATAACCATGATGATCATGTTTTCGAGAATCAATAACGACCAGGAAACCAGAAAAAACAATACCCACGACTCGGTGAGCCAATACAAAAGCCCTCCCAGGCCGGCGGCGATTCCCAAACCAATGACAAGCGCAAGGATTTTGAACAGAAAATACACCATCTGCCGCCCGAAATTCTGAAAATCGCCAGGCGAGGATTGCATGATGCGGATGGGAAACAGTAGAAACAGAAGATTGTCCATCGCGATTAAGATGCCGTTGAAGGGAAGCGTAAACAAAACCGCCGTGAGCAGAATGAGATAGCCGCCTTTGCTGAATAGCGCGCAAAGCGCGATTAACACGATTTGCAGCGCGGATATGAAGAACACAATGCCGACCGTTTGACCGATCGCGATGGCCATCGACGACAGCGGCAGCATTTTAAACCAATCCATATTGTCCAAATCGCCGCGAAAACCAAAGGGAAAGGACATGGTGAAAATAACCGAAATCCACACGATCACGCCGATGAAAAACGATTGCAATTTCTCATCCTTGAAATTTTCAAACAACAAAGGCGGCGCCATCGCAATCAGCAGGATAATCAGAAAAAAAAACATCCCGCCGGAATTGCGCATGATGTGGGTGAGTTGCCGCCATGCGATCGGCCCCACGCCGCCCCATCGCGGCAACTGGGGAATGCGCCATCGCGACGTCAAATTTTTTCCGAAATTCGACCACGCCTGGCCTTTACGCGCCTTTTGCATGCGCGTGTACATTTTTTGACTGATGGTTAATGAAGTTTCCAGATAATTCGCGTCCAGCGCCATGATGATCAGGAATAGGATCAGATTCATGACGAGCGCCAAGAATCCCCATTGCAGTAAATCCGGAACATAATGTTCTGCCGTGAGGACCTGTCCTAAAATATTGAGCGGCAGCAGCAAATAGAAACCGCCGCGTGATTCGCGAAAATTTTTAATGACTTCCAGCGAATTTTCGCTTATGAGATTTGGAATTTCTCGGCCCATGCCCAAAACGAAACCGGCAAGGACGATGGTCAGTATGACGATACGTGTGAAGGTATACGCGCGGACGCTGATCATTTGTTTCAATAAAAGAATGATCATACCCAAAAATCCAACAAACATAAAAGAAAAGAAGAGTCCGCAAAAGCACGCGAGCCATGACGGCGAATGGCGTAAGAAGATGACGGAGAACAGAAGCGACATGAATACCGTACCGCCGAGGCTGCTGATGATTTTATACGCCAGCAGTTCGCGCCGGGTGAACGGACCGGTAAACAGAAAATCCACTTCACATAGCTTGAATTGCAAGGCTTTTTCCCACGCCGAGGAAAGCAGTTGCAGGAGACATAACGCCAGTAGAATAAAAGGAAACACGGACCGAACCGTTTCCGGATCGGTGCGGCCTATTTTTGTTGCCATCATCAGGTTGGGAACGATCATCAAGCCGAACCAGCCGACCGCCACGATGAAAAAAGCGGCCCCCCGAAACGTTTTCAAACTCCGAACGGTGTAACGCAACCGCGCGTACATGTTGAGACGAAGAAGTGTGATCAGCGCCGGGTGCATCATGTCATACTCCATTCGCCGGCGCCGGAGAGGATTCGGTTGCGCCGTTTTGCTTTTCCGTAACACGGAAAAAGACTTCTTCCAACGTTGCGTCCCCGTCCACGTCGGCAAACGCCTTGCGCGCGTCGCCGATTTTGCCGGAAAACAGACTTTGCCCATGATGCAGAATCAGCAAATTCGTGCAGAGATCCTCCACCAGCGCGAGCATATGGGAACTGATGATGATTGCCGCTCCCGCCTGCGCTTTTTCGCGAATCGAATCCTTGATGGTTCGGATTCCCCGCGGATCGAGTCCTGTATGTGGTTCGTCGAAGAGAATGACTTTGGGATCGTGAAGATACGCGCAGCAAATGGCCACTTTTTGCCGCATCCCGCGCGACAATTCTTGCGCCAGTTTGTGTTTGTGTTCCGTCATGTCAAATTTTGCCAATAATTCATCGCCAATCTTGTTCAAGTGTGCGACTTGATATGCGCCGGCGGAAAATAGAAGATGTTCCCAAACCGTCAGATTGTCGAAGAGGTTGGGATTGTCCGGCACATAAGCCAGCTTGCTTTTGGCTTCAACTGGTTCGTTGATGATATCGTGTCCGGCGACCTGTAATTTGCCTTGTGTGGGAGGTATAATTCCCGCCAGCGCCCGCAGCGTCGTGGTTTTCCCCGCGCCGTTCGGGCCGACTAACCCTAAAATCTCACCCGGATTCACTTCAAAACTTAAACCCCGGACTGCCACGGTGTCACGATAGGTTTTATGATAATCGATGACCTGAATCAAGTGAATGCTCCTTATGCCATTGATTTTGCGTGAGTAAGGATGATAATCGTTAAATATAATGATTGTAAATCCGTCAGGATGCAATGCGTTCAAAAAGATTATACGGATTTTAAGTAAATTTGTTCAGAAAGAGCAACAATAATGACGCTGGATATTGTATGGATTGTGGTTGGCATCGTTTTTCTTTATTTTGGGGGCGAGTTGTTGGTCAAATGCGCCGTAAAATTGGCTCGCATCTGGGGAATCAGTCCGCTGGTGATCGGGCTGACGATCGTCGCGTTCGGCACTTCGAGTCCCGAATTGGCGGCAACGCTGGCCGCCTCGTTCAAGGGCGCGGCGGAAGTGGCGTTGGGAAACGTGATCGGATCCAATATCATGAATCTGGGCTTGATTTTGAGCGTCTGCGCCTTGATTTCTCCGCTCAAGACCGAAATCCGCTTTATTCGCAATGAAGTGCCTTTTATGATTTGCACGAGTTTTTTACTGTTTCCTCTTCTGTGGGATGGCGTAATCAGCCGATTTGAAGGTTCATTGCTTATTGTGGGTATCTGCGCTTATTTATTCGTCGTCATACTGCAAAACCGCCCCCCCCAGGAAGAAGGCGACTATGCGCGGGAATTGGCGGAAAAGCAGGGAAGCGCTTGGTTGTCGATGGCGGGAATCGTGATCGGTCTGCTTTTACTCTCGCTGGGCGCGCATGGCCTCGTCGAGGGCGCCGTCAATATCGCTAGAGCGATCGGCGTTTCCGAAAGCGTCATCGGCCTGACCCTCGTTGCCTTCAGCACCAGCCTTCCCGAATTGGCCAGCTGTATCATTGCCGCCTGGAAACATGAACCGGACATCATACTGGGAAATATCATCGGCTCCAATATCTTCAACATCCTTGCCATTTTGGGCGTGGCTTCCCTGGTTTCACCGATTTCCATCGGATTGTTGGACATGCAGCGGGATTTTTGGGTGATGATGGTGTTCAGCATCCTGATCCTGCCGTTTTTGATCACCGGACTGCGCCTGGGCCGTCGCGAAGGTGGTTTTTTGTTGGTGATGTATTTGGGTTATGTGGTTTATTTATATCTATAAAATGAATGAAAGCCAGCCAGTGAACAGATCGAAAATAAAGAACGGATACCAATCATTATGCCGTCGGTAAAAATTGCCATCCTCTATTTGATTGCATGGGTAGTCGTCCCTTCGACGTTTTATGCCAATGAGCCGTCTACGTTCAGAAACGGCTCGAGAACCGTCTGGCTGGAGTTCAACGGAACGAGCAACACGCGCGACGCCGGCGGCTATCTTGCCCGTGACGGAACACGAATTAAAAAAGGATTGATCTATCGTTCCGATCGCCTGGCGGCGCTTACTGAAACCGATTGCATTCTTCTGCGAAATACGGGAGTGCGAGCGGTGATCGATCTGCGCTCGGACGGTGAAATACTTGACGTGCCTGATCCGGCTTGTCTGACTGATTTTGCGCGATACATCCATCATCCGATCGTGATTCGCAGTTTATCAACATATGAAGAAATTTATATCGATATCGTCACCACCTTCGCGCCGTCGATCAAGGAAGTGTTTCACCGGATCGCCGATCCCGGCAATCTTCCGGTTCTTTATCACTGCACGGCTGGAAAGGATCGGACGGGCATCATAACGGCATTGCTGCATGTATTGTTAGGAGTGAGTCGCGACGACGTGATGTACGATTATTTACTCTCTCTCGACGCCGGGTATTGGGTGGAAGCTTCGTGGCTGCAAGCGGTGTTGGATCTGGTGGATCAAGAAGGAGGGATCGAAACATTTTTATTAAACCGCGAAGTGGATTTGGTTGCCCAGAATGCGATTCGAGAGCATTTGTTGGAAGACGCTTCCTGCATCGAGGGATGGGAATTTGATTGAGTGGGATGACTATCGGAAACGTTGATGGTTGACGCCGAAACCAACGATACGATGGGAAGAGTTCTGTCCAGACAATTTGTATGGTTTGGATTTGATGATTAAAAATAGGCCTTTGTGTTGAGGCAGATTCGCACCAGCATCAGCATCACCGGAACTTCGATTAAAACCCCCACCACGGTCGCCAGCGCCGCGCCGGAAGAAAGGCCAAAGAGCATGACCGCAGTGGCGATGGCCACTTCAAAATGATTGGATGCGCCGATCATGGCTGCGGGGGCGGCGTCCTCGTATTTCAGTTTGAACAACTTTGCCAAACCATACCCCAAAACAAATATGAAAACAGTCTGGAGAAATAACGGGATCGCAATCCAGACGATGGTCAGCGGTTTGGATAGGATCATTTCCCCCTTGAAGCTAAAAAGCAACACAAGCGTGGTCAACAGGGCGATAATCGTGATGGGAGTCAGAACGTGCAGAAATTTCTCCTTAAACCAGGTCTCTCCTTTTGCCGCAATGATCCACTTGCGCGAGAGATATCCCGCCACGAGCGGAAGCGCGACATAGATGACGATAGATAACAGCAGCGCCTGCCAGGGGACGGGCAGCCGACCGACGCCCAACAGGAACCCACCCAACACCCCATAAAGTACAAGCATGGTCAACGAATTGATGGCCACCATGACGAGCGTCAGTCCGTCATTGCCGCGCGCCAGATAGCCCCACACCAGCACCATGGCTGTGCAGGGAGCGATGCCGAGCAAAATGCAGCCGGCCAGGAAGCTGCGCCAAAGCGGAATTTCCAGCAACTTGGTTCCCTCGTGCAGGACGACGGTTCCCGCGCCGTGTGTTGCACCGACTGCCAAATCGAGTCCGAAGGGCATCTTCACCAGGTCGGTCGCTTCATCGCCGATAAGACCTTTAAACAGGAATCCAAGAAACAGCACTGCCAGGGCGTACATGGTGAAAGGCTTGACGCACCAATTGATAAACAGGGTCAGCAACACCGGTTTGCCGCTCTTGCCGGCTTTGATCACGGAGGCAAAATCGATCTTCACCATAATGGGATACATCATGCAGAAAAGGCAAATCGCGATGGGAATGGAAACCACCGGAGCGCCGTTGACAAAGATGGCCAAACCATCCAGCGTCTGCGCCAATCCCGGCGCGAGTTTTCCCAGCACGATCCCGCCAATAATACACAGCCCTACCCATACTGTTAAATATCGTTCAAAAATGCTGAGACCTTTTTTATTTGTTTGTTCAATACAATGATCGGTGATTGGAGGATTCATCATGACTCTATCTACTCCCTTGATATTATAAATTTAAAGAATTTGGCAACGTTACGTCGTAGGGGCGGTTCGCGAACCGCCCCTACGAACCTTCAATATTTTTAATCTAACGAATCCGGCAAAGCGGCAACGTAGACCTTGATTTCGTCGCGAACGCGCCGATATGGGGCAAGGATTTCCTCTTCTGTTTTGGCGTGTTGGGCCAATTTCGGCGGATCGTCGAATCCGTGATGTATGACTTTGGTGTTACCGGGAAACACCGGGCAATTTTCATCCGCATGACCGCATACCGTGATAACGCAGTCAAAATCGATCCCTTCCAATTCATCTACATGTTTGGATCGTTGACGGCTGATATCGACTCCGGCTTCGGCCATGACTTTGACGGCATTCGGATTTAATCCATGCGTCTCGATGCCGGCGGAATGGGCTTCGATGACATCGTGTTTCAACTGCCGCGCCCAGCCTTCCGCCATTTGGCTGCGGCAAGAGTTGCCGGTGCACAAGAATAGAATTTTTATTTTTGACATTGTTTTTTACAGAGCGCCTCCGGATTTATTTTCAATAGTTGTTTTACCGCTGGTTTTCTCTGCGAATGGTTTACTCGTTTTCGTGGATTCAAGGGGCGCTATAAAGCAAATAGAGTCCACCCAGTAAAACCAATACGCCACAGACTATTTTGAGTATACGGGAACCTTGCGATTGTTCATTCCAGTTCAGATATTGTTGGACGATTTCCGTGGACGTTCCGGCCAACACAATCACGGAACAATGGCCTACGCCATAGATCAGCAGAAGCAGGATGCCGTATAGCAGGCTGGTTGAGGCGAGTTTGAATGTCAGGGCCAACATGGGGGCCATGTAGGCAAATGTGCACGGCCCCAAAGCGATTCCGAAAATCAAACCGAGCAGAAATGCGGCCAGCAATCCTTTTCGCTTGATATTCACGCTGCCTGGACCCGAAAAGGGGAGAGAGATGACCTCAAGCAGATATAAACCCACCCCGAAGAAGATCAGTGCAACAAAGTAATTCCCATATCGCCCCACGTCGCCCAGCATTCGTCCTGCTGCCGCCGTGAGAATGCCAATCAGTCCAATCGTGATCAGGATACCGGTAGCAAATAACATCGAAATTACAAAGGCGCGTTTCGCGGAAATCCGCCCCTGGGTATCGATAAATCCGATGATCAACGGAATGCTGGCCAAATGGCAGGGACTCAAAATGATGCTCAGAATACCCCACACAAAAGCCGCGATCAGAGCGATCATCGGAGCGCCTTCAATGGCATGAGACAAGGTGGTGAACAATTCCTGCATGAGTTACTCGACTCCTATTTCGTTCAATTTTTTCTCGATCTCCGTTTGTGGGAAAAATCCGGTATGGCGAAATACTTCCTTCCCATTTTTATCGAAAAACACTTGCACCGGGATCGACTGAATTCCATACCGCGCGGCTAGAATCTGCTCTTCCTGCACATGCACGAAAACCACATTCAGTTTTCCCTCGAATTTCTTTTTCAGGTCGTCCAGGATGGGAGTCATCATGTCGCACGGGCGACAGCCGCTGGCGCCGAAATCCACGAGGGAAGGGAGACCACTGGTACGGGCGTTGTCGACCGGATTATCTCTGGCCAATTTCGCCTGTTCTTGCGTCCAGGAAGTAGAAACAACGATGGGCATGCGTTGCCCCAGTGTTCGAATATGCTCCTTCACGGCATTCTGTTGCTTTTCCTGCAGCACATACTGTTTGAGTTGATCTTTCAATTGATCCAGGGGAGTTCCACCACAAAGATCTTTGTTGTTTTCATAGAATTCCACTACTTCCTGATCGGAAACGGAAATCTTGGAAACAACCTCATGGAAATAATCTTGAAGCAGTTTGTCCTCATCCGCAGTGCTGAGATCCTGCAGGGTATGGGCGGGTTGGTTTTGGGCTACTTTCAAGAGTAAACCTTTTGTGACCAGCTGTTCCAGAAAAAAGAATGCGTTCTTTTTTAATGCTTCCTGCAGCGATGCCGGCACTTTTGATATTTCGGAATCCAATGTATCGGTTTTCAATTCATAATCACCCGAACGAACAAGAATCCCATCCGGCAATTCCTCCAACCTGGCAAAACCGAGAGAGCCTGAAGCCAAACCCGGATACGTGGTTTCTACCGTCGAGATAGATGTTTCCTTTGTGTTATCTTCCGCATAACCGATCGAAGCAATAATTGTTAATGTCATACATATCGCACACAATAAAGCCAGTTTAGTTCCCTTCATTTTCAGACTCCTTGAATGAAATGCCCAACTCGTTCCATTTGTTCAAGATATCTTCCTTGGAATAAAATCCTTCATGTCGAAACAGTTCATTCCCGGAAGCGTCGAAAAAGATTTGCGTGGGAATGATCCGAACGCCGTAATGCTCGGCGATGGATGGATTTTCCCAGACGTCGTAAAACACGACATCAAATTGTCCTTGATAAGAATTTTCTAGTTCATCGAGAATCGGCGCCATCATCTTGCAGGGAATGCATTTCCCTGCGCCCAGATCGACCAGCTTGGGCAATCCGGCGGCGCTGCTGCCCGATTCTTCGGAAATGAGGATTGCCGGTTCTTGAACGGCGTTGCTATCCGGGGTGTTTTTTAGCGAAAGGATACCGGCAACCATGATGAGTAATACGATGATGATTCCAATTTTTGCTGGAGTGTTCATAAGAATTCCCCTTCTATGATAATTAACGAAATCGGTGATCATGAAATCGTTTGGCTCGCGAGAAGTTTTTTTCCCTCCTCAGCCACCATCTGTATCCGAGAATCCGTTACCGGCGTTTCTCCTTTTTTCAATCCCAAATCATTCAGCCGAAGATGAACGAAATGATCGAATCCGGCTTTTTCGAAAGTCTTTTTGCCGCAATCGGTCTCACATCCGTCGATCACCAGGATTTTGGAGGCGGCCTGTGCTTTTTCGATCAGATCATCGACGCCGCCGCCGATTCCGGCCAGGCACGACATATAGCCGATTTTATCATCACGAATCTGCCGGGCGGCGCGATCCGTAATTTCTCCGGTATCCGATGCGCCCGAACACGCATAAATCATTTTCACGGAAAATCCACAGCACGGTTTTTCAGACATGATTATCATCTCCGTTCCCTGTTATTGCAGCATATGCTTGATTTCTTCAACCGCAGGAATTTTTCCCATTGTTTTAACGGCTCCATCAATCACCAGCGCCGGCGTGGTCATCACGCCGAACTTCATGATTTCTCCGATCTCCGTAACCTTTTCGAGTTCAAAGGCGATGCCCATTTGAGAAGCCGCCTGCTTCGCCTGTTCCGTCAGTTTTTGACATTTGGGACAGCCAGTGCCGAGAATTTGGATCTTTTTCATGATTTGTAACCTCTTTTTCGTAGATTTGTTATGCAAGTATGAATACACCGAGTAATTTGTCGTATACAAATTTGACTCTATTATGATTCCAGAGAGTGTTCCCACTCTTTTTCTTTTTTGGGTATACGCCCATGCACCCAAAACAGGGAGCCGGGAAATCGTCCGGGGCGAAGATGCACGTTATACACATGCCAGATCACGATGGCCAGGAACGCAAGCAGCGCTTCATGCGCATGCGCTTCTTTGAAGGAATCAAACCAAATCGAATCGGCGGTGGGAACGATCATCTTCACCACTTCCGGGAACCACATCCCCAACCCGGTTATTCCCATGATGACACAGCCCCAAAAAACCGCCCAATAATCAAATTTTTCAAAATAAGTAAACCGACCGAATTGCGGTTGTTGGTTTTGCTTGCCAAGAAACCATCGTATATTTTCAAAGAAATCGGTGAAATCTTTTTTCCGCGGTACCATTAACGCAAAATCCCGGCGTCCTTCGGCGTGTACGATGCAATAAATAAGGTGATACAACCCAGTGAATAACAGGAGTATTGCGCCGATTCGGTGAATGATCCGCCAAAAATCAACTCCACCCCACAAGGCAGTCAGTGCGGCGGCCCATGGCGCTCCGGGATAGCGAAGACCCCAAAGCGAGAATGCGGAAACAAATAAAATCAGGACGCTGATCATCACTAACAAGTGTTGAGTCAAAGCATGAATGTTGAAACGCTGGATCATTTCCGCATCCGGAGAGTCCTCACTTGCTGTTCGATCTCCTCGTCGGCGAGCGATAAAGTCTAACACAATATGAATGATCAAACCCGCCATAACCAAAATCGTCAGCCAACGGAAAAAACCAGCGATGAATCCCACTATCCCATCATAATCTCGGGGACGGCCTTGATACCCCATCAATTCCGATTGGGAAACCAAGACCGGTTTGGCTTGTTTATCGAAATGGTATTGGAATGCGCTCGCAAAAAAGAACGGCGATTCGGGATGATGGCAGTCCTGGCATCCATTGGCGCCCAAGGCGGCCTTGGCCGGGTAAATATCGTGATTGTACTTATGAACATTAGCGAAGGGAGAGGCTTCCCATTCCTGTTTTTCCATCACGCGAAAATCGGTTCCGGACCGATACACTCGTTCGTTCATGACCCAGACCACGCGCTTGGAATCCATCGGATAGTTTATCTTCGACAGCATTTGGGCGACGGATACAATGAGCGCGTCGATTTCCTCCGGGCGATTGATTTCCGGTATTCCATCCCCGTTGTCGTCAGTGATCATGGCAAGAGATGGATAGGCGTCCGGATTGGCTTGATGTTCGGCCCACATTTTATAGATGTCGCTCATTCGCGGCTGCATCAACGGCTCCGAATCCTCGGTCTCGATGCCCGGCCAGGCGCTGTGCACGCGATTGACGGGATAAATTTTTCCCTTGTATTGAGCCAACAAGGGACGGAACGACTCGGTGGGTTTGTCGTCATACCCCATCATTTCCAGATAACCATAATGATTGCGGAATGCGCCGTCGGGTCCGTAAAACGTCCATAAACGCTTTCCCGGCGTGCTGATTTTGGGCGCGGCATTCAGCACATCGCTGGCCTGTAGTTGGATGGGCTTCACGAGGCGTTCGGGAATATGACACGCCTGGCAGGATATTCTTTCGAGATGCACGGGAGGCAATCCTCGGTGTACAGCAATGGGAGCGCCCATCTTTCCGGTATCATGACAATCAAGGCACTCCACCATCGTATTATCCAAATCGTTGCGAACCTGCCCGCCGGGATCGTCGCCTTTGCCAATTTGGTGTTCTTCATATCCATGAATCCGAGGATCGGTCGCCGAACGGCCGGCCGGGTGGCAATCCACGCATCGAAGCCCTGCTCGCAAATGAACATCGGTCCGGTTGCGAAAATTAGCCCCTCGCTTTTTCCAGCCGGGCTGGGCGTGGCATTGCAGGCAGGTTTCGTTCCGAGGTTCTCGAACGATATGAGGGGAAATCGTGCCATCGGGACTGAATAATTCTTTCTTATATAGCAATTCGACAGGTTCGCCATTGGCAATCGAACCTTTCACTTCGGCGAATCCCGCTGCAGCTGTTGCCGCCCAACGAAAATTCGTGGATTTTAACTGTTTATTGCGAATGTAAAAATGATATTCCGGCATGTGGCATAACAGGCAATCCGCTTCCAACACTCCGGTCTGATCCCAATTGGTTTTGTAATAATCCCCATCCAGATGGTTCTCCCCACCGGAAACAAGGCCGCTTTCCGGATTCTTCATCCATAAATCGTAACGTTTTCCTTCCCGATCGAATTCCAACGGACCGCCGCCGGGATGACAATTCCCACATCCCGCCGTAATAAACGTCTGGGACGTCATATCCATCAGAACCGCGGATTCATTCTGTTTGGGAGAAAGGTATCGATAGAGAGGAGCGGGAGAGCACCAGGTTCCGCCATAATTTCCGGGAGTGAGCGCCCATTGGACACGCTCGGATTGTTCCGGTGTCGGCTTCTCATCCGCGCCTTGTTGAAAATGAAATCCTCGGGTGATTTTTTCGTAATCATGACATTTCCCGCAGGTTTGTTTGGGTGAATACGGCTTGTCGGCATTGATCCCTTTGATCGGATCGATCATGTTTCCCTCTTCGTCCAACAAATGAAACGGGGGACAGACGCCGGGAATTTTTGGTTCCGAATTCGTAGCGGAGGTTGCCGAACCACAAAATCCAATGAGCATGAAAATGCCCGTCAAATAAAAATGAAATGGTTTGTTTGCCAACATTTTCATAGTAAACCTCCCGTGTTATTGATTTTAAGATTTGATGCTATTTTATTCCTTACTACCAATTTACAAAATCCGGAATATCATGATCTCCGTGTCCATTGAATGGGGTCCGTACATTCCTTGTTCGATTTTCTTTTACAAACATCCGAAAATCAATCCGCTGATGGTGGCCATTACAATGACCAGCGAGACGAAAATCACGGTTTTCCTGGTTCCCATTACGCTTCGGATTACCAACATATTCGGCAGGCTGAGAGCCGGTCCCGCCAATAACAAAGCCAACGCCGGTCCCTTGCCCATGCCGCTGCCGATCAATCCCTGAAGAATAGGAATTTCGGTCAGGGTGGCGAAATACATGAATGCCCCGACAATGGAGGCAAAGAGATTGGCGAAGAGCGAATTCCCCCCGACAAGGCCGCTGATCCATTCCGATGGGATAATTCCTTCATTTTCCGGACGCCCCAGAAAGAAACCGGCGGCCAACACGCCCCAAAAGAGCAGCGGCAGGATCTGTTTGGCAAACTCCCAGGTCGACGATAACCAGTCATTCATTTCACCGGTTTCCGTGCCGGCAATCAGCGACAACCCGATGATCCCGGCCACAAATGGGATCATCGGCATACCGGGGAACAACAGTGACAAAATCAATACTGCCGCGCAGGTCAAAACCATTTTGTACGTGTTTACCGCAAACCATACGGGAAGGATGATCGCAAACAGGACGCCGAACAGCGCTGTCAACAGCCATTTCCAACTATAAATCCAAAACCACAATCCGGAATCCGTATCCGGCTTCGCCCAGTTGGCGAAAACCAGGATGGCGACCATGGAAAAGAAATACAATCCATTCTGCCAAAGCGGGCGGCTGACTTCCGGCGCCGGCATCAAGGCCATGCTGTTCGATTTTTCTAGTTCTTCACGGCGAAAAATAAAGTGCATCAAAAGGCCGATTATGATGCTGAAAAGAATGGCGCCCACCGCGCGCGCCACTCCCAATTCCAATCCGAGAACGTTGGCCGTGAGAACGATGGCCAATACATTGATCGCCGGACCGGAATAGAGAAACGCCGTCGCCGGCCCCAAACCCGCCCCCATCCGATAAATTCCGGCAAACAGCGGCAAAACCGTACACGAGCATACGGCAAGGATGGTGCCGGAAACCGAGGCGACGCCATACGCCAGCATCTTGTTAGCCTTCGGTCCCAGGTATTTCATCACGGAAGCCTGGCTGACAAACACCGCAATCGCTCCCGCAATGAAAAACGCCGGAATCAGGCAGAGGATCACGTGTTCCCGTGCATACCACTTTACGAGATGAAACGCCTCCAAAACCGCGTCGTCGAACCGGTTCATCCCCACCGGCAGATAAAAGCAGGCAAGGAATACAATTAATAAGAGAAGGAATGGTTTCCATTCCGATTTCCAATTCATTTTCAGTTCCGTAGGATGGGTCGCGTTGTTTGACCCATCAGAATCTATCGGGCGACCAGAACCGCCAATTCCGCCACACGCCGCCCAAGATTTATCGCGGTCTGTTTCCCGAATTCATCGCCTTCAATCGAGTCATTCTGATTCCAGAGCGTCGCGCCGATTCGCGCCGTGGGTTGTCCGTCGCCGACGATGATCATATCCTGGCACATCAACGCGGTTTGGATCGAACGAATGGTCAATTCCTGTCCCCCATTCCGCGCGCTCCCGACCGCCAGCGTTCCCGCCACCTTATTCCGCAGTTTGAAACCATCTTTTCGGAACGTCATAAGCCGGTCTAAAAAAGCCTTGCACAAAGCGCTCATGTTGCCAAAATACACCGGCGAACCGACGATAATCCCGGCTACGGATGGATCTCCCAGAATATTTACGATGAGAGGAAAATCATCGCTTTCCCCAGCCCGCAGAGGCTGACCGGCGGCCAGTTGCGCGGGGATGCTGAGTTCAGCCAGTTCAATCAGTTCGGTTTCAATTCGGGGATTATTTTCTTTGGCGGCATTCAAACAGACGCCAAGACCGGCCGCGGTTGTCTTTCCCTTTCGCGGGCTGCAATTGATTCCGATGATTTTACGTTTCGCCGCTGTTTCCTGCGCGAAGGAACTGCCGCCGATTGCGTTCGCGACCGCAAATGCGCCTGCCGCTGCGATCAATGTTCTCCTGCTGAAATTTTCTGCCATGATGACTGTTTCCTTTCCTTAATTGGTTTTTCCGATTGCTTTTCCATTGTTTCCGGAATAGACTGTTCATCAGAAAGCGGTTGACCGGAGAGCGTTTCGGACGTAAGAACAGGGGTTGTTTTATCAGCATCTTTTACTCCGGTGACCGCTTTTTTATTCATTGTCTGAAAAAGCCAGTTTTTTACGCCCTGTTCTCACATCCTCAACAACATATACATAACCATTGTTCTTTTTATGCCAGGTTATTGGCTTTTTGGCAAAATAGCCAATAACTTTTCTAAAAAAATATGAGATTCTATTCCACCAATTCCATCTGCTCTTTTTTCATCTCGCAAAGAACCGATTCGATACATCCGAAAAAATTAAGGATACATGGCGTCGTCAGTTGGTAAAAAACCTGATTGCCGCGTTTGTCGTCGCGAATGATGCCGACATTTTTTAAGATGGAGAGATGTTTGGAAACGGTGGACATATCCGCGCCGATCATCGCGGTCAATTCGCACACACAATGTTCCTGCCGCGATAGTACGTCAACGATGAACAAGCGCGTCGGATGCGCCAATGCTTTGATGATGCGGGCGCGCGCTTCGAATTTGGCATAAGTGATTTGGTTCATTGAGCACTCCATAACTTGTCTATTTGGTAAAATAGCCAAATGAATTGGAAATGACAAGGGCAGAGAATAGAGATGTATCCTAATTATAAGAATAAATATATATGGAAATGAATTCGACCTGGAAATAAATCTTGTGGGTAGAGCAGGCGTCCTCGCCTGCGCTGTTCATACTAGCGAGAGCGCTTGCTCTACCCATGCAGGAATGAAACCGTTTTCGAACAAAAAATTTGCCTGCCATCCCTTCTCCTAACTCACTGATATATAATAACATACAACAAAAATCACAAATTTGGCCCAGAATTTGCAATATTAAAAACCGGGCACCATAGCGCTATGGCAGAATGACCATCAAACCAGGGTGGCGCGATGCGCGGGCAATCCGCCCGCACTTCCGCGGTGGGATGGAAAAACACCCATGACTACACCGTCCCCCTCGCAAAACGAGGCGGACAAAAAAAAGGTTGTGAGAGCCGGTGAGACTCCCCGGTCCGGACTGGTGACCCGGACCGTCCTGCTGCTCCCGCCTGGATTTCTCTGTCCCGGAACTGGTAGAACTCCGTGACAGGAAAAAGAAATCGCGTCGAGGCGGACCGATTTCCTCGGGCGGGCAGGCAGGTCGTAGGGTGGCGATGAGCGAAGCGAATCCCACCTGCAAAACGTAGTCGCCCAAAAAAGATTGCCCTTGAAAAACAAAATGTTGGGCGCCCAACAAAAAAATATAAGAAGTTCCACGAATCCATGACCATTTTTCAAAGATTCGTAATAAAGGAGAACATCCAAAAATGAACAGGTAAAAAAAGAAAGATGAATTAAAAAATACCTCGCTACAAGCGCATCTGCCGATCATTCCCCCATCAAAAGGGGAAGAACAGTTGCGCCTATTTTCGTTTTTAAAAATTAAACTGAAGTAAATAGGAAAATGAAAACCACCGCCCCGTTGACGTAGAGATTGAAGGAGAGGAAAATCCCTGCGTATACTGAATATGCAATGATTTGATTAAAAAATGATCTCTATTCGATGATACTCCGGCAAAAAGTCAAAAATTGTGGTGCAGACCTCCTGTCTGCACAAGAAAAGGAAATCCAATGAATTCACGAGAACGTGTGTTAACGGCAGTGGAGCGGCGGCAGCCGGACAAAGTCCCGATCGACTGCGGCGCCATGCGCTCGACAGGGATGACGGCGATTGCCTATGCCCGATTAAAAAAGTATTTGGGAATCACAAGTGGAAAAATCCGCGTATACGATTTCATGCAGCAATTGGCGGAAATCGAGCCGGAAATCCTGTATCTGTTCGCAGTGGATGTGGTGGATATCGTCAACACTTCGCTCTATCCCGACGAACGCAAATGGAAACCGTTTACACTGCCGGACGGAACGCCGGCGGAAGTGACGCCGGATATCGATTTCGAAGCAGACGGAGTGGGCGGTTATCTCGCACGCGGACCGAATGGAAAAATATGGGGACGGATGCCGCAAGGCTGTTTGTATTGCGAAATGATCGAACCGCCCTTCGGTGAACCGCGTAAGCCGGTGGAATCGTTCGAACTGCCGCTTTTCAGTGATGAGCAGCTGGAGTGGCAGCGGGTGCGGGCGAAATATCTATACGAACACACCGAATATGCGTTGATGGGAGGATTTGGGGGAAACATCCTCGAAAACGGGCAATGGTTGCGCGGATGGGGCAACTTCATGATGGATCTGGCCGACGACCCGGCTTATGTCGATGCCTTGGTGAACCGCATGGTGGAATGGCACCTTGAAAATCTATCCTTGTATCTCGACGCGGTGGGGGATTACCTGCAACTGATTCAAATGGGAGACGATTTGGGAACCCAGGCGGGTCCGCAGTTAAGCCGGGATATGTACCGCCGTTTCATTTTTCCCGCGCATCGACAGATTTATGCTTATGTGCATGAGCATTATCCCCACATCAAATTATTTTTGCACAGCTGCGGGTCGGTCGAGACGTTTATGAACGATTTTGTGGAAGAAGGAGTGGACGTTTTGAATCCGGTACAAACCTCCGCGGCAAACATGGAGCCGAATTATTTAAAAAAGACCTACGGAAACCGCCTGGCGTTTTGGGGCGGCGGCTGCGACACCCAGCAGGTGCTGCCGACGGCCAGGCCTGAGGAGATTCGCGAACATGTCCGCGAGCGAATGCGTATATTCGCGCCGGACGGCGGCTATGTGTTCACCACGATTCACAACATTCAAGCCAATGTGCCGCCGGAAAATATCATTGCGGTTTACGAAGCGGCGAAGGAATTTCGAGTCTATCCGATCAAAGCATGAACCGGCGAACCTGGACTGTATTGTTTCAATCCAATTCATTTTTGTGGCAAAGTATGCCACAATGAAGGATCGAATAATGAAAATCTCGTTCGGGAGGATATGATCACATGAGATATCAGTTAACCTGTGTGCGTTTCATCCTTACTATCTTATCGGTAACAATTGCATCTCCCTTCGGCGTGTCGGCTGAACGGTTGGATCACGGCCTGATCGCTCTCGAACGCGACGACGGAAGCGTTTACCTCGGTTGGCGTTGGTTGAAGGAAGATCCATCCGATTTGAAATTCACGATTCAATGTAAAAATATGGATGAATCGGAATGGAAAACCATATCGGAAAATACGGACGCAAATTGCTCCACGAATTTCATCGATCCGAGCGTGGAAAAAGGCAAAACCTATACCTATCAACTCCTCGTGAACGGCCAGATATCAGGAAACACGGTACTTCACGTAGACGGAGAGGCGGATTCCTATATTTCCGTACCGCTGCAAGGCGAGTATGACGCCAAATGCGTCGGCGTCGCCGATCTGGACGGCGACGGCGCATACGAATACATCATTCAACAACCCAATTTTAACACCGATCCCTACCAACAGCCGGGATATTGGAAACGCAGCCCCACAACCTACAAAATCGAGGCATACAAACGCGACGGCACAATGATGTGGCGTTACGACATGGGCTGGGCCATCGAAGCGGGAACATGGTACGCGCCGTTCGTGGTTTACGACGTGGATCAGGACGGAAAAGCGGAAGTGTATGCGAAAGCAGGGGAAGGGGATCCCCGCTCGCCGGCCGGACACGTCGAATCAGGACCCGAATATCTCGTCAAAATCAATGGAGAAACCGGTGAAGTCACGGCCAAAACGCCCTGGCTCAGCCGCGATGGGTTTGACGACTATAACTATTATTGTCGCAATTTTCTGACGGTCGCCTATCTGGACGGCAAAACGCCTTCCCTGATCATGCAACGCGGAACCTATCGGCTGATTAAAATGCAGGCGTTGGATAAAGATTTTAATCAATTGTGGTATTGGGAAGCGACAGGCGAATACGAAAAATATCGCGGGCAAAGCTCGCACGGTTTGATTACCGCCGACGTGGACGATGACGGACGCGATGAACTGGTCATGGGCGCCGCCGTCATCGATGAAAACGGCAAAGGATTGTGGACGCTGGGCATGGGGCATCCGGACGTGTGTTACGTGGCCGATATCGATCCCGACAATCCCGGCCTCGAGATATATTACGGATTCGAAACCCGGCAAAAGACGGATGGGATGTGTGTGGTCGACGCCAAAACCGGTCGAAAATTATGGACCCACAAAGAACCGACCACCCATCTGCACGGCCAGGGCATGGTAGCCGACGTCCTGGCTGATTATGCGGGAATGGAAACCTATACCGGAGAACGGGATACCCCTGATCGCTGGCTGTATAGCGCCAAAGGCCAATTGATTAAATTATATAATGGGGGAACCTTGTCCCCGCGGGCGTTGTGGTGGGATGACGATCCACAAAAAGAAGTCGCGATGAACGGAGAAATCCGCGATTGGGATGGGCAAACGTATCTGAAAACGCAAGGACGAGTTCTTGCCGTCGTCGATTGCCTGGGCGATGCGCGCGAGGAATTGTTGACGAGCTTGAAAGGGGAATTACGCATATATTCGAGTGCAATTCTATCAAACAGTCCTCGTCCGTGCCTGATGCAGGATCATCAATACCGCATGGGCGTGGCGGCTCAGACGATGGGGTATTATTATCCCGCGCAGCTGGGAAAATAAAATGGATTGCCTTCTATCCCATGCAATAGAGCAATTTTTGCACGAACTGATCCACACCGACCGCTGTTCCCCGCACACGGTGGATAATTATCGGCGGGATTTGACTTTCTTCCAAAACTACCTGGCGGAATCCGGGTATCCGTCGATTTCGTACGGGAAAGGGAAAGTGGATTTTTCCCTGGCGATAATCGATACGTTGGCAATTCGTGGTTTTATCTCTTATTTACTGGATCGAGGAAACGCGCCGCGTTCCGTCAACCGCCGCTTGGCGGCGTTGCGCTCGTGTTTCGCTTTTTTGCATCGGCGCGGCATGGTTGATTGCAATCCCGTCACGCCGGTTCCGTTCATGCGGCAAAAAAAGACGCTGCCGGTTTTTCTCGATCAGGACCACGCGGAAACGTTGGTGGAGTATCCTGGCGAGGAAACAGTGCATGAAGAAATTCTACGCCTGCGGGACCGCGCCATGCTCGAAGTGTTGTATGCGACGGGAATGCGGGTATCATCGTTGGTGGGGATGAATTTGGTGGACTTGGATTTGAATCGACGGACCGTATATATTCGCGCGAAAGGCGGCAAGGATCATATCCTGCCGCTGGGCGACTTGGCATGTGAAGCGTTACAAGCCTATCTTGTCAGACGAAAAGAACAATTGAATGTTCCCGACACGAAACGAAATAAAAAAGCCCCAGGCGCGGTTTTTTTGGGCAAATTCGGGGAACGATTGACCGCGCGGGGGGTGCAATTGCGTTTCAAGAAATATTCGCTGTCGCTGGGTTTGGGAAAAACCACACCCCACACGTTGCGTCATTCCTGCGCCACGCATTTACTCGAAAACGGCGCGGATCTCCGCTTCGTGCAGGAAATCCTCGGCCACAGCAGCCTCTCCACCACGCAACAATACACCCACGTCACCCTTAGTCACATTCAGGATGTGTATAAAAAAGCACATCCGCGCAATAAATGATGGAAATGCCAAATCCTATCCTTTTCCATCGTGTAATTTTAACATGGAATATGTGCCTGTAAACATGGCGATTCTTATTGTGAGACTCACGGAGGCGTCGCTTGGGAATGCCTCAATATGGGTGGTCGCCGCGCCCCTCCTGCTATCGATGCCAATACTGCATAAAATGAAGAAGATCTGTGCTGTCTACCTTTCCGTTCTGATTCAAATCGGGGATCGATTCTGCTGGTGACGCTCCCGTAATCAGATCGCCGGCGGCGTACCATTGATGTTCTGGCGTCGTGAGCACTTCGGTAACGGCATCCTTATTGAGTTTTTTGGCTTCCGGAAGAAATTCCAGGTAGAAATATTTGGTTACTGCTGCAAATCCGCTCCTGACGTATTCGTGGGATTGCATGGCGACGGCATTGCGCGCTGTTCTTGCTTCATAATTCCACATCTGGAAATAGCTCCATTCAATTTTATCATCAAACTCCTGAGTCGTCAGTTTCCCGGTTTCTCGTAATTTTGACATGACGCGTTGGGCCGGCTGGCCGAACTTGCGGTCATAGAAATCAAGAAGACCGTCAAAATTTGTGTACCAACTCGTAATAAAATCGCTGCTGTGGCACTCTGTGCATACTTTTGTCATTTGGTTTTTATTCGATTGCCAATTCTCCCGCCGTTCTGCGATCTCATGTCTCAAGATCCAGGTCAGGCGATTGGCCGGATTGTGTGTGGAGGCGAGGCCCGGCGCTGCCGCCAAATGGCAAGTCACGCAAGTCGGCGCGGCAAAATAATTCTCACCGACTACCCACTTTCTCGCATCCAGATTCATTAATCCTTCACTGGTTTCAAAGGAAATTCCATGCTTTGACTCTTCATAGATATGGATTTGTGGTTTGTCATGCCCGGCGTGGCACCGACCACAAGTTATGGGACGCCGGGATTGCGCTATACTGAATTTGTGGCGTTGATGACATGCCGAACATGCGCCTCGAGAACCATCCGGATTCAGCCGGCCGACGCCGGTATTCGGCCAGGTAGTCGGATCGAGTCTTCCTCCTTCAATCACCTGAACCGTGGAGCCATGACAATCCGTGCAACTCAGCCGGGCCACGGGTTCTCCCATGATGACATTGCCGATCATGTTCGCCACGGGATAAAGTTCGAGTATATTCACTGCGTCGGCGTGGAGGCTTCCATCAAAGTCTTTGACCTGCGCTTCATGACATCTCGCGCAATCCAAAGGCGAAACGATGATCGATATATTAAATCCTTCATGGATAAACAGATCCGGACTGTCTTCCGCAGCCTGGTGGCATTCGTAGCAACCAATCTCTTGTTCGGCATGGCGGCTGGAAGACCATTGAAAAAAAACCGATGCGCTGGTAAACATGTGGCAGGAGATACATTGTTTTGTCTCGGCGCTCAGTTCCGCCCTTGCATAGGAAATCCCCAAACAAAACGGAAAAATCAGGTAGGAAATCAGGTTTATCTTTCCATTTAAAAACTCTCATTCTTGCTATGCTTATGCTTTGGGGAATGACGACAAATGACAACGTGATCGCCCAAACGGTCAATCTTGGCGGCTTTGATGTCTCCTACAATGGGTCAAGTTACAATTCGGATACAAATCAAACTACTTTTTCTTACTCGATCGCTGGAACTCCGGATGCCAAGCAGGCGATGAATCACTTTACAGTGGGAATCCACCCCGATTTGGTTGTCGTCGGCAGTTCTCCTTCGCAGTCGGTTTCGGTGGGTTTTGATCCGGATACGGGAATCCAGGGGATCGAATGGAACATCGGTCTGAATAAGAATGAAAGTCGATCGTATTCTGTTACGTTAAGAGGACAATGTGGTGAGGCATCTATTGGTGTTGGCGTAAAAGTGAGACAAGATGGTTTGGTAGGCTCGCTCCCAGGTCCATCTGCGCCTCCGCCGAATAATCCACCGACAATAAGCGGAGTCTCCGATCAGACCGTATGGGAGGATAATCCGGTTCATTTTTCCTTCACGGTAAATGATCAGGAATCTTCCCCGGGGAATTTGGCTATCCAGGTTATCTCACATGACACCAGCCTTTTGAATCCGGGGCGATTGGAGATGTCCGGCGCCGGATCGGAGCGAACAATCACATGGTATCCGGAAACGGATAAGAACGGTGGTTGTCTTATCACGTTATCTGTGTCGGACGGTCAGAATTCCACGTCGACGAAAGTGTATATCACAATTCTTGCGGTAAACGATGCCCCGTCGTTTATCGGAGGAGCGGATCAAACGGTTTCGGAGAATGCGGGAGCGCAGGTGGTTGGAGGATGGGCTACGGGAATCAGCGCCGGACCTCCGGATGAAACGGGACAGAGTGTCGCATTTCTGGTGACAAACGATAATAATGGTTTGTTTAGCGGCCAGCCGTCTTTATCTCCGGACGGGACGCTTACATATACACCGGCAGAGAACGTTTTTGGTCATGCGACGGTGACAATACGGCTGCAGGATAATGGTGGAACAGATAGTGGGGGAATTGACGCGTCGGGTTCGCAAACGTTTGGCATCACGGTGCTTGAATCGGTGAAAACACCGACTCCGACGCCGACGGATACTCCATTAGTAATACTGATTGATACCCCAACAGAAACAGCAACGCCGACGGATACGCCGGTACCGACAGATACCCCAACAGAAACAGCGACGCCGACGGATACGCCAGTACCGACAGATACCCCAACAGAAACAGCGACGCCGACGGATACGCCAG
>QZKN01000015.1 GCA_003598175.1 Candidatus Omnitrophota bacterium
CTCCACCCCAAAAAATGCGGACGGGACGTCCGCGCTCCGGCCTATTCATACAAACGGTCATGATCAGTGGATCACAACGAAGGATGAAAGGGCAGGTTTCAAACCTGCCCCTACAATGCGCATTTTTACATGAACGATCATGATCGATTGATCACAACGAACGATGAAAATCCCTGTCGTAGGGGCGGTTCGCGAACCGCCCCTACGACAGGGATTTTCATCTAAATTGTCAGGAACGGGGAATCACCCCATGTGTTACAATTGGATGATTATTCATCCTGTTTCTTCTTTCTGCTTTTTTTTTCTTCCGGAACCGGATGATGATATTGATAGTTGGTTGGTTCAAACGAAACTAAAATACTTTCCGTTTTATAAGGAGGGCGGATGATTTGTCCGTCTTTCACGATCGGGTCGAAAACCTGCTCTTCTTTCACGAACCAGCCGATCAAATCGCACCAATACGAATTGACAGTGGCGGCGAAGTCGGTCTGTTCTCCCGCGATGTGCGCTTTCAATTGAATTCGCGCATTGAAATGCCTGCATAAAAATGCGCCTGCCGGTGAAATGATCCGTTCATCTCGCTCCCGATGGACTTTTACCGTCATGTTCACATTTCCATAATTCGCGCCGTCGGCCGCGTTGATCAATTGTTGATTGACGGTGATCGTTTTTTCCGCATCGGCTTTGAGATTGAGAAATCTCTCGTCGTAAGGGGAATTATAAAGCACTTCGATCTCGCCGCCGGGCGCGCGCAGGATTTGCCGATGTAAGCGGTATTTCTCATCATAGAATCCGATTTGAACGCCTTCCGATTTCTCGAAATGTTCCTCGAAAGCCCAGAGAATCGGCTTTTTTTCTTGGATTTGCCGCGTCACGGCGACGATCCGCCCGCCGGTGACATCGACGCTGCCATCGCTGAACGGCTGGGGTCCCGTATGTTGGTAAAAATAAGCCTGTCCGACGGCCGGTGGGGGAGGCGGTTGATCCAGTACGATCGGCTCCCCTTTTTTTCGACCAAGACCGCCGCATGAAATCAAACCAAATAGAAGAAATAAGATTATAACATTCCATCGTGATTTCGGCGGGGATGAACGAAAAACGGATATGTCGGCAAGAGGAGAGAATAATGAAATCGGCATGGCCTTCTACTTTCTCTGATCCTTCAATCGATCGGTCACACGTGATTTTGCCTTAAACAAGGCGCTGGTATAGGAGTCTTCTTCCTCGTCGGCAAATTTGGGGGGCGGTTCTTCCTTTTTCGCTTCATGCCAAATCGGCGTTTCACGGTCCCTCGTTATTGACTTCTCGAGTTCTTCGATGTCCTCCTGCTTGACTTCATCCAAACGATGCAGGAAGGATTCTTTCTGTTCGTCCTGCGCGTCGATGGTTTGCGTCGCGCGCGCCTTCGCCTGCATGAGATGCCCCAATTCCTGCGTTGCCGGGCCAATCGGAATCGGTTGCCGAGTGAACGGATACGTCAACCACGCCCACACTTTTTCATAAAATCGGTGAAGCTGGGGCATATCGAAAAACACCCGCCGGACCGCGATATCCAGGAAAAACAAAAAGATCGCCAAACCGATCAGGATGGGCCAAAGAGGTTCGACTTCCCCCGTCGCCTCCGAATCGTGCGAAAACACGTTATCGTCGGCGGTTAATAAGGATTTTCCGAAAATTTCCGCCAAACGCTTCAGCAACAAGTCATTTTGCCGGGTGGTCGTGTGTTCCGGCGAAAACGGCACGGAAATTCCCGTCGTCAGATTCCCTTGTTCCTCGCCATCCGCATCTTCATACGCCATGCTGACCAAATAACTGCCCGGTTCTCGCGCCGGAAAGGTTCCCTCATAACGCCCCGGCTGCGTTTGCCGCATTTTAAAGGGACTGCTTTTTACGCCGGGATCCACGGTTCCTGCGGTGAACGACAATTCGTTGAGAAACTCGCCGTTTTCCGTCATGGCATCCACGACGACGTGAACCTGATCTCCATCCAACTTTGTTTGAACTTCAAAGTTTTCCTGTTGATTGGACCGCAGCGTCCAGCGCACGATTTGCGACCAAAATTTGGCATATCCCTCCCAACCCAGCCATTTGCCTGCCCAACGCCGTTTGGCGTCCGATGTGAATGCAACCGTTTTTCCCAAACCGTAACGCCAGTGGGCAAGCAGTGGATCTTCCTTATGCGTTATGAGAACGGTTTCGGCTTCCGGTTTGGGACCGGTCACGACATAACCGTCCAGCATCGGAAATCCCTCGCCAAATCCTTGAATCACTTCGCTGGGACGACTCAAGACCGGCGTGAATTGTTCTTCGTTGATGAGATTGCGGCGAATGATCGATGCTTCTTTCGTAAAGATTTTGGGAAGTTCCTTGTTGTTTTGCACATGATAGGCATTTCCACCCCCCAACTCCGCCATGTATTTCATGACGTCGACGTCGGTCTGGTTATGCGGCGCGATGCAGACAGTGGAAATGGAAATCCCATCCTTATGAATATCCTTGATAAATTGTTCCGTCGGCCGGGCGGGATCGCCATCCGAGAGAATCACGAGATGTTTCATGTTGGCGTCGAGTTTTTTC
This sequence comes from Candidatus Omnitrophota bacterium, assembly GCA_003598175.1. Lineage (GTDB taxonomy): Bacteria > Hinthialibacterota > Hinthialibacteria > Hinthialibacterales > Hinthialibacteraceae > SURF-12. The sequence continues at coordinate 2,578 of QZKN01000015.1, forward strand.
AACGCTTCGTAAGCCATTTGCATTGTGGCGTCGAACGAAGGCATATCGCCGATATCCCGGCCTTTCGCCGAAAGAATCACCTGGCGGATATCCCGTTTGTCTCCCGCTTTTTTCATGGGAACCAGCCAACTTTCCTGCTCCATGTTGCTGTAGCGCAAAAATCCGAAATAATCATTGCGCGAGAGGACGTCCAACGCGGCCAACGAAATCTCCTGCGCCCAATAATTGCCTTGCGGGATTTCGCAGGAATGCATGATCAGCGCCAACGCGCCGCTCGGAATGACGCGCCGCTGTTTGATGTCCATCGTGACGGGAAGCGCTTTTTCCACCGGCGTGCCCAGATAGCCGCCCGCGCCGAAACTGTCCGGTCCGCCGATCATCACCAAACCGATTCCCAGATCGCGCACCGCCAATTCGAGCATATCCTGCTGCGATTTGGATATATCCGACGCGGGAACATTGGACAAAAGGATGCTGTCGTAGTATTGAAACTCGTTTAAATTGTCAGGAAGCGCTTCCGGCGGCTGCAGGATCGCTTCGATTCCTTCCTGCAACAACGCGGCCGCGAGATAGGCGGCTTCCTGCGTTTCACTATCCAACAGCAGGACTTTGGGGGTTCCTTTGACGATGGTGAAACTCTGGGAACGGTTGTTGGAGGGGCGATTATCTTTTTCCGCCTCGATGGACGCCTCGAACTTGTAATATCCCCCTTGCTCCAGCGAGCGGGGAATGGTGTAGGCATTCTTTCCCGGCTGGAGTTCCACTTCCTGATCCGCCACAACCACGTCGTTTTGATAAAGGCGCAAACGCGCGGGACCGGCTTCCTGCGCATTCACGATGATTTTTGTTGAAAATGGCTCCTTTTCACGAATGTGGGATGGAAGAATCACGTCTTCGACCATGGCATCCTGGGTATAAGTATACCGTAGAGGCAGGACGCGCAAATCAATGCCGTTTGCTTTCACTCGCTGGGCGGCCAGTTCTGCATTTCCTCGCGTTTGATTGCCATCGGTCAGCAAAACGATCCGTTTTTGCATCCCTTCCGGAAAAGCGGCCATGGCCAGACCGATGGCCCCCTCGACATCCGATCCTTCGGGATTGATGATCGTTTGGTATTCGAATAATTTGACATTTTCGCCGGGATTTTCCTGAATGGCGGCGTCCTTGCCGAAAAAGATGATGCCGGCGCGGTCTTTTTCGGGTATTTCCAACAGACGATCCTGGGCGTAAGCAAGGCTGAATTCCTGCTCTTCCGGCGGAATGCTCGAGGAACGGTCGATCACGAAAAAGACGGTGAGCGATTCCCCCCGCCCCAACAATTCGATTTCAGCCAGCGCCAGAATAAATAAAAGCAAGACAAACGCCCGTAAAACCAGCGCCAGTTTTTTTCTTCCCCGTCCCAAGACGCGAACGCGTTTGGCCTGACGCCATACAACAGGAATCGCAAGCAGTAATAGTAAATACCAGGGATGGAGAATTCGAATCATTTTTCTTCAACTTATTTCAAATTCACGGTTTGTTTCCACAACCACTCGATGAACGGCGCTCCGAAAAAAACGCGGACAAAATTTTCCGGGACATCATCGAAGACGAATTATCGCATAAAGAGCGCCAGGATTCTATTCAAAACGAGAACGGAATAGAGTTTCTTTTGAGTATAGTATAGTAAAAAAAACGAATCGTCCTGCGTTTTCGTCTCCGGAATGGTAAAAAGTGAATTTCAGGGGGAAATGGTTTCCGTGAAAAGATGGTTTATGGCGGAGTCAGGGCGGATCGTTATTCCTTCGAGCCATTGTTTCCGTCTTGTCGCTGTTCTTCCATTTTGCTTGTATCCACCATTTCCTTCATCGCTTGATAATGTTCCCAAATCCGATCCCGCGCGCCCGGATGGATTTCTTCCAAATATTGAAGGATGGCCTGGAGAGCCCAGCTGTTGCTTAAGACAACGTCTTGCAACGGGACCTGTCGTTCCTCTCCTTTTTGAAAAGGCGGTTTTCGTTTCGGCATGATAAATCACGATCCTGAATCGGTGGTTTTGTATTACATATTATCAGGATCGGTCATGGACGCGAACGGATCGTGTGGAGAAATCGATTGCTGCTGGACGCTTTTCAATAATTGTTCCTTTTCTTCGAGCGTCGATTCGAATTCGGCCAAAGCGGTTTTGATCTTTTTGATTTCTTCGTGATTGCGTTTCTTTTTTCGTTCAATTTCCAGTTTTTGCCTGCTCAAATTGGAAAAATCGACGACGGCGAAAAAAATCGCGCCGCCCAACGTCCCCAACAATATAAGAACGGCGGCCAATCCGATTTTCATAATCAAAAGAATCATGAAAATAACCCCGCCGACCATGAGCAGCAGGAAGGAGTTGATGCCGGGCGTGATCGAGGGGACAAGCGTCGCAATTTGATTCTCGAGGGTTTCGATTCCATCCAATAAATCCTTGCGCTTTTTCCGTAAACGCCGGACTTCCTCCTGCAACGCCTTCACATCGACTTCCGGTCTTGAAGAATCCGGATTCAATCCCTTTACGGCTTCATCCACCAAGGCATCCAGCTGATCGACGTCATATTTTGTTTCCCCCGCGAGAGAATTGAGCGCCTGGATGAAGTCCTCCTGCGCCTGTTCCTCTACCGCTTTGACCAAGCCTTCCGCGAAAGGCAACTCATTTCGATGAACCTTGAAGGCAAGATTGAACGCTACGCTCTTCATACATCCTGTCCCTTATTCCGCTATTGTCATGAAATCATCCTACTCCAATTTGCCGGGAATGGGTATGTCTATACTCCAATCCATTCAAATAAGTTCTACAAAACTTTACATCTTTTTGTAGAAATATTCAATCAATTTACCAAAAAATGTCAAGTTAATGAATCGGAGTGAGATGAATCATCAATCGAATGAAGCGAAAATCTGGATTCGGTGATTTTTCGCATCGGCCACAAAGATTTTCCCATTTCCGACCGCTACGCCCCACGGCGTATTCAACTCGCCGACATCGCTGCCGGTTTTTCCCCAAACCGCCAAACATTCTCCATCCGTTGACAGGCATTGAATCCGTCCGTTGCCGAATTCGCAGACATAAATGCGCCCTTTTTCGTCAATGTCGATATCGTAAGGAAATTCAAACTCGCCGCGCTCTTTACCCTCTTTCCCCAAAATGTTCACCAATTCACCGGATTCTTTGAAAACCTGGATGCGATGATTCGCCGTATCGGCAATGTACAGCAGCCCGTCTTTGCCGCGAACGATGCCCATCGGCCGATTCAATTGTCCTTCCTTGTCGCCGAATTCCCCCCAACTTTTTACGAATTCTCCCGATCGCGTAAAAATCTGCACGCGTTCACGCGCTCCGTATTCGGTAATGAATAGTTCGCCGCGCTCGCCCAATGCCAAATCGGTGGGATAAACGAAAAATCCTTCTTCCCGGCCGAATTCGCCGAATTCGGAGAGCAATCGTCCCTCCCCGTCAAAGTGAAGAATGCGGGAATTGTGCGTGTCCGGAATCCATAGTTCTCCGTTTTCGTCGATGGTGATTCCTGTCGGTGTTCCGTTGTCGATTTTTTCCAGCGTCCATTGCAACGCGAAGGTCCCATCTTCCTGGAATTTTTGCACCCGACCGGTTTTATCGATCACGTAGACCCATCCTTCATGCCAGGCAATCGCGCGCGGCGTCGAAAATCGTCCCGGAAGCCCCCCGCGGAATCCCCAAATCTCGACGGAATCGCTTCCCCCTCCATTCAAGTGGCACCCGAATCCAAAGAAAAGGAAAACACAACAAATACCATTGACCACGAATGATCCGTTGAACATCGATTGGCTGTTCATCATTCCTCACCAAGCAAAACAGGCGTGTTCAAAGCGCGAAGATTGACGCGCGTCCCTTTGCTCAAAAAATGATCCGAAGTCGCCTCGATGATACTTTCCCTCATGGCGATACGACAATGAAAATAACGTCCGGCAAAATAACAGGTATCCACCCGTCCTTCTCCGGTTTCACATTCTTCGGCTCGTAAATCATCGGGAAGAATGGTCAACCAACCAACTTGCGCAGCCTCGGGATGCGGCCAACAACCAAATAGTGTTTGAATCGTGCGGCTATTCGAATCCGGATGGAAAAAATTTCGATATCCCATGAGTTCGGCGACTCTTCGATTTCCCGGAGCATGAAATATTTCGTGCGGGGAGCCGCTTCGAAGCGCGCGGCCGCCATGCAGGATGATCATGTGGTCGGCGATGGAAAACGCTTCCTCCAACTGATGCGTGACGGATAATACCGTCATCCCCCGCAAACGGCATAATTTAGTCAATCGCATCAGCGCTTCCCGCAACAGGCCTTCCACACTCGCCAGAGGTTCGTCCAATAGAAGAATGTCAGGATTCATCGCCAGCGCTCGCGCAAATTCCAGCCGTTTTTGTTCGCCTCCCGAAAGCTGATCGGGATAGTTGGTCATTGCGGGGGTCAGACCGAAAATGTCCAATAATTCATCAATCTGCCTTTTTTTCGATTCGGAGGAGTCATCGTGTTTTTTCATCACGATTTCGAGATGTTTCCGTACGTTTAAAGCAGGCCAAAGTGCGGGATTTTGAAAACAAAATCCAATGCGCCGGTCTCTTGGGGGCATACGAAAATCGGGGGAGGATACGATGGTATCCGCCAGAGACACGGTTCCTTCCAGTGGTCGTTCAAAACCGGCAATGAGCCGCAGGCACGTGGTTTTCCCCACACCCGACGGGCCAAACAGGACCGTGATTTTTCCCGCCGGCGCGGTAAAACAGACTCGCTGCAACACCTGATGGGCGCCATACGCCATCGATACCCCATCAAATTTTACATCCGATTGCTTGTTCGAACCATTCGATGACATGTGAAAATCATCCTTTTTCGGTTGATGGGATCGGTTTCGGCGTTTATGAATTAGTAGTGCGTTTTTTCCGAATCGTCATGAGAAGGAGGAGCATCCCTATCGCCGGCAGTCCCATCAACATCAAACCAATGACCGCCGTTCTCGGCTCACTGCCGTAATGAAGCAGATTGAAATACTCGACGGCGAGGGTATCCCACCCCGCCGGATGCAATAAAACCGTGATTCCCACATCGCCCCACAAAAAAAGCGAAACCAGCGCGGTCGCTTGCAGAAACGGAAGCCGGAAGTTTGGCCAATAGAGTAAGCGGCATTTCTCTGCGAATGTCAGGCGCAACAACGAATCGTGTTCCTTTTGACTCTTGCCGTAATACCGCCATAACAAAAGTCCGGTAAGATACCCCAACACGAAAAAATGAGACGTATAGGCCAAAAGAAGCGTTACAACGGACATGGCCTCGGGGAGCGCGCCCGGCCACAGAGAGCGTAGATATAACCATCCCGCGGCGATCATTACACCCGGCATCACAAATAAAAGCAGGATGAGGCTCAGATGAACCATATTTCGCTTGGATCGGCCGAAAGATACAAACAGAAAACCCGCCGACACAGTTAAAAACGCTCCCATACCACATAAAAAAAGGCTGCGAAGAATACGAGGCATATGTCTGGATACGATCTGCAGTGTGAATTCAACCGAACCGGCGTGGGACAACAAACCAAATAAGGGAATCAGAACCGATAAGACAAAAATGATTCCTGTTCCCGTCACGGCAAACCATCGGATCCGCAAAGAATGGAACATCAATTCTTCACCGCCCTTCGACTGAATGAGACGCACAATCCGGCTGATCCCCCAAGCCAGAGTTATTAAAATGGGCAGGTAGACAATACATAGAAAGAGAGCCTGGTCTTCGTTTAATAACGCGGAGAAGCGAATGAATATTTCTAATGGATAAACAGAAATCTGCAGGAGAGAAGGCGTTTCAAATTGAACCATCCCCAAACAAAAAATAATGGATGCCGCCACGGCAATCGGTTCTTTCCATGCCGGGAAAAACACGAATCGAAATTGAGTCCGGCCCTGTAAATAGATTCTCGCGGAATCGTGTTGTGCGCGGGACAAGCGGGAGGTCAATGTCAGCAAGAGAAAAACGATAGGCCAATAGCATAAGCCCAGAATAAAACCGGCGCCGGGCAGGGTATACAGAAAATCAGCGGTGATGCCTCCTTCCGCCCACATAATCCGGCCGCGATTGCCTTGTTCCCACAACGCGATCCACGTCATCCATGCGGACGCCACGCCGTACGGCGGATACGATAGGGGCAATAGCGAAAGCGGCATGAGCCATCGGCGGACGGAGAGGGGAAGGTGAACGTACAAAACGAAAACCGGCAAAGCGAAAAGCAAGGAAAAAAACGCCGCCCAGACGCCGATCCGAACGCTGTTCCAAAAGCGTTGCCATGCGTGGAAATCGAACGCACGCGAAGTTTGCCGCAATGCCTCCATATCCGCGGGAAGAAATGCCCACAACGAAGCCGCGAGAGGCAAACCAAGCACAAGCCATATGGCGGATCGGACCATCCAATCCGCATGGTTTTTTCTCATTATTGCGGGAAAACGATGCGCAGCGATTCGAGACACGGATTCAACTTGTCCACGAGAGCGTCATAATCGACTTCGAAAACCTTGATTGCGGCCAGGTCGGGCAGGTCGTCGGGCCGGGAGACCGTGGAGCGAACCGGAATTTGTTTGGCGCGGGATTCCGCCAGTTTTTGTTCGATTTCCGGCGAAAGGAGATAATCGATAAACGCCTTTCCGTTTTCCGGATTCGGCCCATTTTTAATCAAGGCGACGGTATTGGGAATGACGAGCGTTCCATCGCCGTCCTGATCCAAAAAGATCATCCGCACCGGCTTGTTTTCGGCCAACGCAGCGAAGGCGTCGTCGGTGTCGGTCAAACCGTACGCCAAAGAGCCGCGCGCCACTTCGTCCCGCACTGTGGCATTTCCGGGCAGTAATTTTAAATTGTTGTTTTTGACCTCTCGCATATAAATGAGAAATCCGGCCTCTCCCCATTTTGCGAAGAGAGCTGCCATATGAAGCGCGGTCGTGCCGAATTCCGGAATGGCCATGCCTGTTTTCCCCGCATATTTGCGCAGTCCCAACGCGGGGACCGACGCGGGGGTTTCGGAATCGGGGACCAGATCCGTATTGATGATCATCACGCGCGCGCGAACGGAAAAACCGGTCCAAAATCGATCCAGGTCTTTATATTTATTGGGAATATCCGCGGCGGAGGGCGAATCGTAAGGCGTCAGCAAATTTTCTTTCTTTAACTGAACCGTTCGTAAGATTTCCGAATTCCAGAACACGTCGCATTGCGGATTGTGTTTTTCATGCAAAAGGCGGTTGAACAAGCCGGTGGTTTTCGTGAGTTCGGAATCGTACACGGTTTGGACTTCCATTTCCGGATTTCGGCTCATGAATTCGGCAATGATCGGCTCCGAATAATCACGATCGACGGAAGTGTAAATCGTGAGCGCATTCCGTTTCGCACACCCCACATGCCACCAGCAAACAACCAACATCACTAATAATAAGCGAATTCCATGAATGGTCCGATGATTTTGCACGTTGAAACTCCTACTCTTATTGAGATGCGCCGTTATTGGCCGAAGCACTTTTTTCGCCGGTCGAGTTGGCATTGGCGCTATCCTGCTGGAGCACGTCGAAATACGCGCGAACCTGATACAGATAGGGGATGGGGACGCGTTCCTTGGCAAGAGCGCTTTCCTCGGCCTGGCGGTGTTCAAAAAAAGCCTCGCTTAATTCAACCACGGATTCCCCTTTTTGGGGAGGTCCGTCCACCAGCACCGATCCCAACAACGGCCCTTTTCCGAATTTTCCCTTCAATTTGGCGGTCTCGAATGCCACTTCATCTTCCGTAATCGGCATGTACCCCCCGCGGCCGATTCCGGGGCCGCCCATCCCCGCGCCGGCTTTTCGGCTTTCCCCCGCTTGCCACGGACGAACTCCCGGTATTCGCCCTCCTTCCCCGTCTCCACTCCCCAATCCGGCGCCTTCCCCGAACAATCCCATCATATTTCCCAAATCTCCCAACTCTCCCAATTGATCGGTCATGGCATATTTCGAAGATTTCAGATCCTGCAAGGCCTGATCGAGAAGGAGAATCTGATCCGCCACTTCCTGCAAGTCCGATAAATTGATCTGCGCCAATTGCAGCGCTTTCATGGCGGACTGCGAATCACCCACTTCCAAATTTTTGGCGGCGTTGGCCAAGGCCTTGGCCAGAGGCGAATTCATTTCCAGCGCGCCGGCGAGATTGCTCAGTTCATCGGAAAGGCGTTTTTGATTGTCGGAATCCATCGATTCCATCTTCAATTTTTTCTGGATTTCCTTGAGCGCGTCGGCCGCTTTTTTGAAATCGGAATTTTGCATGCTTTGCGCCAGTTCCCCCGTCATTTTCTGCCGCATTTGCTGGGCCATTTGCGAGGATTCCGGTTTCATGGTTTCCAATTGGGTTTTTCGCTTTTCCCACTCATCTTCCAGCGAGGAAAGTTTGGCCAGCGCTTCCCGCTTGTCGATTTTTCCCTTGGCCAAATCTTTGGCCAGATCTTTCACATCTTGTGAAATTTTGGCTGCTTCGATGAGTTGTTTTTCCTGATCGCGCCGTTCCATTACCAACTGGCGTTGGATGAATTTCTGCAATTCTTTCTCTACTTTTTCCTGTTCCGCAACGCCGGCCTGCGCCTGGCCGCGACCGGTGATCAAATCCCATTGTGGCAATACGAACAAGGTTAAAATAAGAAGAACAGACGGCGCCCAAAACCACCGCAATTCACGCGGACTTTGAAATGGAAACGCTTTCCGCAGATCCAACTTGCCGCATGTATACAAGGCGTCATGCAATAACGCTTTTCTCCACTCGATATCGTTCGCCGCGTCGTCTTCACACTTTCCCAATTCCAACGCGGAAGAGATTTTCTCTTTCAGGAAAAGATGTTGATCCACCAAAATGGCGGATTCTTTCAAATGGGTTCGATTGATCCAAAACCACAGAAACGCCGCCGGCGCGGAAATCCCCACAATAACAAGCGTGACCGGAAGAGACCACTCCACCCACGGCGTGAATTTCAATATCGCGCCTGTTCCGCATGATATCACCAGCGCATAAAATAACGAGCGGATCCATTTTTCACAAAGGGAAATACGGAGAAACCGCCGATGAGCCTGTTTGACGCGTCGTTCCAAATGAAGGTATTCATTCGATTCGGCCATGAATTCTCTCCACTCCCCAAAATCGTTCGTTTTATTTGTTTTAGATGATATCGCTGTTTTTCGGATTGCGTCAATTCATTGGATGAGGATTCGGAGCATTCGCGGAGTTGAAGACACTATTCTTTGATCTTGAGCTGCAACGCATATTGAATTTCGTCGGATCCGTGAGGAATATTCAATTCAAAGACGTATCCGGGATATTGAAGTTGCACGGCATTGCGATAATACATATAGCGGGTTTTCTTCGCTCCGGCCGGCAATTGCCATCGGCCCACTCGAACGTTGATTTTTTTCTCGGGATCCTCTCCATCCATGGAAGCATAACAACCATACCGGATGGACTTTCCCGCTTTCAAATTCTCATCCTGCCGCGTGATCTCAAAGAAAAACACGACCACATTCGCGTTGGGATTCTTACGCAAGGCCGCCAGCGAATCGCCCGTGATCGTGATCGGATTATCGCCGATTTGCAGTGCAATCGGCGTCGCTTCAGAAAGCAGGCTTCCTTTTTCGAACAGGTCGCCCTGCAATCGATCCAGTTCCGCGCGAGAAATCCCGTTGTCGACCAGATTTTCGACAGCGGAAACGGACATGGAAAATACATAGGCCTTAATGGAAACGGGGGAATCCTGTCCCCATGCCAGAACCGCCATTTGTGAAACCAACACCGCCGCTATCAGCATCCCCATCTTTTTTGCATTCCGGTTTGACATCATAATTGACCTCCCTTGTCTTGATTTCTTGTATTTTTTTGAAATATCTCAAAACAACATCTTGCCGATCGCTTTCCAACGATCGTGTGTGGAATCCCCATCTCCGTAAAAATGGTTTCTCTTATTATACACGATAATGGAAATAATGAATATAATAGACCCATTCTCGATTAATTGAATAGGAAGACGGCGTTATTGCAATCCGTCGTCTGTTTTGGATTCCTCATTACACGTACATCGCTCATACGGGCATCCGGGACAAACGTATCGTCCTGGCCTTCCGTCGCGGTAACGAAATCAAACACTGTATGCAACAGGATACGGGACAACAAATCAATGGGAACACAAAAAACGGTCGGCGAATTCGGTGAATTTGCGCTCATCCGCCGGATCAGCGAAATACTCGGCTTGAATTCGAAGGAGGTCATCGTCGGTTTGGGCGACGATGCGGCGGTTGTAAATCTTCCAAATCGTCCCCTCGTGATCACGACGGATACCATGATCGAAACGGTTCATTTTCGGCGCGAGTGGGGGTCGGCGTCCGAATTGGCGGTCAAATCGTTGGCTTCCAATATGAGCGATTTGGCGGCCAAATGCGCGGAGCCCGCCTATTGTCTCGTTACGTTGGGCTTATCTCCGGAAACGCCGATTGCCTGGGTGGAAGAGTTTTATCAGACGCTGGCGCGTCTGCGATCGGAATGGGGAGTGGAAGTGATCGGAGGCGACACCGTGCGTTCTTCTCAGCTCCTGATTTCCATTACGGCGCTTGGATATCAGATTCCACTCCATCCGATCGAAAATCGCACGGCGCGCATCGGAGATCGAATTCTGGTGACGGGAACGGTTGGCGATGCGGCCGCCGGATTGGAAATTCTGCAAAATCGCGCGCCCAAAGAGAGCGTTTCCGATGTGGATACGTTTTTAATCCGCCGTTTTCAGCAACCGACGCCGCGATTCCGTGAAGCCATGCGCATGATTGAAACGACGACCCCCACATCGATGACGGATATCAGCGACGGCCTCGCCCGCGACCTGCCCAAATTGTGCCATGCATCCGGCGTCGGCGCCCGGATCCATCCACAACGTTTACCATGCAGTCTGGCGTTAAAAGACTATGCCAGGGAACGCGCGGCACTCTACGCATGGAAAGGCGGCGAGGATTACGAACTCCTATTTACGCTGCCGCCATCGGAAACGGATCGGCTGATCGGGTGTTGGGATGATCCGCATTGTCCACTTACGGTGATCGGAGAAATCACCTCGCCGGCGTCCGGAATCGTACTGACCGATTGGAACGAGCCCTCCATTGAGGGATTCGATCATTTTCGATCGTAATCCGTTCTCATTATTGCGGCGCGGAAGGCGTCAGGGTGGCAAGAGAAGAGCGGATCACCAATTTCGACGGAATCACCAACGAGTGGATTTTTTCCCCTTGAATGGTGCGATGCAAAAGTTCGACGGCGGCTTTTCCTTCCTCGGCCAACGGCTGTGCAACCGTGGTCAGTCCGATCGCCTGCGAAAAGGGCAGATCATCAAAACCGGTGATGGAAATTTTCGACGCCACATCCGTGTTCACGTTGTTCAGCAGACTGTACACGTGCGTGGCAATCTGATCGTTCAGGCACATCAGCACCGACGGTTCATGCTCGTATAATAGCACTTCGAATTCCTGCGCGCTCATATCCAATGGTTTGCGGCTGTCCACGCTGGTCACTTCAGCCAGATCGGCTTTGAGATCTTCACTTTGCGCCGCCCGTAAAAATCCCTTGATTCGCGCATTCGTGGTCGTACTGCGGATTTCCTCCCAACGAACCACCAGAATTCGGCGGTGCCCGCGCCGGAGCACTTCCCGCGTCAGTTCCGCCATCGCGTCTTCATTATCGGTCTGAACCAGAACGGTATCCGGCAATTCCTCGATATCCCGATCCACCAGAACGACGGGAATGCGGGCGTCCTGAAACAGTTTGTACCATCGCACGTTGCACGAGGGATCGGCCACTCGTTCGAGCGGCGTGGCGATCACACCCGCGGCTTTGCGGGCAATCAAGCGATCGGCGAACGTTTCCACTTTCTCCATATCTTCATCGGTGCTGCACAGCATCACTTCATACCCCATCAAGTGAGAATGCTTTTCAATGCTGTGAAGAATGATCGAAAAAATCCCACGATCGGTGCGCGGAACCAGCACGCCGATGAGAGGCGCATTCTTCATGGGCCGCATGATGTACGTGCCCTTGCCCTGCACTCGTCGCAGATAGCCCTCCTGCACCAATTCCTGCAATGCACGTATTACGGTCATCTTACTTGCGCCAAAGCGCTCGATCAGCGCGGCTTCTGACGCCAATTGGTGGCCTTCATGAAGAATGCCGTGCTCGATTTCCTGTCGGATCGCTTCTTTGATCTGAACATATTTCGGCAAGCGGTCGAATAATTGAGACATGATTCCTTACCCCGAACGGATACGAAAAATAAGTGATTAAGGATGAAAACAAGGTTCATGAATGGATCACGAACAAAAATATCGTAAGAACGCCGAACCGAATCGCAATCGCGACCATTCCGACAATCATCAATTTGTTCGGCGTAGTAAACTTAATGCATTAAGATTACATCCGGCGACAAATTGTTCAAGGATAAGGGGAAAAATGAATGGGGAAAGAAGCATGGCGGCGCAGGATTCGGTCATCCCATCATTTATTTCTTATCGGATTTCAATATGGTCGGTACGACTTCCATCAGATAATCAATGGTGGAATACACGGTTTCCAGGCATGCGATTCCCATCAGGATATTCGAAATCAAATAAACCGATTCATATAGGTCGGAATCGCGCGGAGCGAAACTGTGCATACATAAAATCGATACAATTACAATCGCCTGGATGAATGCTTTCGGGCGTTCCCTCTTTCCCGCGTCGAATTGGATGTTTTTATAGGCGCAGACCGTCCGAATGGTCGAAACGATAAAATCTCGATACAGAACCGGCAAAACCAGAAATATCGATATGTATCGGTGGATGGCAAAGCAAAGAAAAACCGTACTGCGATAAATCGTATCCGCCAACGGATCCAAGATTTTGCCGAAATCGGTCGCTTCCCCGCGTCTTCTGGCAATATAACCGTCGATCCAATCGGTCAGTTCGCAAAAAATCACCAGTCCGAGAATCAGATAGGGAATGATACGCCCGGGCAGAAAAAACAAAACCGCCAGCACGGGACCAAGTACCAATCGCAGACAGGAGAGAAGATTGGGAAAATTCAAGACGCGTTTCAAGGATTGGTAAGGCATTAAGGCGTCCCCTTCGATCTGTGCAAGGTGTTGTCGGAGGCTTGTTGCAATGCTTGATACACGTAATGGAACAGCGCCGATATCGTCAGGACGGCGGTGAGGAATTGGATGATGGTTAACGCCATTTTATTGGTAAAAAGAATGATGACGCACACTGTCAGAAACTGAAAACCGGTGGCGCTTTTCCCAAGAAAAGATGGTTTGATCTCAAATTTTCCGTACAGCATCACGTAAAAACACCATCCGATACTGACTAAAATATCTTTCGTCACCACGATGATGGCCAGCCAGGGAGGAATTTGGTTATACACCGCCAGAAGAACGAAGGAAGTGACGACAAACAATTTATCCGCCAACGGATCCAGCAGACTGCCCAACGACGTAATTTCCCCTCGTTTCCGGGCAATATAACCATCCAGGAAATCGCTGACAATAATACAGACCAATAGAATCCGGCACCAGAAAAGAATCGATTCATGTCCATTCAAATGATAATACAATGCCATGAAAAAACAGGGCACCAGCATCACGCGAGACATGGATACATAATTCGGAAGATTCATGTGTTTGTTATTCGACGTCGTTTTTCATTGTTTCACTTGGGGGATATTCCCCCTGTATGGACGATAGCACAGGTACTATAACCCAAGTCATCCATCTTTGAACCCCACTACGCGGGAGTGCTCATAAAAGTTTCCAATTCCACGCCATGCTTTCCTATCAAATACGACCGGATCGGAATTCGCTTTTCGATCTGTTCCTTCACACCGTCAGTTCCGTTTTTGTGAATTCAGGCCGATTTCGAATTCCCGCAACGGTTACAACCTTGATTTTCAATCGTTAACGAAGCATTCTATATTGATTCAAATATTATTCGAATGGAGCGAAATAAAACCTGTGTCGACGAAATTTGACGTCGAAAGACTGTTTAGCGGTTTCAAATTTGCCTGCGTCTGGATTTCGGGAATTTTACTGGTCTGGTTGTTTTGCCATCTTTTCATCCGCAGTTGCGGCGGCCCTTTCCCTTACCGGACCCGCGGTCCCTTTGCCAAAGAGGAATTCAAGCAACTGGGCGATCTGCCGCAATGGGAAAGTATATTAACCCTGCCTGGTTTGGAAGGAGAAACCACGTCCGAACGGCTGATCAAAGGGGAGGATATTCCTTCCTTGCAATTCGGAAATCCCGATAGCGCGACGCCATCCCAACCTTGAAGAGAGACGGCGCCATTCTTTTTTGAAAAACACATTCTCGCGTATCCGCATTCGAGCTCTACAGAAAAAATCCGAATTTGCTACCATTCATTGAGAGAATACGGAGGAGAAGTGGGATTCCCTGCTTCCATACCAGCTGATTTCTAGGATGTTCCAAATCACCAATGACCAATATTTACGAAGCCAAACAACAAATTGTCGAAATCGGACGGCGGATGTGGACGAAAGAATGGGTGGCGGCCAACGACGGCAACATATCCTGTAAAATTTCCGATGACGAATTCGTATGCACACCCACCGGCGTCAGTAAGGGATTTCTCGACGTCGGGGATTTGATCATCGTCGATCGCGAAGGCCGCAAACGCGCGGGAGGACCGTTGAAACCCTCGTCGGAAATCAAAATGCATCTCTTCGTTTACCGCGAGCGCCCGGACGTGCAAGCGGTGTGTCATGCGCATCCTCCCACAGCCACCGGCTTCGCCGTTGCAGGACTTTCTCTCGATCAATGCGTGCTACCCGAGGTGGTTGCGCTCATTGGTCAAATTCCAACAGTGCCCTACGGCCTGCCTTCCACCGACGAAATCCCGCAGGCCATCGCTCCCTACGTCAAAACCAACAACGCCGTTCTCCTTGCCAATCACGGCGCGCTCTCGTGGGGCGACAATCTCATGCAAGCCTATTACCGCATGGAAACGATGGAGCATTTTGCGAAAATCCTGCTCGTCGCCATTCAATTGGGGAAGGTTAACGTATTTTCACGAGATCAAGTGGCGGCGCTGGAATCATTGCGGGATCGTTTCGGATTACAAGGCGCGTTTACGGGGTGTAACGTGAATACCCCGGCGATTCCCGTGAAGACCGGCGCGGTTCTCGATGTGAAACATTTCTGATTCAATCTCCCTGCCTTGCCGGATGGGCGATCTCCGGCTTCAAATCCCGCAACATCAATCGCTCCACCGCCTCGCTCGGATCGGCGTCTTCGTAAACAATGTTGTAGACTTCCTCGGAAATGGGTAATTCCAGTCCGTATTTCTTTTGAATGTCGGGAATCACCTTCACCGTCGTGATTCCCTCCACCACCATACCGACTTCCTCTTCCGCATCCTCCGCCCGATAGCCTTTGGCGATGAGTTCACCGAATTTGCGATTGCGGCTGTGGCGGCTGGTGCAGGTCACCACCAAATCCCCCAATGCGCTGAGTCCCGCAAACGTTTCCGATTGGGCGCCCATCGCCGATCCGGCCAGGCTCAATTCGTAGAGTCCTCGCGAAATCAAGGCGGCGCGCGCGTTATCGCCGAATCCCAGACCATCCGAAATGCCGACGGCAATGGCGATGATATTCTTGAGCGCCGCGCCGATTTCGACTCCTTTCCGATCCCCATTCGTATACACGCGAAAACGGGGAGTCTGGAAAATTTCCTGGACCGTTTTGGCCGGATTTTTCGATGCATGGGCGGAAACAATGGCCGTGGGCAACTCTCGGGCCACCTCTTCCGCGTGGCTGGGACCGGAAAGCGCAACCACGCCTTCCACGGAGCGTGACGCGTCGTTACACCACAACGACTCCAACACTTCGCCCATCGTTGAAAGCGAACCGGATTCAAGCCCTTTCGTGGCGCTGACGACGAGTTTGGATTGTCCACGGATTTCTCCCGCGAACGACTCGGCGAACGAACGTAAATACTTCGAGGGGACTGCGACCAACAGAATCTCCGCCTGGTCCATGAACTCACGATGATCATTCGTCACGCGAATTCCATCCGGAATCGAAATTTCCGGCAGTTTATGCATCAAACGACGGGTTTTGCGGATTTTGTCCGCTTCCGCGGGATCGTTCGACCAGAGGAACACCGTATGCCCTTTGCCGTAGAGCACCATCGAAAGCGCCGCGCCCCACGAGCCGGCGCCGAAAACACCGATTGTTGCCATTATGTATACCTTTTCGTACCCGGAAGTTCTTTGTGTCTAACGCTTCCCATCGTATTTCATGACGATGGTTAAAAAATAAGCTGGAATCACTCGATTTCCGGCCTGGTTACTATTTTCAATAACAGGACTGTCGATCCTTCCAAATGCAACTGTTCGAATGAATGTGTAGCCGGATGAAATAGTATACCCCAACACAACCAACAGGACATACCGGCCTCCGATCGCATCCGGAATCATGGGAAAATCGCAATTGTCCGATATGGTGATGCTTGAATGGAAACAGCCTTGAAAACAGAGTGTGAACATGCAGCAACGGACTTTGATCAAAAAATACCCAAACTCAACCGAACTCCCCAATAGTCATAACGAATCAGCGATATGACCGTCTTGATACAAACCGAGATTCCACCATTACGCCAAGACGAATCGGGCGCGCTACGAATCGGCGATTCTCGTGTCTTGCCGGAACTCGTGGTCCGCGCGTTTCAGGATGGAGCGACGCCGGAAGTGGTTTGAAACCGATTGTGTTTTAAATTGATTTTAAAATGACACGGGTTTTGCTATATTTTTTGTGAGAAGCCTCCATTTTAACAACACGTTGGATCAGTCATTTTCCGAACGAACTTGCCGTCTCAACCTCAAAACATTTCAGAAATGAAGGTATAATCATGATTGTCCGATTCGTTGATGCCGGAAGTGGTTTTAGGAATAGAATAGATACGATACCACAGACTTTATTCAATAGAAATATAAAAGGAAGTGAACATATCCAATTTTTATAAAGAATCCGCAAAGGAACAGCCGGTATGACAGTCTTGATACAAACCGAATCTCCGCCATTACGCCAAGACGAATCGGGCGCGCTACGAATCGGCGATTCTCGTGTTCTGCTGGAACTCGTGGTCCGCGCGTTTGTGGATGGAGCAACGCCGGAAGCGATTGTGCAACGTTATCCGACAACCTCTTTGGCGGATATCTACGCCGTTATTTCTTATTATCTGCGACATCGGGAAGACATCGAACTCTATCTTGCCGAACGTGAAATGCGTGCGGACGAGATTCGGCGGAAAATTGAAGATGGACAAAAAAACTTGGAAACGATTCGTCGGCGTGTATGCACTCAGCGAATTTTATAAATCGTACTTATGCTGCGGTTTTTAAGCGATGAAAATTTCAATGGTGATATCATTCGGGGGCTCCATCTGGGCAACCAGGCATTGGACATCGTTCGTGTTCAGGATGTTGGATTGAAACAAGCCGATGACAAGGCGATCCTGGAGTGGGCAGCGAGCCATAATCGTATTTTGTTGACGCATGACAGGGCAACAATGCCAGATTATGCATACGAGAGAATAAAAGCAAAGCAACCAATGCCCGGTGTATTTGTCATAAATGACCGGCTTGCCGTCAAAAAAGTGATGGATGAATTATTGCTGATTCACGATTGCAGCGAACATGAGGAGTGGAACGGATTCGTCGTTTATCTTCCATTATAGTACTATACTATAAAAGATTAGTAGTCCTCCAAACGAACATGGCATACCGGCCTCAGATCGCTGTAGGAATGATGGTAGAATCGTAATTATCCGATTCGCTGACGCTTGATAGGGAAAAGGCCTTGGAAACAGAGTGTGAACATGATGCAGCAGACTTTAATCAAAGAAATATCCAAACTCAGTCAAAACGAAAAATTACTTCTCGTTGAAGCCATTTGGGATTCGATTGCCGAAGCGGAAGGAGAAGTCGAAATACCTGATCATCACAAAGAAATCATCGCCAATCGGTTAGAAACATTGGATCAGGATAAAGAGCAATCAACTTCATGGGATGAGCTGCGAACAAAATATTTGTAATCGAATGGTTAAGAATCTCAAATTAACAAAAAAAGCAGAATCCGAGGACCTTTGATAATATTGGCATCGTACGCCATTGTTATGCCACAATTTGATCAAAGGCATCAATCACACTGCGTTCCTCGCTCATGATGCGGGCGGATTTCATGCGGATTTGCGGCATGGCGCGCCGGATGAAACGCGAAGCGAGGATTTTTTTGCGGTCATTTTTGACGGAAATACGCAGGTAAATGTACGACACGATGAGATCCGCGCACAAATCCACCATATCCCGCGCGTAGAGGTCGCGATAGGCTTCCTCTTCCTGATTGATATAATAAGCCAGCGTCTCTTCCTGCAGTTCCACATGCTTGCGAATCAATTGCAGCAGGTCTTCATCGACATTCGCGGGCAGGGATTGCTCCAACTCCTGAATATAGGTTTTATATGTACCGCTGGTAATGCCGCCGATGGCCGCGACCACCTGCAACTGCGACGTGCCTTCATAGATATTGGTGATTTTGGCGTCGCGGTAGTAGCGCTCGACGGGATAGTCTTTCATATACCCGCTGCCGCCGTGCACCTGAATCGCGTCGTGAGTGACCTTCTGGCACATTTCCGTGGCGAAGAGTTTGCTCATCGGCGTCAGCATGGCGGCAAACCGCTTATACAAGGCGCGCCGGTCTTTCGTTTCTTTGAGCGCGTCGCCTTGCAGGATTCCTTTTTCCAATTCATGTTCGAGCAGTTTATCCATGTCGACGGTTCGGCAGGTTTCCATATTCAACGCCCGCGCCGCTTCGATCTGGGTTTTCATTTCGACCAGCATGTCGCGCACGGCGGGAAACTCCCGAATGGGTTTGCCGAATTGCTCCCGTGCATTGGCGAATGACAACGCCGCCGTATACGCCGCCTGGGCAATACCTACCGCCTGCGCCGCCACCGCCAACCGCGCACCGTTCATCAACGACATGACATAGTGCGTCAAGCCGCGTCGCCGCTTTCCCACCAGTTCCGCGGTCGTGTCGAGAAACTGCATTTCGCAGGTGGGTGAGCTTTTGATTCCCAATTTCTTTTCCAACCGGCGAATACGGACGGTCGGCCCACTTTCGCATAAAAAGAGGCTGAGACCCGCCGCGCCCGCGCGATTCGGCTCGCTGCGCGCCAGGACCAGCAATACCTGGCCGCATCCGTTGCTGATGAAGCGTTTGACGCCGTTCAATGTAAACAAGCCGCTTTCCTTATCTTCCACCGCGCGCAGGGCAATCGCCTGCAGATCGGATCCGGCGTCCGGCTCCGTCAGCACCATCGCGCCCGTCACTTCCCCGCTGGAAAATTTAGGCAGGTAACGGTCTTTTTGATTATCGTTCGCGAATAGATTGATCGTTTCCGCAATTTCCTGCAAGCCGAAAATCGTCATCAATCCCGCATCGGCCTGCGAGACCATCTCGATGGCCAGATTGCATACGAACGTCGGCGCGTTCAGTCCGTCATACTTGCGCGGCAGCGGCATTCCCATCAAATCCGCTTGCGATAACTCGCGAATGGCGGAAACCGTGCCTTCCGCATAATGCACCACGCCGTCTTTTAAAACCGGGCCTTCTTCGTCGACGCTGGCCGAACGGGGAGCGATGTACTCGCCCGCGATTTCACCCGCCAGGTTCAAAATATCCGCGTAATTCAGCATGGCTTCTTCCACCGAAGCCGGCGCGTCTCCAAATATTCCCGCTTCGGAGAAATTGTTTTCCTTCAATCGGATAATTTCCGACCAGTCGATGCTGTGCAGTGAAAATTCCATATCCGGATTGTCTTTGTAGAAGTTCGGCATGAGATGAAATCCCTTTTACTTATTTTTGTACGCCTGAATCATCAGCGGAACCACTTTATACAAATCGCCGACGATGCTGTAATGCGCCACGGAAAAAATGGGCGCGTCGGAATCGAGATTGATCGCGATGATCTTGGCGGATTCCTGCATGCCCACGCGATGTTGCACCGCGCCGCTGATTCCGCAGGCAATATATAAAACCGGGCGAACCGTTGTTCCGGTCTGACCAACCTGATGATCCTTGCCGATGTAACCGGCGTCGACGGCGGCGCGGCTGGCGCCCACTTCGCCGCCGATCACGTGAGCCAATTCACGAATCAGATCAAATCCTTCTTTTCCGCCGACTCCCGCGCCGCCGGAAACGATGATGCGAGCGGCGCGCAGGTCCACTGATTTTGGCTTGCGATAATGCTCGATGATTTCGACGGCCAATTCGGCGTCGGTGAATTCCGCCGGCGCTTTCACGATTTTCGCCACCCGCCCGGTGGTTGTTTCCGGCGTTTTCATGACGCCTTCGCGAACGGTAGCCATTTGCGGCCGATGATTCGGCGCGACGATGGTGGCGATCACGTTGCCGCCGAACGCCGGGCGAATTTGATACAGCAGATTCTGGTGATCCACGCCGGTAAACGGATCCAAATAATTTCCGATTTGCAGATCCGTGCAATCCGCCGTCAATCCAGTCACGAGCTGCGAAGCGATGCGCGGCGCAAGGTCCCGGCCGATCATGGTTGCGCCGAATAATACGATTTGTGGATGATGGGCTTGTACGGTCCGGTCGATGACTTTGGCGTAGGGAAGCGTGCGATACTGCTTCAACTCGGGATGATCGGCAAGATAAACCTTATCCGCGCCGTAATTCGTGAGCGTCCTTGAAAGATCCAGCACGTCCGAACCGAGCAGCAACGCGCCCACTTCGACGCCCAATTCATCCGCCAGTTCCCGCGCTCTTCCCAGCAATTCGAGCGCGACGGATTTCAATTCGCCGTTTTCCTGTTCCGCAAATACCCAAATTTCTTGTGAAGGTGTCATGATGTTCTATTCCAATCATGTCGTGTGGGATTGACCCACCATTTCAATTTTTCTATAAACACAAACTCGATGGGTAGAGCAGGCGTCTCGCCTGCGTTGTTCTTGCAAGCGGGGACGCTTGCTTTACCCGCTTATGCGGGCAGGATGCCCGCGCTCCTTCTTGCAAAAATGGAGCGCGGACGTCTCGTCCGCATGGAATCAAAAGAAAAAGTATAGGAAATCCATTATCCTAAAACGTGATCGTGGATCAACTCTTCAACCAACGCGTGAATGCCATCTTCGGTCGGTTCGATTTTCTTGCTTTCACCGGTGTGGAGAGTCACATTTTCCACTCGCCAGACGCGCGTGGGTGAACCAACCAGGCCGGTTCGCTTGATATCCGCGCCGATGTCGTCGACGCTCCATACGTCGATCAGAAGTCCCGCCTGTTTGCAACGGGACGCCTCCGCTTCCACCTTTTTATCGAGTTCTTCCGCCGGCATGTCCGGATTTTCTTTTTTCCAACGCGCTTCGATTTCCGGTTTGGCCGTGACGTTGCGAAAACGGATGGTCCGTCTGGCGCTGCGCGGACGTGGAAGGACATACCCGCCTGTCACCGTGATGAGAGCCGGGGTTTTCAGCGCCAGCACTTCATAGCCGCCTTCCACTTCCCGCCGGACAAATACTTTCCCATTTTCTTTCCATATTTCCTGCGCGTAGGTGGCCTGGGGAATGTTCAATTTTTCCGCCACCTGTGGACCGACCTGCGCGGTGTCCCCATCGATTGCCTGCCTGCCGCAGAAAATCAGGTCGTAATTGCCGATTTTTTTGACGGCTTCGCTCAAACTGTAGGACGTGGCCAGCGTATCCGCCGCGGCGAAGCGCTTGTCGCTTAACAAAACCGCCTCATCCGCTCCCCGCGAGAGCGCGTCGCGCAGGATTTCCAACGCCCGCAACGGACCCATGCTGATCACGCGAACGCTGCCGCCATACTGGTCGCGCACCCGCAACGCCAATTCCAGCGCGCATAGGTCGTCGGGATTGAAAATGGCGGGCAGAGCGGCGCGATTGACGGTTCCGTCATCCCGCATGGCTTTCGCCGTGATATTTTTCGTGTCGGGAACTTGTTTAATCAATACTATACATTGCACGAGCGATACCTCTATCCGAATGTTGCGTTGTCGGGTTGAATCCGGCCGATTTCCGGGACGGTTCGATGCGCTTTTTGGCACGCCGATCCATTCCCGCAAATCATGCGGAAAACAATGAATGGTCCGAATCGGTTTTACTTATGCAGTAATCACCCGATGGTCCATGCCATCCTTTAGTACATGCCTGCGGCATGCGTTAATCAAGCACTTGTCTATATAACGCCTTCATTGAAATGGTTACGACAATGGGATCTTGCGATTGGCGGCGTTAGCGCTTATGGAAAGCCGGGATTTGATCGGATTCTTCGGCTTTCGGCATTGGTAATCCATTTTTCCAATAGGTATAAATACTTTGGAAACAGGAATAGTCAAGATGATCGAATCAAAAACCGGAATTCTATTTGGATTGTTCGCGAATTTCCTTCTTTTTTCGATCCCGTTCGGATTCGATCAGACGTATATCGGTCTGCAAGCGTTCCTGAATCGTTTGACAAGCCTCCGGATTCCCATAATTTTTCTGTATTTCCTGCTCGGCCAGAATTTTTTTCTCCGCAATTCTCGAAGTACACTGATTGTCCGCTTCCGCCAGAGCCGCTTTTTGTTCATCGGTCAATGACGGACCGGACGGGGATTCTTTTTCCAAACGCTCCATCGCCAATTCATATGCGCTTTTCATGGTCGTACCTCATCCGCCGAAAACCTCTTTGACTTTATCCAAAAACGATTTGGATTGAGGATGGCTGTTTTCTCCGCTGATTTGTGCGAATTCTTCCAATAATTCCCGTTGTCGTGTTGTCAAACGGGTCGGCGTTTCCACCATAACCCGAACCAATTGATCGCCCTGGCCATATCCGCGCAAATTTGGCATTCCTTTGCCGCTCAAGCGAAAGGCTTTCCCTGTTTGCGTGCCCGCGGGCACTTTCATATTCACTTTTCCATTGAGCGTCGGAACCGGGATTTCCGCGCCGAGTGCGGCCTGTGTGAAGGAAATGGGGATTTCACACAGCACATCATCGCCATCCCGCTGAAAAATGGGATGCGGCGCGACCGAAAGAACAATATACAGATCGCCCGGCGGGCCGCCGTGATATCCCGGCTCGCCTTCTCCCTGCACTTTCAGCTTCAAACCGGTCATGGTGCCGCGGGGGATTTTGATATTGACTTTGCGGCGCGTCATCACCCGGCCCGAACCGTGGCATTGCACGCAGGGATGTTTGATGGACTGTCCCGTTCCGCCGCAACGATTGCAGGGACGCGAAATGCTGAAAAATCCCTGACTCATGCTGACTTGTCCCACGCCGCCGCATTGGGTGCAGGTCTCCGGGGAATATCCGGGCGCGCAACCGCTGCCGCTGCAATTGTCACACAGCGTCTGGCGGGGAACTTCGATCTGTTTGTCAATGCCGTCATACGCTTCCAGCAGCGAGATTTCCATATCGTACCGCAAATCATCGCCGCGCTGGACGCGGCTGCGCGATCGCCGGGATCGTCCACCGGCGCCGCCGAAAAAGTGATCGAAAATATCGTTGAAATCTCCGAATATATCCTGAAAATCCCGAAAGGCCGCGCCGCCGAAATTCGCGCCGCCGAATCCGCTCGCATTCACGCCTGCGTGGCCGAATTGGTCATAATTGCGTCGCTTGTCGGGGTCGCTCAGAATTTCATACGCTTCCGTGGCTTCCTTGAATTTCTCTTCCGCCTGGGGATTCCCTTGATTGCGGTCCGGATGATATTGCATCGCGAGTTTGCGATAGGCTTTTTTGATCTCATCCTTTGAGGCGTTTTTCTTGACGCCCAAAATCTCGTAATAATCGCGTTTCTCTGCCATTATGGCCATAACCTATCCTCTGTTTGTGCCGATTTGACGCAAACCGGTAGTGCATCCCTCATTATTTCACCCTATTATTAAGCAATTTTTGGTCCGAATTATAGGCGTTCAGGAATTCCACCACCGACTTCAACGCCCTCGCCCGATGGCTGACCTGATTTTTTTCTTCCGCGTTCACTTCCGCAAACGTTTTTTGAAACGGCGGGTAATAAAAAACAGGATCGTACCCAAAACCGTTCGCGCCGATCGGCGCACGAGTCAGAACGCCTTCCACGTTTTGTAGCACGGAAAAGAGGATTTCCTCGCCCACGGCAATCACCGCCGCGCAGACAAAACGCGCCGTTCTTTTCTCGTCAGGCGTGTTCCGCAATTCGTCAAGCACACGGGCGGTGTTTTCCTCATCCGTCGATCCTACTCCCCGCGCATACCGCGCCGATCTCACCCCCGGCGCATTGCCGAGAGCGTCCACTTCCAAACCGGAGTCATCCGCCAGACACGGCAAACCGGTATAAGCGGCGACGGCAAGCGCCTTTTTCTCCGCATTTTCCAGAAACGTACGGCCATCCTCTTCGATTTCCGGACAATCAGGAAATTCCTGCATGCTTAAAACCGTCCAGTTCGTTGTTTTGAGCAAGTCCTGCAATTCCCGCTGCTTATTTTTATTGCGTGTGGCCAATACAATCGTTTTTTGCATAATGGATTTCTCAATCGGCTTCGATTCGGCGATGGATCATCCCTTCCGCGTATCACGCAGAATGGCTTTTTGTGTTGTGGTCGCCGGAATAGGCGAACATTCGATGATACACAGGATTATTGATTCGTACGCAAACGTCAAGGAAACATCGCCTGGGGCCTTGTTTTCGTTTTTTTAAATTCATTCTTGCATTTTTATCTTCAACTTGCTTAAATGGTAAAAAACCGGAGGATAAAATAAGGAAACATCCAATGGAAACTTACCGTTTTCAAGTGATCATCGAACCGGATGAAGATGGACTCTACGTGGCGGATGTCCCGGCCCTGCAAGGTTGCCATACCCAAGGCGAGACGTTTGAAGAAGCATTGGACAATATATGAGAAGTTATGGAGATGTGTATTCAAGAAATGCGCGAAGACGGAGAAACCATCAAGAGTCGCTACCCGGAAGTGATCGGGATCAAGACACTGGAAATCGCAGTATAACAATCATGAATTCCGAAAAACTCCCCATGCTTTCTGCGCCGGAGTTGATCGCGGAACCATTCACGGTTTGGTTGCGGAAATCAATGTCTCCAAAGCTCTTTCGATGGCTTCCTCTTCGTTACGACATGTTCCACGGTCGATTAATTGCTGCAGCATGGCACGTACGTTGTCTTTTTCCATAATCTCATACCGTTTCCGTTTGACCTGTCAAGGAGTTGGAATTTCAAGAGCAGTTGCTTCCTCATCTGGAAGGAAAAACAGCCAAGCAGAAGAATCCATATTCCCGTTCCAATCTGGCGTGGTCGGCTTGGATTATCGCTCGGTTGGGAGGCTGGAAGAGTTACTATTCGAAGGGAGCTTTGCCGGGGCATAATACCATGAAAAGAGGGTTGGAGAGTTTTTACCAACAATTCATAGGTTGGCAAATCGCTTTATCTTCGGATCCGTAAATGTGTACGGAGAGTAGGTTGACGGGGAGGGGGAATTCCAGCCGGTCTTTGTAACTTCTGCGTAAGGTGAGTTACAATGACTGTGTGAAAGCAAACGCTCGCTTATGAGAGTGGAAAGGGTTTTCGGCTTTACACTCTTTGTGCGTTGTATGGATTTGTCGGAGGCGCTTATGAAACGCGGCTTTACGCTCATCGAACTTCTTATCGTGGTCGCCATTATCGGGATACTCGCGGCGATTGCCGTTCCCAATTTCATGAACGCGCAAGTCCGGGCGAAAATTGCACGCGCGCTGGCGGATTTGCGCTCCATCGGTTCCGCCATCGGGATGTATCGCGTCGATCATAACGCGGTCATTCCGGATCCGACGCAGATAGGGGTCGTGGGGGGACAGAGCGACGCCTTGCAGGTGTGGAAATATTTGACGACGCCGGTGTCCTACATCAACGGCAGCGCCTTTTACGATCCGTTCGTGCCGAATACGAACGAATACAGCGGCGCGGCCTGGGAAGCGGTTAAAGTGGGAACCTATCATTACCGCAACATCGATCAAATGCGCCAGTCCGGCGCAACCGACATCGACGCGAACGCTGGTTTTGTTTCCCGCAGCCCCGGCCCGGATCGTTGGTATATTGTCAATCCGCAACGTCTGGCTTTTTGGATGGCCTATGAGCCCAGCAATGGATTGGTCAGCATCGGCGACATCGTGGTGGCGGATAAAGGCATTTTGGGACAAAATTTTGCGGGAAACGATTTTTCCGTTTCTTTTTAGCGCAAACAGGCAACGAAATTACGATGAATGAAACAACGTTGCGAATCCCACATCTCCGAGTCGATTTGATTGATTTTATGTAATATGGTTCTTTTGATACTGTTTGCAGGAACTCATGCATGATCAAATCGTTTCTTTGCAAAGAAACGGAACGAATATTTAATAGAGAATCCGCCGGTAAAATTCCTAAAGAAATTCAGCGTATTGCTTTGCGTAAATTATTTCTTTTGCATTCGGCGACCAGTTTGGAAGATCTGAAAAGTCCACCGGCGAATCGACTTGAACAATTGAAAGGGGATAGAAAAGGACAGTTCAGCATTCGGATCAATAATCGCTATCGAATCTGTTTTGTGTGGATCGGATACGACGCTTATGATGTCGAAATCGTCGATTATCATTAACGGAGTGAATCACAATGGAAACAATCAAAAAAATGCCTCCCGTTCATCCGGGTGAAATACTACAGGAAGAATATCTCAAACCACTGGCAATGACTCAAAAACAATTGGCTCGTGCTCTCCGTGTATCTCCGCATCGGATCAGTGAAATCATTCAAGGCAAGCGCTCCGTTACGACGGACACGGCGCTTCGGCTGGCGCGGTTTTTCAAGACGTCTCCGCAGTTTTGGTTGAATATGCAGATGCACTACGATTTGGAAGTTGCCGAAGATACGCGACTGGTTCAGCGGATCCACGATGAAGTGAGAGAGAATCGGATTGTGAGTGAGAATCAAATCGCAATATGATTTCCTATAGGATGGATAATGATTGCGCCGAATCATATCTGTCAAGATAAGCGCATCCGGATAGGATCGCCTTTCGATTTAAACTTGCATAGGAATCTTACCATCAGGAGGCCGTAGGAACAAATCAATCGACTTTTGTTCGTTTCCGATTAAAATACCCTTACCGTCATCCGGTGCATTGCATAAATTTAGTGTGTTCAGTCGTCCTGCGGGAGGTTTATTGTGAAACACGGTTTTACGCTGATCGAATTACTCATTGTCGTCGCCATCATCGGCATTCTGGCCGCGATTGCCGTTCCCAATTTTCTGAACGCGCAAATCCGCGCGAAAACGTCGCGGTGCTACGCCGACATGCGTTCCGTCGGCACGGCGATCGAGCAGCTGCGCCTGGACAAAGGCGTCATGCTCGTCGATTGGTGGGACGACGACGACGATTGGGGCCACAAACGCCTGACCGAAGTCTTTCACTTGATCGGCGCGGGGCCGGATTTCGAAGCGCGGGGAAGAGACGCCGTGCTTGCTCCGCTGACGAGCCCGATTGCCTATCTTACGTCCATGCCGCAGGATCCCTTTCAGGATAAGCCCGATATCCAAGGTCCTTATTACTATTACGTGGATAACGACCCGGAAGCTACGCGTGAGGATCACGATTTTCCCGCCTATCGCATGGCGACGGCGCATCTCTACGGCAACAAACCTTTGAAAGACGGCGATTGGGCTTTAGGGGGCATCGGTCCGGACGGCGCGTGGTATGGAAGTTCCTGGACGGATGACATCTCCAATGCGCGGGGCAGCAAATACGATCCGAGCAATGGCCTGGCCAGCCGCGGAGATATTATGCTGACAAACCGGGGGATCGATTGATTCACGGCTATGGGCTGTGTACTTGCTGTTCCTTTTCTTCGATCAAAAGCGGGATTTGGGTCGTGAGTTGAGGAACAATATTGACGAATAAATCGTGGACGCGGAAATTTGTCGTATCGATAATTTTCAAACTATAGACGCCCTCACGGATGGCGCGGATGAGGACATGTTTCCGGCTCTCGACGAACACGGAAGGATAGGCGGTTTCCAGCAGCAGGCGATTCAGCATGATTTGTTCTTTTTTCGTGCTATCCTGATCGGTCATTTTGCGGATATCCGGCGGAATGGCGATCCGGTCAAACCGTTGCGCATCATAAATGGCGGGGCCGGCAAGGATGCGATTCAGGTCCCGAATCAATGATTTTTGCAGGGAATCGGATACAGGGTCTTTTTCCCCTTCTTCGTCCACCATGCGGTTGGTTTTCGCCGACAGCCGGGTGCGGAGAAATTCGGATACGGGATCCTGCCGATTTTGCAGTTGCACGACCAACGCAGGGAAATCGATCAAATCTTTCCGGTCGAAAAGGGGGGATTCCTCTTTTTTATGACCGTTGAACGTGACATTGCAGTTGATTGCTTGAGTAAATTCAAAGGCAACCGAACCATATCCGCGCCGTTCAAAGTGCGCTTCCTGCCGAATCGATGAAAACATGATCAGCATGGACGCCAGAATCGGAATCGCCAACGCATATCGCCGAAAACGGTCGTCTAGAAATGACGGAAGGTACGTCAGCAGCAAGAGCAGGCAGGGCGCCGCCTCGATGGCGAACAAATCCCAGTCCTGATGAATTCCCAGATTGGGATGCCAGGTGAGTGTGAATAGGGTAAAGCAGAGCGTATAGGCCAATAGAAACAACCGTTCGGGTTGCAACAGGCTACGCCAACCTTCCCTGCCTGCGGCCCACACAATCGCGGGCCAGAAGATCCACGAGCGCATGGTCCAGGCGTATACCATATCGGCCAGATGCCCCCACGTGAACATCGTGTAAAACCGTCCCCCGCCGGGATCGGAGAAAAGAGGGATGAAATTGTCCGATGGGGAGAGGCCTTGCACGTGAAATCCGAGCAGGGTATGGAACGTCTTGATCACATAGGCAAGAACGACAAACGATAGACCGGTCAGGAGAGGAGACGCATCGCTCCACGACCGTTTTAACCATAATAAAAGGAACAGCGAAGGCAAGGCGAACAAGATGCCGAGGTGCATCCAAACGCCGGCGGAAAACGCCAGCGAGACGTGCAGCATGGAGAATCGGCCGCGCAGATAGCCGACGCCGGCGTACCCGTAATAAAAAAGCGTGATGAGAAAAAGGGTGTAATATTCCGTATGACCGTTGCAAAACAGCGCCAATCCCGACGAGGCGAACAAACCCAACGCCCAGAGCGGGTCAGCGGGAATGAAGTCGCGGTTGAATTTCAACAACACCCAAATGGACAAGGCGCCGGCCAGACAGGAAACCAGATTGATGACTTTCAATCCGTCCCAACCGTACGGGCTGAGCAATTGATAGACGATCTGAAAGATGGCGTGAGAAGCCAGTTCGGTCTGGACCATCCAAATACCGGCCTCAACCATGCGCGACAATTGATCGCCGTCGCCGGAATAATACTGAGAACGGTAAATCCAGAAAAAAAGAAACAAACCGCAGCAAACCCAAAACGGTCGGCGAGAAATCAAACAGCCCGCGGAAGTCCACGGGCTGTCGTTCGAATGTGATACCACTTTGTTTTCCGGCATGATCACTTGTATCTGCCTGCACGGGATCGGGCGTTTTCGCGGCGATGAGGATCGCGGCAATGCGATTTACGCCTCGTTTTTGTCCTTGGGCGTTTCCACGATGCACGCATCGGTGGTCAATAAGAGTCCGGCGATGCTGGCCGCGTTTTGCAGCGCGGTGCGAACCACTTTTACGGGATCGATGACGCCGGCCTTGACGAGATCCTCCATCACGCCGGTCAGGGCGTTGAAACCCACATTTGCTTTTTCCTTGAGAATCTGTTTGACGATGACGGCCCCTTCCAGTCCGGCATTGTCCACGATTTGTTTCGCCGGTTCGAGCATGGCTTCCGCGATGATTTCGGCGCCGATTTTCTCATCGGCCGGCAGGTCCAGTTTTTCGACCGCCTTGATCGCGCGGATGAGGGCCACGCCGCCGCCGGGGACGATGCCTTCTTCGATCGCGGCGCGGGTGGCATGAAGGGCGTCTTCCACGCGAGCCTTTTTCTCCTTCATTTCCGCTTCCGTGGCCGCCCCCACGCGGATGATCGCCACGCCGCCGGACATTTTCGCCAGACGTTCCTGATATTTTTCGCGGTCATAATCGGATGTGGTTTCGATGATCATGGTGCGCAGTTGATCCACGCGGTTTTTGATATCCGACTTCGTGCCGCCGCCTTCGATGATCGTGGCGTGATCCTTGTCGATGACGACCTTTTCCGCCTGGCCGAGATCGTCCAGGCCGATTCCTTCCAGCGTGACGCCCAATTCTTCCATCACCACCTGGCCGCCGGTCATAATGCCGATATCGATCAGCATGGCTTTGCGGCGATCGCCGAATCCCGGCGCTTTGATGGCGGCGCATTGAAAGATTCCGCGAACGCGATTGACGACGAGCGTCGCCAGCGCTTCCCCTTCGACATCCTCCGCGATGATCAACAGCGGACGGCCGCTGCGCGCGACCTTTTCCAATAGCGGCAATAAATCCTGCATGGAGGATAATTTTTTCTCGTACAGCAGGATATGGGGATTTTCCAGCACGCATTCCCCGCGTTCCGGATCGGTGATGAAATAGGGGGAGAGATAGCCGCGGTCGAATTGCATTCCTTCGACCATGTCGACTTCCATCTCGAATCCTTTTCCTTCCTCGACCGTGATGACGCCGTCCTGTCCGACCTGCTCCATGGCATCGGCGATCAATTCGCCGATGGCGGCATCGTTGTTAGCGGAAATGGCGGCGACATGAGTGACTTCTTCTTTTTCCTTGATGCGTTTGGCGAGGGACGAAATTTTATCGACGGCGGCGTCCACCGCTTTATCGATGCCGCGTTTAATGGCCATGGGATGATGGCCGGCGGTTACCATGCGTACACCGCTGCGGTAAATGGCTTCGGCCAGGACCGTCGCGGTCGTTGTGCCGTCGCCGGCGATGTCGCTGGTTTTGGAAGCCACTTCGCGGACGAGACGAGCGCCGATATTCTCCATGGGATCTTCCAACTCGATTTCTTTCGCAACCGTGACTCCATCTTTCGTGACGGTTGGCGATTTCATTTTTTTATCGATGACGACGTTGCGTCCGCGCGGCCCGAGAGTGACTTTGACGGCCATCGCTAGTTTCCCGATTCCCGTGAGCAAAGCCGAACGCGCTTCTTCCTCAAAGACTAGATCTTTTGCTGCCATGTTTCTTACTCCTTTATTTGATTATAATGTTGATAGCACAATTTTATTAATTCCATCCGGCAAAAACGCAGAAAATACGTACAAACCGATTTCTCGCCGCAATCCACGTGATGAATGCCGCATAAAAATATAGTTCCTATCGTTGAAAATGCAATCGGAATGAAATTCCCACATTAAATTATGCGAATGGCTTTCTCGAGCACCCAGCCGTTGAACGATGATTCTCCGGGGAGAACGATTCGCCTCCAATCTCCCTGTTCCTGCACCACACGTACTTTTGTTCCTTCGTGAATGGAAAAGGAAGTGGACAGCGAGTCATTCGGTCCGGTTTTCACTTCCACGGCGGATTCCACCACGATGGCTTCGACCACAAATTCATAGTGATAGATTTTCCATCCGGTCGAGAACAGACAAAGCACAAATGCGATTCCCAGCAGCCAGCAAGGGAGTCGAAGCCACGATTTCCACCGGTCGGATCGAATCAACAAGAGGGCGATGAGAACGGCAAAAAAAAGCCATGTCAGGATCAACAAACCGATGACGCTTTCCCGCACATTCAGCAGGCGGTGCAGACGCTGCAGGAAACCCACCGTGCCTCCGTATGCCGGCGCGCGAAATTCCTCATCAAGCAAATTGCTTTTTGCATATTCAAAATTTAATTGCAAGTCGCGATCCCGCGGACAATACCGACTTGCGCGCTCATACCATACGATCGCTTCGCCCAAAAATCCGTTGCGAAAATACGTATTGGCGAGGTTATAAAACAAATAGCCGTTGGAAACGCCCAACTCGACGAGATACAGATAGCCGTTCAGCGCCTTGTCGAGATTTCCGTTTCTATAATATTCATTGGCCAAATGGAAGATTTCGTCCCGCCCGAGCGTGCTGCCGTAGCCGTCGGGAATGGCGGGCGGACTCTGTGTATTCGCACTGCCGGTTTGGAAAACGACAATCGTCAACAGCAAGGCGGCAACGATCAAACGGGATGAATAAACCATTGAAAATTGAAATCCTTTTTTACGAGACCGTTTTTTGTTTCATCAAAGCGGCCAGCATCTGTTCCGCTTTCGAAAAATCGCGCTGTTGTAATTCGCGCGTGCGTTCTTCTCCGGAAAAACGAGCGCCGTCGAACTCATCGAGCGACTGAACGACGAGGTGCGCGCAGTCCGGTGAAATCCCTTTTTCAAGCAGCAGCCGCCGCAATTCATCCGCGGTAAATCCCTGGCTGGCCACGTTCCAGCGGTTGTCGATGTAATCCGTAATGGCCTTGGCAAGAGCCGCATACAGCCGTTCCGTATTCCCCTGCCGCAAGGCGTTCCGCGCCTGCGCCAGCAGTTTTCCGGCCTGGCGCGGCGCGCGTTTGCGTTTCAGCCGGTCGGGATTGTCGGCGTAATAATCCAAACGTTTTTTCCACAGAAACGCCGAGATCAAGAATGCCATCGGCGCCAGAAAGAGAAACCGGAATTTCGGTTTTTTATAGATCGGCAAAAAAACGGAAGAAAGAGCCAGCGGCGATACGACGTTGAATCGAAAATCCTCCCCTACCCGCCGGATCATGCGGCGATTGCCGCCCATCGCGCCGCCTCCCCGCATGCCGTTCAATCCCATTGGCAGAATCGTCAATTGGATTGGCTCCGTTTGCAGGGTTACGTATTGTTTTTGGTTGGGATCGAAATAGGCGAATCGGACCGGTCCGATCTCTTTGGAATTCACATCGTGAGGAATCAAGGGATACGTATATTCGATGCGGCCGCTCACGCCGTTTTCCGAAGTATGAATGTTGTCTTTTTTGGTGGGTTCGTATTGTTCGAATTTTGACAAATCCGGCAGAATGGGGGCGGCGATGTTCCGCAGGTTTCCAAATCCTTCCAACGTCACGGTCAACGAAACGGTATTGCCCTCTTTGATTTCCGTCGAATCTACGTGACTGTGCAATTTGTACGACGATCCCACCGCGCCTTTGAAACTGTCGGGCCGGTTTTCTTCCGGTAAAGGATTGACTTTGATGGTTACCGGTTCTGTCAAAACCGAAAACGAGGTCATTCGTCCCAGCAGCATCCCAAATCCCGATGACTGGGAACGAATCGGAATCTGGCAGACCAACGTCAAGGGTTCGATGGTTTGCGTACCTGCTTTCAACGGATACAGCATATATTTTTTCAGAGGAATTTCGTAATAGAGAAGGCGGCCGTTGCTCGTATTCAGGTACACTTGCCGTTGGTATTTGGTATCGGTCATATCAAAGATTTCCGTCCAGAATCCTTGAAACTGGCCGCTGCGATCGTCGAGTTTCTGGGGCTGAATGCCGCGATTCGCGGGGATGTAGGCTTTACAAAGCATGTGAATCTCTTCGCCGACGTAGGCCTCATTCTTATCGGGTTGCAGAACAAACACGACGCCGTACGTGTCGGATTTGGGGGAAGGCACTTCGCCCGGCTGCGGGGTGGGTTGGGGCGCGTTTGCCGCCAGCACCGTTATCGTGAACGGAGGGGCTTTCACCATGCCGGCCCTACTGGGAACCTGAATCGAATCGACAGTCCAGGTTCCTTCCGCCAACGCGGTCACGATATACTGCAATTCAAGGCTGCGCGTCTGTTGCATGCTGCGGCCGTCGAAAAACATTTTTTGCTGTTGGCTTTGCCCATAATATACGATTTGCAATCCCTCGATTTCCGGGATTTGGGGTTGCGTCAGATCATCGTTCTGGTCGGTGGTGACGGTGAGGACCAAGTGGGTGCGTTCTCCCACGCGCAATACATTATTTTGTATGGAAGCTTCCAGCGTGATTTCGGCGTGCGAACGATGGGTGAGATGGCCGATTGCAAGCAGGATGGCGAATAAATGAATCCACCGCATTCGGCTTGCCTGTTTTGAGATTCGTCTGTCTCGTTGCACTCTCATGATTCCCCGTTTGTCTTGCCAACCGGCAATGCATTGCGTTTTCATGATTCGCCGCCGCGCTATCGATTCGAGCCGGGATGCTTTCGTCTCGCCATACTTCCGATTTATGTTCCTGCCGTTTGCGCCTGTTCCATAAGGTAACTATTTTACCAGTCTTTATCCACTTTGACTCGGGCCTGCGCTTTTTGGCGTTTGAAATCCTCGCGTTTTTGTTTTTCATCCGCTTCGAGGCTTTGCAGCAGTTGCATGGCTTGTTCCTCCGTCATTTCTTCTTTGGGCGGTTGTTGTTGCTGCGCCTGTGGTTGTTCCTGCTCGGTCTCTTCCTGATTTTCCTGTGGTTGCGGCTGATTTTGTTGTTCTTCCGGTTCCGGCTGCTGTTGATTCTGCTCGTTCTGTTGTTGCTCCTGGTTTTGCTGCTCCTGCTGTTGCTGATCCTGTTGCTGCTGTTGATCCTGTTGTTGATCTTTGTTTTTATCGATCTGCTCTTTCAATTTTCGCCGCGCCAATTCCAGGTTATATTTTGCATCTTCGTCGTCGGGATTCAGTTTCAAGGATTGCACATAGGCTTCGATCGCTTTGACGTAATCTTCCTTGCGAAACTGGGCGTTGCCGATGCAATAGTACGCTTTGGCGTCCATTTTTTCGTCCGGAGAGCCGATGACCTGTTGATATTCCTCAATGGCTTTGTCGTAGTTTTCCTGTCGAAACCACGCATTGCCGATGTTGAAATGCAATTCTTTCGAATTCGGAGCATACGTGGCGGCGATGTCGATATAGTTTTGGATCGCTTGTTCGTACTCGCCTTGATAATAGCGCTGATTGGCATTTTCCACCCGCTCCCGCAAGGGATTGATCCATGCAATGCTTGTCGAAGCAATCATCAGGATCAGCGCAAGCGCTTTTCTATTTGGAGTGTGAGCCGGCATGTTTCCTTTTACCTCACCTGTTTTCGGTTTCAAAAAACTTTTTGTTCGTTGCGTTGAAATCCGCCCACGGTTCGTTTGGGCGCTCGTTTCCGATCTGACAACAGCATTTCGACCAGTAAACAAATCAACGCAGGCAGCAGAAAATACTGAAATCGTTCTTCCTGCGAAACAAACCGTTCCTGCATGAGCCGTTGCTGCCGGCGTTCTTCCATATGCTCATAAATCGACTGCAATTCGAAACTATCCGCGCGTACGGGATAATACGCGCCGCCGGTGGTGAGGCAAACCGTCCGCAGCGTGTCTTCGTCCAGTTTGCTGGTGACCACATTACCGGATTTATCTTTGACGTATTCCTGCAAATTGCCGGCGCTGTCGCGAATGGGGATCGGAACACCCAACGGATCGCCAATCCCGATCGCGTAGATCAGCACGCCTTCCGTTTCGGCCTGTTCGGCGCTCTTTTTCGGATCCCCGACCGTATCTTCCCCGTCCGTGATGAGAATCAGGACCCGCGATTCCCGGTCGCCCGGCGGGAACGATTCCAACGATTTTTCGATCGCTTTCGAGATCGCGGTGCCCGGGACCGGCACGGATCCGATTTCGATTTCGTTCAGCAGGATTTTCGCGGCGGCGTAATCGAGCGTCAGCGGACACTGCACGAAGGCTTCCCCTGCAAAAATGACCAAACCGATGCGATTTCCCTGCAACCGATCGATCAGGGAGGCGATTTCGTGTTTGGCCCGCGCCAGGCGGTTGGGTTTGATGTCCTCCGCCAACATGCTGCGGGAGACGTCGAGCGCAACGATGATATCATGACCACGCGAGATCAACAACTGCTCTTTCTGTCCCCACAACGGCCGTGCAAGCGCCAGCAGCGAAAACGCGAACACATAAAAAATCAACCAAAGTTTCGCTCGTTGTTTCTTGCGGCTGATTCCTTCCATCAACCGTTCGACCAGTTCGAGATTGCCGAAACGGTTCAGGGCATGAATCCGCTGTTTCCACGCCCATCGAAGAAAGAAGAACAGCGGAAGCAGAATCCACAAGGCATTTAAAATTTCATGGGATGCAAATTTCATGGCAATTTCCGAAACCGTGTTTGTGTCAGCACCACTTCCATCAACAACAGGATCAGCGCCGGAATCAAAAAATAGTGAAACAATTCTCGAAAGCGGCGAAGACCTTCCGAAATGATTTTCGATTTTTCCATTTGATCGATTTCGCGGAAGATATTGTTCAATCCGTCCCGATCGGTTGCGCGGAAATATTTTCCATACGTCATCTCGGCCATTTTGGTCAAGGTCGCTTCATCCACCCGCTCCGCGTCGGGATAGGGTACCGGATGCCGGCCGAAAATATCTTCTCGCAGGACGAGCGGGACGCCTTTGCCGCCGACGCCGATGGTATACAGTTTCACGTTCAGCGCCTTGGCCATTTCGGCGGCGGTCAGGGGATCGATCTGGCCGGCGTTGTTGGCGCCGTCAGTCAGGAGCACGATGACCTTGCTCTTCGCTTCCGCGTGGCGCAGGCGATTGAGCGCCGACGCGACGGCGTTGCCGACCGCCGTGCTGTTTTCCGGAATCATCCCGATGCGCACGTCGTCCAGAAAGTTTTTCACGATGCCATAATCCACCGTCAACGGGCATTGCAGGAACGCGTCGGAAGCGAATACGATCATGCCGATGCGGTCATAGCGACGCCCGTCGACGAAGGTTTTCACCGCCTCTTTCGTCACTTCCAGCCGCGTCCGCATGTTTTGCACGTCCAGATCGATGAAGTTCATGCTGCCGGACACGTCGACCGTCAGCATGATATCCACGCCTTCGGTATAAATGTCGCTGGTGAGCAGTTCCGCCTGGGGGCGAGCCAGCGCCAAAATGAAGAGCGTCAGCACGAGCAAGCGCACGCCGAACAACACGTGGCGAACGAAATGCGTCAGCGACGAATGCCCGCCGGCCATGCCCAACGTCTGTTTGATCCGGCGAATATCCGAATACAAAATGGGCGCCGCTCCTTTGCGGTACACATAGCGCCACCACAAAAACGGCGTCAACAGCAATAACAATAAATAGCCTTGATAAGCAAACCGCATCAATCTTCACCTTGCTCCACGGTTGTACACTCGCGCGAGGCGGGGATCTCCGCGCCTTCGATCATCATCGGAGTCAGCATCGCTTCGTCTTTGGTTGCATCCACGATGCGCTCGGCGGCGTCGATCAATTGCGTCGCCTCATCCCGCGCAGGTTCGTGTTTGGCAAATTTCATCAGATCGCAATCGCTGAAAAACGTTTCGAACGTTTTGAACACGGCCCCGTCCAAAACCAGACCGTCGATTTCGTCGAGAATTTCTTCCGTCGTATAATCGATGGCAAGGATTCCCCATCGTCCCTGCACATAGATGCGCACGATATCGCTCACTCGGATCGCAAATTCCTTGAATTTTCTTTCGGCGATCAAATCGGTTCGATTCCGCAAGTCGGCCAATTCACGATACGCCCGTTCGTGCGGCGGCAACGGAGGCTGCGCCGGCGCGACGGTTTGTTTTTTCCTATAGCGACGCCACAGCCAATAAGCTGTTACCAAACCAATCAGCAAGAGGGCCGCGGCGGCGAGAACGTAGGGCAGGCGACTTTCGCCTGCCAATAATTCCTGCGGCTTGATGTCGCGAATATCCAGATTTTCCGATTCTTCCGGCGTCAAACTGCGCACCGTAATGTGAATGGGCGACGTGCGGAAGGTTCCGGTTTTTCCGTCTTCCGTTTGGAACGTCAGATCGAATGGGGGGACGATGAATTCGCCGGTAAAATAGGTGGACAGTTTATAAACGATTTCTTTCCGAATTTTGCCGTTGGGAAGCCGCTCTTCATTGCCCGGCGTGATGGTTTTGATTTCGAATTGGCCGAGATCGAAATCCTGCCCCCGTTCCACAATTTGGACGGAGGGATCGTGCGTGACGACGATGGACAGGTTGAACACGTCGCCGATGAGGATTTCATTGCGATCGACGCCGGTTTCGATTTCCGGATGCAATGCGGCCGGAATCGTGTCCGTGGCGTCCGGAATCACAGCGTTCGCAGCCCAAATCAAAAATAAAGAAAAAATTAGTAGTTTTGTATTGATCAACATAATTATCTATTACTAAACATGAAATGCGTTTCACGCCCACGCGCCGCGCCAACCGTGTTTTTACAAATCTCCGGCCGGCGAGGATGGCTGCGTCGTCGATGGCAGTTCTCGTTTCAATACGTCATCGAAGATGTTCACTTTTTCCGCCTGCATCATGCGCTCCAATAATTCCTTTTGCAGCGCTTGTTCCTTCATCTGATTCACCAGGGCTTCCACGCGGGGTCTGGCTTCCTGTAACGAGAGTTGTTTTTCGGGTTTGATTTCAAGCGCGCGAAACAGATGATATCCATTGGGACTCTGAAGCGGTTCGCTGATCGCGTCTTTTTCCAGGGCGAGCAGTTTCGCGGCCAGGTCCGGCGATTGCCCGACGCCGGGAATGAAGTTGCGGCCGCCTTGTACGGCCCCCAGCATGCCGCCGTTGTTTTTCGTGCGGGCATCCATCGAATATTGCGCCGCCGCCTCGTCGAACGCCATTCCCTCGTCGAGGGCTTTCTTCACTTCGGCGGCGCGTTCCTGCGAATCGACCTGAATGTGGGCGACCGTGACGGTTTTGGATTCGACGAACTCGGATTGATGGGCTTTATAGTATAATTCCAGATCGTCCGGCTTCGTCTCGATTTTCTGACGCACTTCCTCATTGTATACTTTCGCGGCCAGGATTTCCTTTTCGAAATTCCGCACTTGTCTCCGAATTTCGGCGTCCCGGTTGTATTCCTTGCGCCGCGCGGCGTCAGCCAGCAGATCGGTAAAGATCATCGTCTTCAAATACTCCAACTTTTTCTCGGGCGTGGCAAAGTTTTTTTGATAATACTCGCCTTTTTGTTCGAGATCGCGTTCGATTTGATCGAGCGTGATTTTGCGATCGCCGATCTGCGCCACCACCGGGCCCTCGCCTTGCGGCTCCGCATCCGGTTCAAGGTCGGTCAGTTGGCGCAATTTCTTTTGCGCGTCGAATCCGCGGCGCATGCCTTCGTAACATTTGATCATCCGCTTTTCCGCGTCCCGTGTGACCGGGCTGGTGGGATACAGATGGCTGAGTTCGATAAAGGCGGCCAAGGCGTTTTCGTAATCTTCGAGTTGATCCAAATACGTGGTCCCAATGTGGTAGAGAATATTCGCCCGTTGTTGCGGAGGGATCCGGGCGATATCCAGATAACGGCGAAATTCCGCCACCGCCTGTTTATGCAATCCCTGACTGTCGAGCGCCGCCGCTAATGTCCGCACTTGTTCGGCAGGAATCGGGGCGGGAGATTCTCCGCCGCCGGAAAGCAACTGCAAACTCAAAACAAACACGAGAAGAACGATCGTCAACGTCGAAACCACTATATCTTTCATTGCTGTACTCCACCATTCAATATCGTTGCGCCCGTTGCTGGAAAAAACGAATCAACGGATCGATGTAGGATTGATCGGTGCGGATCGGAACGTGATCGATTTTCATCCGCTTGAAGTCCGCCTTCAGGCGCGCCGTTTCGCGATCGGCGTTTTCCGAGAATTTCGCGCGAAATCCCTCGTTGTATGTATCCAGAATAATGATCTCGCCGGTTTCCGCATCTTCCAATTCAAGAAAACCGATGGGCGGCATTTCCACTTCCCGTGGATCGGTGATGCTGATCGTAACCAGATCGTGTTTTTTATTGGCGATGCGTAGCGCCTGGTCGTAGTCGCTGCTCATGAAATCCGAAATGAGAAATACGACGCTCTTTCGATTGAGAATCGTTCCCATAAATTCCAACGCCGCGCGGATGTCCGTGGAGCCGCCGGTCGGTTCGAACATCAGCAATTCCCGGATCAAACGGAGCACGTGTTTTTTCCCTTTTTTGGGCGGGATGAATTTCTCCACGCGGTCGGTAAACAGAATCAATCCCACGCGGTCGTTGTTCTTGATGGCGGAAAACGCCAGCAGGGCCGACAATTCCACCGCCAATTCTCCTTTCATCTTTTCCGCCGTGCCGAACAGGCTGGACGAGGAGGCGTCGACGACCAGCATGACCGTCAACTCGCGTTCCTCGCGGTAGCGCTTGACGAACGGCTCTCCCATACGCGCCGTCACGTTCCAGTCGATGGTGCGGATATCGTCGCCGTGCTGGTATTCCCGCACTTCCTCGAATTCCACTCCCCGCCCTTTGAACACCGAATGGTATTCGCCGGCCATGACATCGTTGACCATGCGGTTGGTGCGAATTTCAATGCGGCGGATGTGGCGAATCAATTCGCGTGGAATCATCTCGTTCTCTCCGAGCGCAGCTGCATGTTTTCCTGCTGCAGCCGATTGATGCTTTTGTGCGCTTCGGCCAATTGCGCCTGCAGCTGATTGGCCTGGCGTAACACCTGATCGAAGCGGGCGGACAATTCGCGGATTTCCCGCTGCTGTTGAAACGTGCGTTTGAAGATCGGATCGAACGCGGCATTGCGATCATCGCCGTAGCGGCGTTTCACCACCCGTTCGTTGAACGGATACGCGCTCTGTTCGAGGATGTTCGAATTGTCGTCTCGACGGCGATATTCGCCGGTTATTTTCCGAACGTGACGAAACGGGAATTTTCGCGACAGGCGAATCAGGAATTCCCAATCCTCATAAATCAAGAGCGATTCGTCAAACGGCCCGACTTCGCGAAAACAATTCTTGCGAATCAGCAAACAGGTGATGGGAATGTAATTCGCCAGCAAAAAATTATCTTTTTCGAAATCGAACGAATAGATCAACTGTTCCTTCACCCGCTGCCAATTGCCGGTGGCTTCATCCTTGACGAACGTCACATTGATCACGTCGGAGTACACCACCGGCAGCCGCTCCGCTCCGGCCGCGGCCGCCAGCGTCGCCACGTGATCGGGATAGACTCCGTCGTCGTCATCGACGAAGCAGACGTACTCGCTCGTCGCTGCTTCCACGCCGATATTCAAACCTGCCGTTCGTCCCAAATTTTCGCGATTGCGAATCGATTGAAACGATATCCCTTCCAGTTCATCGTGGATCACGTCCGTCACGTCGACGCCGGCGTCGTTGACCACCACGATTTCCAGCGCGCGATAGGTCTGCCGCCGCAGGCATTGCAAACACTCGCGCAGGCGTTCGCGCCGGTTATACGTTCGAACAATGACGGAAACTGGAAAGGGATCGTTCATATCGGATCGCCGCTCACTTTCTCAAGGCACTTCGACGTGATCAAAAACGTTCTGAATCACTGCCTCGGGCGTCATTTCCTCCGCTTCCGCCTCGTAACTGAGAATGACGCGATGCCGCAGCACGTCCATGCCGATGGATTTGACGTCTTCCGGCGTCACGTACCCGCGGCCGCGAAGGAAGGCATGCGCCTTGGCCGCGACGGTGAGATAAATGGTCGCGCGCGGCGACGCGCCGTATTCGATGTAATCGCCGATATTCAGTCCGTAGACTTTCGGTTCGCGCGTGGCGAATACGATATCGACGATATAATCCCGCACTTTGGCGTCTACATAAACCTGGCGAACGATCTGCTGCACCTGCAGGATTTTTGCCGGATCGAGCACCGTTTCCGGTTCACATACCGTTTCTCCGGTCATGCGATCAAGAATGATTCGTTCTTCCGCCTTGCTGGGATACGTCACTTTGAGTTTCAGCATGAACCGGTCGACCTGCGCTTCGGGCAGCGGGTAGGTTCCTTCCTGTTCAATGGGATTTTGCGTAGCCAGAACCAAAAACGGCGCCGTCAGGGGGTAGGTCTTGTCGCCGATGGTCACTTGCCGTTCCTGCATGGCTTCCAGCAATGCGCTCTGCACTTTGGCCGGGGCGCGGTTGATTTCGTCCGCCAGAATGATTTGCGCGAAGATCGGCCCTTTTTTGGGAAGAAACTCTCCGGTCTGCTGATTGTAAATCATCGTGCCGATCAAATCGGCCGGCAACAGATCGGGCGTAAACTGAATGCGTTGAAACGTAGCCCGAATCGCTTTCGACAGCGTGGAAATCGTCAACGTTTTCGCCAGGCCGGGCACGCCTTCGAGAAGAACGTGGCCTCCGCACAGCAAACCGATCAACAACCGCTCCACCATATAGTTCTGACCGACGATGACCTTCTCGATCTGTTCCAACAGGGTTGGAATGAACGCGCTTTCTTCGCGAATGCGCTCGGCCAGAACGCGAATATCCTGATTGGATGTGGCGATGGATTCAACCACGAACTCGATCCTCCTTCGCTGCAATTTTATTCTTATTTACTGAACAATAAAATATCCTCTGTCGGATTTCTTTTTTACTATAGTACGCCGGTTAATCGTTTGGCGTCGTTCCAAACCTGATCCAACACATCCGGAGACGGATGGATCGGCGCAAATTTCGTTTCTTCACAAAACGTGAAAAAACGATCGAACACCGGATGCAAATCGGCCTGGATGCGATGGCGGAACGCCGCCGGATTCTTCGACTGCTCCTGCGGAAACAACTCTTCCAACGACAATCGAACCGCCTGCTCCAACAGGCGAACATATCCTCGAATATCGCCTTCGATGCGCGCGCGGTGAGCGGATTCGAAAGCCGCCTGAGAAGGTTTTTTCTCATCCGCGACCGGCGGCAACGAAGTCATTTTTCGAGAACGAATGATTCGGAAGAGAGTAACGCCAAACACGGTTAGGATAATAAGAAGAACAAACGAGATTCGCAGGAATCGGTTATCCCACAGTTTCGCCATGAATTTCGTAAGGGAAAACGGCGCCGGCAGGACTTCCACGACAACGCGGTTCGTGGTCAAAAAGGTTTCGTCCGCTTCCCGATTCGCTTCCGCGCGATACCCAATGGCGGCGGCGCCGATCGTCAATTCCCCCTGGGTTTCCGCAAGCAGGCGATAGGTGAAAATGGTTTCGGCGTAGCGGCGATCAGGATCGGATCCGGTTTTCAAGGTGGTGGACGAGGCGAGCAGTTTTGCGCCTTCGAACGTCGGCTGTTTCTGCACGCGGGGAACCAGGGCTTCCAAATCGCCATACCAGCGAACCACGATTTTCCATGCGAACGGCGCGCCGGCGCGAACGACGGCCGGCAACGGACCTTCGGTGGATACTGTAATCTCCAGATTTTGCAATTTGGCGGATTCCGACGCGTCCGGCGTATCCGGCTGCGCGGAAACCGTTGTCATTCCTATTAAAAATAGAAAAAAGAATCCCGGCAGAAACTGCCCATCAGTTTTTCGCGGCATCGTTCTTCTCCGTCAATCGCAGCAATCGCGCATCGATTTCGCGAAGAGTCGTATGGTACGGTTGGAAAAAGGAGCGAATGGAAAGAAGAGTGGCGCGCAGATCGTGCAAGGCGCGCTCTTCCTCCACGAATTTTTCTTCCCCCTGGTACATCCGGATAACTCCCATCGCTCCTCCCATTGCCCGTGAGTGATACGGATTCATCGGTAAATAATTGCGAAGGGATCGATTGTACGCGTGCAGCGCCATTTCGTAACGCCCATTTCTTTCCGCATCGACGGCCTCGCACAAATACCGATGCGAGAGATAAACCATGCGCCCGATCAATGCGAACAGGATGATCCAGGCGATCAGGAATCCCTTTTTAACGATAGTGTAAAACTCGTTCCACGTCAAAATTCCATTGGCAGGGATCATGACAAGATCGAATCAAGCGGAATCCGCAGTCTTGACTTTTCCATTTGCGCCGCCCGTATCTTTTTTTGCGGTAATGTCGGTCTTGCATTCGCTTTTGGCTTCGGACATTCTCTTTTCCGCGGTGGATGATGAAGACGACGATTTTTTCTTATAATCGGTTTCATAAAAACCGGAGCCTTTG
The DNA here is from genome assembly GCA_003598175.1 of Candidatus Omnitrophota bacterium. Taxonomy (GTDB): domain Bacteria; phylum Hinthialibacterota; class Hinthialibacteria; order Hinthialibacterales; family Hinthialibacteraceae; genus SURF-12. The sequence goes on from QZKN01000015.1 coordinate 46,653, forward strand.
AAGATGATCCCCGCGCCGCAGCCGATCAGGCGTTGAACGCTGTTCGACTGCTTACATTCGGGGCAATCCCTTATCGGCTCTTCTTTCATGGATTGAAAGCGTTCAAATTCAAATCCACAATGATTACAGACATATTCATATGTAGGCATTAGACTCCAATCCTCCTCTGTCGTTCCCCTCATGCATCTCCTTCCGTTTTGACGGAAGATTCACTGCACGAAAGTTACCGGGAAATCCAATCTGTCCGAATTCGCGGATTCGTGGTTCTCCATTATTTTTCCACCGTATATTCCGCATCCACGACGTCGTCATTGGCGGTGGATTTCGCGGTTGGTTCCGCCGAGGGAGAATCGGTCTTGGTCGATTTGGCCGAGGCGTCGCCGGCGTTGGCGTTTCCCGCGGCCGCCTGTTGCGCCGCCTGCTGTTTGGCCACTTCTTCATAAATGGCCTGTCCGAGTTTTTGACTGACTTTTTCCAACGCGTCTTTCTTCTTGCGAATCCCCTCAACGTCGTTGCTTTCCAACGCCGTTTTGAGTTCCTGGACAGCATTCTCGACCGCACTTTTATCTTCCGCCGAGATTTTGTCGCCATATTCGCCGAGTGATTTCTCGGTCGCATACACCAGGGCGTCGGCCTCGTTTTTCGTTTGCGCCTCCTCCCGCTTTTTCTTGTCTTCTTCCGCGTGCAATTCGGCGTCTTTCACCATCTTTTCAATCTCCGCTTCGGACAATCCGCTGGACGATTCGATGCGGATTTTTTGTTGCTTGCCGGTGCCCAGATCTTTGGCGGAGACGTGAAGGATACCGTTCGCGTCGATATCGAACGCCACTTCGATTTGCGGGATTCCGCGCGGCGCGGGAGGAATGCCGACCAGATCGAAGCGCCCGATGGTGCGGTTGTGCGAAGCGATTTCCCGCTCGCCCTGCAACACGTGGATGGAAACGGCCGGTTGATTGTCGGCGGCGGTGGAAAAAATCTGGCTCTTGTGCGTCGGGATCGTCGTATTTCGTTCGATCAACTTCGTGAACACGTCGCCCAGCGTTTCGATGCCCAACGAAAGAGGCGTCACGTCGAGCAAGAGAACATCTTTCACGTCTTTGGTCAGAACGCCGGCTTGAATCGCCGCGCCGACGGCCACCACTTCGTCCGGATTCACCCCTTTATGCGGCTCCCGCCCGAACAAGGTTTTGACGGTTTGCTGGACCAGCGGGATTCGCGTCGAACCGCCGACCAGAATGACTTCATCGATTTCGGATGGTTGCAATCCGGCGTCGCTCAACGCCTTTTTGCACGGTCCGACGGTTCGATCCACCAACGGGCGGACCAATTGTTCGAATTTGGATCGCGACAGTTTCATCTGCAAATGTTTCGGGCCGGACGCGTCCGCCGTGATGAAGGGGATGTCGACGGAGGTTTCCAACGTGCTGGACAATTCGCATTTCGCTTTTTCCGCGGCGTCTTTCAAGCGCTGCAATGCCATGGGATCCTTGCGAATGTCGATTCCGTTTTCTTTTTTGAACTCGTCCGCGATATGATCGATCAGCACCTGATCGATGTCGTCTCCGCCGAGATGCGTATCGCCGTTGGTGGATTTCACTTCGAAGACTCCTTCGCCCAATTCGAGAATGGAAATGTCGAAGGTGCCGCCGCCGAAATCATAGACCGCGATTTTTTCTTCTTTTTTCCTATCCAATCCATACGCCAAGGCTGCCGCCGTCGGTTCGTTGATGATGCGCAACACTTCCAGTCCGGCAATCCGTCCCGCGTCTTTCGTCGATTGACGTTGACTGTCATTGAAATAGGCCGGAACCGTGATGACGGCCTGCGTCACTTCCTGTCCCAGATAATCCTCCGCCGTCTGC